>NZ_JANRKL010000061.1:0-25852 GCF_033763495.1 Haliscomenobacter sp. | reverse complement strand
GCGGAAAATACCGGAAGGGATGGTGTGCAGGACAAATTTTTTGCCATCAAACTTGAGGGTGTGCCCGGCATTGGGGCCTCCCTGGAAACGGGCGACAATGTTGTATTTTGGTGCCAGGTAGTCCACAATTTTACCCTTTCCTTCATCGCCCCACTGGAGGCCCAATAGTACATCGATTCCCATAAGGTTGTGTATAAATTATAAAAACCTAACTGACCAGCGGTCGGTTAGGTTTTTATTGATTAGTGCTTAGGCTTTAGGCCCATTTTGTGCTGAATAAGTTTTTACGGCGCAATGTAGAGAGAAAAGTTGAATTGAAATAGTGAAAGGGGGAAAACTTGCGTTCAATGCGGGGTGTTGTTTTGAAAACAGTCAATACTACGTAGACGATGAAAACTAACCTGATTATTGGTCTATTGCTGCTTTCAACTTGGTCATCCTTTGCGCAGGATACCAGCTTTATTTTTAAAAACACTGCAAATGGGGTGTACCATGCCATTTTTATTGAGCAAAAGCCTGACTCAAAATATTATGATTGGATTGCAGATTTAAATTTTAAACAACTTGAACAGAAAAATTATTCCACCTCCATAAAATCTTTGAAAGGGAAAAATTCTAAACCTCTGGCCAAATACGATTTGGGTGACCTCCCCAGGCGGTGGTGTTTACTATATCGCTACAATGGTCAATTTTATTTGTATTCACCCTCTGATTACATGGGCAATGAAAATGTAGCGATTACTGATTCAACCTACAACATTTGCTATAGTGATGGTCCCCTTACCAATCGCATTATTGCATTTGCGAAACCAAATGCAGCAACTTACCAATTCAAACTAAGCGGATACAACAACACGCAAAAAACCATCCGTATTCATATGGTAGATAAAAAAAGAGGGATTGCCGTTTTTGAAAACCCTGCTGCAGAGCCCAAACAAAGGTATCGGTTTATGGTACAAGCGGACAAAGCGAAAAACTTCCCAATGATCATTAATTATTGCAAAACACAAAAGCAACTGGAATTTGAGGGGTTTGACAAAGTGGATTTTGCGAAATGGATAGGGAAGAAGTGAAAGATAGTTCGTAAAATGGATGAATAGGAATGGATGAGATTTTGTTAAATTCTGAATTCAAATGATTCATGATGACCAGTATTGCTTCAATGAAGATTAGTTACTTGCCATTGCTTGGGCTATTTTTAACCTTTCTGCCCTCTTGTAGCCTTTTCAGGGTTGGTTCAGGAACCGGGGGTAATCTAAATGCCGCAAAAAAGGTAACTTTTTGCCAATTGGGAGAATACAATGAACAGCTGATCAAAACCAGATTGATTTATTCCGGTGTAGAAGAGTATTGGAGCGCATCTGGATTTGAAAAATGTGACTTAAATCACCGGGTCTATGTGAATTTTGACGATTATTACGAGGGGTGGAAATGGTTGCTCATTAGGGGACAATTGAGCAAAATCCACAACAAATATGACCAAAAAATAGGCTTGCTGAATGTAATTGGAAGGTTTGAAATGGTCGATTCGCTGAGCAATGAGGGAGAAGGTTTTGGGCATTTGGGGCTTAACAAAGCCCAAATTGTCGTAAAAAGTGTCCGAATTAAGGTGAAGAAAAAATAAGTTAAGTGCCAGCGGCATAGCCGTGAAACGTCAATAGAAGCAATGTTCGAATTTTGAATAGACTTGAGGCGATTTGATTATCATAGAATTGGGAGATCTTAGGCATAACGACCAGCGGCAGAGCCGCCAAAACGTCTGTAGCTCAAGGAACGAAGGTAGATTTTGAGGTACGTAGTACCGCAACTATTGTCTTTTGTTCCGGTGCTCTGCACCTTTTAACAGCCTTGCACGACCTAAATGCTACAGACGTTTTGGCGGCTCTGCCGCTGGTCGTTCACTGAAAGTCACCTGCTTCATTCAGGATTGTGTAATTTGAGTTAATAATCAAAATACCACCACAACATGCTCACCACCGACATCAAAAAATCCATCGACACCTGTGTACTCTGCTGGTTGGCCACCGTGGATGAAGACCAGCAACCCAATGTTTCCCCCAAGGAAATGTTCACTTACCTGGATGATGATACCCTGCTGATTGCCAATATCGCCTCGCCCAATAGCGTGCACAACATTGCGCAGCAACCCAAGGTCAGCGTCAGTTTTGTGGATGTGTTTACCCAAAAAGGTTTCAAACTAAAAGGTGAAGCCAAACTCATCGGCAAAGAAGATGCCTCCTTCGCCGCCAAAGCAAAACGTTTCGCTGACTTGTTTTCAGACAAATACCCTGTCCAATGCGTCATTGAAATCAAAGTGACCAAAGTCGATTCCATTCTGGCACCCAATTATTGGTTGTTCCCGGACAGCACCACCGAGCAGAGCCAGATTGAAGGAGCGATGAAAACCTACGGGGTTAAACCCAGATAGTATGTATTTTTAAGGCTAAATATCACTCAGGCATGACTGCGACCATTTTGAAACAAATCGGAAATTTTAATGAAGAGCAGGTACGGTTGTTTGAATCCAAAATTGTGTACCGCAAGCTGAGCAAAGATGAAATCGTTTTGCCCGAGGGAGGCGTTTGTTCTTCGGTTTTTTACAACCTGAGTGGTGCCCTTTATCAATTCAACTACAAAGCGGACAATGAATTAAATGTGGTCGACCTACACCTGGACCGGGAATGGTTTCTGAATGCCAGCAGCTTTTTCAACCAGAAGCCCTCGGATTGTTGCATCAAGGCTTTTACAGATTGTTCCATTTTTGAATTATCCGTGTTCCGCTTGCATGAGCTTATTGCGGTATCGCCAGTTTTCCTACAATTGGGTAAAGTGTTGGAACACGCTACGAGCAGGGTTCATTTTTTTGACAACCTGATGACTCCCCTCCAGAAATACCAATTCGCTGGCCATTTTGTGTTTGCCTTTTATTGGTTTTGGGTTTTATGGCATTTCGGAGGCGCTGCAAACGCCTGGCCGGGTAGCGACTCTGGCGTTTATGATGGCTGCTTTGGGCCTGGTTGCCGCCATGATCGCAGGGACCATCAATGGCCTGACATTGCCCTTGTTTTTATCTCATTCAACTGAGGTGATTCAATCCCAACCAGAGGTAGTTCAATCCATTGTCAGGTACGGCACAGCCATCAATCACCCCATGGATTATGTGTTCATTATTTCGATTCTTTTGGCGATGGGCATTTGGTCGGTGCTGATCCTGCGGACGGCAGTTTTTCCCCAATGGGTAGGTTATTTGGGAATTGTGTTTTTGTTGCTTGTACTGATCGGGCTGGTCTTGAGGTTCAATTTTATTGATTTGACCGGGTTCCGGATTTTTATTTTTGGGTTGTTGAGCTGGATAATGAGTATGGGGATATTGATGATGCGGAGGTAGGGGGATCAAGCGATTGGTAATTTCCGTTTTTTGAGTGAAGAATACATGAATACATGAATTTAGAATTTAGAAGTGAGCTAGCGCAGCGACCCGGTCACTGAGCGTAGTCGAAGTGCAAGGGGCCCTGCGCCAGCTCACTTCTAAATTCTAAACTCATGTACTCTGAACTCAAGCTCAAATTTTTTACTGGTACAAATGTATTGGCAGTACTATATTTTTACAAAGAATACACCCGCTCCGCGTTCCGTCCCATCACATCAGCCTGTTCATCGGCGCTGAAACTGCCAAAATATGCCTCACAAATCCCGATCACATTGGAATAACTGCCTGCAACCAGGCACACAGGCCAATCAGAGCCGTACATCAGGCGTTGGGTGCCAAAAGCTTCGGTGACTTTGTCCAAAAATGGCCGGAAATTGCGGAATTCCCAGTTTTGCCAGTTCGCTTCAGTTACCATGCCGGATACCTTGCAGTGTACATTGGGCATTTCGCCCAGGTGTTGAATGAAGGAGGCCCATTGATCAATTTGTCCAGCTTTAATGTAGGGCTTGGCAAGGTGGTCCAGCACAAAAATCTGGTCGGGAAAAGCTTTTACCAATTCAATCGCGGCGGGCAACTGATGCGGATAAATCAGGATATCATAGGTATACCCCCGTTTGCCCAGGGCCTCAATACCCCTACGAAAAGCAGGGTTTTGTAAAAAATAAGGGTCTGATTCGCCTTGCACGATGTGGCGGAATCCTTTTAAGGTTGGATATTGCTTGTAAAAATCCAGGCGTTCTTCCACATTATCTGCCCGTAAATCTACCCAGCCCACTGTTCCTTTGATGAAGGGATTTTGCTGCGCCAATTCCAAAAAGAATAGATTTTCTTCCTCGTTTTGATCTACTTGCACCAATATCGTCCCGTCAAGGTTGTGCTGCTGCAATGCAGGGGCCAGATCTGCTGGCAAAAAATTGCGCTGAATCAGATGCATCTCGTCATTGATCCAGGCGTGGGTTTCAGGGCTGTAGTTCCAGAAATGTTGATGGGAATCGATGCGCATGGTAGCGTTAAGTTTTGAATTAGCCCTTCAATAGGGATTTTGAAATGAGAAGATTTCTAAAAGCATCATGTTCACTACTGCTGTCAAAAACTCTTTTGGGAACAATGAGTGCAGTTACACTTGATGTATACATAAAATAAAAAGCTTTAGACTCTTTTACCTTTTTAAATGCCATCCATTTTAGACTTCCACTGGAGTCGGGAACCTCGAATTCAATTTCCTCATCAGAGAAGCCGTAATACAACTTTCCTTTACTGAAGGCTGATTTTCGATATGCTCTCTTAAAGCTAAAAAATAGGATGATTACCCAAAAGATTAAAATAATAACCAAAGGCAAAACCCAACTAAAGGCCGTCCACCTATAGTCCTGCTCAACCATTAATGTATTCAACAAGAGGAACGCACAAGCAATCAATGCATAAATGATCGTTCGACCAGAGAAGAAAACGCTAAGCATTGCCCGCAAATATTCTTCTTCGGAAATTTGATAAGATAATTTGATCATATGATTTAAGTTTAGAAGCGCGTCCCCAAATAAGTCGGCAACATCTGCCGCCAGGTAGGCCAATCGTGTTTGATATCTGGCCCCCAAATGTCCAATTCGTGGGGGATGGCTTTGTTGCTCAAGATGTACGAAAGATTTCGACTAGCCTGTGGATCTTCATAATCCCCCGAGCCTGTCACCAAATGAATATGCCCCGAGGAGCGCAACAAGTGTAAAGTATGCTCGTCGGTCAAATTGGGCAAATAATGACAAGGCGAATTGTAATACACATTGTCGTCGTAATGCCCCTTGCTGTAGGCCGTCAGGTCATATACTCCGGACATGGCGATCACCCCCTTGAACAAATCGGGCCTGCGAAAAAACAAATTAGCCGAATGTAAAGCTCCCAAAGAAGCCCCGGAAATAATGATCTGAACATCCTGGCTGGTTTTGTCCTTGATAAAGGGTACCACCTCCTGCTCCACGTAGGCATTGAATTGCTGGTGGCGAATCCCTTTGTGAACAGGGTTCATTTGGTCGTTGAGCCAGGCTTCAGAATTGATGCTATTGATCGAAAACACCTTTATTTTACCACTTTCAATAAAAGGCGCAATGGCATCTATCAATTGAAATCGCTCGTATTCCAAATAGTCAGCACCAGCAGTTGGCAACAAAAGTAAGGCAAAGCCATAATGCCCATACATGGCAACCTCCATGTTTTTGTTCAGATTCGGACTGTACCAGTGGTGTATTTCGCGGTGCATACAGCTTGTAGTTTACTGTTTTCTGATTTGAAGAAGGAAACATACGGTTTTTTAGCCTTATTTCCCTTTGCTGGACTATATTATTCTTGATCCCCCTTGGTTAAAGTTAAAAAAGCAACATTGCGCTGTAAGCCCTCCAGTTTGGTACGTTTAACAGCAGATTGTTTAAAGACTTGATTAAAAACCTCTTGGGTGAGTTCCTCCCAATCACTTTTTCGCATGGACAACAAATCGGGGTGGGGCTCGAAAGCGGGTTCCTGATGGGGCTGCGAAAAACGATTCCAGGGGCAAACATCCTGGCAAACATCACAACCAAACATCCAGTTGTCCATTTTGCCTTTAAATCCCTCCGGTATGGCCTCGCGCAATTCAATCGTCAGGTATGAAATACACTTGCTGCCATCTAACAAATAACCTTCAGGTGAAATGGCCTCAGTAGGGCAGGCATCAATACAGCGGCGACAGGTGCCACAATAATCCCGCATGGGTGCATCATAATCCAATTCCAGATCAAGAATGAGCTCGGCCAGAAAGAAATAAGACCCTGCTTTGGGGTGTATTAATAAGGTATGCCGCCCTGTCCAGCCCAGGCCAGCGCGTTTGGCCCAATCCCGCTCTAAAACGGGTGCCGAATCCACAAAACAACGCCCGGCGACTTGTCCAATGTTTTGCTCAATGTACTGCAAAAGGGCTTTGAGCTTGTCTTTGAGTACAAAATGGTAGTCTTTACCGTAAGCGTATTGCGAAATTTGGGGGGCATCGGGATCTTCCTGTTTGTCGGGATTGTGGTAGTTGTAGAGCAAACTGACGACGGATTTGGCCCCGGGCACCAGTTGCCGGGGGTCCACCCGCTTGTCAAAATGATTGGCCATGTAGTGCATCTGGCCATGAAAACCCCGATTGAGCCAGTCCTCCAAACGCCGCGCCTCTTCATCCATGAATTCCGCCTTGGCAAAACCCACCATGCTGAAGCCCAAACGTTGGGCTTCAGTGCGGATAAGAGCAGTATGGGCTTTTGTTGATGCCATCGTACAAAGGTACAAAAGCAATTCTTACTCTTTATTTGACTTTTACCTAGTAGTGGGGCAAAAATAAGTGCTCATTTTTCTTGGGCCAAAGCATCAGATAAGGCGCTTAAAATGAACCACTTACTTATCCAATCATTAGACAAAATGAAGCACTTATTTTTTATTGCCCTTAGCCAAAAAAGTGTACCTTTGCAGCCTTTAAACCATAAAATTTAATCAACCATGGGAAAAGGTGACAAAAGATCCTTGCGCGGTAAGCTCTTCTTGGGCTCGTATGGCAATGCTCGCCCCAAGAAAGGCAAAAAAGCCAAAAAACAGGGATAATCCAAACAAATGGGTTCCAGTGTTCCAGGGGGTCAAAGTTTTAGGGTTTTAGCTCATTCAGTGCTCCAAACGCTTTAAACGATTAACCCCTGGAACCCAAGAACCCAGGAACCCAGAATCTTGAGCCCTTCCGTAATTTTGCCAAATTTTATTTTCTCTTTCCTGCTTTTTTTCTCCAATAATATTCTATTTTTAGCACTGACGATTGTTAGGAGCATTACCTGCCGTTTTGCTTCAACAAAACACGAACTCGTACTTTGCCATGAAAATATTACATGTCAGTGCTGAATGTTACCCAGCCGCGAAAGCAGGTGGTTTGGGGGATGTGGTCGGTGCACTACCGAAATACCTTAGTCAGCGCGGATGGTCATCTGCTGCTGTAATTCCGAAGTACCAGTTGCCCTGGTTTCAGGCTCGACAATTTGAGCTGGTTTATGCTGGAGCTTTCCGCTTGCACAACATTTATTATCCCTTTGCTATAGAGAAAGAACTGGGGGACAGTCTTGGATTCCCGCTGTATGTGGTGAATTTGCCAGGCAAATTTGATCGCCCCGGGATTTATGGCGATGCTACCGGATGGTTCAACGACAATGCCGAGCGTTGGGTGTTTTTTCAGCAAGCCATTTTAAACTGGGTGCTGAACATGCCCGAAAAGCCAGCGGTCCTGCATTGTCACGATCACCATGCAGGTTTGATTCCCTTTATGGTGCAGCACAGCCTGGAATACCGGGCCATTAGCCATATCCCCACCATTTTTACCATCCACAACGGAGAATACCACGGTGCTTTTGGCTGGGACAAACACGTGTTGCTGCCTGCTTTCGAAGCCAGTGCTTCAGGCCTGATCGATTGGGAGGGAGCCATCAATCCACTCGCATCAGCCATCAAGTGCGCCTGGCGGGTCACTACGGTTTCGGAGACTTACCTGAAGGAATTGATGGAGTACTCCAATGGCCTGGAAGGGCTTCTGCGTGCCGAAGCCGCCAAATGTTTGGGGATTCTCAATGGCATCGACGCCGATGTGTGGGATCCGGCTACTGATCCGTATTTACCGCACCACTTCGAAGGGAATATTGACAGCTATAAATCAGCCAATAAACTGGCCCTGCAACAACATTTTGACGCTGATCTGGAATTGCCAGTCATTACCTTTATTGGTCGGTTGGTTAGAGAAAAGGGCGCTGATTTGATTCCTGACTTGATTGCCAGAGTGTTGTCCGAAGGTTTAGGGGTTTCTTTCCTGATTCTGGGCACGGGGGAGCCTCATTTGCACGAAGCATTGGCCAACTTGCAATGGCGTTTCCCGCGCCGTTGTGCCGTAGTTCTGGCCTACAACGAAGGGATTGCTCACCAACTGTACGCTGGTTCCGACTTTTTACTGATGCCTTCGCGGGTGGAGCCCTGTGGTTTGAATCAAATGTACTCCATGCGTTACGGCACCATTCCAATTGTGCGTTCAGTTGGAGGATTAAGGGATACCGTGATTGATATAGGTGAACCTGATTTACCAGGTCGGGGTATTCGTTTTGATCATTTCACCTTGAATGATGCTGCCTTGGCCATATACCGGGCTCACGAATTGTACCACAATTCAAATGCTTTGGCTCAAGTGAGAGCACACATCATGCAGGTAGACTTTTCCTGGGAAGGTGCCGCAGATAACTACATCTCAGTGTACAGTAGTTTATGAATCAAATATTTAATAAAAAACAAGGGTTTGTCATAAACCTGAATACGCCAACCAAAAAATTGTATGGAAGTGAAAATGATCGCTCTAATTCTCGGCGGTGGCGCTGGCTCGCGGCTTTATCCACTCACCGAGCAACGCTCTAAACCAGCGGTGCCCATTGCTGGAAAGTATCGCCTCATCGACATTCCGATTTCAAACTGTTTGAATTCCGGGGTGCGCAGGATGTTTGTGGTGACCCAATTCAACTCGGCTTCGCTCAACCAACACATCAAGAATACCTACACTTTTGACATGTTTACGCATGGCTTTGTAGATATCCTGGCGGCAGAGCAAACCCCCAATTCACCCAACTGGTTTCAGGGAACGGCTGATGCGGTACGCCAGTCGATGCACCACCTGATCAATCATGACTTTGATTACATCCTCATCCTATCCGGGGATCAGTTGTACCAGATGGATTTCAAGAAGTTTGCTTTTTACCACATCGAAAAAGATGCAGACCTGACCATTGCAACCATCCCCGTAGTCGCCAAAGACGCTTCAGAATTTGGTATCCTCAAAGTGGATGAGGACCAATACATTCAAGACTTTACCGAAAAACCCAAAAAGGATGTACTGCCAGCCTGGCGTTCGCCACTGGAAGAGAAATATACTTCCCAAGGCAAAGGATACCTGGCTTCCATGGGTATTTATGTGTTCAAGCGGGACGTGTTGGAGCGCTTGTTTGCTGAAAAACCCGATGCGACGGATTTTGGCAAAGAGATCATTCCTTATGCCATCAACAACAACTTCAAAGTAGCCAGCTACGCTTTTGATAGTTATTGGACGGACATTGGTACCATTGCTTCCTTCTTCGAAGCCAATATTGCCTTGACCGATCCTATTCCAGACTTCAACCTGTTTGATAAAAGTGCCACGGTCTTTACCCGGCCCCGGCCTCTGGCGCCTTCCAAAATTTATGGCACCTTCTTCAACCGTACCCTGGTGGCAGAAGGTTGTATCATCCACGCCAAAAAGATTGATAAGGCCATTGTGGGGATTCGTTCCCGAATTGGCGAAGGTACCGAAATCAACAATGCCATCCTGATGGGGGCGGACTATTACGAGTCGCTGGAACAAATCGAAGCAGCGGACATCCCTATGGGTATTGGTAAGGACTGCTACATCGAAAATGCCATCATCGATAAAAACTGTAGCATCGGCAACAATGTGGTGATCAAAGGCCACCACTCTTTGGAAAATATGGAAACCTCGACTTACGTGATCCGGGATGGAATTGTCGTGCTGAAGAAAAAGGCGAAAATTCCGAGTGGGACGCGGATTGGGTTGGCGTAAAGGTATTGACAAATGAGCAGAGGGAAGCCTAGCATTGCTAAACATCTCTCTGCCATTTTTAGTACAAAAAAAGATAAGGCTTTACTCCGCCACCGCCACCCCCACAAAAGAATCCGCCGTACCGTAGTACAACCACCACTTCCCTTTAAAATAAACCAGCCCTTCGGCAAAAGTTGTCCCGGCCAGGTATTGCCCTTTCACTTCGTGGGGCAAACTGGGTTTGAGGAACGGCTCATTCAGGCGGCGCAGCACTTTTTCAGGATTGCTGGCATCAAAAGTAACCCGACCTACCGAGTAAGTACCCTTGGGCAATCTGGTATCCGCCTTCTCATCCGTGCTGTTGCGGCCATTGTAAAAGAGGTTGATTTCGTTGTTGAGGATGATGGCGGGCGGGCCACATTCGGTTAGGCTGCTGTCGAACATGCCCGGGCGGGTGCGGATGACGGCCTTGAGTTCGGTTTTTTCATCCACGGCAGGGTACCAGTCATAGAGGTTTTCCGACCAGGCCAGGTTGACAAACAATTCGCCCCAGTACATCCAGTACTTGCCGTTAATTTTGGCCAATACTTGTTTGCCTTTGACCATTTTGGTGACCATGGAGCCCGATTTGCAGGCCATGTCCAGGAATTTGCCGTTGTAGGCTTTGGCAAAGGCAGGGCCTTTCTTTTCCCAGGTTTCGAGGTCTTTGGAAAAAGCGATGCACAAACGGGGTGTTTTGTAATTCCAGGCGGTATAAGCTACTACGTACTGTCCATCCTCGGTTTGGGCCAGCCGGGGGTCTTCACAACCTCCGGGGAAATCGTATTGGTTTTGGGCATCGTTGTCCGGGTACAAAACGGGCGTGGGGTGTTTGGTGAAATGGATGCCATCTGTACTTTCGGCTAAACCCAGGCGTGAAGTACGCCCACCTAAGTGCGCAGCGGGGTTATCCTCGCAGCGATACAACAAAAACACCTTGCCATCCTTAACAATCGCGCCGGGATTGAACACATCGGCCCTTTGCCAACGTACGTTTTGTTTTTTGATGGGGTCAAAAAAAGTAAAACTGGAATCAGCCTTTAAAATGGGATTTTCAGCAGGCTTGTAAAAAGACAACTTTTCCAGACCGCTGTGCATCTTTTGGACAGCACAGGCCGAAAACTGTAGGGCAATGAGGAGAAAAAGGCCGAACTTGCGCATGTTGAATAGGTTTTGCAACGAATGTAGGCATAAGCCTGTCTTGTGGCAACAATTCTTCTAAATTTACACCCAATGATCATCGAACACCTCGCCATCTGGACCCAAAACTTGGAAGCACTAAAAGACTATTATGTGCAATACTTTGGTGCCCAGCCCAATGACAAGTACACCAATGTCCAAAAACAATTCCAGAGTTATTTTTTAAGCTTTGCTTCAGGTGCACGCCTGGAATTGATGAGCCGACCCGATATTCCTGCCAATGCCAATGATCCGGTAAGCGCCCAATACCTTGGTTTGATCCATTTCGCCTTCGGCGTAGATACCATGGCCGAGGTGGATCAAAAAGTGGAGGAATTGCGCGCAGCGGGCTTCCCCATCCTGAGCGGACCGCGCAAAACGGGGGATGGATATTATGAATTTGAAACTTTAGACCCGGATAACAACCGGATTGAGGTGTCGACTTTGTATCGGTAACAGGAGTCACCCTAATTTTTGAAAAGCACAAAAAGTAAACTGTTGGATAGCCTGGGTCGGTGTTAAATGATCGACTTGTTGGCAACGTATTTTTTGGAATTGATGGTCAAAAACTTGCACCAAACTTTGTTCGGAATACTGTTTGATTTCCAGGCCGCTGCATTTTTTTGGCCCTTGCTCCGAGAAGGTTCCAATGACTAAAAAACCGCCGGGTTTGACGGCTTGCGCCGCCATTTGGGCATAGTGTTGGATGTCCGCTGTCGTGGTTAAAAAATGAAAAGCAGCCCGGTCATGCCAAAAATCGTACTGTTCGGTTGGTTCAAATTTGGCAGCGTCAGCAAGGATCCATTTGACGGCTTGGGCCCGCTCACCCAGGCGATTTTGGGCTCTTTCCAGGGCTTTGGAGGATATGTCCAGCACACTGATGTTTTGATAACCCATATCCAGCAGATGATCTACCAATAAACTATCTCCACCGCCCACATCAATGATTGCGGCGTTTTTAGGTATTGAGAATTGTTGTACAAAATCAAGGGAAATGCTGGGTTTGGGCTGATACCAACTGCTTTGCTCCAGTGCTTTGGTGCTGTAAACCTGATCCCAATGCGACTGCTTTGCGCCATTCGTGTTCATGGAGTATACGTTTTGAATTACCGTACAAAACTCCAGGCTTTTCCAATGGCATCCTTTAACATTTGATAAATAATTACTTCACCCCCGCCCGAATTCGACTCAAACTCACCTGCGTAATGCCCAAATAGGAGGCGATATACTTTAGCGGCACGCGCTGCAACAAATTGGGCATTTCGTGGAGCAAATTCAAGTAGCGTTCCTCCGCATTATAAAATTGCAGGCTTTCCAGGCGATTCACGGTTTCTACATACCCTTGCTCAAAAATCTTGCGAAAGAGTCGCTCAATAGCTGGATATTGGTCGTACAAGGCAAAAAGTTGAGTCGCATTGATGGCGATGATCTCCGCCACTTCGATGATTTGGATGCCTTTTTGTGAGGGGCGTTGAGTAAACAGGCTTTCTACCCGGGCGATGATGTGGTTTTCGGCAGCAAAACACTCGGTGATGTCGATCCCATCCTTGTAATAAAAAATGCGGGCCATACCTTTTTGTACAAAATAGATGGTTTTGCAAGTGTGGCCAATGGGTTGGAGGATCTCGTTCTTTTTCAAATGTTGTAACCTGGAAATGGCCAGCAATTGATCCTGGCATTCCTTATTTAGCACTTGAAACTGTTGAAAATAAGTCAATAAAGCATTCATGATCAATTGTTCATGACAAATTCTGTTTTGCTATGCAATACATCACCCGCAGCGTCTGGGTTTTATCCCTCATCAGCCTGTTCACCGACACGGCCAGTGAAATGTTGTACCCGATCATGCCAATTTACCTCAAAAGTATCGGTTTTTCTATTGTGCTGATCGGAATCCTCGAAGGCCTTGCCGAGGCTACTGCGGGCTTGAGCAAGGGGTATTTTGGCAAACTATCGGATAACACGGGCAAGCGGGTCCCTTTTGTACAAATCGGTTATGCCCTCAGTGCCTTGTCGAAACCCATGATGGCCTTTTTTATCCACCCCATCTGGATATTTTTTACCCGTACCATCGACCGCTTTGGCAAAGGCATTCGTACTGGTGCAAGAGACGCCCTACTTTCGGACGAGGCCACTCCCGCAACCAAGGGGAAGGTGTTTGGTTTTCACCGCTCCATGGATACTTTTGGTGCGGTTTTAGGGCCTCTTTTGGCTTTGTTGTACCTGTATTTTCACCCCGAGGATTACCTTACCCTGTTTTACATCGCTTTTATTCCGGGGGTGTTTGCAGTAGCAGCGTCATTTTTTTTACAGGAAAAAAAGCTGCTGGCTGTTAAAAAAAATACCGCTACACCTTTACTCTCCTTTTTGAGTTATTGGAAAAAAAGCCCGGTGGATTACCGCAAACTGGTGCTCGGGCTTCTGGCCTTTACGCTGTTCAATAGCTCGGATGTTTTTTTGTTGCTCAAAGCCAAGGCCAGCGGGCTCAACGATACCTGGATCATTGGGCTGTACATTTTTTACAACCTCATTTATGCCCTGGCTGCTTTCCCATTGGGGATACTGGCGGATAAAATCGGGCTCAAAAAAATGTTCAGCATTGGTTTGTTGCTTTTCGCCATTTTGTATTTGGGCATGGCGACCACCTGTAATGCCTATGCCCTGGCAGCCTGGTTTTTGTTGTACGGCCTGTACGCCGCTGCTACCGAAGGCGTCTCCAAAGCCTGGATCAGCAACATTTCGGCTAAGGAGGATACCGCAACCGCCATCGGCACTTATTCGGCGTTTCAAAGCATTTGCACCATGTTGGCCAGTTCATTGGCGGGGCTGATTTGGTGGCAATTTGGGGCAGCGGCCGCTTTGGCATTGAGTGGGGTAATGGCCTTGATTGTTGGTGGGTATTTTGTGTTGGTTGTTCCTGCGGTTCGATAGCGTAGGTTTATCTTTATTTTTTAGGAACGGAAATGAAATATTGTCAAAATAAATCTTCCAAAACGAGCTCCTGGCTGATTACATCATTTTTCAATTATTAGTTGCTGAATCTATACAAAAAGAAGCAGATTCAGCAACTAATAAAAATTATTCCCTGCTGAATCTATGCAAAATCATACCTTTTCAGCAACCAATAAAACATTGCCGAAATTGTGAAAAAAAGTTGGCACAGAAACCTGGGGTTAAATTTTTCTTTCCATAAAAAGTATGTCAGAAGACCCTAAATTAGCAATAGTATTCATCATCAGCGCAATGTGCAGGCATTGCTCAAAAGAACGATCGCATGAAAAGAGCTTACATCAGTTTGTTTTTATTAGCAGCAGGAGCCTTGCTTTTTTGGTCCTTTAAGCCCCCAAAGCAAGAGCGCCCCAACATCGTCTTCATCATGTCCGACGATCATGCCTACCAGGCCATCTCGGCATACAGCGATAAACTGTTACAAACCCCCAATATCGACCGCATCGCCAAAGAGGGTATGCTGTTTACCAATGCCTGCGTCACCAACTCGATTTGTGCGCCCTCGCGCGCGGTCATCCTCACCGGCAAACACAGCCACCTGAACGGGAAAATTGACAACTACTTCCCTTTTGATACCACCAATGTCACTTTTCCCCAACTGCTGCAAGCCAATGGCTACCAGACGGCCATGTTTGGCAAGCTCCATTTTGGCAACAATCCCAAGGGTTTTGACGAGTTTAAAATTCTGCCCGATCAAGGGAATTATTACAATCCCGACTTCATCACCAAAAAAGAAGGCAACATCAAGTTGACCGGCTATGTCACCGATCTCATCACCGACATGACCCTCAACTGGCTGAAAAATGAACGAAAAAAAGACAAACCCTTCTTCCTGGCCTATTTGCACAAGGCCCCCCACCGCGAATGGCTACCGGCTGAACGCCACTACAAGGAGTTCATTCAACGCAAATTTCCGGAACCCGCTACCCTTTTCGACAACTACGAAGGTCGGGGCCGAGCTTCCAAAGAACAAGAAATGAACCTCCTCACCCACATGAACTGGGCGGGTGATTCCAAAATTTCCCCCGAGAACATGGATAAACTGGGCATCAAGGAATCACATTCCTACGACAAACGCAATTACAACGCGACGGTCGGGCGGATGAACGCAGCCCAACGCAAAGAATGGGACGCGGTGTACGGCAAAATGAACGAGGAATTCATCCAAAACTATCCCAAGATGACCCAGGAAGACCAAATGCGCTGGCGCTACCAGCGCTACATGCAGGATTACCTGGGTTGTATTGCCTCCGTAGATGAGGGTGTTGGAGAGGTGCTGGACTTTTTGAAAGAGAATGGCCTGGACAAAAATACCATTGTGGTGTACACCTCCGATCAGGGCTTTTACCTGGGTGAGCATGGCTGGTTCGACAAACGTTTCATTTTTGATGAGTCGTTCAAAACCCCTCTCCTGGTCAAATGGCCGGGGGTAATCCAGGAGGGTTCACGCAACTCTCAAATGGTGCAAAACCTGGACTTTGCCCAAACTTTCCTGGAAGCGGCGGGCATCAAGCCCCCGAGCGACATGCAGGGCGAAAGCCTGATTCCCATCTTTAAAGGCAAAGGCCAAAACTTCCGGGACGCGGCCTATTACCACTATTACGAGTACCCCAGCGTACACATGGTCAAGCGGCACTACGGAATTGTCACCGAACAGTACAAACTGGTGCATTTTTACTACGACATCGATGAATGGGAATTGTACGATCGGATGAATGACAAAAACGAAATGAAAAACGTGTACAACGATCCCAAATACGCCAAAGTAAGGGCAGAACTGCACAAAAAACTGGCAAAGTTGAGGCTGAAGTACAAGGATTCTGAGACTCTGGATAAAATGTACATTGAGAAGTATAAAGTGTTGGAGGCGGAGGGGAGGATTTTTAAGTGAGGGGTGGGGGATTTGATCTGAAAGCCTAGGGGCACAATTGCTCTCTAAGTGATTGAAATTAATAACTCGGCTCAGCACTCTTTTCCCTTTCTGATGAACTGTTTCCAAAATGGAAATAGTTCATCATCCTTCCAACTAAAATTGTACAATGTAGTTGCCAATTGTGTTCGGTTTTTCGCCCGGGTTTTAATCACTGGAATCCCCGGACGGGCTAAGGCAAAACAATTGGAAAAGGAGCACATTGATGCTTATGAGGTGAAATATGGCAGGAAGCCGAGGGGGAATCGGGAGTGAGGTGGATCAAATAAAATGAATTCACATTTCAGTCACAATCAAATCCAATACTTCCATTTCATTATGGCAATTATCAATTTGGGTAACAATTCTGTCTGTAAATTCAATCAAATTTTCATTGGGTAGAACCCACAATTCTTTAAAATCATTATGTTCAAAGACTACGTATTCAAAGCCGTTTTTTCTAAAAACTTTGTCGGTCTCAAATTCTAAGTTTTTGTCGAATTGAAAGGCAAAGCTTTTTCTATCTAATATGTTGTAGTAACATGCCAATAGATTGAATCCCCATTTATTGGCAATCGGGGTTTTGGTTACGATTTCTTTGTTCGGTTCGTTTTTTAACCAGTAGTCTACATGCATAATCCTAGTTGTTTTTTAGGAAAACTTCATCCAAATGGTACTGAATAAATTCCTTTTTAGGAAAATATCGCTGAGGAAGAACTAGGGGTTGATTTTCCAGTGGTGCAAAATATTTTTCAAAATAGTCAGAAGCTTTCTTCTCCTTTAATCTGGAAGAAAGTAAAATTCGGTACTTTTCATCAAGCCCGATTAAACCTTTATCAAATGCTTTATCGTAAAGTGCGGAAAAACAAATACCGTTTTCAGGGTTTAATCGTTCCTCTTCATTTTTTGACCAGGGAATAATATGGCTTGCAAAAAGCAACTCAGGAATATCAATACCTGTGATTGCGCATCTTCCTGAATAATTTGCCATCACAATTTGTCTAAAAACATTTTGATTTACTCTTGTTTTGACTTCACGAAGTCTTGTTTCACCTTTTAAATCCTTCAAATCAAAAAGTAAATCATCAAACTTTATTTCAATGGTTTGGTTCTGCTTTTCAGCTAGAATTCTTTCGCTTTCAAAAATTAGTAATTCTTTATTTTCAAAAAACTCATCCCAAATTGGCTGGCATTGTTTTATTCCACCTACCATTCCTTTTACCCCCCTATTTTGATGATAGGGGTCACAAGACGCAAAATTTGAAAGGCGAATGGCAATTGAATTCACAGTTCGCCCTAAAAGATTTGCCATTTCAACAACCTCTGACGTTCTAGTGTGCATTTTGCCAAACGGTAATTTTAGGTATACATTAAAAACAAGTACCAGTTCATCTCTTGTCCATAGTTTTCTTTCCATATAGATAAAAATTTAGACAAAGTATTTTTAGTACTGGACATTTTTATGAATAAAATTACCAGAGCAAAATTGTTAACTATTTTGCAGAACACCAAAACAGTAGGAAAAATTCCAGGTTAATACTCAGTTGGTTTCTCACACCACCCCATTCACCTCAAACACATCCAAAAACACCAACCGCTCCCCCATCGTCACACTTTTATTCTCCACCCCTGGCACAAAACCACTCTCCCGAACCGGATCATTCGCCACCAATTCATACTCCTCCACAATCACCCTGAAAGGTTTGCTTTTGTACTCATCCGGAATCTCTACGCCAGTATTGAAGGCCATTTGCCCATCCACGATGAAATTTTTATCGATGTCAAACTCCTTCACCCACAGGGTCGTTGTTTCGCGCAAGATGCTGATGAAGGCCTCGTCCGTTTTCGGAATCGTTGGCGTTTCCACTGCAATGCGGATGCGCGAGCGGATCATCGGGGTTTTATTGCCCGTATCCAATTGCGGCAGGGAGATCGCTACGGGGACTGGCCCCGCTACGCCGATGGAAAACTTGTTTTTTGCCGCAGGCCCACCCGAATAATTCAACACCACCGTACGCGGCGCGGGCAACTGAATCCAGTCCGTATGCACCACCCCACTCAGGCAGCAATCCTTGTTGTCGATGCGCAGGGAGTTCTTTTGGTAACGCGCTAGGGCCAGTTTTACAAAGGGGAAATAAGCCTTGCCCGTCGCGATGGGCACATTCGCGTAATACAACTGCCGCTCTTCGTCGAACAGTGGTTGGTACGCCGCCGTAGCCACCCGCACCGTTTCCACTTCCGCCAAAGTCAGGGATTTTTCATACGCTGCTGCGAGGGGGAAGGTGTTCAAATCCGGCGTCGGGAATTGCTGGTTGTTCAAACCATTGGCCACATAAATCGGGTCCTGCCCCCAGAGTGTAGCATAAGGCTCATACCCCGCATTGTTGTTGGGAGCCAGCACCACGCCCAGCATTTCCTCCTCCCCGCTGCTGAACCAGGGCCGCTTGAGGTACACCTGTACATTGGCTGTGCGGATATGGGTTTCACTTTTGCCCGGACTGCTGGATTTCAGCCAGTTGAAGCTCGGGATCACATACTCCACCAGCGGAACCGCCGGGCGTGCCGTGCTCAAAATGCTCACTTCCTGCGTAAGGCCCCCTTTGGTGATCAGCGGAAAATCTTTCTTTTGCTGAGCCAGGACGGTGAAATACTCCCGATAGCGCGTAGTGGCAATGGTCGTGTAGCGCACTTTGCGGTGTTTGGTATCTTGAAAAGCCTGGATCACCTGGCGGCCATTTTGCCCACTACCCCAATCTGAAGTATCGTCATTGTAGCCAATCAAGAGGGATTGCACATCGGCGCTGCTGGGTTTGATGTTGGCTTTGACTTCCGAGAGGTCGTCTACGTATTCATTCCAGCCCGCAATCAAAGCTACCTTTTCGGTGCTGGAGGCATGCGTTTTGAGTTGGAAGCGCAGGGCGGCGGTAGTGTCGCCGTACTTGCGTACAGCTTCAATTTCTACAGTGCCTTTTTTTACAATACTCGGCGCGGTCAAGGGTTGTTGCAGCGCATGCACCAGCGTAATCCGCCGCCAGGGCGAGACCATCCAGTGCAGGCTTCTTAGCGCAAAATCGCGGGAAGGTGCAGCTGGGTTGCCATCGTTGAGCATAGCAAATACCCCCGAAAGGCCCTGCAAATCCGCAGGCCGCCAAAAACTGGCATAGCGCAGTACCGCCATTTCCCCTTTGGGCAAATACACCGTGAGGATGCGACGCTCATCGTCCCAGATGGGGCCCTTCATGGCAGAGCCTGAGTTTTCTTCCAAGCGAATGCGCAGGGATTTCGGCGTTTGCCATTGCTCATAAGTCAGCGCGGGCAAGGTGGAGGGGTCGGCGATTTCGCCTTTTTGATAAAAGCTGAAAAAATGCGGTTTGCCCCGCGTCCAGCTGTCGGTCAGGTTGCGGCGCGGCGATTCAGGGTCGAGGCAAAACACAATGCCCATCGCCATGGGGTCGGCAATGTATTCCAACTCAAGATTGCTAGTCTCGCGCTCTTTCAGGGCGATGAAACTACGCGACACCTTGGTGAAATCGCCAGGGTTGTTGAATTCCTGGTCTTTTTTGTCGATCCAATTCCACACATCCTGACGCCGACCGGGTTCACTCATCGGTTTGTCAAAGAGGCCGTGTTGTTCCGCCAGCAATTGGGCAGCTCGTGGTGCCTTGATGTGGCGTTCGGAGTAGGGCGGATAAGCCCCGGGCAGTTCTTTGCTGATGAGGTTGTTGCGCTCGTAATCCACGGCGCTGACGTTGCCATTGCTGCGCACCACCATCCTTTCCATCGATTCCCCGTCGCGTTGTTCATTGCCCAGGATCAAGGCCGGGGTAGGCAAAGAATCGAAGCGCTGGTAAGTGATTTCAGGGCTGACGCTGAGGGTGGGGTTTTCCGGATTTTGCTCATGGCTGAGGCTGTTGCCCGCCAGGTCCACGGTGCGGATTTTGATGCGGTATTTGTTGCCAAAACGCAGTTTGGGCAAAGTGCCTTTGACCAGATTGCTCTTGATCTGCAGGCGGAAATTTTTAAAGTCTTTGGGCAAAAGGTACTTGTCTTTTGTAGTGTCGTCTACTTCAGTACCGCCAGGGCGAGGGTTGTTCAAAGCTTTGCCGGGCCGGGGCACCGAAAGGCTCCAACCTTCCCAACGCGCCATCACCTCACCTACGCGCAACTGGGTTTTGTCCTGCGTATCCTGGGTGACCGACAATTGGATGAATCCTTCGTCTTCTACATTGTCTTTCAAGCGGATATTTTTGCCCTCGGGGTCGAGGATGTATTCGTCCAGGCGGCGGTGCAGGGAGTACCATTTTCCACCCGCTTGAATGTCCATCCGATAGCCTTGTACCAGGTCGTCGGCGTAAAGCAGGTTGGCGGGAACGGCAGGGAGGACAAACACCGTTTTGTCAGCCTTAAACTCCTTGGTTTCGGGTGCAGTTTTCAGGAATTTTTCGCTGAAGGCATAGGCATTGACCCATTTTTTATTGAGTTGAGCGGCTAGTCCATTGCGTACCACGGCCAGTCCGGCGCTGCGCAGTGCGGGCAAGCCTGCTTCACGAGGTTTTTCGTTCTCGTAATCCAGCAGGTTTTGCGGACTTATTTTAACCGATCCATTGTAGTTGTTGCCGTTGTAAAAATTCAGTGCCTGTTTGCCCTTGAGCTGCATGAGGTTGTCCATTTGCTGGGCCAGTTTCATGGCCGCACCATTGGCATCAATCTGCACGATGGCAAAATCAGGGCTGTTGATTTTGAGAAAACCCTTATCGATGCTGCTTTCAGAGCGGGATTGGGCATAAAAACCAGCGGGCGTCAATTGATAAGCCGTAGCGGGACAGGAGATCTTGGTGTCCGAGTTGAAGTTCATTCTCTCCGGTGCCACACGTACGAAGCCCGTGCTGGGGATGTCTTTCAGCGCTCTTTCGGGCACCACCAGATCAATCACCAACCCAAAACGCCGCAACAAATCGGGATGCGAGGACAAAACCGCCAGGATGTCGTGGTATTCAAAATCGGGCCTTCTGATTTCCGGCAGTGGGCCTCTGATGTTCTTTTTGTTGCTGGCATCATTAAAAATGCGCACCTGGGCAAAGTCGGTTTGTGGGTTGGGGGTAGGCGAAAAAGGCATGGCTTTGTACAAGGACAATTGCCGCTTGATGCGGGATTGCCCGGTGGGGCGGTATTGGACAAAATCAGCTTCACTGTACGGCGGGCGCTTTTTTTGAAAATCTGTCACCAGTTCGTACTCGCTGATGTCGCTTAGTTCTCGGACCTCGCTGCTCAGGAAGTTTTCATCGGGCAGGGTCTGTACTTTTTGGTTGCCCACTTTTTTGTAGAGGTCTTGGACAAAACTGGCGATGTGTTTTTCCGGGAAAGAATTGAGCGTGAGTTTTCCCAGGTCTTCCGGCTGGTAAGAGCGGACTTTTATCCCCGGGTTAAAGAGCTGCTCGTAGTTGTCGCGATCCAGTTTTACTTCCAGATCGACCTTGTATTGTTTGTCGTCGTTGAAATACAAGGTAAAACGCCCTTGCTCCATCAGGCGCGGCCATTTGAGCAGGTCGGGGAAACTTTGCAGGGTTGTCTCGCTCGTCGAGCTCAATTGAATGCTGACGTGGGCGGAGATCATCATTTGCCCGGTTTTGGGATTTTTCCAGGGCAGGGCGGTGAAAATGAATTGCTGAGGCATATGAAGAGTGATGAATTGTTAAAGAATGGTTGAGGGAGGTTGAGGGAGGTTTAGGGAAGTTGAGGGAGGTTGAGGTTGCCACAGCGAATTGGACAAGGACTTTGTCAAAATCGCTCGCGGTAGCCTCAACCATCTAAACCTCCCTCAACCTTCTCAACCTTTATGCCGCAAACGCATCCCAGTAGTTATTCCAGTCGTCTTTACCGACCATCATACCAAAGGTGGGGTCGGCCCCCGATCCGGCAAATTCGCGGCGGGTGGTTAGCGATACGGTTTTGGAGAAGAACAGCACTTCCACTTTTACCATCAGCGTCGCTTCACCCCAGGCTTTGCCAGTGCTCACGTTGTATTCGAGTCCGAGGTAGAACATCACCGAAACCGTGATCAAGCCCAACACACTCAAAGCACCGTTGATGCGCACATAACCCGTAAGGCTGGTGATGGAGTTGCCGTTGTCGATGGTCATTTTGAAATAAATGCCTGCCATGACCGATACAGCGCCGCTGGCGACCCCCAGATTGAGGGCTACGGCAGCACCAAACTCCAGGGCAGCTTCCAGGGAGCGTAGGCCTTTTAGGTCCAGCTCAAGACCAAAAAAACCACCACCGCCCAAAGCTGAAACCGTGAGGGTAAAAGGTTGGTGCCGCTCACAGAAATTGAAACGCAGGCTCATGGGGGAACCCGTAAAAGGTAAATTCACGGTAGCGCCCAGGCTGATGTTGCGCAGCATAAACGCCCCCAGCGATAGGTCTGGCACGGCGAGGGTATAACCCGTTTTTACCCCACTGGTGGTTACATCCAGAAAGGGCGGATCGCTGAAACCATCAGCAGGGATCAGGTTTTTCAGATCGTTGAGGAAAGAAAGTGGGCCCAGGAAACTCATGGGTTCCGCTTGCATGTCCACACTGATGTCGGTTTTGGCTTGACTGTTGACCGAAAAACCTACCTTTTTAAAATTGACCTGGATGATGCCCGCGAGCAGTACATTGAAATTGTTGATCGAAGAGCTGGTGGTAAAAGTAGGTGCAGCTCCATTGCGCGGGCGGCTGATGGCCGTATTGATTTTGATGGTTTCGGTCGGCGTGTTTGATTTTAAGGTGAGCAAACCTCCCGCGAGTTTGTATTCTGGTTCGGTTTCGCCATTCCAAAGCATTTGAGTCACCACCTTGTCGGGCAACTCCACATTTTTTAGCACGGGCATTTTGGCGGTGTAGTCGCTCATCCTTTTTTGCAGCGCAGCAGTTTCGGCACTCAGGGCATTTTTGGCGGCATCCAAGGCAGCGCCGCCACTTTCCTTGGCCTGTTCGAGTTTGGCTCGGGCATCTTCCACTTTGCTGACGGCAGTTTTGATCTCGGCGAGGTAGCCATCCACATTCAGCCCCACTTTTTTCATCAAGCCAGAGAGGGGCACTACCCCAAACAACTTGGCTTCGGCTTGCCCGTTGGACTTGAAAAAATTGGCTGGGTTAAAACTCAGGTTTTGGATTTCGCCCAAGTCACCTCCTACGGCGCCCTGAATTTTGGACAAACCCGTGAGTTGAAAATTGGGCACCAATGCCCCACCCGCCTTGTCGGCATTCCCGGCAAAATCGAGGTTGGCCGAAACGTTGACCTTGGCAAATACCTGCCCCTTGTTGGTGGCACTGGTATCGTCCACCAGTTCCACCGTTACCGTTTCTTTTTTACCCGTAAGGGATTCATAAGCGGGCTCGTGTAGGTCAATGCCACTGATTTTGGGGTAAAAACCCGTGGGGCTACTTTCCAGGTATTGTACCCCAAATTGAATCTGGTCTACTTCAAAACTGGTATCTCCCGGCACCAGGCTACTGGCAATGGCCATTTTTTGGCCACGGGTACTGGCACGGGTACTTGGCTGTACGCCCTGACTTTGCATAAAAGCATAAGCGTTGTATTGCTGGGTGAGTTTGTCCAGCGTGCTTTTATTGGCTTTACCAACCACGTTGGTGCCTACAAATACCAGGGGAAGTTCAAAGTCGATCTCTCGCCCTTCGGGATCCACTCCACTGACTTTGAAAGGAAAGCCTTTGCCGCCAACGGTAATGGCAAAGTTGGATTTGTCCGCCGTTACTGATTTTTCAAAGGCCTTGACGGGCTGATCCAGATTGGGTGTGACCAGGGTATGGATGCGAATCTGGCGGAAAGGGAAGGCCATAAAGGTGTCGCCCAGGTATTTCTTCTCTGCCTCAGAAATGATCACAAACTCGCGGGTGCGGTTGAGGGCAAAGCCGGAATCAGTTTTCCGTTCGGTGATTTTTACGTAGGCCGCACGGTGTCCAAAGGGCAATACATAACCTTCTTTGACCACTTCCACGTAGTGATCGCGGCCCATCGTAGCAAGATGTGACCATTTGATCAGGTTGAGCGCAGCGTAAGAGGGCGGGGTGAAATTGCTGTCGAGCCAGCCACCCAGTGCACTCAACATCAGTCGATTGACTTCAATGGAATGTGGCGTATAATTGGGGATATTCCAGTTGCTGCTTTTGTGCACAATCTGGTGGCGATCGTCGTTAGATAGGGCCGTTTTAAAATTGGGGTCAGCACTCGGCAATTTGCTGTAGTCCTCATTGATGCCATAGGCCCAGATGGCGCGCAGGGTAAGGATTTTTCGCGCAGCCTCACTTTCATCGATGCCTTTGGCGGTACGCATGCCCAGGCGGGTATGCCACATTTCGTACACCTCAAACTGGGTGGGTTTGCCCTTGTTGGCATTGACAAATTCGGCGAAGAGGCGCAGTTTGTGATCGTGGGCAAAGCCAGCAAATTGGTTTGGCGACAAAATCACCCGCCAGGGCAATTCGATCGCGGTTTCATTTTGATCGGGTTCGCCCATCCGAATGGAGCGGGGATTGACGCTGCTGGGGGTATTTTTGAAAGTTTCTTTGATCAAATCTTCCAATTGCTCTTCGCTGGCCAGGCGGTAGGTTTCATTTTGCCGCTGGGTACGCAGTTTGGCTGAACTCAGGTTTTGGCTTTGCTGATAATTGTTCAATACCTTGTTGGCCCGAGTGTTCAGGGTGAGGTTGTTGGCGTTGAGGTTGGCATTGGGGCGGACTTGCCCGGTATTGAAATGGGCACCAGTGAGGATGAACTTGTTTGCTGCCAAAGCCCGGCCATTCACCACCAACTCGTACTTGCTCCAGTCGAGTATTTTTTCTGCAGTCAGTGGAATGCTGGTAATGTTGGCGGGGATTTTGAAGACCAAGCGGCTGGGGCCAGATAAAAAAGCCGCAGCCGGGTATTGCCTGGCCTCACTGAGGTCGAAAGCCTGCTCAGCAATACTTTGTGGCTGGAAAAAGACGGCCAAAAAAGCATCGCCGCCCGTTCGTTCCAACTGGTTGCCAGCGCCTTTTTTAAAATTGAGGAAAGACATTTTCAGGTGCAGCAAATCCTGCGGTCGAAAGATGCTGAGGTTGACCTGCCCATCGATTGGTGGGAGGTCGTCTTCGGAAAAAAAGAGCGCCGTGCTCGGGTCAGCCAACAAGGGACTTACCGGTAAGCTCACCCCGATTAATGCTAACCAGCTCAAAAAAGCGCGGCGGGAAGCCAAAGGGAGTTCATCCCCGACCTCGGGTTCGGTGTTTGGGACTATGGAGTTCATGCCAAATTGGTTTCCAATGGGTTGATTACTAGGAGGGATGAACAAATATATTCATTTCTGGCGAAGTCAAAAATGCTTACCGATTATTTTTGATACTACTTCAGGGCATTAACATATAGAAAAAAAGCTCTTTATTTATCCTGGTCAGTGCACTAATCCTCATCTTTAAAGGTAAAAGCCAAATTGCGGCTAAAGCACAAGGATTTGGAGAAAGGGTTGACCTCTGAATCACTTAACCTTAAAAGTTTCACGTATTCTTCTTTTCCGACGGATAAAACAAATGCTCAGCGTCAAGAAAAACCACATAAAATACATGCCCGATAACATGCCCTGCTACTCTGCCTTTTTGTCCGGAGATACGCATGACTACTGCCCATTGCAAATCC
>NZ_JANRKL010000060.1:0-11821 GCF_033763495.1 Haliscomenobacter sp. | reverse complement strand
TTTTAGCATAGCTAGGAAAATGTCTCAAGCCATTAAGATAAGTGGGAAGGGGGGAACGCATGATTAACGGAATTTTTCACAAGTTCCTCTTTTCCCCGTTTTTTACAAAGCTTGCTTGATGCTTAACTTAATGGCGATGGGGTTGCCCCTACGAAAATGACCGATGATGAATTTGTACCAAAACCTGTTGAAACCCCTGCTTTTTCGTATGGCGCCTGAACGGGCCCACCACCTCACGGTTGCGTTGCTCAAATTGGGCTTGGCAATACCGGGACTGGGTGGCTCCTTACGCAAAGCTTACCAAGTCAACGATGCCCGGCTAGAGCGGCATTTTTTGGGCCTGAAATTCAAAAATCCGGTTGGTTTGGCCGCCGGGTTTGACAAAGATGGCCGCCATTACCACGCGATGGCCGCCCTGGGTTTTGGTTTTGTGGAATTAGGTACGGTGACACCCAAGCCACAAGATGGCAATCCCCTTCCCCGCTTGTTCCGGCTCCCGGATGATGGGGCATTGATCAACCGGATGGGATTCAACAACGCTGGTGTGGATGCCTTGGTGGAGCAACTCAAAAAGCCCCGCCCGGCAGGGTTGATCATTGGTGGAAACATTGGCAAAAACAAATCGACCCCCAATGAGCTGGCCATCAACGATTACCTTTATTGCTTTGAGCGCCTCTTTCCGTTTGTAGATTATTTTGT
Source organism: Haliscomenobacter sp. (assembly GCF_033763495.1). Classification (GTDB taxonomy): domain Bacteria; phylum Bacteroidota; class Bacteroidia; order Chitinophagales; family Saprospiraceae; genus Haliscomenobacter. The sequence goes on along the minus strand of NZ_JANRKL010000060.1, from coordinate 11,122 downwards.
GGTCAATGTGAGTTCGCCCAACACCCCCGATTTAAGGGCTTTGCAAGACAAGGAACCTTTGATGGAGCTCCTATCCACTTTACAAAAAAAGAACCACGAATACCGCGTTCCTACCCCAATTCTCCTCAAAATAGCTCCAGACCTGAACGAAAAACAACTGGACGATATCCTGGAAATTGTACAAGAAACGGCTATTGCCGGGGTAATTGCGACGAATACCACCATCAGCCGCGAGGGTCTGATTGCTGGCCCGATTGAACTGGAGGAAATCGGCGCAGGGGGCTTAAGTGGTCAACCATTGCGCGAACGCTCTACCGAGGTGATCCGTTACCTGTACGAAAAATCGGGAAAAAAACTGTTCATCATTGGGGTTGGTGGGATTGCCTCCGCCCGGGATGCCCAGGATAAATTTGAAGCTGGTGCTGCACTGGTACAAGTGTACTCGGGGTTGGTGTATGCTGGTCCAGAATTGGTGAGGGAAATTTGTGCGGGGATTTTGGCAGGATAACATTTGTGTAGTTCCCCTTCCTACAAGTTCTGAACGCCCCTTTCACAATTCTTTATTTTGTCCTATATTTCCGGAAAATGAACACCAAATGATGCGTCTTTTCCTCTCCTTGAGTCTGCTGTTGTTTTTTATCCTGCCTCAATTGTCTTGTCAACGCATTGGCCAGGAGTACAATTGGTTGAAAAAAAACAGCATTCCCATTGCCAGTGTGGATGGAACTGACTTCAGCGACCTGGCTTTCTTAAAGGATAAACTCAAAGACGTTAGACTGGTACAAATCGGTGAAAGTTCGCACGGTGCCGCCGAATTTTACCAGCTCAAAACCCGCCTGGTCGAGTACCTGCATCAGGAAATGGGTTTCGATGTATTGGTCATAGAAGGGGGTTTTGGCGACATCAATCTGGCCTGGCAGCATCAGGAAGAACAGGATACCAAGGGTTTGATGTACAATTCGGTGTTTGGCAATTTCCGCTGTGAAGAAATGTTACCCCTCTTTGAATACGCCAAAAACCAGGCACAAGGGGATCGCCCTCTCGCACTGGCAGGCCCGGACTGCCAATCTTCCGCCAATTATTTCAACAATTTTCTGATCGACTTTCTGCGCAAGTATGACACAGAGCTTTCCCGCGATGTGGAATACAATTTTATGACCACCTCTCTGCTTTACGGCCTCATCCCCGACAGTACCCGACTGGTCGCTGCGATTCGTACCAATGAGCGGGTCATCAATCGGGTTTTGGATTTTTTGGAAAACAATGAGGCCAAAATTCGGGAAGATTTTCCTCAAAAACCACTCCTGGTCGCCTTCACCCGCCGGACCTTGGAAAACTACCTGGAATACTGGGCCCTAGACTACCGCGCCATCCGGCTTCAACAACAGTTCGCCTTACGCGATCGCATCATGGCCGAAAACCTGATGTGGCTCGCCGATGTGGCTTACCCCAATAAAAAAATCATCTACTGGGCGCACAATGCCCACATCGGTACGGAAAGTAATTCGGTAGACATCTTTGGCAAACCCATTAAGATGCAAGGAAACTACGTCTTCGACCGCTTTGGCAAACAGGTGTACAACATCGGTTTGTATGCCAGTAGCGGCGAGCTCTATCGCCACTGGATGCGCGATGTGCAGCCCTTCAAAGATGACAGCATCGGTGGTGTTGGTGAACGTTTTAGCCGCTTGCCCAAATCCATTAATTTTTTGGAGTTGCGCGATCAACAACCAGGCAAGGGCAAGGATTGGTTGTTCAAACCGATTCCGGCTTTTGAGTTGGAAAGTGGAGGAAAAATTCAGTTTACGCCGACTAAAAAATACGATGCAGTGATTGTGGTAAAGAAGGTGAAAGGGCCGAAGTATTTTGAGTAGTTTAAAAGTCCGATATCCTGATTCTTAATTTATTTTATCTTTTTGAAAAATAATTCCGCAATAAGTAAGTGGGAAATCCTAAAATTTCGTCATCAATTTAGGTTATAGAATATTCTTTTGAAAAAAGCAAAAACACCCAACAAGTTATTCCGATTGGATTAAAAAAGCATCTGTTTGCAAAATTCGAAACGCACACCATTCTACGCTATCATATTATTTCAAATCAAACATTCACTGTTATGAACAGTAAAAACAACTTTAACCTATCGGCATTTATGCTATGCCTGCTCGTAGCAGTTGTGGGGAGTCCACTTCTGCTCATGGGTAGCAAGGCTCATGTTTCGTTTGATTCCCCACCCATCAAAGTAAGTGGCAAAGTTACCGATGAGGATGGAGAAGCCCTTGTTGGGGTTTCCATTCTGGTAAAAGGAACTACTTCAGGCACCGTTACTGATGTGGAAGGCGCTTACTCACTTGAAGTAGGGGAAAATAGTACTTTGGTATTTTCATACACAGGTTTTTTGACTCAGGAAGTTGAGGTTGGAAACCGCACTGCCATCAACATTACCATGGCCGCCAACTCCAAATTACTCGACGAAGTAGTCGTAGTGGGGTATGGCTCCCAAAAGAAAGTCAACCTGACCGGGGCGGTTGCATCGATCACCAGTGAAGAATTGGCCCAACGCCCTATTGTAAGCGTTGGCCAGGGCTTGCAGGGGCTCATTCCCAACCTGAACATCAACATTCGCAATGGTGACCCCACTACAGCCGCTGACTTCAACATCCGTGGTTTTGAGTCCATCAATGGTGGTTCTCCACTGATCCTCGTGGATGGAGTGCCGATGGCCCTGGAGCGCGTCAATCCGAACGATATCGCCAGTGTAAACGTGTTAAAAGACGCCTCCGCTGCTGCCGTTTATGGCGCACGGGCTGCATTTGGAGTAATTTTAGTAGAAACCAAAAAAGGCAAGAGCGGCAAAGTCAACATCCAACTCTCTTCAGAATTGTCGGAAGCAGTACCCATTTTTAACATGGACCCCGTGACCGATCCTTACCAGTTTGTATTGGCCCGTAACCAAGCCAATATCCGCACCAATGGTGCCCCTGCTTATAACCCTGACTTTGTCGCAGCGACCAAAGCCTTTTCCGAAGGCACCGGACCGGAGTGGGGCGTTGTCAATGGGGTTTTGCAGTACTACGGATACAACGATTACCAGAATAAACTGATGACCGATTCTTCGCCCCAGCAGAAGTACGACCTTAGTGCTTCGGGTGCAACCGACAAGGCTTCTTTTTATGTGTCCCTCGGTTTGTTGAACAAAGATGGTTACCTGAAACACGCAAACAATGAAAATTTCAAACGTTACAATGGCTTGGTTAAAGCCGAGTTTAAAGTCAATAACTGGCTGAGTCTGGACGAAAAAGTGGTTTTTAACACCCAACTGAGCGACAAACCACACTTTTACAACTGGGACGTGAACATCAATACTGTAGCCAGGGTAAACCCAATTCAACCCATTGCATTCCCTGACCTGGAGTATTACCTCAAGCCCGGTGACCGCGACCAATTCTCTCAATACATCGGCCAGTACTTTGGCACCTTGAATTTTTTCCCTTACCTGGAGCAAGGTGGCCGCGAAACCTTTACCGTTAACGACCTGTGGTTGACCAAGGGCATCACCCTTACGCCATTTAAAGGCTTAAAAATCCGGGGTGATTATTCCTACAACAACTTTCATCGCACGTACCAGGACGTAGCCAGTAAAGTCAACGTCATCGAAAACCAGGACTTAGTAGCTGGCATTCGCATCGGCAATGGTTTCAGTGGCGACGATTTTATCACCAACCGCAGCGATTACAACCAATACTCGGTATTGAATGCTTATGCTGAATACTCCATTGACCCCTCACCCAGTCACTCCATCAAAGCCATGGTGGGTTTCAACCAGGAATGGGGCCGCAACCAGTATAGCCAAGCCACAGCGAGGTCTTTGATCACGCCCTTGGTACCTGACCTCAATGCCACTACTGGTGCTCAGCAAACCTTTGGCGGCAAATCACATGTAGCCCTGCGGGGGGTATTTTACCGCTTCAATTACGCATTTAAGGACAAATATTTATTTGAAGCAAACGGCCGTTACGACGGAACCTCCCGCTTCCCCACCGAAGATCGATTCGGATTTTTCCCTTCTTTCTCGGCAGGGTGGCGGATTTCAGAGGAGTCTTTTATGGCTGGAACCAAGAAATTTTTGGACAACCTGAAAATTCGGGCCTCTTACGGCACCTTGGGTAACCAATTGTTGGGTAACGATTTTTACCCCTACATTGCCACCATGGGCATCAATTCTTCTCCGTTCATGTTTTCTTCCGGCAACCGTACCCCTTTTGTATCACCTGCTGGGCTGGTCAGTCCTACCTTGACTTGGGAAACTGTGATATCCAAAAACCTGGGTATCGACCTCACTGTGCTGGATCAACGCCTGGATGCTTCGTTCGACATTTACACCCGGGATACCAAAGACATGTTGACCAACGTAGAGTATCCGGCCATCCTGGGTACCAATGCTCCACGCTCCAACGCAGCTGACCTGAGAACTACAGGCTGGGAAACCTCCGTAACCTGGAGAGACAAAATCGGAAAAGACTGGAATTACCGCGTCACGCTTGCCTTGTCAGATTGGCAAAGTGAAATCACCAAATACGAGAACCCCACTGGTGCCTTGTCTGAAAGGTATGTGGGTCAAAAAATCGGTGAAATCTGGGGTTATGAAACCTTCGGAATTTTCCAAAGCGTGGAAGAAGTGGCTAGCTCTGCCAAGCAGACCAACTTGGGTGCCAACTGGCGGCCCGGTGACATTCGGTATGCCGACCTCAATGGCGACGGCGTCATCAGCGCAGGCAACAATACCCTGGCTAACCCCGGCGACCGCAGAATCATTGGCAATGCCACGCCAAGGTACAGCTTTGGGATAAACCTGGACTTGAAGTACAAAGGCTTTGCTCTGCGCACTTTCTTCCAGGGCATTGGCAGACGCGACTATGCTCCTTCCGACGGCAACTGGACCTGGTTTTACCCTTACAATGCTGGCCACGTGGAATGGTATTTTATTACGGATACCTGGACAGAGACCAACCGCAATGCTTATTTCCCCGCCGCACACATCTCTACCAATACCAAACAAAACGTCCAGACCCAATCGCGTTACCTGCAAAATGCAAGCTACATTCGCTTGAAAAACCTAACCTTGAGTTATGATTTTTCACAAAACCTGTTGAAGAAAGTAGGCATTGGTGGAGCCCAAGTGTATCTGGCGGGCATGAACTTGTGGGAATACTCAAAAATCCGCAAGCCCCTGGATCCAGAATCCCTGCATACCAACGTCCTGAACGACCAATACTCTGGTTTGAACTCTGACGGCGCAGTAGAATACCCCATGCAACGGATTTTCTCTTTTGGTGCCAACATCACTTTCTAAAAAGCTTTAAACAAAATTTCGATGAAAAATAAACGATTAATATATCCTCTTTTCGTTGCGGTGGTTTTTCTTTTTACCAGCTGCAATGACGAGTTTCTGGAGCGGACTCCCCTGGACCGGATCAGCACCGAAACCTTCTGGAATACCGAAAACGACCTACGGGTGTACAACAACGGCCTTTATCACCTTGCCGCAAACGACAACGATATTCCCATCATGATGGGGCACGATGAAGGTTTTAATAGCCATAAGTGGGGCATTTGGTACCTTGATGAGTTCAGCGACAACATTGCACCTCGTCATCCGCGCCATTTGCAATACCAACAGATTCGGGCAGGCAAATTCCCAACACCTACCAGTTCAAATGGCGATGGGCAGTGGTACGGCTATAAAGGCTGGAATTTTGTGCGGGCGATCAATATTGGCCTGGAAAATTACAGCAAAGCCAAAATCCCTCAGGCCACCATCGATAGATATATTGGTGAGGCCCGCTTGTTCAGAGGCTGGTTTTATGCGGATAAAGTATCAAAATTTGGCGATGCACCTTGGGTTGATCGTGAATTGAACGTTGATTCTGAGGAACTTTACGCTCCACGTACTTCCCGCGAAAAGGTCATGGACAATGTTTTGGCTGACCTCACCTTCGCAACCGAAAAAATCCCAGCCAACTGGGGTGATGGCGGTGCTCCAGGCCGGATGAATCGTTGGGTCGCCTTGTTGGTCAAGTCGAGAGTTTGTTTGTTCGAAGGCACCTGGAGAAAATACCATGGTGGCTCCAATCCAGAAAAATGGTTACAAGAAGCAGCCACAGCGGCCAAGGAGCTCATTGACAAAGGGCCTTACAAATTGTACAGCACGGGCAATCCTTCTCGCGACTATAATGCCATTCACCGCATTACCAATGATTTGGCAGGGGTTGCAGAAGTAATGTACTGGCGCCGGTATCAATTGGGTGTACGCACCAACCACGTCATGAGCTACCACCGGGATTACAATGGTGGTGCCACCAAAAGTATGGTGGAAGACTACCTCTGCTCCGATGGGCTGCCCATTACCTTGTCGCCACTCTACAAAGGGGATGCCAAGATTGAAGACGTGTTTGAAAACCGCGATCCCCGTTTGCGCCAGACGATTCTGCATCCAGATGATGTAAAATTCTACGCCTTCGGCAACAATGATACTCGCCCATACCCGCGTTTGGCGGGTATGGATGGCGGGCAGGCCAGTGAAACGGGGTACCACATCATCAAAGTGTACGACAACAATACTGCGTATGCTACTTTTAATGTTTCCAACACTCCGGCGATCACCATGCGTTTTGCCGAAGCCTTGCTGAATTATGCAGAAGCAGTGGCCGAATTGGGCACCATCACGCAGGCTGATCTGGATTTGACCATCAACAAACTCCGCGCCCGGGTAGGTATGCCTTCCTTGAACCTCAGCAGTGTACCAGTCGATCCCAGGTATGTGAATGATGGCGTTTCGCCAATCATCGTAGAAATCCGCCGCGAACGCCGTATCGAATTGTTCATGGAAGGTTTCCGCTACGACGACCTACGGCGCTGGAAGCAGGGCAAAAAACTGGAAATACCTTCCTATGGCATTCGCTGGGATGATGCAGCCAAAGCTCGTTACCCCAAGGCCAATGTGAAGTCCAGTCTGGTCAACGGCGTGCCTTACATCAACGTATACCTGGGTACCGACTTCGCAGTTCCAGTATTCGACGAAGCCAAGCATTACCTGTGGCCAATCCCGCTGAATGATTTGTCACAAAACCCGGCGATCAAGCAGAATCCGGGCTGGTAGGCGCAGCTTCGCTGCTTGATTTATTCACCACAACGATCACAACGTTTTGCGCTCCGCGCTGGGGATGCTTCGCATCTTTTGCTGAAAGCGACCACAATTAGAAGAACAGATAACACGGATAAAGGCGGATTAGAACGGATAAATCATAGGTAACCAAAAATTTATCCGTTTTAATCCGCTAATTTCGATACAGTGAAGCATAGTAGTTTTACAGGGTCGATGATGGATTTTAAACTTTTTATTTACTTTAATAGTAGAGGAGTAAATATGAATCGACGTTTTTTTTTATCGTTAGGTGGTGCTACAACCGCTGGATTTTTGGCGCATTCAGAGAATGCCTATTCTAATTTGGAATCGAAGGCAATAGATCTGTCAAATGGGATGGACTCAATCAAAATTCGGGATGTGCAAGTTGCTGCCATACAGGATGAATACATCTGTAATCTAGTCAAAATAACCACTGACGCTGGCGTGTATGGATTGGGGGAAGCCAGGGTCAAGAATTTAAAATACCTCAAATTAATAAAGGATCTCAAGTCCTTGGTTATCGGAGAGAATCCACTTCGTGTTGAATATCTGACACGTAAAATGATAGCGGCTAGCAAAGCAGACATAGAAACAGCAATGGGTGCCATTTCGGGAATCGAGACAGCACTCTGGGATTTATCGGGGAGGATATTGAACACACCCTCATATAATCTGCTTGGAGGGAAATACCACGACAAGGTGAAGGTATATTATGATCTTTCGCCAGCAGATTCTCCTAATACTGTCGATCCGAAACCCTGGGCAGAACGAGCAGTTTCAGCAGTGAAAGCAGGGTTTAAAGCAATTAAATTTGATATTTACCGTGGGGGGGGTGATGTTCCTGACTGGGCGCAAATCTTGAAGGTTGTGCGTGAAACAGTCGGCCCAGATATTCAAATTGGCGTTGACTTCCACTGGCGCTTAACACCCGAGCAGACAAATAGATTCGTTACGCTTGTGGAGCCCGCCAATCTTTGGTTTATTGAAGATCCTATGAATTACGAAAAATATGAAAAGGATTATCAGCAACTTGTTGCCGAAGCAAAGATACCTGTTGTTGCGCTGGAAGGAATGAGAACCATAAAAAGCTTTCATCATTGGATCAATAAAGGAATTTGTTCTATCATCGAGGCAGATGGCCAGTACTGTGGCGGGCTTTTAGAGCTCAAACGGGCTGCCAATCTGGGGGAATTGTATGGAATGGATACGATTTGTCATAATATGTGTACCCCAGTTGGTACTTATGCTCAGGCCCATGCATGTGCAACAATCCCATCGTTTTTGATCATGGAGAATGCTTGCGCAGAAAATGTTATTCTAAACGAAACTTCATTGTACCAGGACGGTTACCTGGTACTCAATGACAAACCTGGTTTTGGAATCGAACTTAATGAGGATTATTGCCGGAAAAATTTGGCTGAAGGCTCCAAGTTTTTCGGAGTTTAGCATTTTAAATAAAAGGAATTAAAACATTTATTAAAAGATATCATTTTTTAGCGCTCGTTGCTACAGCCAAAATCAAGCATTTAATCGTTCAACATTAAAACTGATCGACCCAGGGACGAACCATACAAACAAAACGACATGAAACCAATCTTCTCTCTTTCCATTTTCTTTTCGATTACCCTGGCTAGCGTACTTTTTCTGAGTACTGCTTTTATCTCATCTCCAAGCCTCAACAATATTACCCCTGAGCCAAAGCTGGAGAACCCCATATCTGTGCAATACCTGAAAGAAAAGCTGCGCAAAAAAAGCCCCCGCCTGGTATTGAACGCCGACATTGAAAAAGAACTGAAAAAAAAGATCGAATCCGACCCCGTGATCAAAAACATGTACCAGGCCATCCGCCTCAATGCTCAAGGCATCACCAAACTACCATTGCTTGAGCGCATCGTAGAAGGGCGGCGTTTATTGGCCGTTTCCCGTGAAATGTTGTACCGGATCAACATGCTGGGCATGAACTACCGCATGGAAAAAGACCCGGCTATCCTCAAGCGCATCAACGAAGAGGTACTGGCCGTGTGCAACTTCTCGGACTGGAACCCCTCGCACTACCTGGATGTAGCGGAAATGTCCCTGGCGATTGCCTTTGCCCTGGATTGGGCCGGTGAAGATTTGCCCAAAACGACCGTAGCCCTAGCCAAAACCGCCCTCATCGAAAAAGGCATCAAACCCAGCTACAATAAAGCTGGCAATACGGGTTGGGTAAACGGCACCAACAACTGGAACCAGGTCTGCCACGGAGGGATGATCGCCGCAGCCATCGTGATTGCCGAACAAGATCCAGAACTCGCCGCCCAAACCATCCACCGTGCTCTGGAAGGGATGCCCCACGCCCTGGACGAATATGGTCCCGATGGCGTATACCCGGAAGGCGCAACTTATTGGGGTTATGGTACCAGTTTTAGCGTGGTTACTGCGGCCATGTTTGAAAGTGCCTTTGGTACTGATTTTGGCTTGTCGAAATACCCTGCTTTTATTGAAAGTGCCACCTACAAAGTACTCAATGTAGCTCCCTCGGGCTGGTATTACAACTTTGCCGATTGTGGCGACAAGCGAGGTGAGAATGGTGATGTTACCCTGGCCTGGTTTGCGGCAAAAACAGGAAACAAAGTCTTTTTTGAAAAAGAGCGTTTTTTGCGCCCAGCCGAAAAAATGGGCAAATTGGGTCGCCTCGAAGGTGCTGGCCTGGTTTGGTTATCGCAGTACAAAGAAGCACAGGACATCAAAGTGCCTGAGGCCTGGAGTGGCAAGGGCTCCAACCCCATCGTCATTTTTAAAAGTGGCCCCGCCGACCCCCACCAGTATTATTTTGGTGGAAAAGGTGGCAGGGGTACTGTCAACCATGGCAATATGGACGGTGGTTCTTTTGTTTTTGAAGTGAATGGTGTCCGTTGGGTGATAGACCCCGGCAATCAGGAGTACCATGAATTGGAAAAAACGGGTTTTGACCTCTGGGGACGCTGCCAAACCTGCCAACGCTGGAAGCTACTCACTACAAACAACTACGGTCACAGCACCTTAACTGTCAACGATTCCCTACACATTACGGATGGGCTGGCGACCATTGCCGATTTCAAAGCAGGCTCCAAGCCGGAAGCCACCATCGAAATGACCCCTACTTTTGCTGGTCAACTGAAAAGCGCCCGGCGAAGATTCGTCAAAGATGGCCCTCAATCCTTGCTCATTGAAGACCAAATTGAAACCATTCCCGCCACCAAAATGGTTACCTGGCAATTGATGACCACTGCGGATGTAGAGCTTACCAAAGGAGGTGCCCTTTTAAGCCAGGACGGCAAAAAATTGAAACTGGAAAACCTTTCTCATCCTGAGATCAGTGTTTCGGTTATTTCCCTGTATCCGGCTCCATTGGAGCTTGATCGGCAAATTCCGGGTTTGAAGCGGCTGGAATTGCGGATACCGGGTTATTTGTTTAAGGGGGGTAAAGGGAAAATTGGGGTTCGGTTGGTAGGTGAGTGATGAGTGAAACATTTTTATTACCGGGTAGCCCTGCACTGACTGAAACCATTTAGAGGCGCTCTGGAAAAAACATGGGCTGTACCTTGGTCGCTTTTGCTCAAGGTACAACTCATGTTTGGCGCCTGGTTGACATTTTTCAAATACCCTTTATGACACCAATTGATTTTCATCTTTGGATATATAGACACTAACAAGTTGGCTTAAAACTGAAGTCATGGCTGATGAAACATTAGGGAAAAAGAATTCTTCATTCTTTACAGATACATGAATGTGAAACTTATCTTCATAATAGACAAAATCAAATCCTGCATCTACTGCGAGTTGCCCCAGTCTTCCAAGCTTGGCAGGATCCCGGTCTTCGGTAGTAAGATCAGCGGCCCTACCTTCATAATGTATACTATTCTCGGAATGTTCTCCATTTTCATCCCAACTTTCTGTAATCCTTAGTTTTAAAGCACC
>NZ_JANRKL010000059.1:0-3858 GCF_033763495.1 Haliscomenobacter sp. | reverse complement strand
AATTTTTACGCCAATGAAGGGCATATGGGGCGGCAGGATGCTTCACGGGGGGTATGGTTGAAGGGGAATGGTAGGGGTGGCTTTACTATAGTGCCAAATGAGCAGAGTGGATTGGATGTACCGGGGGATGCGCGGCGGTCGTATTGGATTGATGCAACCAGATTTTTTACCCCCGTAAATGGTGGTCCGATTTTAGTGCAAAAAATCGAATAGTGCCCCCCTGAGGTGTGCTTAAGTGCCTAAGGATTCTTAGGTGGTAAAAAATCTTTCACCACCTAAGAATCCTTAGGCACTTAAGAAGCACCTAAGACAGCACACTAATTCACCACCACCCTCGCAATTTTCCGTTCCTTCCCCATAAACACCTCCAGGAAGTAAGTCCCTCGCGGCCAGTCGCTCACCGAGATCACATCCTGTTGTATCCCCGGGAACATCACGTCCATCACTTTGCGGTAAATGGGCTGTCCTAGCGTGTTTAACACCCGAATCTGAATCGGGCTCTTCTCCGCTTGATCCACCGAAAGGGTGATGCTGGAACGCGCCGGATTTGGGTAAATCAGCATCCCCTTAAAATCATCCGGCACCGTGCGACAATCCTGGCGCAGGTGCTCCATACTTCGGTACACATTCAGACGGCCTCCTGTCACGGTAATTTCCTTCAATGCAGCCACTTCATCCAGGCCCTTGATCAGGGCCTCTTTAACCCTTAGGGCTGTTTCTGAAGGCTCTACCAAAGTCTTCTGCGCAAAATCATTGCAGGGCACACTGTACAGCAGCGCAATCGACCCGGCTAGGTGTGGCGCAGCTGCGGAATTCCCGTGAAAACTACCGTAAGCCCCAAAGGGTTTGGTTGTGAAGGAGTTTTGGCCGGGAGCGCCCATGTCAATCGAAGTTTTGCCGTAGGCTGAACCCACGTAGCGTTGATCTAATTCCGTGGTATTGAGCACTGTGAGCAGGTATTCGCTGGGGCAGGTGGTGGGCATGTCCCCTACCTCGTCTACATCCCAGGGGTTGTTGGCGGCCCCGGCGGCTGTGAGGATGCCTACGTCGCCCATTTTGTCGTACATCTCCCCCCACATGACCTGATCCTTGCAGAAGAGGCGGTTGATGCCAAAGGAGGCGTTGGTGGCTACAATAAATGCACCTTCCTTCCCCTTGGAGCGGTTGTAGCGGTCGCGCTGCTCGATGATGTATTCGTAAGCCGAAATGATTTCCGAAACCAGGCGGGCCTCCAGCACCATCACCTTGATGTGCCAGTTGATCCCACTCACCCCAACTCCGTTGTTGCCAACCGCACCAATGATCCCGGCAACTGATTGCCCGTGTTGTTCAATCTGGTGTTTGTTGCTGTTGCGGATAAAATTCCAGCCTTGTACATCGTCAATGTAGCCGTTGCGATCATTGTCCTTGTTGTCGTTGGGTATTTCGCCCCGATTGGTCCAGATGTTGGCCGCCAGGTCTTCGTGGCCCACATCAAACCCGCTATCCAACACCGCCACAACAATCGTATCTCCCCGTGCCGTGACCCCACCCGTGGAGATGGCCCAGGCTTTTTGGGCTTCGATGGTGACTAGCCCCCATTGTTCATCCAAATTGGGGTCATTGGGGTCAGTCCGGCTTTCGACGTAATAATCAAAAGTGACCTCTTCCACATCTGGTTGCAGGTGCAACTCTTTCAGGAGTTCATCTGCACTCACGGTGGTAGAGTCGTACATCATCAAGTGGACGTTGGAGCGGGGGCTCAGTGCTTTTTCTAGCCAAACCCCTCCACCAGCCCGGCTTTGGGTGGCAAATTCCACCATAAATTGGGACGGTGTGGTCGTTTCTTTTAGCTTGACCAATACCCTGGCCTTAATTGGCTCTGTCTGAGCAAAACCCAGCAAAGGCAATAGCAAGAGTAGAGGCAGCAGAAGTGTTAATCTTCTTGCCATATCTATGTTTTTGCGGTTTTTTAATATAGGGAGGAGGTACCGGGGGTATTATCCAAAAGCCTTGCCAAACCGCATCAGGGAAAAAGTTTTTTACTTTTTTTTTTAATATGGAACAAAAAAGGGCCTTTTTACACTTCTTCTAAAACAGTTATATCTATGAAATTTTCTTTGTATCTTCTAGTTCTCAGCTTATTCACTTGCTGCCAGGCCTCTGCTCAACCCAAATGGCCTGCCTTTAGTGGTGGGAAAGTATCGCTGATCACTGGCGTAGAAGCAGAACAACGCTTCAAAATTTCGGAACACCTGGGCACCATGGAACTGCACGGCAAACCCGCTAAAGTAAAGGTCGCGCTAATCGAGGGGAAAGACATCCACATGGCCAATTTGCTGGATACGGAATGGGGCAAACTTTGCCATATTTTGATCATCAACGGCAATCTTCAAGTGGATTCAATCATCTCTCTGACGAGTGGTGTACCCGATTTGTTGGTTTTGGGCAATCTGGAAGCACCTTTTTTCTATTGTGGCGATTCCCACCAACGCATCACTGGTACTGCTAACATCAAATACGTGATCATTGGTGGCGGCAACGATGGTTCGCTCAACATCAATGGTCGTACTTCCGTACCCTACATCATTTCTATGGATCACGACATTGGGGTGAATGCCCCCGATGCTGAATGGTTTGATTGGAATGAAGGCACCATGAAGGAATTGGTGCGCGAGGTGTACAATCCCGTCAAAGATCAAGTGGATTTTGCACGCCTGGCTCAATTGGTGGAAGCTGGAAAACCCATAAAAAGAAGTGCCAAGCGAGATATGTCTTTCAAAGGAATTTGGAAGGAATGGCTGCAACTCTATGGAAGAGATTCAACTGCCTTGTATTTTGAATCATTCACCACTTTCCTGGAACAGGAAAATGTGCTCCTTTCGATGGATTACATGGATGGCTACGACTTACCCGCCGAGATTTATGAACTGACTCATTTGGAGGAGCTGAATTGTATGCACGTCCACCTCAAATCCATATCCCCGGCCATTCAACAATGCAAAAAACTCAAAAAACTGAACCTGGCTTTTTGCAAACTGGAAAGTATCCCCAAAGAAATAGGCAACTTGTCAGAACTGGAAGAGTTGTCCCTTTCGGGCAATCAGCTGAAGGAAATACCCGAGAGTATTTTTGGGTTAAAAAAACTCACCATGCTCTACCTGGATGGAGCGCTATTTACCAAAGAGCAACAAAAACAAATCCAAAAAAGACTGCCCAAGACAGCGGTGCTGTTTTATTAAAATTAGGGCGCCACAAAGCCACTAAGACGCCAAATGCAAGTACTTGACTGTCCTTAATTTGGATTTTAGTCGCTTTGTGGCTAAAAAATACTTTTACGCTCACTTAAAATCATCCAAACTATCCGGCCTATCCCCACTCAGCATCTGCTTGCGCATCTCCGCCTTCAGCTTTTCATAATTTTTGAGTTGGGCTTCATTGAGCAGGGGTTTTAATTCCTTCTCCTTGCGTTTGTTGATCTCACTGCCCTTGGTGTACATCGTCCATTGGGATGCCCCCTGGTCAAACACCTCTTTTTGCATGATTTGGGCGTATTTGAGGTTGAGGGCATAAATTTTGTCAATTTGATCGGCTCGCAATGGCAAGGCCGTTTTCATCTTTTCGGTTTGCAATTTGGCTCGTTCCGCGGGCGTACCAAAAGGGCTCTCCGTTTTGCTTTGCTGGGATTGGGCACTCAGAGCAAAAGTGCCGAGCAGGCCAATTAGCAGGATCATTAGGGATTTCATGTGGATGATTTTTTGGTTGAGAAAGTTGAGGAGTTTAGATTAATGCAAAAAAAAACGCACATCCACAACGCACAGTGAACCAATATTTATCCTAAAAAAAAAAAACAAAACAACACAACCCAAATTTTAAAAA
>NZ_JANRKL010000058.1:0-2015 GCF_033763495.1 Haliscomenobacter sp. | reverse complement strand
CCCAACGATCACTTTGGCCGTTTCGGCATGCAGTTTTTCTACAAAGGCGCTGTCGATGTAGATTTGTTGGTTTAGTGCTTCTATGTCCACGTGGTGCATCAGCCGGATAAATTAATTTGGAGTGCAAATTTGGAGAAAAAACTTGATAGATGGATGCAAGTGCGGGGGGAAAAGTTGGGTTGGGCGAGCATAAAGACTAAAAAGGGCAACTTTTTGAAAAAATCAAAAGTAGAATGAGGTAATGTTGAGTATGGACAACAATAAAACTTGGAAAGGCAAAAGTTGTATAATTAAAATTTGAAAAAATAATGTTGTAAAAAATAAATATTCGGAATATCTTTATCGACATAAAGAAAAAACAGAGAAAAGCTTGATTCATCAATAGTTAGCATATGAAACACCAGCTGTGTTTAGGCGTCTTCATTTTACAAGGCATTTTTTCGCTGGCCATGGCTCAGCAGCATTATCAACTGAATGGAATAGTGCTTACCGCTAAAGGTTCTATACCTGTTCCTTACGCGCATGTGGGGATTCCCGCCCGAGGTATGGGCGTAGTCAGCAACGAAGTAGGGGCTTTTACGCTGAATTACCCGGCTGCCTATGCCAAAGACAGCCTCAAGGTGAGTTGCCTGGGTTTTAAAACCTACACCATTGCCCTGTCCAAAGTGCAGCAGGAGGATACCCTGCGCATTTACCTAAAACCTGAAGTGCTGGAATTGGCCGAAGCGATGGTCAAACCCCATTCCGACTCCGGACGTGCCATTTTGCGGGAAGCGCTCAAACGCTTGAAGAAAAACTACCCCAGCAAAATGCACCAACTCAATGCCTTCTACCGCGAAAAGGTGCAAAGCCGTGACGATTATGGCTATACCCGCCTGATGGAGGGTATGGTGGACATTCAGGATTGGGGCATTGATTCCGACCCTCAGCGCATCCGCATCCGTGTCAATGAGTATCGCAAGAGCAACAATCTGGCCAAACAAACTTTGGGACAGCGCGCCTGGTATCTGGTGTTTGGCAAAGACACACCATTATACGATATTTTAGTGCAGGATCCAGTGAGGATACATGCGCACAATGTGCGAACAGTAAATGATTACGGAGGACATAAATGGGCTCACAACTCCCGGCGCTATTGGTTAGGGGAAATACTCAAAAGCCCCAAGGCTTCTATTCGTTTAGTAGATGTAACTTCTTACGATGGTGAGCAGGTTTATTGGTTAAAATTTCGCTTTCCAGAAAATTATGGCAATATCTACATCAATAGTAAGGATTACGGCATACACCACATTGATTACTACCGTGGTGCCGATTTTGATGAGATTTTATCAGAACTGGGGGTTGATACGAATACCATCTCTGAAAAGAAAAAACAGATGTACCGAGAATCGAGAGTTATTTTTCAAAATGTGAGCCAGGACGGTAAACACACTGGCAAAATCAGAGTAGACTATCAAAAAACAGACGGAAAATACTACTTGTCCTACATAGAATGGATGACCATGGGCGATTTCCGCAAAAGCAAAGTCCATGAAGGCAAAACTACGGGGAGTTACAATTTTTGCAGTTTGATGGTCAATGAAGTACAAACGGATAAAAAGGAAATGGCAAAGGTAAAACCCCGCCAAACACTCAATAGAAAAGAAGATACCGATGATGTACGCAGACAATACAACGAGCGTTTTTGGCGAAATTACAATGTTCTGCTAGCCACTCCACTGGAAAACAAGGTGATTCGCGACCTGACTTTTGAAGAATCATTGGAACAACAATTCAAAAAGAATCAATAGCCATGGAAGCGCTCACCAACCTCAAAAACAGATATTGGCTGCTCATCTTACCTGTCTTGCTTTTTTTGACCAGGTATCACTTCTTTTTTTGGCTTAAACTACCTGCCATGGATAGAGCGGGGCGAGAACATTCAATAACTTTTCAGTCCTTTTTGGTGTTCAATTACCTGCTGGGAGTTATTCTTATGTTCTTGTTTTTATTTTTCAATTTTTTACTGCTTAAAG
>NZ_JANRKL010000057.1:0-3479 GCF_033763495.1 Haliscomenobacter sp. | reverse complement strand
TTTGGGGGTTTTTAAGTGGGCGGCCCCCCCGGCAATTTGCACCTGCACTTTCACACCCAACCGGGCCACCCCCCAACTTCTCAACCCCCTCAACTTCTCAACCCCTCAACTTCTCAACTACTTAGCAACCACCACCATCTTCTTCGTCTCCGTAAAATTGGTAGTCTCCAGCGTATAATTCATCACACCGGACGCTTTGATGTCGCTTTGTTTCAGCAAAAATTGCTGTTGGCCTTTGCCAAAATCTCCCTGGGTGCGGAACAATACCTTTCCTTCCACATTGCGCACCACCAAAGTAGCCTTAGCCGCAGCGGGTAAATAAAAAGTAATCAGCGTTTCTTCGCTGAAGGGATTGGGGCTGTTTTGGAACAACAGCGCCTTGTCGCCCTGCTTTACTGCTGATTTGAAGTTAAGGCTGATCCCCACCTGTTCATCATTCATGGTATAGGCTTCCATGGCCGTGGGGCGGCTCTGCAGGCCGAGGATTTTGCTCAGGGCGATGTCCTTGCGGCTATTGATTTTCAAGGTAAACAACACCTCGTTCAATTTTTCTTTAGCCAGTGGCGAAGACACATTCCAGCTGCTCGTAATGAGGCCATTTTTTGGAAAAAACCCAAAGTTATCTTCCTTCATAATCCCACCTTCAATACCCGTCAGTTCAGCGACCGTAGGGTCGATAAAAATGGAAAACTGAAAACCTTGCACCATGCCCAAATTGGCGGCAGTGACCGGGATTTCATAACTTTGACCGGCCTTTAGTTCTTGTTCGGGTGCACTCAGTTCGAGGTCGCGCGCGGTCCGTTTGTCGGCCAGTTTTTGGGCCTGTAGTCCCAGGCCAAAACTGCTCAGGAGGAGCAAAAGCAAGATGGATTTTTTCATGGTTGTATGATTTGTAATTTTAAGTGCCTGATTGCAATGAATGGCACCATGATTTTCAATCGAGTGTTCGCAAATTTATTGCAAAAAATTCAAACCTGCTGAAACTTAACAGTTACTCGTACAGTTTTTTCCGCGAATCACAAATCTTTTGTACTCTTGCCCAATGAATAACACCAACTCCCCCGCCAGCATGCCCATGTGGCAAGCCTATCTGACCCTTGGTATCCTCAGTTTGGTTTGGGGAACCTCTTTCATCCTGATCAAAAAGAGTCTGGAGTCTTTCACGCCTGTGCAGGTGGCTTGTTTGCGCATGTCGCTTTCGGCCTTGGCCTTTGTGCCAGTATTGGCCTACAATTACAAGCGCATGGACTGGTCGCGTTTGCCGCTGTTGATGGTGTTGGGGCTCTGCAGCAGTGCCTTGCCCGCCATCTTGTTTTCCACTGCGCAGCAAAAGATCAGCAGTGCTACCGCGGGGGTACTCAATTCACTCACCCCTCTTTTTACGATGATCATTGGGGTGGTCATTTTTAAGGTGACAGTTAAAACGAGGCAAGTCTTGGGGATTTTATTGGGTTTGGTTGGAGCAGCTTGTTTGATTCTGATGGGCAAAGGGGGGATCAGCAATAGCCCGGTAGATTATGCTTCCCTGATTGTGTTGGCTACGGTTTTTTACGCGACAGGTACCAACCTCATTGCGACCAAGTTTCGGGACATGGACTCCCTGCTGGTCAGTGCGGGATCCTTTGGTACGGTGGGAGTACCCCTCGGCATTTATTTGTTGCTGGGTACGGATTTTATTCCCCGCATGGGTACGCTGCCCAATCCCTGGCAGTCGCTCGGTTATGTAGTGCTTTTATCCTGGGTAGGTACGGTGCTGGCGACCATCATCTTTTTTAAAGTGATCCAACAGACCTCGGCCATATTTGGGGCAACTGTAGCTTATTTGATGCCCATTATTGCCATGCTTTGGGGGGTGGCAGATGGGGAAAAAATCGGGCTGTTGCATGTGGGTTGTATGGCAGTGATTTTGGTTGGGGTGTATTTGAGTCGGAAGCAGTGAGCTTTGGTTAATAAGGTCACTTACTTGCCGATACAAAACCTCGAAAAAATATTGTCCAACAAATCCTCCGTTGAAATCTCACCAAGTACGCCCGTGCGTAGTACTGATTCTCTTGAATGATTTCATTGTCCATTCTAGCAGTTTGTTGCCGCCGCCGTCGTATTCTATTTCGATGGTATTGCTGCCGAGGGTCAGCAAGCGAGGTAAATTGAAGTAGTTGTAGGCAATGACCACTCCTTTGGAGGGTTCGTTGGTCACGTTACCTGCCGCATCATAGGTGTAAGTACCAGTGCTGTAGTATTTGAAACCTTTGTCGCGGAAAGTGGTATTGGTCACCGATTCGGTAATGCCGGAAATTTGGTTGCTGTTCAGGGTATAGGTGTAGGTCAGGTCATCGATGGCACCTGCGGAGCCCCCTGCTAAGCCATACCTGTCCAAAGAAACAATATTCCCATTGAGGTCATAACTTTGATATTCGGTATAACGATCCAGGTTGGAATAAGTGGAAGTTCCTTTTTCTCCGTAGTAGGCTGCCGTCAGGCGGTTGAGGCCATTATACATGAAGCCGTAGGTGGGGGTTACACTTTGACCCTGGGTACGCGATTTGATCATCGTGATGTTGCCATTGTAGTTGGCATTTTGGCCACTGGCGTAGTTGGAGTTTAAGGTCTGATCTCCAATGCCGTATACCAGTTCCATGCCCCAAGCATCTGGAGGAATTTATTTCTTGAGATTCAATATCTCTTCTTCTGATAAATCCTGTTCCAAAGAAGGCTTAAAGATGGACGTTTCATCCATTTTAAAAGCCACTCCTCCTAAGAGCTCATACATTACATAATGAAAACTCCATTGCCACGTCTCATCATCATCTGCGGATAGGGCTTTAATTTTTAAAACCCTATCCATGAAGCTAATAATTAATTCATTGCCACCTTTTAGCTGATTCAATTTATAAATCAATAAGAATTGGTTCTTTCTTTGGACGCCTATTGTGGTGCGTGGGAATGCCGAGCCATTTTTTATATTATTCATACTGTCTACATGAATCCAGGCTTCCTTAAGCAATTGTTGGTGGATAGATTTATCGCTATCATCAGCAACTGAAATTCTAAACTTAATTTGCTCCACCTTTAAAACTCTCAGATGGTTATGTATTGTTCCTACCCATTCTCCTAGTTTTAATCCAACCGAAGCCAAGTATACACTCCAGGTTGTTTTTACATTTCCGAACTCAATGGTAGTGGTATCTCTAAAAAAAGAAAGCGAATCCACTTTTAGTAAAATACCGCTCAATGGTTGGTAGCTTGCTGATTTTTTTGAATAATCAACAAATTTGATTCTCTTGTTGATAAAGCCTTCTTGTTTGTTATCCCCTAGTCGCTCTATATGTCGGGTACAACCCCCAGGGCAAACGCATTAAAATTTGAGGGTATTTTCTCTATACTTGTCCGACAATGCACATCGGTTCATTCTACGATTAATGCTGACTTTAGGTTTGTCACCATTTGTTTTGAGTAGGTTGAGCGCCATTCGGCGGATG
>NZ_JANRKL010000056.1:0-50617 GCF_033763495.1 Haliscomenobacter sp. | reverse complement strand
GCCCCACTACTGAAGCACAATCCGCTCCCCTCCAGTATAGATGTTGAAGCCTCCATCGCGCAAAAAACCAACCAAGGTCAGGTTATGTGCTTCGGCCAATTCAACTGCTAAACTGGAGGGGGCACCTACCGCAGCCATAATCGGAATGCCAGCCATCACTGCTTTTTGAACCAGTTCAAAACCAGCCCTCCCGCTGACCAGGAGAATGGTATCACTGAGTGGCAAAGATTGTTTTTGTAAAACTGCTCCAATTACTTTATCCAGGGCATTGTGTCGTCCAACATCTTCCCGTAAGTACAACAAATCACCCCTACTCGAAAACAATCCCGCAGCATGAATCCCTCCCGTGTGATTGAACAAAGACTGTTGGGGAAGTAAGGCCTCGGGTAAGCCCAACAGTATGTCAGGATGAATGATTGGTTGATGAGTGGATAACAAAAAGGCAGACTGGCTTTGCACCATCTCTAAACTGGCTTTCCCGCAAATCCCACAACTGGAACTGGTGTAAAAATGACGTTGTAGTCTTGCAGCATCAAATCGCGCAGACGGATGTAGCTCTACCAAAATGCTGTTTTCCTGCGCTTCTGGGCTCAGTTGTACCCCTGGATAGCGCATCTGCAGGACATCCTTGCGGCTTTGTATCAATCCTTCCGTAAATAAAAAACCGTATACCAAATCAAAATCAGCTCCCGGTGTTCGCATCGTTACCGCCAAACTCATTTGTTGCCGTTGGCTAACGGGGCCATAAGCCAACTGAATTTCGAGAGGCTCTTCACTGGCCAAATGATCATTTAATGTCTCAAAACGATTGTCACGAAACTTGATGATTGCCCTTTCTCGGGTTGAAGATTGATACATGGCCGGTTCATTATGAAAAAATCCACCATAGGAGTTTGCCTACTACATATATGGATAAAAAAAGCATCAAAAGCAAAGCCCCCAAAATCAAAAAGATGACCCACCAGGCACTACCACCATGTTTGCCTTGTTCATAGTGCTCTTTCATCAATTGTACATTGCGGTAATTGGCTTTGTAGCGAATGTCAAAAAGGTCGCCCAGTAGCGGTACTGAGCCTACTACTCCATCAAGCAGAATGTTGCCCACCATTTTAACGCCTAGCATCCCGCTGGCCCCTTTGCGCACCAACACGACCACCAAAACACCCGAAACCAAAAAGGTAAACACATCTCCAACATAAGGAACCAGGCCAATCAGGGCATCCATCCCAAAACGAATCCGAGTGAAGGGAATCCGAAAACGGTTGTCCAAAAAATCGGCCAACTTATCCAAAAACTGTAAATCATCCATGGTTTGTAACTAAAGGTAATGTACTGAGCTAATGGTTAAATCAGGCAAAATGGAAATTTCCCGAAAAGCGATACGGTAGTGATCCACTTTAAAATCCTCGGCATGGGAATCAATCTGAAAAAAACAGGAAGGGGTAAGATGTACCAGTAGGTTTTTCCAACGCACGGTACGTTCCACATGGTAATGCCCACAAAAAATGTCGATGTTGCCCGGATAGGCACAAAGGATGTCTTGCAGCGGGTCACGATCCTCCAATGGGTGATTGTTGTCCATAAAAGGAGTGCCCACCAATAAGGGTGGATGATGGATAAATAAGATGATGTCGCCCTGCGATTGTTGAAGTTGCTCCTGCAACCACTCCAGTTGAGCTGTTTCCACTTTATAGGTTGAAGTATCCATAAAGAGAATTGGCCGCCCACCCCAATTGCGGCTAAAATACAAGCCATCCGGCTGGTAATCAACTTGCCGCTGAAACACTTTGGTTAACAGTTTTGAATCATCATGGTTGCCCGCAATGACCTCGTAGGGAATCTTCAGTTGGTCTACCCATTCTTTGACCCAGGCATAAATTTCCAAGTCTCCCTGACTGTAACAAAGGTCGCCAGAAAGCACCAGATAATTGGGTCGGCGCTCTTGCACGGCGGCAATGATGCGTCGAAAATTCTCCCTTACATCTACAAAGTAAGTGTCTTCGCCTTCCTGTCCGATGTGCAGATCGGTAATTTGAATAACTCTCATAGCCTGGGTTGTGCACCTGATTTGCGCGGGTACTAGGTGTATCTACCCCGCAAAATAAAAATTTTAGCGTAGTAGTGGGGCAAAAATAAATGTTCATTTTTCTTGAGCTAAAGGATTAGATATGACAATTGAAATGAACCGTTTTCTCATCTAATCCTTTGGCAAAATGAACATTTTATTTTTTACCGTCCCGTAAATCCACCTTACGATCATTGATATATTGAAACAAGGCGTACAAGGAGGCTCGCGAACGGGCAGGAAGTTGTTGTATTTCTGATTTCAGCCAAGTGTTATTCAGCCAATTCTGATATTGCTGCAATATTTGCGCCGAGTAATCATCCAGGTCTTGGGTATTGGCTTTTTGACTCATCAGCCCAGCCACATTTTTCGCCCATTCTACTTGCATTCCTAATAAATCAGTAACGATCAATTGACGACCCCTAGCATAATTGAGGGCAATTTTTCGGTGCAAACGTTCCGCTTGCCACCATAGCGATGCATCGGGCTTGCTGCTTGGCTGGGGCCATTCGGGAGTAAGCAGCGTTTTTCCACCAAAAAAGAAGGGCATGTATACAGAAAGGCATGGCATCGAAGTTCCAGTCAGCCACAGGGTTGGAGTGCTGCCATCCAATGGCAATTCAACAACCATCGACCCGGTGGTTTGGCTGGGGTTGGTTGGCCCTGTGGAATGCATACACACGTTGCCGGTGCCTCCGTGGGAGGGGTCGTATTCGTTTTCAGGCTCGTCGCCGTGTTGGCGTAGGATTTGCATCGCACTGAGGGCATCCAGGTCTGGATGGTTTTGGATGGCCTGGTTAGAAAAAGCGCGCCGCAACTTACATTTGCTCATGCGGGTATAAAACCAATCGGAATAAGCCTTGGCAAAAGAAAAGGGTACTCCTTTTTTGCTCCAGCCCCGTGCTTTCGCGTACTCCTCCGCCTGTGGGCTGATGCGATCGTAATCCGAATCCAGGGTAAGCCCGTTGGAAATGGCATAGTGTCCCTGAATTTTTTTAGCGACCCAATGTGGCCCAGCAGTTTCAAATACCCAAGCGGTGTGGCGATCGGCGATCAAAAAACTATTGTGGTAAAAAAAACGGCGATTGCGGTAGCCCCCACAGGCATCTTGCCCGTAGTCGGCCAGGAGTTGGATCATCAATTCGAGGGCTGCATCAGCGGAAGTACAACGTTCAAGGGCCAAACGCAGCATGTCCATCCCCGTCAATCCCTGGTTTTTCTTTTGGAAACCGATCTTGGTGAATACCGCTTCATTGCCAATGACCAGGCCATGTTCGTTGGCCCCCATTTCTGCACCCCACATCTGGAAAGGTTTGGACAAAATGACTTCATGGGTGTGGGCAACCTGAGGGATTTCGATATAAGTGCATTGGAGCTTTTTTTCAGTAGGTTCCTGGCGGGGAAAGCGCACTATTGCGTGGGCTTCATTCGGTTCACGGTCAGAGTTTTTGCCAAAAATGAGTTTATTGGAAGTTATTTTGACGAAGGTATCACACATAGTTAGATTGATAAAATGGCCTGGAAATAAGGGCAACAGATTCTTTGTGCTTTCTTTGTGAAAATGATGTCGCTTTAGAATTATTTTGAAAATCCAGAATAACTCATGTTTAAGTGCCCGGCCATAATGACCGAGCACTTTTATATAATTAACCCTACCTTGATCAAAAGAGTTTGCTAAAGCCCCTTTCATTCTCAAATCATCATCCAAATTTTTACCGAACCAATTGAATGACCTTGCGATAAATTTGCTGTTTATCAAAGCATTGAAGTTCCAATAAATATACCCCATGTGCAAGCGGCGGCATAGTGAACTGGACTGTACTTTGAGCATTTACCTGAGGATACTTTTCCTGACTCAGTAATTGCCCACCAAGGGTGTACAGTTTTACAGTTACATTGCCTGAATGCCCCTCGGCCAAGCTGAAACTCACTTCATTGGCGGACTGTAGTGGGTTAGGAAACACCTTCCAAATGTTCTGTTGATCTCCGATTTCCTTTACAGCTACCAAAGTGCTACTGGTATCCTGCGGAGGGCCCAAGGGATCGCTACCAGGGATGATGTACCAGCGTTGCGCATCGTTTCCGATGTATGTTTGTAAACTGACATCCGTTCCATTTAAATTGGCCTCCAGGTATAAATTACTCTTGTGATTTTTGAGGTAAAAACTGCTGTCTCCGGCTTGTTCCAACACCCAATTTTGAGCGGAAGTACCATTCACTCTGAATTGCCAGACCTTAGTACCTGGAACGATATTGCCGCCATATGCGTCCAGTGGCAGATTGCTGTGTTTGGGCAAAATATTCCACAAATTTTCAGGTGTTTTTTTGAAGAAAAAAGCCTGGTGATTGGCTTCCTTGCTGATGCCTTGTTGCAAAAAAGCACCAGCCCCCAAGGCTTCCTCTGCGATCTCCAGAACCTTCCCGGTTGCTTTATTGCGGATGTGGGTTGCCCTCACCGGAATTTGCAATAAATTAATCGTCACCCCGGCGCAGGCCTCCAATTGGATTGAACTCGTTCTGGCTTCACCCCTGCCTATCCATTGTTTGTGCATGGTATCCCAATTGCTTCGATATCCGCCTTGAGTAGTACCCGCTACATTACAGGCAAAAACGGCACTGTAATTGATCAACTGATCAATGCTCAAATCCATTGGCTTATCCGCACTGGAATAGCCCAACCAAGAATATTGTTTCAAACAAGTCAACTCTTTACTGGCCTGCTCAGCCAGATCACCAACCAAAAGATGGTCGTTGTGGTCACCTGGGTTACGCGAAGTATCCGTTTCAGGTATGTTCAAGGTAGCATAGCTGAACCCCGATGTTTCCGCAATGATGATCCGTTGGATGGTTTGTACCAAATCGGTCCAGCCTTGATACGTAGCCGAACTGTCTACCGCAGTAATTTTGGAGATTTCTCCGTCGCGCAATCGCTTCAAGGATTGATTGCCAGTAGCACGGTATCCATTGCCATCACTACTGCCCTCGGGTAAGCGCAAGTAATAACTTTTGGTATTTTTGTACTGCACGTGGTAAATCTGGTGCGCATTGGCATATACGTATTGAGCCGAGGCACTACGATCTGGCACCGAGGCAATGTCGGCCAGAAACTTTATCGAAAGCCGCGAGCCATTGTCTCGCGCTTGATAATAGGGAACTGTCCCATCCCCTCCTTTACCCAGTCCTGCATCACCTGCCGTAAGGGTAATAAAAACCGTTTTCTGCTTGGCATTTGTGACATCAGCGTAGGCATTTTTTTGCATAAACAACTGCCAATCATCTTGATCTGCTACGATGTAAAATGCGACTGATTCCTGAGCAAGGGCCGATTGGGCAAAAAGAAAAAGCAGCAGGCACCAACTTTGATGCAAAAAACGAGTGTGTGAAGTTGGCATCGCGTCGAAAATTTATAGTTCTAGAGATGTAATGGTTTAGACCTGAACTTTTTGAATAGCAGCAGGTAGAGTGCGCCAAAGGATCCACAAATCCAACCAAAGACTGTAGCGTTTTGCGTATTCGATATCCAGTTTTTTACGACCATCTTCGCTGACCCCGGCCTTTCCACGTTCGGTTACTTGCCACAGGCCAGTGATTCCGGCAGGTGCTTCAAAACGGGCTACCCAATCATCCTGGGTCAATTTCTCTGCTTCGTACAAGGGTAAGGGGCGATTGCCAACCAAAGACATGTCACCAAGCAAGACATTGAACAACTGTGGTAGCTCGTCAATGCTGGTATTGCGAATAAAATGCCCTATGCGGGTAATGCGCGGATCATTCTCGATTTTGATGAAAGTATTGCCTTCTTTTTGTGCTTTTTGTTGTAAGAAAGCCTCTTCCCCTATAAATCCATCGTCTTGAAGCAGCAGAATGTGGTCTTCGTAAGCCACTTCATCTGCTTTTTTAGTTGGTTGTTGCTGCTCGTACTGGTTCAAATGTTTCAATCCTTTCAACAATTGATCAGCATTGGGGCGCATAGAGCGAAATTTGTAAAAATCAAAGGCGCGATAGCCTTGGCCAACCCTTTTGGCGCGATAAATAATCGGGCCTGGCGATTCTAGTTTGATCAAGATAGCAATGATCAAAAGCAAGGGCGACAAGAGGAGGATCAGAATGCTGGCCGCCAGAACATCTATACAACGTTTCCAAAAAGGAATGGCATAGCTGGGGTGACCAATTAGGTATTTGAGTGAAAATTGCATGGCTGGAAAATGAAGGTTGATTGAGTAACGTAGAAAAATTAACTCCACGATTTGGGTTTTGAATAAAGTCGAACGGTTCACTTCAAGTGAGCTTTCTATTCAAAAGCCTCAAAAAAATCGGGAAGTAATTTTTTGCGTCATATTAAACGTTAATGGATACTTGGCGCGCAATGCGCAGGCTTAATTCCCTTGGATGGAAGGGTTTAAGTACAAAATCCGCAGCTCCTGCTTCCAGGCATTTGATGCGATCCTCAACGGATTCGGAAGCGGAAAGTACGATACAGGGAATGTGCGCAAAATCCGGTGTTGATTTCAGTTGATTCAACCATTCTAAGCCGCTAAGGCCCGGAAGTTTTAAATCCATAACGATTGCATCAGGTTGGAGGCCCGCTTCCATACGGATTTGGGCCTCCTCTGCGGTTTCCGCTGTAAACACCCGAAATTCTGCACTCAAGATGCGACCTAAGAACGTGCGCATCATTTCATTGTCTTCTACCAATAGTATGTTCGATTCCATAAATAAAGTTTTGATGCTGCAAAAGTATAGTGCATCAACAGGAAGCGGTATTAAAAATAGGGCAAGTGGACGGTTTTGGCGGTTTTTGGTAAAATTGTTCGATGAATGGTATTTACCTGAGTGCAAAGGCCCAGCCTAAGGTACTTTACCAAAAACCGCCAAAAAGAGCCATTGACCGATCAAAAAAACAGCTTAACCGAAGAGCGAGGAGTTGGGAGACATACTGCCTATACATTTGTAGCGTAAATCAGTACATTATGAAATTGTTTCTCCGCCCTCAGGGTAATTACAGTACCGCATTCAATCTAAATATACTCCCCTTGCTTAGGAGACCATTAAGCAAAGGAGCCTATATACCGGAACTAGACGGTTTGCGATTCATCGCTATACTAGCTGTAGTTGTGCAGCATTTGAGCGAAAGACTCACCCGTATTCAAAGCAGCGACCTTCAGGCACAGTGGCTTGATTCCAGTCTGCATTATGCGGCTTCACGAGGGAGTATCGGAGTGTTGTTGTTTTTTGCAATCAGTGGCTTCATTCTAAGTATGCCTTACTGGAATGGTAAATCAATCCAATATACCACTTACCTTAAAAATCGCTTACTGCGCATCGAGCCACCCTATTTGATTTGGATGAGCTTATTTGCCTTATTGGTGTGGCTGAGTGGCCGAATTACGGATGGCCTGGGGCAACATTGGCTGGCTAGTATCGCCTATGTACACACGCTGAGTTACGGCGAATTTTCCGTCATTAATCCAGTTGCCTGGTCTTTGGAGATTGAAATTCAATTCTACTTGCTGGCACCATGGATTGTTTTGTTCTTTAAAAAATACTTGCCCACCAGATTCCGCCCCTCGCTCTTGTCCTTAATTATTGTATTGTACACTTTGCTGATGCAGGTGATGGGCTGGCAGCAGGGTTTGTTGAAATATACTTTACTAGGCCAATTGCCTTATTTTTTGGTGGGAATTTGGCTGGCAGACCTTTATCAACAAGGAAAACTCAAACTTCCCATTGGCAAAAACAAGCTGCTTTGGGTGCTTATAGGCTGGCTGGTCATGATGTACAGTTGGTCTGAAAACTTGGGGCTCACTTTGATCTTTTTATTGGCTTTAAGCGCCTTTTTTGCCTTGGCATTTCAACCTTCATTCTTTCAGCGCCTGTTGCGCAGCCCCTGGATAGCGGGCATTGGAGGGATGTGTTACAGCATTTATCTGATTCACTTGGCAGCCTTGGAAGGGTTGAGCAATTGGAGTAAAGGTTGGTTATCGATCCATAGTTATGGTTTATCCATGCTTGTGCACGGGGTGTTGTGGTTGGTGCCCATTTTTTTGTTCAGCGTGTTGGCCTATTTGCTGCTGGAAAAACCCTTCATGGAGCGCGAATGGCCTTCGCAGCTGAAGAACTGGCTGCAGCAATCGCGGCAATTGATGATTAGGACTAGTGTTACAGTGTTAATAGGGGGAACTTTTTTTTGGGGGACCCAAGCAAGCGCACAAACCGATACCATCCGATGGCAGGGGAAGGCGCTTGCTCCTCTTTCCATTCTGATCGAAAGAGCCCAACAAAATTCCAATGCTTTAAAAGCCAATGATCGCGAGGTCGAAATTCTGGCTTTGGAGCGAGACATTACCAAGCGCCAGTGGATGCAGCATGTTTCGGTGGTAGCAGGGGTAGACGCTGGCAACGGCAACTACGTTAGCACGAATACCGAAGCATTTACCGCCATCAATAGTTCTTTAAACCGCAAGGCTGTTCAGTTTGCAGTAGGAGTCAATGTTCAATTGCCCTTGAGTTCCTTTGGAAACCGAAAAGCAGAAATACAAAAACGTAGCCTGATGATGGAGAAGGAACTGCTGTTAAAAGCGGAACAAGGCCAATTGATTCGAGCGGAAGTCATCAACAGATATACCAGATTCAAAGAATCCATCCAATTGCTCGATCTGCAAGCAGGCGTCATAGAAGCCAGCGAGATCAAACTTACGGCAGCAGAAAAATACTTCAAAGAGGCTCAATTGAGTGTAGAAGATTTTAGCCAAGTGATGGAACAACATTTTCAAAGCAAAATGGAGCTGGAAAGAAAGAAGTCAGCGGTTGAAAATGCACTGCTGCTGTTGGAAAACATTGTTGGAACTTCAATATATGACCTACTATGAGCTTACTAGATTTTTTAAGGATCGTCTCGCGCAATTGGTATTGGTTGCTGTTTTCTGCTTTGTCTTTGGCCATTTTGACCTGGGGGAGCCTCAAAAAACAAGCGCCTCAATACTCCTCCCATAGCATCATCAACACAGGTTTGGTATCCAACTATACCATTGAGAGCAATGAGGGAGCTAGCATCGACTATGCATTTACCAACAACGAATTGCAAAACATCATCAACGTCGCAACTTCGTATCAAACGATGGAAGAATTAGGACTGCGTTTGTTGGCTAAAGTTTTGGATAAACGCACAGGAAAAGGGATGCTGTTGCCCGAAAGCCGCCAGGATCTGGAGGAAAAGCTGGGAGCAAAAGTATTGACTAAACTTCGTGCCAAGGATCCCGAACTGCTTCAAATCAGCCTGATGCACCTCCGCGACCGCAACCGCCACGGTCGCGTATATCAACTGCTTTACTCTGATCATCCTTTATTTGGGATTGAACAACTTCAGACCATCCAGGTGGAGCGGTATGGCAATAGCGACATGTTGAAAATCAGTTACCGCACAAGTGACCCGGGGATTTGTCAGCTCACGCTAAAATTGTTGGCAGAAATCATCATGGAAACACAGCTCTCCCTGAAAAAAGGGCAGTCTGGAGATGTACTGGCTTTTTTTGACGAAGCTACCCGAAAATCCGCAGCAGAACTCCGCGCGGCAGAAGATGAGTTATTGGGATTCAAAGTCCGCAATAAAGTCATCAATTACTACGAGCAAACCCGCTTTATCTCTGGCAAAAAAGAAGACTTTGACGAGATGTATTACAAGGAAATGATGAACCTTGCCTCCGCAGATTCTGCCATTCAAAAGTTGGAAGGACAACTGCGCCAAAGGGTGAACTTGCCCCGTTTGAACCAATCCATTATGGATCAGCGTAAGACTTTAACCGAATTGAGTACCAAGATTAGTACGATGGAGATTATGCCCGATAGCCTGGAAGATTTTTCAAGCAATGATCTGCGCAAACTCAAAAGGCAAGCTGAAAAGGTGAGAGAAAATATACGCAACACCGTGGATGAAACCTGGATGAGTACCAATATGCCAGAGGGCTTGCCGGTCAAAGACGTATTGAGTCAATGGTTGAGCAGTGTGCTCAAGCAAGAAGAATCCACGGCACGGATGCAGGTCATTCGTCAGCGGCAGGCCGAGTTTGTCCACATTTACGATCAATACGCGCCTTGGGGCTCTGCCATTCGCCGAATGGAACGGCAAATTGATGTCAATGAACGCGCCTATCTCGAAAATTTACACAGCTTCAACCAGGCCCGCTTGCACCAGATCAACATGATGATGAGCTCAAACCTCAAGGTGATCGACGAACCTGTGTTTCCCAAAAAACCAGAACCCAACAAAAAAATGTTGTTTGTGGTTATGGCATTTTTGGCAGGTTTGTTTATTCCACTGGGGCTATTTATTGCCATGTACCTATTGGATCAATCCCTCAACTCAGTGGCAAGGGCAGAAGAAAAAACTGGCTTAAAACTGGCCTCAGCGCTGCCTTTTGTCGACAAGTTTAAAATTGGTCCAAAGGCAAGAATCGACTTTCAGGCCATCAACGACAAGGCCATGCAGCAACTAGTCCACACGCTAAAAATGAGCAATCAAGGCCAGCAAAGCCCCACTGTTGCCTTTTTATCCAATCGCAGTGGGGAAGGAAAAAGTTGGCTCATTACCCGCCTCGCTGCTTATCTGGAACAAAAAGGGCAGCAGGTACACCAAATCAAAGCTAGTGATTGGGTCACTCAAAAGCAACATATTCAGCAAGGTCTGCAGGAACAACCCGCCTGGGTTTTGGTTGAATTTCCCGCCTTGCTGGAGCAATCGGAACACTTACTTAATTTGAATGAAATGAACAGCTCTGTGTATATAGCTTATGCCCGCAAAGTTTGGTCAAAAGCAGACGAACGCGCCTTGAGTCGCATCAAGGAATGTGCAGATAAGCCCGCACATCTGTTTTTAAATGCGCTGGATTTAGATCACATGGAAGACGTCATTGGTGAAGTGCCCAAACGCAGAAACATGCCACGCCGTTGGTTGAAAAGAATGGTAACCTTGCAATATTCCTGATCAAAGCCATGAACCAAACTACCAATGTAAAACCGCTGCTCTGCTTGGCCCTGCCCGCATGGGCTGGCAACTACACCAAATCGACCGTAGAGTTGATGAAGGCCATGAGCGAACATCGTACGGTGCTATATGTCGATTACACGTATACCTGGAAAGATGTAATGATGGCTTTACTGGGCAAGAAACCAGGGCTGCCCATCCTAAGCGTACTCGGATTGAAATCCCGAATCCGTCGTATCTCCCCTCAATTGCAGGTTTGGAGTTTGCCGCCATTGTTACCCATCAACGGGCTGCCTCCTGGGTTTGCATTCCGGGTGGTTCACTGCATCAATAGCTTTTTGGTACAATCCAGTCTTACCAAAGCAATTCGAGTTTGGAATGGTGATGATTTTGTGACGATCAATGCCTGCCAAGCCCTGTATGACCGCGCACTGCAAAAATTGCCCGCCAGCAAAAACATTTACTACTGCTACGATGAAATCGCCGCAGCTCAGTGGACAGACCGCCATGCGGCCCGCTTCGAAAAGGAAGCCATCGGAGCGGCAGATGCCCTGGTCTGTTCAGGCAGCCAATTGTTGGCGCAAAAGCGACAAAATGGCCAACCTGCCCTGCAAATTCCCAATGGGGTTGACCCTTTGTTTTTGCAAACACAAAGAGACATTTCTCCCCAAAGTAGACCAATCATCGGTTATGTGGGTAGCCTTGACGAACGGATTGATCTGGATTTGTTGGAAACAGTAATACAGGCTTTGCCGGAGTACGATTTTTCATTTACTGGTCGCCTACAACAGCCACACATTCAGCAGCGGCTCGCTGCATTTGGGAATGTTCAATTCCACCCTCCCGTAGCCTATCAGGCATTGCCACAACGGATGAAGCATTTTTCAGCGGGGATTATCCCCTTTTTGCGCAACGACCTCACTGCCGGGATTTACCCCATGAAAGTGAATGAGTACCTGGCCTTGGGCTTGCCCGTAGTCAGCACCGGCTTTGGGGACATGCATCAACTTCAGCCTTGGGCTACAGTGGCCGACCAGGCCGAAAGTTTTATCCAGGCCCTGCGGATGGAACTGTCCCTTGATCACCTGGATAAGCAAAATGAGCGGCGCAGCTTTGCTGCCCAACAAACCTGGCAAGCCCGGGCCTTACAGCTCAATAAGTTGATTGAAAAGCTGGAAAACCCAGCCTAAAATAGGGCGATTTCCAAAAAACGCTTCAATTCGCAACAATCCCTCCCATTTTTTCCAAAAACCTAAGAGTTCTGATCAGAGGGCGAATCTGCCTTAATTTTGAATCATCAAATCAAGCAAAAGCAATTTAAAATGACCATCGCTCAACACATTTCGCTCTTACAACAAAGAAAGTTCCTGATCGGGGCTGGAGTGAGTGTGTTTTGTTTGGGTTTGAGTCTGTTTTTTGGAAACGGCGATTTATTGATGAGTTCAGTAATGCTCTTGTTGCCTTTTCTCCTGTTTTTTGCCGCTTGGTTGATCATCGACCCTCAGCAAGGAATATACTGGGCTGTGATCATGGGGTTTTTATCCTCAGGTATGGCCCGGTACATGGATGCGCCCTGGGGATTGACCCTGGATGTTTTGCTTTTTTTGAGTACACTAGGCTGGGTTTTTAAACAATACCGGCTGAAAGACTGGAGTGCAGTACGCAATGACATTATGATGCTGGCATCGATCTGGATGTTGTACATTGTTTTGGAACTGGTTAACCCTGAAGCACATAGTGCAGTAGCCTGGTTTTACGCAATGCGCGGAATAGGTTTTTACCAGTTGATGTCCTTTGTGCTCGTGTTTACTTACTTCCGCAAAAATGCCGATCAAGATCGGGTCATTCGGTTCATCATTTGGCTTTCTTTGTTGGGTACTGCATGGGGTTTTCGCCAATTATTGATGGGGG
The DNA here is from genome assembly GCF_033763495.1 of Haliscomenobacter sp. GTDB lineage: Bacteria > Bacteroidota > Bacteroidia > Chitinophagales > Saprospiraceae > Haliscomenobacter. The sequence continues at coordinate 37,661 of NZ_JANRKL010000056.1, read as the reverse complement.
TCGATGCCGCTGAGCACCATTGGTTGTATGCAGAAAACCACCATGAGGAGCATATTTTACACGGTAAACTACGGGTTTTTTCTTATTACAGCGATGCAGGCCAGTTTGGTGCATCTCAGGCCATGGTGGCTTTGATGTGTGGTATTTTGGCCCTGGGGCCTTTCCCTATGCGCAAACGGATTTGGTTCGCAATAGCTGCACTTATCACCTTTTTAGGCTTTGCCATCTCGGGCACCAGAGGTGCCTTGGCCGTTCCTGCCGCTGGAGTATTGATTTTTTTGATTGCCTCCAAAAACTTTAAAATCCTGGCTGCCGGTCTAATTGTGGTGGGCACTGCCTTTTACATCCTCAAATTCACCTTTGCTTTTCAAGGTGTTGAACAGGTACAACGCATGCGAACCGCACTTGACCCAAAAAATCCATCGCTGATGGTCCGCTTGAACAACCAAAAGACTTTTGGTCGCTACCTGAGCAGCCGCCCTATGGGTGGAGGGGTTGGAACAGCCGGTTTTTGGGGCGCAAGATTTAGCCCAAACACTTTATTGGCAAAAACGGCAACCGATAGTTGGTATGTCAAAATCTGGGCAGAAACAGGTACTGTAGGTGTTGCACTACACTTGTTCATCTTAGGGTATATCATGGGCAAAGGTGCCAGCGTGATTTGGCGGCTAAAAAACCAGCAGATCCGGTACAAAGCAATGGCGATGTACGCCTCTATTGGCGGTGTATTACTGTCCAGCTACGGCAATCAGGTGTTTGGCCAAATGCCTACTGGAATGATTATGAATGTATTGATTCCATTTATATTCCTTTCACCTCTGTACGAAAAAGAGTTGGAACAAACTGATAAATCCATTTCACTATGAATAGTATACTGACCCTCATAGGCCTTGTTGCCGCGCTTTATTTTGCATATAGTGCTGGATTTGTGGCCTTGTTTTCGGTAGCAGCCAGCTTGGTGAACCGCAGGCCGCTTACCTGGAAAGAACAGGATGCAAAGCGCCGTTTTTTGGTACTCATCCCTGCTTATAAAGAAGATTTGGTGATCGAACAAACCGCTCGGGCTGCGCTGGATCAAAATTACCCAAGTGCCCAGTACGATGTGTGTGTGATCGCCGACCAACTACAAACTACTACCTTGGAGCGCCTGAATCAATTAGCGATTCGTGTGTTGCCAGTTTCTTTTGAAAAATCCACCAAAGTGCAAGCCATCAACGTCGCTCTGGTGACGCTACCCTCAAATTATGATGCCGTGGTGGTGCTGGATGCCGATAACATCATGGCTCCAGATTTTTTGAACTTCATGAATGCCAGCCTGGCCCAAGGTTGGAAAGCAGTGCAGGGGCAACGCATTGGTAAAAATGCGGACACCCCCACTGCCATTCTGGACGGATTAAGCGAAGACGTGAACAATCATATTTACTGCTTAGGGCACAACGCACTTGGTTTGTCCTCTCGTTTGTCTGGCTCAGGAATGGCTTTTGAATATCAGCTTTTTAAAGCCATAATGGCTCAAAACACAGCAGTAGGCGGGTTTGACAAGGAGCTCGAAATCAGATACACCGCTGCTGGTGAGTACATCTACTATTGCCCCGAAGCCATAGTGTGGGATGAAAAAGTGCGTGGTCAACAAAATTTTCACAATCAAAGACGGCGCTGGATTGCCGCACAATACGCCAATCTACGTCGCTTTTTTCCTACTGGATTAAAAGCGCTGACGCTGGGCAACCTGGATTGTTTTCATCGGGTACTACAATTGGCTTTGCCGCCACGGCTTTTGATGCCCGTTTTTTTGTTCTTGATCAGTGCAGTTGCGCTTGTTCTGGGTTCTTATCCTGGGTTTTGGTTGACCCTGTTTGGCCTCAATGTAGGCGGAATGTTGCTTGCCATCCCACTAGAATTTTGGAAGAGCAAGCAGTACCTGAGTTTACTTAAGTTGCCAGCTATCATTTGGCAAACCTTGAAAGCAACGTTGCGGATACGACACGCCAATCGGACCTTTATCCACACAACACATCACAATTAAACATACTATGCTAGGAGAAGGAATGCCTTGGGGACTTTTATTGCTGATTGCAATGATTGGCTTCATCTGGGGAGTTTTTAATGACAAAGAACCAAAACGCGGTGAAAAATCTGAACATTCTAATGGTTTGTAAATCTCTGCCCGATACTTTCTCGGGCGGAATTCAAACCCATATCTGGTTACTTAGTGAGGCTTTGCTCAAGGCAGGGCACAGCGTCAGTATCCTAACTGCGGGGTCTTTTCGGCAGAAACTTCAGCGAGAAACGGTAGAAGGACGGAATTTGATCAAACTTCCATTTGTACCCGGGCGAAGGTTGCCTGTGTTCAAATTGACTTTAGAAGAATTGTTTTTTAACCTGGCCGTACGCCGCTGGCTAAAAAATAATGCTTACAGCTACGATTTGATTCATTTACAAGGGCGTAGTGGTGGTCTGGCGACCAAAGCTGTACTTAAAAAAAGTGTAGTGACTTACCACGGACTAACCGCAGCAGAACAAATGGGCAGAAATAACGTGGACCAATGGTTGCATGGATTGCTGGCCGAGTTGCTGGAAAAAAGGCCCTCCAAGTTTGCACGCGGGCTGATTGTAGTGAGCGATGGCTTGTTGGCCAAGCTAAAACAAGTTTTTCCACAAGTTTCCTCGCCCGTAAAGATAATTCCGAATGGCGTAAACGAAGGGCTGGAGGGAAATAAGATGGTGAATCGGGACGAGTTGTTGTTTGTGGGAAGATTGGATCCGATTAAAGGAATTGGAGTACTGATGGATGCCTTCCCCCATTTTTCACCTGCTATAAAACTCAAAATAATTGGTGATGGACCAGAGCTGCCAAAAATTGAAGCCATGATTCAATCCAAAGGGTTGAGCAATCGAGTTGAGTTGTTGGGGGAAAGAAACAATGCGTATGTATTGGAAGCCATGCAAACGGCATTGGCCTTGGTCTTGCCTTCTTTTATGGAGGCACAGGGGCTGGTACTGCTGGAAGCATCGGCCAATGGTCGCCCCGCAATAACCAGTGATTTGAGCGGAACAAAAGGAGTAATTATAGACGCTTACAACGGTTTGCGTTTTCCGATGGGAGATTCAAAAGCCTTGGCCGAAGCGGTCAATAAACTCTATGCGGATCCAGCTTGGGCGGACCAAATGGGACGCAATGGCCGGGAGCATGTACAAAAACACTTTAGCTGGTCCAGTGTGGTTGCACAAACTGAGCAGTTTTACCATCAAATCTTAGGGGCATGAACCTGAATAATGTAAAAGCTGCTTTTTTGACCCAACTGTTGCCCATGGCGGCACAAGTATTGGCTTTCATCCTGCTCAATCGGGTATTGAGCTTATCGGACATGGGGTCTTGGTCTTATTTCCTCCTGTTTTTCTCACTGGCAGAAGGCTTGAGGGCCACATTTGTGCACAATGCCTGGATTTATTTGTCCCGGCAAAGACTCGATGTTCCAGCCGAAAAATGGAAGGCCGCCGCCTGGACGCTCCTGGCAGGAATTACCTTGGTTCTGATCCCTCTGATCGGGGTATTGGGTTGGCTGGTGCAGGACTTTTTGGACATGCCGATGTTGAGTCTCCTTTGTGCCTGGTATCCGGTGTTGGCCATTACCGCTGGTTTGTACCAACTGACCCAGAGTGAGGCCATCAATGAGCTTCGGTTCAAGCGCGCAGGTCATGGGGCTTTAGCCATGAGCCTTAGTCTCTTGCTGATGTATGTAGGGCTATATGCTTTAAAAATGGACTTTGGCCTGATTACCCTGTTGCTGATTCAATCTTTGAGCTACCTATTGGGAGCCTGGGCGGCTAGGCTACGCTTGCCCGCCACACGACCATCCTGGGAGCAGGTCATCGCATTGTACCGTTTTGGCAAATATTCAGCAGGCACCAGTTTAGGATCGATGTTGTACCAAAAGACGGATGCCTTGTTGATCGGGTATTGGCTGGGCCCTACAGCAGTAGGTTTGTACAGTGTTGCTTCAAGAATCAGCTATTACCTTGAAATCCCGCTGAATGCCATTGCACAGGCTAGTTTTCCGGAGATGAGTGATAAATCTTTCACTCAGGAAAACCTCAACAAGAGCCTCGGGCTGATGGTTGCGAGCGGGCTCCCTCTAGCCATTGGGGTACTGATTACGGCTCCCTTGATGATCTGGATTCTGGCTGGCTCCAATTACCTGGCGGCAAGCACTTGCTTAAGGATTTTTGCCTTAATGGCGATCGTCAAACCCTTTGGCCGAATCATGGGATTACAATTGGAAGCCAGTGGCCGACCTCAGCTCAATTTCCGCATCATGTGGATCAGTGTAGGGGTCAATCTTGTTTTCAACCTCCTATTTATACCCTATTGGGGAATCGCTGGAGCAACTTTTGCCACCTTATTGGCCACTGGGCTTACGATTTTCCTCAGTAAACGCTTGTTGGCGCAAAGTAGGGGGCCCTTATTGGTGCCAGCGATCAAAAACGCCTGGTATTATTATCAATTGTTGTTTCAAAACCTTCAAAAATCTTTTCACCATGTCTCTAGTTTTCGGTAGGCTACAATATTTGACCAGCGAGCGTATGCAAGCTTCGCCCTTCATGGCAAAATTGTTTCAAGGCATCTTTGGATACACCAACGTAGGAAACTATGCCCGATCCAGAGTATTTAAGCGGATTTTAAAAGATTTACCTTTTGAGTTTTGGCAGAAAGTGCTGGACTTGGGCTGTGGCTACGGCGAGTACAGTGTGATGATGGCCGACCTTTTGCCAAAAGCAAAAATAACAGCCCTGGATGTAGATCAGGAGCGTTGCCAAACTTTTGAGAGGGTCCTGGATCAAGCGAATTTATCGAACCAGATTCAAGTCGTCAACCACAAAATTGAAGAAACAGTAGTTTGGCCACAGTACGATTTTGTATTCTCAGTGGACGTTTTTGAACACATCCCAGAAGCGGAGATGCCTTTTGCGGCGGTATTCGATCGGCTGAAAGCGGGCGGATACTTTTTGGTAAAAATCCCCAACCGCGAACAACGTACTTTGTTGCCCGAAGCCTGGTTCGAAGAACACCACCACTGGCTGGAAGAAGAGCACGTAGGGCAGGTTTACGATTTGCAGGGCTTGGTACAGCGATTTGAGAAAGAAGGTTTTGAAGTCGTCGCGGCAGAACACACTGATGGACTCCTTTCCCGCTTTGCATGGGAACTAGCCTGGTTGGGCAAAAAAGGTGGCGTTATTTTACAATTGCCCACGATGGTAATAGCAAAGTTTTTGATTGCACTGGATCCTTGGTTCCAATCCAAAGAGAAGGGAAATGCCATTCATGTATTGGGCAGAAAGCCTATTGATTTTTAACTCAACAATTTTCGTTCTCCCCAACAATTGAATAACAATGGAACACATTAGCATCATCACTGTAAACTACCGCCAACCAGAAGCTACGATTGCATTTTTGGAATCACTAAAAGAACAGTCATTCCAAAATTACGAAGTCGTTTTGATTGATAATGCGCCGCTAATTGATCATTCTGCTGATTTTTCAGCAGCCTGCCCTAATTTAAAATTGATCATCAATCCTGATAATATCGGCTTTGCCGCCGCCAATAACCAGGGGATGAGTATCGCAGAAGGAGATTTTTTCTTTTTGTTGAACAATGATACCATTGTAACTGAGGGATTCTTTGAAACCTGTTTGGAAGGTTTCAAAGACCCTAAAATAGGGGCTTTATCTCCCTTAATTTGTTACTATGAGTCCGGAGAACGCATCCAGTATGCAGGATTCACGCCCTTGAATTGGCGAGGGCAGAACGAGTTGATTGGCCAACATCAAATTGAATCAGGGCAGTTTCCTGAAACAAAGCCCACGCCTTATGTGCATGGTGCAGCGATGATCATCCGCAGAGAGGTTTGGGAAACAGTGGGGGGCATGTCCGAAGACTTTTTTTTATACTATGAGGAACTAGCTTGGTCCGAAGCCATTAGAGCTGCTGGATATGCAATCTTGGTAGTTCCTCAAGCCCGTATTTACCACAAGGCCTCTTTGAGTACTGGTCTGGACTCACCCCTTAAACTGTACTACTTAACCCGTAATCGCTTGGTGTTTATGCAGCGTTTTAGGCCTGTGGTACAGCGCTGGCTTTTTATCAGCTATTTTTTCTTGTTGGTGGTGCCCCTGCGACTTTTCACCTTATGGCGCTCCAAGCAGTACCATCACCTCAGAGCTTTTCAAAAAGCTTTGTTTGATTGGTGTCGCGGCAATCTTGGGTATCAAAACCTAAGCGGTTTATAAAGGATCGATCTTACGCAGTAATAGGGGTTTGTATTGCCGGGATACCGGGATAACTTTTTTATTGATCACAATGGTATTGTCTTCAATATCTACTACTTTGCTTAAATTGATGATGTAAGAACGATGAACTTTTAGCAATTGCGGGTGGCTGAGTTTTTCATCGATGCGCTTCAAGGTTGAATGAACCATGTATTTAGCATCATTGGTAAAAAACATGACATAGTCACCCACGGTTTCTATATACAACAAATCATCTACCGGAATGCGGACAATTCGGCCATCCGTTTTGATGAAGATGTCGTCGGTGGTCTTTTGCAGATGGTTTTGCTCTACCTTTTCTCTTACCCGGTCAATTGCTTTGATCAGGCGTGGGAAGGAAACGGGTTTGCCCAAAAAATCGACAATCCGCTCCTGGAATTCAAATGCCTGAGTGGCGTATTCGGTGCGGGAAGTAGTGAAGATAATGTACGGAAGATGAGTCACGGTTTTGACCAAATCCATGCCACTCAAACCTGGCATTTCAATATCCAGCAGGATAAAATCCGCCCATTCTTGTTCCAATACCTCAATTAGCTGTGCGGCACTTTTACAAACAGCGGCTACCTCCAGGTCTTCAATCTTTTCACAAAATTTTTGCAGACTTACTCTTGACATTTCATCATCGTCTACAATGATACAGCGTAACTCCATGGTAATATTTTTAAATATTTAGACACAATAAAGCCTCTTGAGCAACCGTGATGTGCAAACCCTTTTCAATTTGATCGCCCAGTAATTCGAATTGCCGTTCAATATCAACCTGATTATGAGGCGATTCTAGCATTTGCTCCAAATCCTGCACTATCGGAAAAATATGCCCTAAACCGACCATTTGAAAACTAGGTTTCATTTTGTGGGCAAGGGCTTTCATTAGTTTCCAATCTTTTTCAGCAAGAGCCGACTTCATTTCTTCAATCTGAAGTGGTGTTTGGCGGTTAAAAATTCCAATCATCATTTGAAAATGCTCCAAATCTCCCAAGTAGTATTCGTTAATTTCATCCTGATTCAACTCGGGATGGATACCTGGCTCAACTTGTGCTTCTAACTGGCCATTTATTGGTGCCCGATCTTTCATAGATTGAATGATCACCGCTTCAATTTGATCGGGAGTAAAGGGTTTGGTCAGGTGATAATTCATTCCTGTTTGGAGTGCCTTTTCTTTTTCATCCAGCAATGCCGAAGCGGTAAGTGCTACAATTGGGATTTTATGGTTGGGGTTGTGCAACATATTTCGCAAACGAATCGTGGTTTCATATCCATCCATCTCTGGCATCCGAATGTCCATCAAGATGAGATCAAAGCAATCTTTTTCTAATATTTCTAAGGCTTCTCGGCCATGATTGGCAATTTGATACCGGAATCCCTTCCGTTGCAAAACTCCAGCGATGTACTGCTGGTTCAAGGTGTTGTCTTCCACAATCAACAATTGAAGTTGCTCTTTTTTTGCATCAAGATCAATGCTTGGTTTAGGCAACTCGTTTTCGGCCCTTACTCCAGCTCTTTCGAAGACGATATCTATCCAAAACGTACTGCCTTTATGCACTTTTGATTGTACATTGATGACTCCGCCGTGGATTTCAACCAGTTGTTTGGCAATGCTCAAGCCTAGCCCCGTACCCCCGTATTTGTGCTTGGTCGCTTTCCCTGCTTGGTTGAATCGCTCAAAAATGTATGGCAATTTATCTGCGGGAATGCCGATACCTGTGTCCGCAACTTTGATGATAACCCGCAGCTTTTTTTCGTCTTTTTCTTGGCAAATTGCGCTCAGCGTGATATTTCCCCTCTCCGTAAACTTATTGGCGTTGCCAAGTAAATTGAGGAGAATCTGGTTCAAGATAGTTGGGTCGACATAAAGATTTTCATCGAGTTCGGGGTCTATGTAATGTTCAAAATGGACGCCCTTTTCCTGGATTCTAAAGGCCATGGCCTGGGCATTTACATTGATTAGCTCTGCGAGATTGACTTCCCGCAAGGCTAAATCCATCTTGCCCTGGGTGATTTTGGTAATATCCAAGATGTCACTTACCAGAGCCATTAAAATGTCAGAAGTATGTTTGATGTTATTCAGAAACCTGAGCTGCTCTTCACTCAGTTCCGTATCCATCATCAAGTAAGTCATCCCAACGATGGTATTGATCGGGTTGCGAATTTCGTGACTCATATTGGCCAAAAAGTCTTTTTCGGCATCACGGGCCTTTTCTGCTTCCTGCCGGGCTTCTTCCAACTCTCCTTGTAGTCGCTTAATGTCAGATAAATCATAGTGGATACCAATGGAGCCTACAACTTTACCCATTTCATCGTAGAAGGGTGCACCACTGATCAACATCCATTTTCTTTCACCAGATTTTTGAATCAATTCAACTTCGTAAACACCTGGTTCTCCCTTAACTCGATTGTTGTTCTGATTGTGCATTAAGCCATGGTATTCCTTAGGAAGTAACATCTTCGTTGCATCCTGATTCAACAACTCCTCTTCAGTATAACCAGTCATGGCACAAAAACGATCATATGCACGAGTGATGATGCCATTTTGGTCCACTTCCAACAAACCGAGTTCCATGTTTTCCATGATTCCTCGATACTTCTCTTCACTTCTTCTGATTTTAAGCTCGTTGTGTTTACGATCTGTGACATCTTCAAAAAACCAAAGACGACCCAGGCTTTTTTCCCCTTGCTGAATTGGAATAAGACTGAGTGCCAAAATCCGGCCATCATTGAGGGCCAATTCTTTTTGAAGGACTTTTGTGGTAAATGAGTTGGATTGGGTATAGCTAGTCAGAATTGGCGTAGCGAGATAACTGGCGTCGATGGTTTCCATAAACTCCCTGGCCTGTTTGGACTGAAATTGTTTCTGAAAGAGATATGCATCAAAAAAGTCACTGAATTTTCGATTGACCAAAACTACATTTTGATGCTCATCTTCAACTAGAATGGCTGCCTGCAAATTTTCCAATAAGGCAATGAAACGGGTATTCAGTAAAGACAGTTTCTGTTCTGCTGCAACCCGATGAGTGATGTTGCGCGCAAGCCCAGTCAGTTCCACAATTTCACCATTCTTGATCACCAGACTGACACGTAAGCCTAACCAAATTTGCTGCCCACTCGAACTAAGGACCGGAAATTCCAGATAAGTGGTATGGATTTTTCGCTCAAACTGCCGCTGGTGCAAGCGATTGACTTTGTGCTTAAACTCTTCGGGTACTATTTCAAGATAGTGTGTACCAATTAATTCCGAAGGTTCTTTCTGAAGAATACGCAACACCACCGGGTTGACCTGAGTAAAAATGCCTCCAGGGCTCATCCAGAACATCAAATCTTCGGCACTTTCAATCAAACTACGATACCGCTCCTGTTGCACCCTTAACTCGCTGGATTGGTAAGCGACTTGTTTTTCAAGGTCAGCATTCAGTTGCCGAAGTTTTTCATTGCTGAAATAGAGTTGGAGCGCTTTCTCTTCCAAAAGTCGTTCTGCTTCTTTTCTCGCAAGCCGCTCTCGCTCCAACTTCTTTCGCAACATCGTAACCTCATCCATTCTCCTCCTGAATTTACGGTTTGCGGATCAACGTAAACTGGACACTTGTTCCATCTTCTAGCAAGGGTACCATTTGAATTTCTACATCTTCTTTAAAATGTTGGAGACATCCCTCGATCAAACCTAGCGCTAAATCACTCATTCTGCGGCTGGAAGTGTATTCCAAAATCATTTTGTTCTCATCGTGATAATGAGTTATAAACTTGGGTAATTCAGCATCGGGATATAGTTTGTGTACCTCTACATGAATGACATCGTTAATTGATGCTAGGAAGGAAAATGCGTTGTTGAGCACTTCCTGAGGAAACATGGGATAGGATGCAAACAACTTACTGAACAAATAGCGCCCATAGTGTTGATACAAAGCTGATGGAGGCAATTGGGTTAACTCTGAAAGTGAAGCCACGAGTTTCAGCATGTCCTCCGCAGGATAGGTTCCTGCAGAGGTGAATACACCTTGGGTTGATGTTTGTGCGTGTTCAATGGCCGACTCCAAAAGCAGTTCGCCAAATTCATTTTCAACCATTTCTAATAGGTGAACAAAGACCATTCCTTTCATAATAATGGAATCTTTTCTGTTAAATAAATAAAAACATTAGTGATTAGATAGAAATGGCGTCAGAAATTTTCGGTTTAAAACCTAATCTAAGTAACAGCCGAAAACTTTCGATTTATCCCTTTAAATGATTTGTTGACGGCTTTTACAACAAAATAAAATCTAGAATTTGTTAAATCTAAATCAAACCTTTGCCATCAATGTGTCAGCTTTCTGGTTTATTTTACCTTAAACACACTGCTTTTGGCAATAATTTTTTAAACCGAGAACTGCTGAAATGGCGTATAAACCTACAATTTTTTTTGCGATAATTATCAAGAAAATGAATAAGTTTACTAAATAATATTTAATTGGTGTTCTGATTTCCAGCATGAATATTTTGTGTTTTGGGGGGCAAAAAATGCCTAAAAGGATGTATCTTTCCACTCTTTACCAGCCAATTTATTGGCAAGATGTACAAACATCTCCTAAGCATCTGTGCAACAAATACAAAACAAAAATGCCCGATTTTCTCCACCTCCATTGCCATACGCAGTTCTCACTTCTGGACGGTGCTTCCTCCATTACCCAAATGATGGACAAGGCCGTAAAGGACGAACAAAAAGCCGTTGCCCTGACCGACCACGGCAACATGTTCGGGGCATTTAAATTTGTAGCGGAGGCCAAAAAACGCAACCTCAAACCCATCATCGGTTGTGAGTTTTATCTGGTCAAAGACCGGCACCAAAAAGCCTTCTCCCGGGCCAAAGGGGAATCCGACGAGCGCTACCACCAGTTGCTCCTGGCCAAAAATGCCAAGGGTTACGAAAACTTGTCCAAATTGTGTTCCCTGGGCTTCATCGAAGGTCTGTACGGCAAATACCCCCGCATTGACAAGGAGCTGCTGGTGCAATACCATGAGGGTTTGATCGCCAGCAGTTGTTGCATTGGGGCGGAAGTTCCGCAGTTGATCATGCACGGCAAACTGGAGGAAGCTGAAAAACAACTGCGTTGGTGGGTCGACCTGTTTGGTGAAGACTACTACATCGAAATCCAGCGCCACCGAGGTTTGGAAAACATCGATGGTCTGGGCATCAGTCAGGAGGACATCAACCAGACCTTGTTGGGTTTTGCCAAAAAATACAACCTGAAAGTCATTGCCACCAACGACTCCCATTATGTGAACGAGGAGGATTGGTTGCCCCACGATATCCTGCTTTGTGTCAACACAGGTACGTACCTGGAAGAAGAAGGCCGCTTTAAATTCCCCAGTTCCGACTTCTTTTTTAAGACCAAAGCGGAAATGGGCCAGCTTTTTGCCGATGTCCCCCAAGCCCTGGAAAATACCATTGAAATCGCCGACAAGGTTGATTTTCTGGACCTGGCACGCGAGGTATTGCTACCCGCTTTCCCCTTACCACCTGGTTTTGACACTCAGGATGCCTACCTGCGTCACCTGACCTATGAAGGCGCGCGGCGACGCTATCGGGACATTACCCCGGAAATAAAGGAACGTTTGGATTTTGAGTTGCAGGTTATCCAAAACTCTGGTTATCCTGGCTACTTCCTGATCGTTCAGGACTTTACTACGACGGCCCGCCAGATGGGCGTTTCGGTAGGCCCTGGTCGGGGTTCAGCGGCAGGTTCTGCGGTAGCCTATTGCATCGGGATCACCAACGTGGACCCTATCAAGTACGACCTGCTTTTTGAGCGCTTTTTGAATCCGGAACGGGTTTCCATGCCCGATATTGATATTGATTTTGACGACCACGGTCGGCAACAGGTCATTGATTACGTGATTGACAAATACGGGCGCAATCAGGTGGCTCAAATTGTGACCTACGGCACCATGGCCGCCAAGTCTTCGCTACGCGACGTAGGTCGGGTGATGAACATTCCCCTTGCGGAAGTGGACAGGGTGGCCAAAACCTTTCCCGTCCACCTTAAAGCTACCTTGGGCAAAATTTTGGGTAAAGAAGGCATCGATCCCAAACTCAAGTCCGAACTCAACTCCGAAGACGTAGAAAAAGCCAACCAGTTTCGCCAGTTGGCCGAAGGCCAGGACCAGATTGGGCAAATGATCCAAACCGCCCGCAAACTGGAGGGTTCCGTGCGCAACACGGGTATCCACGCCTGCGGAGTGGTGATTACGCCCGACGACATCACCAAGTACGTCCCCGTGAAGGTGGACAAGGATTCGGACATGTACATCACCCAGTTTGACAACTCGGTGGCCGAATCGGCAGGCTTGCTCAAGATGGACTTTTTGGGCCTCAAAACCCTCAGCATCATCAAGGATGCCGTGGCGATGATTGAAAAAAACCACGGTGTCAAGCTGGATGTAGACGAAGTACCCCTGGAAGACGAAGATACCTACAAATTGTTCCAACGCGGTGAAACGGTCGGTATCTTCCAATATGAAAGTACAGGGATGCAAAAGTACATGAAGGAATTGGTGCCCACCACCTTCGAGGACTTGATTGCAATGAACGCCCTCTACCGCCCAGGTCCCCTGGAATACATCCCCAACTTCATTGCCCGTAAACACGGCCGGGAGCCCATCACCTACGATGTGCCCGACTGCGAAGAATACCTGAAGGATACCTACGGCATCACCGTTTACCAGGAGCAGGTGATGTTGCTGTCGCAAAAACTGGCGGGTTTCACCAAAGGTCAGGCGGATAAGTTGCGAAAAGCAATGGGTAAAAAACTCAAAGCTGACCTGGATGCCATGTACCCCAAATTCCTGGAAGGTGGGGAAAAGCGCGGTCATCCGAAGGATAAACTGGAAAAAATCTGGAAGGACTGGGAAGCTTTTGCCTCCTATGCCTTCAATAAGTCGCACTCAACTTGTTATGCCTTTGTGGCCTTTCAAACGGCCTACCTCAAGGCGCATTACCCGGCTGAGTTCATGGCCTCGGTTTTGACCCACAACAAAAACGACATTGGCAAAATCACCTTCTTCCTGGAAGAATGCCGCCGGGGCGGAATCCCTGTATTGGGTCCCGACATCAATGAATCGGAAATGGACTTCTCGGTCAACAAGGCTGGGGCAATTCGTTTTGGCATGTCAGCCCTCAAAGGTGTGGGTGAAGGCCCGGTAGATGAAATTGTAGAGGAGCGCAAAAACGGGCCGTTCAAAAGCCTCTTTGAAATGCTGCGGCGACTGCCCATGAAGGCCGTCAACAAAAAAGCCCTGGAAAGTTTGGCTCTGGGTGGCGCTTTTGATTGTTTTGAAGGCACCCACCGGGCGCAGTATTTTGCGCCTTCGGACAAATACGACACTTTACTCGAACACGCCATCAAGTTTGCCAGTGCGGTACGGGCTACCCACTCTCAATCGGCCAATTCCCTCTTTGGCGACATGAGCGATTCGGTGATGTTGCCCGAGCCACCGCTGCCACAAGTGGAGCCTTGGTCGCTCCTGGAAAAATTGAATCGGGAAAAAGAAGTAACCGGCATCTTCATCTCCGGCCACCCGCTGGATGATTACCGGGTGGAGATCGAACACTTCATGACCTGTACCATCGATCAGCTCCCAAACCAGCAGAACAAACCAACCGTCCAGGTGGGCGGCATGGTGACCAAAACCATCCACCGGGTCAGCAAAAATGGCAATGGTTGGGGCATCTTCGAAATCAGTGATTACACAGGTTCCTACGAAATCAAACTTTTTGGCGAGGATTACCAAAAACACCGCCATCTGCTCACCGACGGCATCGCCATCTTCGTAAAAGGCCGCTTCCAAAAGGGTTGGAAAGATGATGGGGAAATGGACTTCAAAGTTCTGGAAGTACGCCTGCTGGAAGGCATCGCCCTGAGTATGACAGAGTCGATTACGCTCAAACTCCCCCTGGAACGGATCACCGAAACGATCATTGCCGAACTGGATGGTTTGTGTCGGACGCATGCCGGGCCGCACAAGTTCAAGGTCGAAATCCTGGATCCCGCGGCAAAAATGCGGGTGAATATGGTGTCGCTGGACCGGAAGGTGAATGCGGACAATGATTTTATAAGAGAGTTGGGGAGATTGGGGCTGGAGTATGTGTTAAATTAAGGGGTCTGTTTCGGGTTTCTCTGCTCTTATTTTCCCACGGCTAAAGCCATGGGGTGAGGCTGTATGGTTGCCTCCCACGGATGAATCCGTGGGTTGGCGATAGCCTGCTAATTGTCAGCGATGTTCTCTTCCTCTGAATTGCTGATCAGGGTTTCGACGTAATTCTGATCTTTGCTTACAATCAAAGCTATTTCTTCAGGAGTTTTTTGGTCAATTTGATAGAGGTAGAGGATAACTTTGTTGACTTGTTGACGCGCCTCTTCAAGTTCTTCTTCAAGTCGTTGACGTTCTCTTTCTCCGATCTTTTTTCCTTCTTCCAAAATCATATCATAAGTACTCATAGCTGTTTTGTTTAGGGTTTTTGGTAGGTTCTGAATAAATCTGTGGATTTTTTCTTTTGCAAGTTGCGAATTTTTGTAAAAATAGGCAAGCACCAACACAATGAAATCCTGCTGGCTATGAGGTTCAGTTAAATTGATGAAAATGAGCTCTGCGTTGTGCATGATGAAGTCAGGATCATGGATGTGTTTGAGCATCAGGAACGTGTTGATCAACAAACCTTTTCCCAATTCCAGAATTTGTTCGTCGCTCATATCCGTGACGTGGGTAAAGATGTAGTCAAAACGGGGCAGGAATGGCAAGATGCTTTCTGGCAGTTTTTTCCCAAAGTAGCTGTCAAAGTCCCGCTTTTTCCAACCTTGTTTGCCGTGATACACCAGGATCGGAATAATGGGATTCAGTTTTTTGTTGTTTTGGTGCAATCGCTCCGACCAGGCATCCAGCATGTAGCGCAAGAGCTGTAGATGGGGGCGGGGTTCGCGTTTGCTTTTGTGTTCAAAAATAAAAGCCGCAAGGGACTGCCCTAACACACCCACACTTTCACACTTTATACCCATTCTTGCAGCGAAATCTATGGGTTGGCGGGATGCCTTGGAGGAATGAAAGGCCAACACACCCACACTTTCACACTTTCACACCCACACCCTATTTTTCCCCCCAACCGGGGGATTTCCATTCCACCATTCCATCGTAATTTTGTCTTATCCACTGACCATGATGCCTCATCATCTAGTCTGCTGGTAAAGACATTTTTTCACCCGACGATAGAGCAGTTTCTCATGATCCCCTGCCCATTTGGTAGGGGTTTCATTTTTATGGTCTATGTTGTAACTTGCTAGCACATTGTCTACCGGATGAAAAGAAGCATATGTTGGGTCATAAGTTGGGTACTATTGACGGGAGTATGGGCGCAGAAGTACAACTTCGTCAATCTGAATGTAGAACACGGCCTCATCCAGTCGCAAGCCAATGCACTGTGCCAGGATCAACAGGGACACCTGTGGATTGCAACAATGGGGGGCATTTCCCGCTATGATGGCCAACATTTCACGGGATTTTCCATGAACGATGGTTTGGCTAACAACATCTGCATGGCTGTTTTAGCCGACCGCAAGGGGCGAATTTGGGTAGGCACCCAGAATGGCCTATCTCGTTATGATGGATCCCGGTTCAAGAACTATTATTTTTTTAAAGCACCCGAACAAAGCGAAGTCAGCTCCATGGCGGAAGATCGAGAGGGCCGCATCTGGTGCATTGTCAAAGACAAAGTATACGGTATTGATCGGGGCAAAATCATCAAAGCAGATTTGCCTGAAGGCCATGAATTTCGGCAGGTTTTTGCCGATCACCAGGGACAAATTTGGGCTTGTGGCCCCGAGGCTCCACTATACACCTTACACCAAGGTCAATGGCAGGAAATTGAACTGCCTGCTGGCGACAAAGCGCTTAACGCACCCTACCGGCTCTATTCCGATCCTGATCACAACCTTTGGCTGCTTACCCGTGGCGGGGTGTTCCGCCGCAGACGTGGCGTATATGAACAATTCAATCCACCCGGTTTTGCCGAAACAGTCAAAGGAAGGATAAGGCGTTTGGCCTTTGACCAAAACAAAAACCTCTGGCTGGGCACTCAAGATGGCTTGTATCAAATGAAGCCAGATGGCATCCGCCGCTTTGACCGTGGCAATGGGTTCTCTCATAATGTTGTCACCGATTTATTCATCGATCGCGAGCAGCAGCTCTGGTTGGCGATGGCCGGTGGAGATGGCGTTTTCAGGTACGCAGGGGATACGTTTGAGCAGTACGATGAATCCACCGGGCTGCCTGCCGCTTCGGTAATGAGCATCTGCCGCGATTCTGCACAGCAGATTTGGGTAGGCACCTACGGCGGCGGTTTGGCTCGCTTGGGCAAACAGGGATTTGAAGCTGTTCGGCTACCTCCAGCCGGAGCGCAACGCATCAACTCCATCATTGCCGACCACAGTGGCCACTTGTGGGTTGGTACCGAAGGAATGGGACTCTGGCGATACCAACAAGGCAAGTTCACCCAATTGCTCAATACCAAAGATGGCCTACCTCAGGGGGTGGTGCTGAACTTGTACGAGGATCGGGCGCAACGCATTTGGATTGGTACACCTACTGGCATAATGCGCTACGACAGTGGCCATTTTGAACAGCTCAAGGCCTACAACTTTTTTAGTTCCTGTTTTTTGGACCTTGGTCAGGATTCATTGTTGGTCGGCAGTACCAGGGGTATCTTGTTGTTGCAAAGCGACCAGAATATTCTGCGCAAGCAACCGGACTTGCTCCGCAAATCAACCGTCATCTGTGCCGCAAAACAGGGTTCAAAAGTATGGATTGGTTCGGACAACGGTCTGTTTTTGTGGGATTTGCCCAGCAATTCGTTCAAACATTTTAGTCAAAAATCAGGATTGCCTTCCAATATCGTTTACAACCTCAGTGTGAGCAAAAAAGGTATTCTATATGCTGGTACCGGACAGGGGTTTGCCCGTTTGGTGCTCGATGCTAAAACACAAACCTATCAAATCGACAATTTTAGCGTTACTGCAGGAATCCCAAACTGGGAAAGCAATCAACATGCAACATTAATTGATCGGGATGGTTCGGTGTGGTTTGGCACCACCAAAGGGCTGTTCCACTACCATGCTTATACCCCCAACGCAACAGCTCCGCCGACCGAGGTCATTTTACAATCGGTCAAACTGTTTTCCAAACCCCTGCAAGCCGGGCAATGGAATAAAGGCCTAAATCCTTGGTACAATGTGCCCCAAAATTTGCGTTTACCCCCGCGCAAAAACCACCTTGGCTTTGAATTTGCTACAGTTTCCTTACGAGACCCACAAGGCATGCAGTACCAGTACCGCATTCAAGGATTGGATTCGAATTGGTCGGTGCTCTCCAACAACCACAAAGTAGAATACCCAAATTTGCCCCCCGGTAAGTTTGTTTTCCAGGCCCGTGCCCGCAACAAAGCCGGTCAATGGACCCCTAAAGTCCTCAATTATCACTTTGAAATCATCACCCCTTTTTACCAAATGCCCTGGTTTCGGGGCGGGACAATTGGCTTTTTAGTACTCCTTGGAGTAGCAATCCAGTCCATTCGGGTGCGCTTGCGTTTACGGCGCAAACGCCAAATCGATCGTTTGCGGCAAGAAGAGCAGGAAAAAGTACGCCGCCGAACTGCCGAAGATTTTCACGATGAATTGGGCAACAAGTTGACCCGCATCGCCCTGTTGACTGAAATCCTGCAAAACAAACTAGGCCCCCAACAGCCCGATGTTAAAGGCATCGTCCAGCAAATCAAGGAAAATGCGGTGCAATTGTACGGCGGAGCGCGCGACATCATCTGGTCGCTCAACCCTTCCAGCGACAATCTTTTTGAAATCCTGACCCGCATCCGCGATTTGGGCGTCGATCTTTTTGCCGATACGGGGATTGATTTCTCCTGTGAAGGCATCCAGGACAGTTACCACGATGTTTATGTCCCGATCGACTACAGTCGCAACCTAATCATGATTTTTAAAGAAGCGCTGAACAATTGCCTAAAGCACTCCCAGGCCCAAGCCGTAACTTTTGAAGTCATGCCCATTGGTAACCAATCCTGGCGGATCATCCTGCGCGACAATGGTAAAGGGTTTATTTTGGAAAACATCAAAAAAGGCCACGGCATCGACAACATGCAGGTTCGCGCCAAACGCATCAATGCTCAATTGGATTTTGCCCTGCTCCCCCTAGGCGGCACGCGACTTGAACTCCGTTTTGGCTTAAAAGAAAAAAAGAGCGCCCCTGTTTGAAAAAATATGGAATGGTGCATACCCCACCAACCCACGGATTTATCCGTGGGAGGCCGCCATACAGCCTCACCCCATGACTTTAGTCGTGGGAATCAGGAGAGGGAGGCCATCCATAACTTTATCCATGCGATGCTAAACATTAGAACATGTACACCATAAACGTAACCCTCATCGAAGACGACGAAACCATCCGCGACAGCTACGCCTACCTCATCGGCGGTATGGAGGGCTACGCCGTGATCAGCACCTACGCTTCATACGAAGACGCAGCGAAAAAGCTCCATGTTGACGCTCCCGATGTCATCCTGCTCGACATCGAGCTACCAGGGCTCAACGGCATTGATGCCCTTCTCAAGATCAAAAAAATCCTACCCAATACCCCGGTGATCATGCTAACCGTTTACGAAAACGAGCACACCATTTTTGAAGCCCTGGTCAATGGAGCTAATGGTTACCTCACCAAAGATGCCAGTCCACAAAAGATGGTCGATGCTATCAAAGAAGTGATGGAAGGTGGCGGAGCCATGAGTGCCAATGTAGCCCGTTTGGTCATCAAGTCCTTTCACCGCAATCAAAACTCTCCCCTCACTCGCCGCGAAACCGAAATCCTGGAACAAATTTCTCTCGGCAAAAGTCGCAAGCGCATCGCTGAAGAAATGTACATTGACATGGAGACCGTGAAATCCCACATCAAAAACATCTACCTCAAACTGGACGTGCACTCCAAGGCTGATGCCATCAAAATGGCCAAAGATAAGCGCTTTATATAAATTCAAACAGCTTCTTAAGTAGCAGGAAATTTATATGAGCAATAAACGTTAGATTTGCAGATTAAAAAGAAGGACTGGAATGAAACTAGTATTACGCGTATTGCTCTTCCTTTTGGTGGTGATTGGTTTGGTTACCTGTGAAAAACTGGAAGAAAACCTGCTCGAAGGCCCCATCGAACTCTCCACTCAAGAACAACGTTTCCTCACTGAAAGCGATTGCGACGGTGCAGTCCGGCTGTGCTACAATGCCCTGGCCTTCGACGATTGGTGGCAAGTCCACTTCTGGCGCCTTTGTAATGATGCCGCTACCGACGACGCCTGGGTAGGCGATACCGTCAAAAATTACGACATCAACCCTCCGCGTATTTCCAACAACCCGCTGGATTCCAATAAAGCCCGCAACGATACCATTGCGGCTCCCCCTTTCAAGCGCCGCCTGGAAATCATGCAAGCTGGGCATTACACCCTGGACACCCGAGGTGAGCGTTTGCGCGATTTTTACCAGTCCAATTTCAAAGGTATTTTCTTGTGCAATAGCGCCATTGCTGGGTTGAGCACTTCGAAAATTGCCGAAAATGTAAAAAACAGGTTGACTGCCGAGGCAAAATTCTTGCGGGGCTTTTATTATTTTGAACTAGTCAAAAATTTTGGTGGCGTGCCCGTCATCACCTCTGTGGTTACCACCGAGTATCTGGATACCATGACCAGAGCTTCAGTTGCAAAAGTATACCGCCAAATCAAACAGGATATGACCGAAGCCGCGGCGGTACTGCCTACCTTGACCGAACAAAATGCCAAAGACCGTGGTCGGGCTACACAGGGGGCTGCACTGGCTTTTTTGGCGAAAGCTGAATTGTACGATGGGAACTGGGAAACTGCTTTAAATGCCGCCAAAAAGGTAATCGAAGCTGGTGACTATGCCCTTGAGCCCGACTTTGGTCAACTCTGGAACCCCAGCAATGTCAACAGCCGGGAGTTTATTTTTAGCATTGGCACCGGAGTATGGCCATTCAACGCTTTTGGAAATCCTATCCCACTTATGTGTGGTACCCGCGCTGAAAAAGGCTGGGGTTACTTATGCCCGACTTCCAATCTGGAGCAACATTACCTGGCAGATCAGGACAGTGTACGCCTCAAATGGACCATCATCAAACACCAGCAACCAGTTCCAGGTGATACGACCAAGCGTTTCAATGCCCGCCCGGACGTGAGCAAATCGGCTCGTTTTAGTCGCAAACTGTATACGCCTTCGGAGCAGCGCTTTGGCGGTTCAGGCACCAAATTACCTCACAACGTGATCTTTATGCGCTACGCGGACTTACTCCTGATCGCCGCCGAAGCAGCTTACCATACCAACAATACGGGGATTGCCATAGAATACCTGGGGCAAGTACGCCAGCGCGCCAAACTCAATACCAACCCTGGGCTAAGTGGAAGCGCCCTGCTCAATGCCATCTACAAAGAACGCCGTTCCGAATTGGCCTTTGAAGGACATCGTATCTTTGATTTGCGGCGCACCAAACAGCTCAACCAAATCTTTGGCACCCTTGGCTCATTTGTGACCTATAATTTAGGCAGCACTGATTTTTACGAGACCAGCAACAAAAGGGAAAAACAGGATAAGGGAATCAAATACACCGCCAACAAGCACGAGCTTTGGCCTATTCCGCAGGATGAATTGAACCGGAGAAGGGGGTTACGGCAGAATCCGGGGTATTAAACGTAATAAGTGATGAATTATAAGTGATGAATGATGAATTGTTCGTGAATTCATCACTTATCATTCATCATTTATCATTCACTTTTCACATCCACTTCTTCCTTTTAAACCACACGTAAATCACCACAATAATCACCAGCATTAGCCCCAGGCTCGCCGGATAACCCCATACCTGGCTCAATTCAGGCATGTACTTAAAATTCATTCCATAAATACCCGCAATAAAAGTCAGGGGCATAAAAAAGACCGAAAAGATGGTCAATACCTTCATCACCTCATTGGTCTTGTGGGCCGAGATGGAGATGTAAATGTTCAGGAGGTTGGAGACGTCTTCGTGGATTTGTTCGTAGTTGCTGTGCAACTTCAGGGTAAGGTCTTTCAAGTCCTGGATAAAGTGATTGGAGTGGGTATCGTGGTGCACCTCCGCGATGACTCTTTCCGTCAAAGTCAGCAGTTTTTTATTCACACTCACCATGCGCCGCAGGTGGTAGAGCTTTTCCTCAAACTTGCCTCGCGAGTGCCGGGCAAAAATAGCCGTTTCAATTTTGTCCACCTCATCATCCAGGTATTGCGCCGGGCCTGCGTAAGTAGCCACAGCGTACCAAATCACGTGAGTTACGACATCACAAGGCTTCAAATGATGTCCTTTCCCCAAGTACCGGCTCACAATCTCCTCAATGTACGGTTGAGGCAAGCGGTGGATGCTGATGATGCAGTCTTTGGTGTAAAACATTGCAATTTTACTGGTCAGATCCTGTACCGAATGGGGGGTTTCCAGTTCTTTAGGGTTGTAGGAGCGTACAATGACGAAACGCGCTTCTCCATCCATCTCAAACTTGGGCAAATGATCCGGTTCCAAACAATCTTGCACGGTATAAGGATGCAAATTGAAGCGTGCAGCAATGTCCAAAAGCTGCTCTTTGGTGGGCTGTGTAACGTCTAGCCAGGTAAAACTGCCTTGGTAGATGGTTTTTTCCACTTGGCGATAATTTTTGATGCAAGCTAAGAAAAAAGTTGAGAAAGTTGAGGGAGGTTTAAGCTGCCGCAGCGATCCTTGCACTTCGGCTACGCTCAGTGACCGGATCGCTGGGCAGCTCTCAACCTCCCTCAACCTCCCTCAACCTTTTACCCAGCATCTCCAACAACCAGCCCCGATCCGTCAACAACTGCACCCCCTGCACCTTTTCCTTTAGCGCCTCCATTTGTTCCGGTTTGCGGCGGATGAGCTGAAACAGCAGTTCACAAAAATTGAGGTAAGTCTGTTTGAGCGCGCTGGAAATTTGGCGGTTGCGCTTCAAAAAAATGGTGAAGGCCGCCAGGAGGGAGAGCAGCGATTTGCTTGCGCCGGATTCGTAGTAGAGTTTGGCCAGGAGTACCCTGGCACCCAGGTAATAATTCAAATCGGAGTAACTCACCTGATTCAATAAACTCTGCGCTTCATCAATCCGCCCGGTGTAGTAGTACAATTCAGCGCGGTTGAAGGCGAGGGCATCGGCACGGAGCTCGCTGGGCAAACGCTCGGCGTAACGCTCGATGAACAGTTCAATCTCGGCGAACTGTTGCAGGCGCAGTGAAAGCTTCACTACATTGGTAAAGGTCCAGGGCGAAATCTCCTTGCCTTCCAGCAGCAGGCCCCGCTCCAGCCCGTGGTGGTACAGATTCAAGGCTTCCTGCACGTACTGCCCTTTGCCCTGGCGAATTTTTCGGGCGCAATAATTGATGGCAAACAAGTACACATCGCGCAGGGTGCTCCCCTCCCCTCTTTCGGCCAGGATGCTTTCCCGCAGAGTCACAAAATGCTCCTCCTTGTCCTCTTCCTGGAGGGCCTTCAAAATCACGTAGTGCAATTGGATGAGTGGCTCGCCAAAAAAATTGCGCGACAACAAATGCTCCACCCAGGCTTCCGAAATCCCGGTATCGTATTCCCCTTGCAAAATGGCCTGCCTGTCCAGCATCACACAGGCATATTGTAACTTTTGTAAAAAATAATAAGCGTCGAGACCATCCGAAGAATGTTGCAGGGTGAGGTCGAAACGGCGCTGGCGACTGCGCTGGAAAGCCAGTTCGTTGGTATTCAGCCAATGCAAGCGATCCTTAAGGTAAGGTACATCGTGGGTTTGGGGTCTAGCAAACCGTGCCTCCAGCCGGCGGTTAACTTCCTGGAAGTTTTTATCCAGCTTTTTTTCGGACAACACTTCGTGTAAAAGTAAATCGGCCAGGGCACCCGATTGAAAGAGTTTTTCCAGGGTCCAGAATGACTCAATCAAACCCACCGCATCGCTGCACCAATAGCGCCATTGTTTGTCTACAAAAGTTTGTTCGGGAAAAAGTTGTGCCCATACCCGTTCTTTTTCCAGCTCTGGCTGTTGGTAGTTGGGCCAAAAGCTCAAGAGATACAATAAAAGCTTCTCACAGGCTTCATTTTGTCGGAAATAACCCGACTGAATGAGGCTGCGCAGCCTTTTTACTTCTTCTGCACTCAGTATTTGGAGGTTCAGGTAGAGTTTTTTCTTTTCCAAAAATTGACAAATTTTTATTTCAAATTAAATAAAAAATTAAATTAAAAACAAAAACTCCTGTAAATATAACTACAAATTAAATTACCCGCCCATTTACGCTGACTTTAATCACCGACAAAGCATTAAAAATGTAATCTAAGGAAGCTTGACAATATATACTTTAAGCCCCTACCTTTACGCTATGAATTGCACGAGACGAAAAAACAAACAGTCTATGAAATACATTTTTAGCATCTTCATCAGCCTCACGCTCGGGTTCAGTACCCAGGCACAAGTCATGTGGCCGGGTGATGCTAACAACAGTGGTAAAGTCAACGCTGTAGATTTGCTTTTTGTGGGTTTGGCTTACAATGCCAAGGGCCCTGTGCGCAGCGGTGCCAGCACAAGTTGGCAAGCACAAAACTTTACGGCCTGGTCCCAGTTTTTTTCCAATGGTTTGAACTACGCTTTTGCTGACGGCAATGGCGACGGGGAGATAGATGAAAAGGACAGCAAGGATGTCATTGAACCCAATTTTGGCCTGACCCACGGGGTTGTACGGGGTGATGGTTTTTCCAAAGGCATCAAAGGTCAGGCACCTCAGCTCAAACTCAGTACCACGCAAAACATTGTCGCTCCTGGTTCCACCATCCTGGTTGATGTCAACCTGGCCGACGCCAGCAAGCCTGTTGATTTTTACGGACTGGCTCTACAAATGGGTTACACCAATCGCCTGGTTCGCTCAACTGACTTTGAAGACGAAGTGGCACCATGGTACGAAGGTACTGGGGAAGAGAGCATCGACCTCTACGTTGATCCAGGCAATAACGGGCAGTCGGAACTGGCCATCACCCGCACCAACCAAAAAGCCGCCACGGGTTTTGGGCGTATGGGCAAGATCAAGTTGGTCATCGAAGACATCATCGTGGGACGCCCGGTGGATACCTTGCGCATCACCATTGATAGTGTACTGCTGGTTGATCAAAATTTGAAATCGACTGCTATTGCCCACGATACCCTGGTCATTTTTGTGACCAGTAACCCCAAACTGGTGGGAGTCAAAAACCTGAAGCAGGATCCAGAGTTGGTTAAAATCAGCCCTAATCCGAGTTATGGAAAATTTTGGGTGGAAACACCTTTGGAAATCCAGCATTGGACCTTGTACGATCAACTGGGGCGGGTCATTCCCATTCGACTCCAACAACATCGTCCCGGGCAGTGGAGCATTGATTCGGGCAACAATCCGCCGGGGATATACCTGCTGAAAGGTAGTGGAGAAACAGGTTTTGTCAACAAATCGCTTATTCTAACGCATTCATATTGACTGATTATGTACTGGGCTAGCTTGGCTCATCCGTGAGCCAGGCACCTTTTCCATATCGGTCAAACATCCAAAAAAATCAAAACGATGAAAAAGTTCTTTTTCGCGTGGTTCATCACCGCGCTTGCCGTAGGCATGTCTTCTTGTAACAAAGAATCCTTTACTGTATCAGCCGAAGAGCTGTTCAAATTGGATGGCAGTGTCAACGTTTTTTGTGCTGGAAAAACGAGTACTTCTTTCAATAAACTCCCGATCGTAGCCCAGGAATACCTGCAAAAAAACTACAGCGACTTTACGACGCAGGATGTATATGTTTTTACGCAGGATAGTTCCTTGTTTTATGGTGTAGAATTGAAAAAAGTCGGCACAGAGAAAAAAATCTTGTTCAACGCCAAAGGTGAACTGATTAGCATTGGCGACGACAATGAGCGCAGTGAATACTACCTGGCTGATAAAATTCCAGCCAACATCAAGGCTTACCTGCAGGAAAAATTCCCCAATGTGGGCATCAAAGAAGTGGAATTGAAACATGAATACGGCTTAGCTGCCTTCAAAATTGAATTGAGCAACGACGTCAAAATCACTTTCTCCAAAACTGGCGAAATGTGGTGCTCTGGAAAAAGCAGCGATGATGATTCGAATGAGGACAAGGGCGACGACGATGATGACGACGACGATGATGACAACAGCAATGGAAATGGCACTGACGACAACAGCAACAGTACTGGCAGCATCAGCCTGACCACCATTCCCGACTCCCTGAAGCAGTTCATCACCAGTAAATACCCTGGTTATGTAGCTTATGAGGCTGAAAAAGAGGACCTCTGCGATGGTTTGTATGTGTTAAAAATTGGGGTTAAAAAAGGCAGCGACGAACTACACCTGATGTTTGACCTCAAGGGCAAATTCCTCTTCGACGCCATCCGGATTAGTGCAACTACCCTTCCCCCAGCCGTGAGCAATGTCCTGAAAACCCAATACCCTACTTACACCTTCAAAGACGACAAATCCATCGAACAACTGCGTTACCCTGATGGCAGCAAACGCTACTATGTACGCTTGCGTTCCAGTGCAGGCAAGGATTTGCGACTGATGTTGGGAGCCGATGGTAGCCTGGTTTGCCAAAAAACCAGCTCCAGCAGCAGTGATGACAACACCGGCGGTAGCGGCTCTGGCAATGGTTCAGGTTCAGGCAGTGGCAGTGGCAACTCCGGTGGCACCGACGACAACAGCAACAATGGCGGCTCAGGTAGCAATGGTAGCGGCAACTCTGGTGGCAGCGACGACAACAGCAACTCTACTGTAAATGTATCGACGACCATCAAGAATTTTGTGAGCAGCAAATATGCAGGATACACCATTTACGAGGTGGAAAAGGAAGACTGGTGCGACGATCAATACTTGATTGAAGTGGGCATCAAAAACGGCAGCAAGGAAGTACACCTGGTGTTTGACCTCAATGAAAAATTCCTTTTTGAAGCCAAACGAATTGGAGAAGCAGCGCTACCTAGCGCAGTGGCCAACGCCATTAAGACTCAATTCTCTGGCTACAAGGTGAAAGACGACAACGACGTTGAAGAACTCACTTATGCCGACGGCAGCAAGCGCTACTACGTGCGACTGCGCAAAAGCAGCGGTGGCGGTGGCTCCGATGTACGGGTGATGTTCAACGCCAATGGTACAGTGTTCTGTCAGAAGAAGTAATAAGTTCCCCTTTTTTACAGTTGAATCTGTGCGGCATTTTTAACGCCGCACAGATTCTTTTAAACCAGTCAATATGAAAAAGTTATTTGTTCAATTCATTCCTAGTCTTTTTGCCTTAGTCTTGATTTTTGCATCATGTAGCAAAGATGGTGCAACGCCTTCTGGAGACGACAGCAATACCAATACCACCAATGTATCCGCTGGCATCAAGTCCTACGTTTCCCAAAACTATGCAGGCTACAGCATCTACGAAGTAGAAAAAGAAGACTGGTGCAAAGATCAGTACACGATCAAGGTGGGCATCCAGAAAGCCAGTCAGGAACTCCACCTGGTATTTGATCTTAATGAAAAATTTGTGTTTAAAGCGATCCGTATAGCCGAAGGGCAACTGCCAGCCGCCGTATCCAGCAATAGGAGCAAACTGTTTGCAGGTTACGAAATAAAGGACGACAACGATGTGGAAGAACTCCAATATGCTGATGGTAGCAAGCGTTATTATGTACGCTTGCGCAAAAGTAGCGGCGGTGGTGGTTCCGACGTAAGGGTGATGTTTCAGGCCAATGGTACTGTTTTTTGTCAAAGAAATTAGACCTGCGCTCATACCTTTGCTGATTACAATTGCTTTAATCTTGGCTTGTTCAATATGGCCAAGCTTTTTATGGAAAAACACAAAACTACCATGGTATCCAAACACTTCTTCATTAAGGCATCAGCTATCAGCTTTGTGCTGAGTCTGCTGATTTTTGCCTGCAAACAGGAATACATCTACATTGGTGAGGTCGATCCAGGTACTCCCCAGGATACCACCAGCACCGGAGGCTCTGGAGGAACCGGAGGAGGTACAGTAACCACAGGCAAACCCTGCTCCCCGGATTCAATCTACTTCGAACTGTCAGTATTGCCGATTTTGCGCTCCAATTGCGCGCTATCTGGTTGCCACGATGCCACTTCCCGCGAGGAAGGCATCATCCTCGACTCCTACGCCAATACCATCAAAACGGGTGGCATTCGGGTCAACAGCCCGGCCAGTAGCAAAATTTATTCCTCGCTCAACAGCACCCGCGAACGGATGCCGCCACCACCTATGTCGGCCTTGAGTGATGCGGATAAAGCTAGTATTTTGAAATGGGTACAGCAGGGTGCCAAAAACCTGACTTGTGATGGGGTCTGTGATTCTACCCAAACCAGTTTCAAAAACAATATTTTACCCATTGTCACTTTGCAATGCAAAGGTTGCCACAGTGGTACGGCTGCTTCGGGCGGTGGAATTCTGTTGAGTACGTATGCGGAGATCAAAAAATATGTCGACAATGGTAAGTTTTTGGGCAGTCTGGTGCAGTCTCCCGGTTACAGTGCCATGCCTAAAAATGGCAAACTACCTGATTGTGACATCCGCAAAATCCGCAACTGGATTCGGCAGGGTGCTTTAAATAACTAGTGAGTGTATTTATAATAGTTCTTCTTGGAGCGCCTTCGGGGCGATAAAAAAATAAGTGATCATTTTGCCAGAGGATTAGATAAGTAAACGTTTCATTTTAAGCGCCTTATCTAATCCTCTGACTCAGGAAAAAAGATCACTTATTTTTGCCCCACTACTTCGTGATCATCGTACCACGAAGGTGCTTTTATTTCCAGTCATCATCATCGAGGCCTTCTAACCAACCAGTGATGCTGTTGCCAATGCGGTTTTCCTCCAATCTGGCTGAGTCAGAACCAGCTAAAATGTTTCCCCGCTGAATGTCTTTGCTGTGCCTGCTCCAACGCCCCATAATATTAACCAGAATATCATTATCCAGGCCTATCTTTAATTCGGCTAGATTTAAAGCTTCCTCAATTTCACCCATTGCTACCAACTTTTTGAGCTTGTCTTTAAATTCTGCCAAAGAGCCTGGCAGAGACTTGACTGCTGCAACTGTATCCCCTTTGATCAGTTGAATTTTTTTGGTAAACCCAATATTGCCGTACACGCCCCAGGGCATGGGAGATTCAGGCGTATCCCCTGGCCGGTGGATGATCCCCCGACTAAAGGTCGCTTCTTTAATATCGGCAGCATCCAATAAAGATTTGGCCATTTCAAAGGCGCCTTCCAGGGTTTGATTCTCCTGGGTGAATGCGGAGTAAAAAGCCTTAGCAAAGGTAAAAGCGCGTTCATCATCCACTTTGGTGGCAGTAGCGATTACGGCTATATCCCGGTCAATGCCATCCAGTATTTTGCTTACCATCCCTTGCGTAGAACAGCCGTTGAGGAAGATGATTTGCAAATTGGACATTCCTTTCAACAACTGGATGAATTGCTCAATGCCCTGATTGCGGTTTTCCAACTCCAGGTGCAAACTATCCGCATGCCCTCCATAATGAAAAACGGTAACCTGATCATGAAAAACCGTCATGGCTTCAAAAAGGTCATCAGTAGTCGCATTGCTGATGATCTCGTAGTCTATTTTATTTTTTAGTCCCAACAAAATCTTGCGCAACTCGGAGGTTTCTTTTTTGATGAAGTCCAGGTAGTTGTCCTGTTTGTTGGAAAAAGCCAGCAGTACAAAAGGCATGGTTAAAAAGTTGAAAGGTTGAGAAGTTGAGAAGTTGAAGAGTTGCTACCGCAGCTATTTAGACAAGAATTAGGTCAAAAACGCTGCGATAGCTACTCCTCAACTTTTCAACTCTTCAACTTTGATTTAGGTTTGGGGTTAAAAGCAATGTGAAAAAGGGCGTCGCCCTGATTCACCACTGGTGTATTGTTGTGGCCAATAATAAAGCCACTTTTTTTGGCTTTGACCTGGGTCCGTTCCTCTCCAAATGGGTCGGTGATGTAGGCGATGACCTCATCTTTTTTCACCTGTTCACCCGAACACTTCACCCAATGGAACATACCAGCGCGGGGAGAACGCAACCAGGCAGTGTCGGCAAAATGTTTACTCGCCTCAGCAGCGGGAGCATCGTTGAGGATTCCCTTGTGCATCATCACCCGGCGCATGCCCAAAATCCCTTGCTGGATGGAAAATTCATCAAAACGCAGGTTTTCGCCTCCTTCAAATACCACAATGGGTTTGTTGAGCTCAACCGCCGTACGTCGCAATGACGATTTGATAGACTTACCCGCAATGGTGAATGGTGCTGCAAAAGCTTGAGCCAGTTCAAAACTCGGTCCGTGTTCAGTAGTATAACGCACTTGTGGGTAATTGTAATGTCCACGCCCCCCCGTATGAAAATCGATGCCAAAATCAATTACTGGCAAAATTTCGCGTGTAAATATCCGGGCTACCCTGGAGGCCAAAGACCCATTCGCATTGCCAGGAAAATTCCGGTTTACGTCCTTACCATCGGGAACATCCCGTGAAAAATTGATGAAACCATACACGTTCAACAATGGGATGGCAATGACAGTTCCGGCATGAAGGTGAGTAAATACCCCTTGTTCAACTGAGCGGCGCACAATTTCTACTCCATTCACCTCATCGCCATGCACCCCGCCCAATACCAGCATACAAGGCCCAACCCGGGGGCCTCGGTACACGTGTGCCTTGATGGAGATGATGTTGCCCGATGGAATCCGCCCCACCGGAATTTTGATCACAGCGTATTGCCCCGCTTCAATGAGCGTATTGTAAATTTTGATCGGTTTGCTTTGGGTGGCTTTGCTACGGGAATAACCTGTGTTCATTGATTTCGGATTGCGGACTTGGGATTTCGGATTGCGGATTTCGGATTTCGGTGGTTTTTCAGGTCTAAGCGAATCTGAATGCTTCAAAAGTAAGGTACAAAAACTGAAATACCTATACCTTCAATACCGAAGCAGCACCGAAATCCACAATCCCAAATCCGAAATGCTTAGACAGCTACTTTTTTTCGCACCTTGCCGTTTCGCAGAGCGAAGACTTTTTTCTCCACAAAATCAAAAATTTTGCCCGCTACATCTACCTGCGTGTAAGTTTCAATGCCTTCCAGGCCAGGCGAGGCATTGACTTCCATGATCAGCGGCCCTCGTTCAGAACGGAGGATATCCACCCCGGCAATATCCAAACCTACGGCTTTTGCGGCAGTGCGGGCCACAAAATCCTCTTCCATAGTCAGCGGCTCCTGCTGGGCACTGGCCCCTCGGTGCAAATTGGAACGAAATTCGCCATCACGAGCCTGGCGTTTCATTGAAGCGACTACTTTACCATTGACCACAAAGGCACGAATGTCCGCTCCTTTGGCTTCGCGGATAAATTCCTGGATGATCACCCTTTCATTGAGTCGTTGAAAAGCTTCTATGGTAGATTCCGCATTGCGGTAGGATTCAGATAAAATGACCCCAAGGCCATGGGTGCTTTCCAGCAGCTTGATGACTACGGGTAATCCTCCAACCATGGATATCAGAGGCCCGATAGCCTGGCCATCTCCTACGTAAGCAGTTTGTGGTACATCAACCCCCACTTCTTGCAGGCGTTGCAAACAGCGAAGTTTGTCGCGCACCAGCAATAAACCTTCCGGTTTGAGGGTTGAAAAAACCTTCATCAAGCGCAATTGGGTAAGCACCGATGCACCCATAAGGGTAAAAGAAGTGGAAATGCGCGGAATAACTGCATCTAAATGACTGAGGGGGAAGTCTTTGTAATACATTTCGGCCCGCCCTTGTTCCATCACCAAACTGCATTGGTTGTAGTCGATGAGCTCGATTTGGTGGCCACGAGCTAGGCCGCAGCGCAACAGCGACTGGGTGGAGTATACCTCCTGCGCTGTGGAAAGGATGCCTATTTTCATTGTTGCTTACTTGGAATATTCAATGGAATTATACAAAACTGCTGGAGGGCCTCCTCCGGGCAGCAATTTACGATTAAAGTGCATTCCAACAATTTTTAGGTCATTGTTTTGGACGGACATTCGTCGATAAAATAGGGTGTGAGTGTGATGTGTGGGTGTGAAGGTGTGTAAGTGTTGCATAACCTCAACTTCTCAACTTTTCTCCTTACCTTGCTTCACGATTCATCCACAACCCGCATGTACATGTATTTTCGCCTGATCGTACTTTTCTGTTTGCTTATGGGGGCTGGTTCTTTGCCCCTTTCAGCGCAAACCCAATTCAATTTTTCCGACAGTACCCGGGTCAGTTTGTTGACCTGTTCACCAGGGAATGCCCTATATAGTACCTTTGGGCACAGTGCAGTACGGGTATACGATCCCATGAGTGGTATGGACGCCGTATTCAACTGGGGGATTTTTGATTTCGATACCCCCAATTTTTACTGGAAATTCATGCGGGGGAAGTTGTTGTACCAAATGGGTGGACAACGCTTCATTGACTTTTATTCCGAATACCAATACCTGCAACGCAGTGTGGTGGAAACTCCCGTTTTGCTGCCCCTGGAGGCCAAACGCAAGTTGTTGAACACCATCGAAACCAATTATTTACCCGAAAATCGCAAATACAAGTACGATTTTTTCTTCGACAACTGTGCCACTCGGATCAGAGACGTAGTGGAACGCGCACTGCCGATTGCCTATGCGGATACCAGCCGCACGATCAAACCACTGCGGCGCCTGTTGGACGAATACCTGGTAGAAATGCCCTGGTCCGACTTTGGTATTGATTTGATCTTGGGGCTCCCAGCGGATCAAATGGGGACTTTCCGTTACGAGATGTTTTTACCCGATTATTTGGGCAAAAACCTGCCTCATGCCCGTTACCAGGGCAAAGCCATTACCGGGCCCGAGGTTCAACTTTTACCTGCCGCCCCGCTGCCTCCATCCAAAGCTCCGAAGCCTTTGTTGCTTATTTCCATCATCATGTTGCTTTGGGTTGGGCTTGGCTTTTTGAAATACAAATTACCCGTCAACATCCTGGATCGTTTGTTTTTTGTGTTGATTGCTCTGGCGGGAACTTTGATGTTGTTTTTGTGGCTGGGCACCGATCACCTGGCGACCAAATACAACCTGAATGTATTATGGGCCAATCCACTGTATTTCATCGCATTGGGATCTTTGGGGGGCAAACGTAAAATCTGGTTGTGGATCATCGGGGGCTTGTGTGCATTTACATTGCTTTTTTTCCCCTTTTCGCCACAACTTTTTCACCCGGCCATCATCCCTATTCTACTCGCAGTCATGCTGCGTTGTGCTTTGAAAATTCCATTATTTAAACTGCCTAATTAAGTAGCAATAAAGTTTACCCAATGCAATACCCATCTACTTTTGAAACCATCATCTTCGACCTCGGCGGCGTGCTGGTCGACTGGAATCCTCGTTACCTTTACCGCAAAATTTTTGCCGATGAGGCAGAAATGGAACGTTTTTTGGCAGAAGTCACCACCGGCCATTGGAACGAACAACAAGATGCCGGGCGTACCCTGGCAGAAGCCACTGAGACCTTGATAGCCGAACATCCTCATTACGAAAGTGAGATCCAGGCCTTTTATGGCCGCTGGACCGAAATGCTCAATGGTGCAGTGGAAGGTACCGTAGCCATTTTGGAGGAAATCCTCCAAAATGGCCGCCACCGGGTGTATGCGCTCACCAATTGGTCGAATGAAACCTGGCCTTACGCCCTGGAAATTTTTCCATTTATGCACTGGTTTGAAGGGGTTTTAGTTTCTGGTGATGAAAAATTAATCAAACCCGATCCGGCGATTTATGAGTTGATTTTGGATCGTTACAACATTGAGCGCAGCACGGCTTTGTTCATCGACGACAACTTCAAAAATGTAGTGGGCGCCTGGGACGTAGGCTTGCCAGCGGTGCATTTTGAATCTTCGGAGCAGTTACGGGAATTTTTGGTGGAAAAAGGCGTCTTGTAGTTCTAGCTTGAAAAAAATTGCTATTTTTACGGCTATCCTTCACAAATGTACCATCTATAAAAAGCTTAAGGCTAAGCTATTTTATACCCTCCTCGTAAAAGACCTGCGTGTACTTTACTACTTTTATGGTTAAACATACTTTGAGAATGAAAACTACTAACATCTTTCGGCTTCGCTCAAGGACCGCCTTTAAGAGTTCGAGCATCCTCTTAAGTCTGGGACTTCTACTAGGCATCATTGTCCTTTCATTGCCCTCTTGCGAGTTAGAGCGTTTTGATGACATTTACCCTGACCCCGCTGAGTACGACTCCCTAACGTTGACTACCACCAATGGCAAGTTTGACAAATTCAAGTTGGATTCGGTTTACTTAGCAGATATCGTAGTGGGCATCAGTGGCAATGGCGATACCATTCGTTTTGTGAAAGATGTAGACGGGCTCACCTATTATTTTATTGCGCCAAGCACTTTGCCTGTTGGAACCCATCAGGTACGCATCAATGCACTGCGGACCTTATTGAGCATCAAAATAGATACTCTGACTGGCCTGGGTAATCAAACCGCTGATGCAATCATTTCCAATTATTTGCGGGATGAGGTCACTCCAAACATCAATTATTTTAATCCGGCTACGCCAACCACCGCAGCGCAATTGGGCAAGATTCGAGATACCACTCAATTTTTGTTCAATACCCTTAATGCAAACCAAAAGCGTAGTGTAGCCATTATCCTATTGGCCAACAAAAACTTCTTTAAAGACTTTAATACCGCTTTACGCAATCTACGCTCTGTTCCCATCAATACAGTAGGGCCATCTGCTGTCTGTACCGGGGCCGATTACAAAACGTATTACCCTTGTTTGTTTGAGGCATTGGGATTGGCCTACAGCAGTCTGGAAACGCACGGGCGCTTACTGGTTGCCTTCGCTCGGGCCTTGAACGGGTCTTTCTTTTACATCAATTCAACGGGTGAATACCGTTTGAGACTCAATGCCAATCCCTCCTTGGTGTCGGGGTTGTTGCAATTTGCCAATGTATTACCCAAGGCCATGATTGTAGGGGATTTGGGCAATCGGGCCAACAACCGCACCTGGATTTTGAACGTAGATTTTTCCCAGGTTCCAGCTACGGCTATGTTTACCCACAACATCATAGATACCATTCCGGTTAAACTCAACTATCGCAATATTCGGGATACCGATATTGGCTCGGCGTTGATTGGAACTTATGTCTCACGTTTTAATGCTTTCCGCACTTGGTGGAAGGACTCACCTTTGTCTTTTTTCCCGGTTGCTCCGGCCTTGACACCACAAACGGCACCTTTGGCACTGAATGATCTGGACGTATCTGCTACGCTAACTTTAGGGAGTACCAATGTGACCAAAGGCGTTACAGTTCCCTCTGTGTTGGAAGATGGTTTCCGCGTACGTTTCAGGATTGATGCCGAAACGGCTCAGAATACGACAATTACCTTATCGGTTTCTAACCAGGGTTTTAGCGATATGCGGACTTTCAATGCTACGGTGAAACCGCAGAATTAATGACGAATGATTCAAATGACGAATCCCCCGGTCACTGAGCAAAGTCGAAGTGCTGAGGGATTCGTCATTCCCCTTATTTTTCTTCCCTAAGTACTTTCGCAGGCAAATACCCATTGTAGCCCCGGAAGCTCACCAACCACCAATCCGAGTTGGTTTTTTCCAAAATTTGAACCCGGTATCCGGCACCAACTTTAATCACCGTCGCTCCATCTGCCGAAGCAGTGGGCTTTAAATCAGCACTGCTTACCAGCATATAGACCAGGAGTTTGTTGCTATTGGGCTGTGGTGCGGCGACATCGTTTTTAGCGTCTGGAGCAACTTTGGTTGCATCAGGCTGGTTGTTGGCCGTAGTGTCGGCATTCATGGCTGGTTTTTCAACGGGTTTTTCAATCGGCTTGCTCACTACAGTAGGCGGCTCCACTGGCGCGATTTCGAGGAAAAACTCTTTTTTCAGTTCTGCTACACCTGCCAGTTCGTCCAAAGATATGTTTGCCTCGGTAGGTTTAAAGCCATTTTTCTTTATCACTACGCGGTACTCCCGGTTGCGCTCCATTGGTGCCATAATGTCGACTCCCGGGTTGCCCCGTACAAAGGCCAATATCTCCCGATCAGCTTGCTTTTGGTACAATTCTATGGTAACCCCCGTCACCAACTCTTTGCTACTTGCATTGTAAGTAGTGGCCCGCAAATTCACCCAAGGGCGCAGCGTTGGTGTGGCGGCAAGAACAGGGGTACTGACTGGTGCCGGAGTTGTTTTGACGGGTTTGGAAGCGGGCTCAGGCCGCTCCTTGGTTTTTGCCACCGTGGTTTTTTCCTTTTTCACTTTTTCTGGCCTGGCCTTCATCTTTTTTTGCTCACTTGAATCCACTGAGGCAATCAGGGTATCATCACTCAGGGTGCTATCTTGCATGGCTACATCGGTTTTCGTTTTGCCCCGACCAAAAACCAGATTGATGCCCACATTGAGCTGTGCATTGCGCGCATTGCCTAGATTGACAACAGAAGCAACATTATCCGAAGCAGCATAAATTTGTAGCGGGCCAAGGTTGATGGCAGCGCCAGCACCCACCTGGAAGCCGATTCCCTGTACCTGAGCCAGGGTTGCCCCAACTTGTAGTACCCGGCCTACATTAGCCCGGCCATTGAGTGTAAAGTTCCAATAATTAAAGCCGTCCAGCCGTTCCAAATTGACCATGGCTCCAGCAGTAAAGGTTTTATTAAAGTGGTAATTTCCTCCGGCATAAACATACATGGGCAGAGGCGACTTGATTTTCCCAAGGTATTTGGTCTTTTCGGGAGTGGTCACAAAATCAATGACCTGCTCCAATGCTTCTTCAGCTTGTTCGGGCTGATTGGCATAAAAATCCAGGTATTTGGTGCTGTAGCCGTATTCAGTAAGGTTGTTTTTCCAAACGATTTGACCCAAATTGACCAGGCTCGCAAACACTTCAATTTTGTCATTGACCCGAAACTGCGCGCC
Organism: Haliscomenobacter sp.; assembly: GCF_033763495.1. Classification (GTDB taxonomy): domain Bacteria; phylum Bacteroidota; class Bacteroidia; order Chitinophagales; family Saprospiraceae; genus Haliscomenobacter. The sequence continues at coordinate 1,251 of NZ_JANRKL010000056.1, read as the reverse complement.
CAAATCAAGAGCCAAGCCTTGATTCCCTGTCCCTTTAAGGTAGGTGCCAATGCCCTGGGTAGAATCAAAGGCCGCAGGTAAGCCAGCCAACAGTAAACCGACATTTCCTTCCAGGCCGAGAATGCCCTGTTGATAATCGCCAACGATGCTAAAATTCTCGTTGCGGGTCCAGGCCCGACCAACACCAATCGCCATTTTGGCCCGCAGCCCCGCACTTAGCCGGCCTGGGATAATTTCGTGGGTATAACTGGCGCCCAAAGTGCGATGATGGTTAAAATTTAAAAAAGTACCATTCACGTTGTAGCGACGGGGGCCATTTTCAAAATCTTCAGGGGTAAGTCCCTGAATTTCGTCAAAAGTGGTAAACAAGGATTTTGAATATCCCAAAGAAGACTGCACGGTTTCGGTACCCTGGATACCAATGTACCCCTTTCCCAATCTGAATCCCGCATCCAGAATGGTCGTATTAAAATCGAAGCCAAGGGTGTTATAAGGCCCTATTTGGTTGATGAAATCAGAAAAATTCGTCTCAAAAAAGGAGCCATTGGGGTTTTCGCCCTGGTCATCAAAATTGATGTTTTTGATGTCATTGGCTGAAAACCCACTACTGCTTGCCCCCAAGTTGAGGTTGCTGATCAGAGGTAAACTCAGGTGGAAATTGTAGTCAGGCATCCGGCCAACATTCATCATTTGGGACTGCGGCAAACCGGGCAAGTTGTAAAGGGTCAAATTGCGTTGAGCAAATAAGGGGCTCAATCCAAACGCAAATACCGTTAAGCACAACAAGCAGAAGCGACTCATGCGTTGAAGAGCATAGTCATGGGATGTAAATTTTCTCATAGTAGTACATTTATAAATAGTGCGGCATGCTACCGCTGAAAAAATACAATGCTGTCCTTGCTTTGCGCAGCAAGCTGGTATTTAACGAGTTGTTTTCCAGTTCCGAGCTCAAGCCCAGGCTGTTTGTCGTGAGGATGTGAAGGGTGCTCTCCAGTGTTGAGCTTTGATTTTCAATGAGAAGTTTGGGTAATAGTTGTATCAAAAAAACTTGCTAAAGGTAGAAAAAAGGCTGCAAAGAACCAAACAAGAAATAAAAAATACTCATAAGTTGGTTGAGGGAGGTTGAGGCGGCGCCCGCGGTTTTTTACAAAGACGTTTGTAAGTAGCGAGGGGGGGCGCCACCACCCACAAACCAAAAATTTGTATTTTTTTTTTGTTTTTTGGTTGTGTTGAGCGATTTTTATTGCGTTA
>NZ_JANRKL010000055.1:0-9034 GCF_033763495.1 Haliscomenobacter sp. | reverse complement strand
ACCGTAACTCCACAATTGGACAAAAACCACCTGAATGGTGTATCTACTTTTGACCTGGTATTGATCCAGAAGCACATCCTCGGTGTAACGGCGTTGAACAGTCCATACAAAATGATTGCTGCTGACGTGAACAACTCCAAGTCGATCAGTACTCTGGACTTGATTGCCCTGCGCAAGTTGATCCTGAACATTGATACTCACTTTGCCAACAACACATCCTGGCGTTTTGTGGATGCGACCTATGTCTTCCCGAACCCAACGAACCCTTGGTCGTCAGCCTTCCCTGAAGTGGTAAGTGTGAACGACATTACGAACAATTTGACAGCGAACTTTGTAGCGATCAAAGTGGGTGATGTGAATACGAGTGCGAGTGTGAATGGAGCGACGAGTGCAGAAATCCGCACGAGTGAGGACTTCAAATTGAAGACTCAGGAGCAAAACCTGAAGTCAGGCCATGAATACAAAGTGAGCTTCACTGCCGAAGACCTGCAACGCATCCAGGGTTACCAGTTTGCGCTGAACCTGGATCAAAGTAAGGTAGAGCTGTTGGACATCGAATACGGCGTAGCCAAGGCGGAGAACTTCGGCGTGTTCAAAAACGAAGGCATCATCACCACCTCGTGGAACAGCAAATACGAGCCAGGGGCATTGTTTACGCTGGTTCTCCGTGCAAAAGCAGACAGCAAGTTGAGCCAAAGTCTGAGCCTCAACCGCTTGGTATCTCCAGAGGCTTACAGCCAGAACAACGAGCACCTGGGCATCGCCTTGAACTTTGAGGGCATCCAGGCCACAGCAGCCTACGAACTGAAGCAGAACACGCCGAACCCTTTCAGTGATGAAACGGTGATTGGGTTCACTCTACCTAAGGCGACGAAAGGCACCTTGACAGTCAGTGATGTGAAGGGCGCTGTAGTGTACAAAGTAGAGGGCAATTATGCCAAGGGCAACAACCAAGTCACGCTCAAGAAGGAGCACTTGGGGGCAAGAGGGGTGTTGTACTATACTTTGGAAACAACCGACTTTACGGCTACGAAGAAGATGATTATTTTGGAATAAGAGCAATCAAAGTAAGTCAATAGCAAACATGAGTCATCCCGAATTTTCGGGATGACTCATGTTCGTTATGGGTAAAAAATATTTTTGATCAATGCGCTACACTCCCTTTTACCATCCGGTGAATATTGTACATCAATCCGATCGCCACTATCATTGTAATGGCCACGACATAACCCAGCATGGGGTAGTTTTCCAAATGGCCATCTGCCGCCTGATGCACAATCATTCCAGCCACTCCAGAAGCAATCCCTCCTGAAATCTGAGAGATAGAAGCATTGATGCCCATAAATGCGCCCCGGTCAGCTGGAGCAGGGACTGCACTCACTAAAGCAGTAGAGGAGATCATCCGCGAGGTGATGCCAATGAACATGATTACACTCATCAGAATGATGACCCAAAGGGGGGTGATCCCAAAATTACAATACACCACTACAATGATGATGGTAAGGATAGATCCTGCCGTAAATACTTTTATACTGCCCAGGCTATCGCTCAAGCGCCCCAATAACGGGCCGGCAATCATAGAACAAATACCTGTGACCAGATAAATGAGGGGCAACTGATCAAAAGTAACCCCGAGGTTATTGATGGAAAAAGCGCTACCAAAAGGCATCAGCATAAAACCACCGGTGGCCAGCAAAATGGTGCCCGCAAAACCTTGCAGGTAACGAGGCTTGGAAACCGTTTCCCAAAGGTGACTAAAAGCCGAGTTGTCTTTTTGCAAAGCCAGGTGTGCATTAATGGGCTTCAATTTGAGTAAGATCACTACAAACATGGGTACACAAATCGCCACGATCAGCAAGAACGGAGCATGCCAATCGAATAAGTTGGCAAAATACAAGCTGATTGGCAGGCCTAAAACCTGACTGACTGCAAACGCCATTTGTACAAAACCCATGACCCGCCCCCGCATTTCAAGTGCAAAAAGGTCGGTAATGATGGCAAAAACGATCGAGCCAATTACTCCTCCGAAAATCCCCGTTACGATCCGTGCCATTAATAGGAGAAAATAAGTGGGGGCGATCCCGCAAAGCAGGGTACCGATAATAAAGCCGGCGTAAAAAAACAGCAATAACTTTTTCCGGTCGAAACGATCCGCAAAACCAGCAGCCAGGATGCCTGAAGCTCCTGCACTAAAAGCATAGGCAGAAACAACCAGGCCAAATTGGGTGGTCGTAATGTTCAATTCTTCCAACAATTGTGCACCCAAAGGGGACAATACCATAAAATCAAGGATGATGGAAAATTGCAGGAGCGATAAAATGGCGATTACAAACCATTGATAAGGTGTGAATTTTAACAATGCAGATGACATAGTAAATAGGGTGCCGAAGCAAATGGGGCGTTGGATTGAAGTAAACCAAGGCCTAGGTGGTTAATCGGGTAATTCCTCAATGAAGAAACCCATGGATTGAACAGCGTGGATGATGTCTGACCAGTTGTTTTTGTTGCTTACAGTGCGCAAAATACGGTCACAATCACTGAGGTCCACAGTGGCACGGGTGACTAAACCATCTATTTTGAGCTGGTTACAAACGCGATTTGCTTCCGGGCGTTTGCTGATGTTCGTTTTAAAGACGCCAATCTTGGGTGGTGTTGGCGTTTGGGAAGCGGAACTCTTTGGGAAGGTGACGGGTTTTTTTGCAAGCAGATACATCGAAGCCGAATTAATTGCAACAAATATAGGGCGGGCTCGTGGAAAATACAAATATTTCGATGTATTTTCAATGAAATTGTGACGAAACCGATATATTTGCAGTATGAATAAAACAGTGCAATTAGTGAATGAATGGGGTGCCTTTGAAGCAGCTCATCCTCAAGCCGAAATAGAGGAGTTTTGTCGCTACTACCTCACCATGCAAAGGTCCAAGCTGGATCTCGGCGAAAATTTTGCAGGTAGAGGAACTCCACCTATGCCTGCTGCCTATCTAATGAAACTCATTGGGTACATCGCACGTTTGTTTGAAGTTTACATCACCAGAGCATTGTCCGATTTGCCATCCATCAAACAAGCCGAGGATTTTTTTTCCCTGAACATCATCTACCATTCTGGGGAATGCCGCAAAACTGAAGTGGTTCAGCAACAGCTCATGGGGATTTCAACTGGAATTGATACCCTCAATCGCTTGTTGGCCAACAAACTCATCGAAGAAAGAACCGACCCCAGTGACAAAAGAGCTCGTTTGGTCAAAGCCACTGAAAAAGGAGTTGAAGTTTTACACGAGTGTTATCGTCGTGCCGGGGTAGTCAACAACTTAATCTTTCACGACTTAAGTGTGGATGACATCAAGTTGTGTATTCAATTGCTGCGTGGGGTAGAAGCTAAACATTCGGTATTGGCGGTTGATTTGCGTGAACTGCCGATTGTAGAAATGTATGAAAAGGTGCTGGGGCACAAACCTGATCACAGTAAGCACCAGTAAGTGAATTTTAGTTCCACCTACTGGTACTTTTTTGAAAAATTTAAACTTTCACTTCCAGCATTTCTTTCATTGCACCCAGTAAGTACTGCCAGTTTTGCTCACTGTGTTCCATCACTTCAGCTGAGCGGATGTTGTCCTGCTCAATGGTAATCAAAGTACCTTGCTCTATTGCCTCAAAAGTATAGGTGATGGTTTGGTAATTTTCAGGCAAGTCAGGTAGTTCTGCGGCAGCAAAACTGCTCCAGTAATTGTACTTGATCACGTGGGGTGGATCAAACTGCAATACGGTGCCATGGTCTTCAAATTTTTGCTCTTCCCATTCACCCCGGTAAATGATGGGCGTACCAACCTGCCAGCTGGTAACCAACTCAGAGTCCCAGAAAAGGGTTTTTACGGATTCGGGTTCACTGAGTGCTGCAAAAACTTTTTCAATGGGTGCAGCAATTTCCATACTGGTTTTAAGCACAAATGGATACTTCATCTGGATGATTTTTTTGACAAAGCTAAGTGCATCTACTGACAACCCTATGGCAGTCGCTCAATACCTTTTTTAAATTTACCATTTATAGACATCCACGTGGTATTCGCTGAGCGCAATGTGGTCGGATTTGCGGAAAGGATCGGTTGTGGAAACCAGTTGTTGAATGCGCGATACCCGAAAATCCCGGTATTCTTCCCGCCTCCAACACCAGCCAATTAAATGCCAGTTGAGCGAATAAAAAATGAGCCCAATGGGTTCAACCTCCCGGTAACTGGCCTCTTGAGCCGCATTTTCGTATTGCAGACGCAGGATGTTTTTAGAAACAATGGCAGTTTGAATTTTTGCCAAATAATCGTAATCATTTTCCAGACAACTCGGGCGCAGTGCCTGCACACGCTCGTGCATCTGCTCCATTTTGTCCTTTTGGGTGCTTTTGAGCACCGCTTTGACCTTGTTAAGAGCGGCAGCATAGTGGCGGCGGATGCCCTGATCGGCAAAGCGCATCACCAAAGGCTCCATCAAGGATAAGGCATTGGCTTCTTCGTTGCTGAAAATGACAGGGGGCAAAAAATACCCATTCATCACAAAATAACCCTGGCCGGGCTCAAAACCGACTGGAATCCCAATTTCATCCAAAGCCCGAATATCACGGTATACTGTGCGCACACTGATTTCGAAGCGTTGAGCGATGGCTTCGGCGCTGAGGTGTTTTTTGGATTGTAGGGCGGTGACAATGCCCATGAGCCGATCTACCCGATTCATGTCAACAGAATTTGAGGTAAAAATACCATGAAAATGCCAGTGAAGAAAACTAAAAGTTGAAAAATCATTGAATTTGCTCGAAATCATTTTGGTAAAAAATCTTTCCTTCCAATCCCTTTAGCTCAACCTGATCTACCTCGCATAAACCATTGGAAATAAACCCAATCCCCGTAATTTTTCCAGCTGATTTTGAATAAGAACAAGTATAAACTTTTTTGTCGCCGTAATAAATCGTTACCACCCGATTCCGGACTATAATCTTTACTTCGATCCACTCAGTAACATTTGCCCCCAATGTCGACAAGTCAGTCGTTTTGCCATCCAAAATCAAATCGCCAAACTGCAACTTGCTTTCACTCGTACAACCCCTGGGCATGCTGATGAAGTACATGAAATTTTGTTGGCAAAAAACTTCCAGCATCAGATAGGGGCAAGGATTTTTGTTGAGTTCCTGAACGCGCACCCGCGTTTTGAAGACATAATTGTCGCTGTGTACAGGCCATTTGGGAGGGAAATAGGTATAGATGTAGTTGTTTTCCGCCCTTGAGTTGATTTTATGCTCGATTAAATCCTGCGCTTCGAGGCCCAATTTTCCGTCCTGTATGTACTGCTCCGTGTAGATGTAATTGGCGGCACCCGGTGGGAAACGTCGTGTGGCATAAAAAAACCAATCTTCGGTGGGAATACTCACGTCCAGTGTTTTGATGATCACATTATTGGCCATCAGCTTGGCGGTATGATAGCCAGGTTCATAATAAATATCGGTCAAGGTGTGTTGCTTTTTGAAAACCCGCACCCGGCGGCTTTCATCCCAGGATTGTTGAATGAAAAAACTGTCGGCATCGATGCCGTCCACATTGTAACTAAAAACAACGGAGTTGGGAATATCATTGGCAGTCACTTTTTTGACTGAAAACTGGGCTTCTTCAAAGCTGGCACCCGTATCTTTTAGACTGGTGCGACTGGTGATGAACAAAACCAAAAGCAAACTGAGAATAGACGAATAAAGTAGTGTTTTGGGCAAGCTACGCTTAAACATGAACTTTCGCTGAGGGCTGTGGGTAACTGCAATCGGGATTTTTGAATTGACTGCAGATCGATAATCCTGCCAGTGCTGATACCCCAAATACCTGGAAATGGCATTCAATGTAGCCACTTGGGGGAGCCTTGCAAAATCACCTTTGAGCAAACGTTTGAGGGTGGAAATGCTGATGAGGATGCCGGTTTTTGCTTCAATCACCTGGCTTACATTTTCATAATCCCGCTGAACCAAGCTATGGAGATCACCATAACCATTTTTCAAAAAAACCTCAGTAAGGCATAGTTTGACCAGCTCTTGTTCACTCATGGTGCGGTATTGAAGGGTGGTGCAGGCATTTTGAACGGATTTTGACGCACTTTGCCCGCTTTTTGGTGCTGCCTCCGGGATAGACAAATTTAGTTTTGTCTTTGCACAATGTCAAACCTCATTCCTTTAAACAACACAAAGATGAACAAATTTTGGAAAGCCCTACTCAGTACTGCCTTATTGGTAGGCACCACCGATATTCTTGCTGCTACCCTAATGTCCTGGGCGCGTTCGGGCAATTTTCCTTTCAAACTGTTCCACTATATTGCAGGAGGCGCCCTCGGATTGGAGCGCAGCATGAAGGGCAGCTGGGGCACGGCTTTGTTGGGGCTGTCTTTTCACTATTTTATTGCGTTTTCCTTTACCCTATTGTTCTTCCTGGCCTTTCCCCGTTTAAGTTTTTTGCGTGGAAATGCTTACTTGACTGGTTTTTTGTACGGCGTTTTTGTGGGGGCATGTATGACCTTCATGGTGTTGCCCTTGACGGCTTTACCTCCCAATCCTTTTAAACTGTTCAACGCCTTGCAAGGCTGGACGGTACTGGGTTTAGTTCTGGGGATTCCGATTGCCTTGATGGCCAAACGGTATTACCTGAACAAGTTGACCGAATTATAAAAAAACATCCCGAATTTTGATGGAAGTCAAAATCCGGGATGTCCTAAAACAGCTATAAAGGGAAACGAAGAACAGTCGGGTGGTTTTTAATTGAGCAGTTCCTTACCAAAACGAGATTCGATGATGCTCTTCAATTTTTGACGAGCACGGGCCAAACGGCTTTTGATGTTGGATTCAGAAAGACCAGTTTGTTGGCAAATTTCTTCAATGGAGCGCTCGTGAAAGTAAAACAGGTGCAATACTTCACTGTCACTTTCTGGTAGTTGTTCGATGGCCTGGCGCAACCAAAAGGAAGTTTCTTGTTTCTCCATGTGATGGGCCCCTTCGGCACGAATGCCAATTTGAATGCCATCGTTGATTTCTCCACTTTCGGTTAGTCCTTTGCGGTACTGCTTGCTGCGCAAGCGGTTGAGCGAAACAGAAGCAGCAATTTTGCAGAGCCAGGAACTGAGCTTGGCGTCGCCACGAAACTCGGGTAAAGCCTGAAAGGCCCGCAAAAAGGTATCCTGAAATACTTCTTCAGCGTCGTCGTGCGTCTGGATGTAGCGGCCAATGGTTGCTCTTACGAGTTTCTGGTGTTTAGCAACCAATTGGGCGTAAGCTTTCTGATCTCCGCGGATCGATTGTTGAATCAACGCAGCGTCTGTAATCAGTTTGGTGTGGGTTTTGGATGTAAAGCTTGAAAAAACGGTTGTCATGAGTCAGGTGTTTTAAAAAGATCCTTCAAAAATTATAATTCAAATTTACCGGGAGTTAGTATGACGGTAAATCCAGGTTTCACGGTTGGCGGTTTTGGGTTTATATTTGGCGGTTTTTCAAAAAAAAATGCCATCATTTGCGATAAATGACAGCATGATTTGGCAATAATTGCACCTTAATGCAAGGTTTTAATTAAATTTTTGCAATTTTTTCCAAAAACTCTGCTTTTTTCTGCTTGGAAACCGGCACGGAATGGCCATTGCGGGTGATGATCTCGCCACCTTCTCCGCGGATGTACTTTTTGATGTGATTGAGGTTGATCAGGTAGGAGTGATGTACCCGAAGGAAGCCACAGGGAACCAGCATTTCCCCTACATCTTTGAGGGGTTTGGACAACATGATGGTTTCGTTATGGATGAAAAAGATCTTGGTATAACTGCCTTCACTTTGGCAATGTACAATATCGGCAACTTCCACAAAAGTCAAACCTTCTGAGGTGGAAAGGGCAATGGTTTTGGGGGCTTGTTCTGGAGCCTTGTTCAGGTTTTCCATTACTTCAAACTGCCGCCAATCCGGTTTGGCCGTTTTATCCTTGGCTTTTTGGACGGCAGCCACCAATTCCTCGGCATCAATGGGTTTGAGCAAGTAGTCGAGAGCACTTAGTTTGATGGCTTGCAGGGCGTACTGATTGTAGGCAGTGGTGAAAATGACCTGAAACTGCAATGGTCTGCATTGTTGCAACAAGTCCAGTCCATTGAGGTAGGGCATTTCAATGTCCAAAAAAATTACATCCGGTGATTCTTTACGCAAATGCTCCAGCGCTTTGCGGGAATCGTTGAACTCAGCAATCACTTCTACTTCCGGACAATGTTTATTCAATAAAGACGAGAGCACTTCGGTGCAGTATAATTCATCGTCAATGAGGATTGCTTTCATGCTTTAGGATGTTTAATAAAAATTTATTCCAAAGGCAGCGTCAAACGTACTTTGGTACCAGCAGCCTTACCTTCAGGAGTTACCAAATCTTCAATCAAAATCGAAGCTTCAGTTTGATATATCTGGTTGATCATCTGGATGCGCTCAGCGGTTACTTCCATGCCATGTGACTTCTGTGCGGTGGCTGATTTACTTTTGAAAGCTCGGGCTGCGGCTCGACCAACCCCGTTGTCCTCTACTTCTACCACCAGTGCATTGTCTTCCTGAAATACCCTTACCTCCAGGTGGCATTCTTCGCCAGGTTTCGCTTCTTTGTGCATCAGTCCATGCCAAATGGCATTTTCCACGTAAGGTTGAATGATCATTGGTGGAATTTCCAGGCAGGTGGGGTCGATGGCTGGCGAAACTTGAACATGATAAGTAAATCGGTTGACAAAACGCATGGATTCCAGCTCCATGTACAACCGTAGTGCTTCCAATTCATCGCGCAAAGTAACCAGGTTAGAGCGGGAATTATCGAGTACCAAACGGATCAAACGGCTAAACTTGGTCAAATAAGCTGATGCAGCGTCTGGTTCATTGCGTTGAATGAAACGATTGATCGAATTGAGGCAATTGAATAAAAAATGGGGGTTCATCTGTGAGCGCAGGGCGGCCATTTCCACCTCGGCCAGTCTTTTGTTGAATTCTGCTTTCATACGTTCTTCTTTCCGG
>NZ_JANRKL010000054.1:0-3666 GCF_033763495.1 Haliscomenobacter sp. | reverse complement strand
CCCTCAACTCCTCAACTCCTCAACTATGAATATTACCGTACTTACTCCTGATCGCGAAATTTTCGCAGGTCCGATCAAATCGGTAAAAGTGCCGGGTGTAAAAGGGGAATTTCAGATCCTGCAAAACCACGCCCCGATCGTGTCTGCTTTGTCGGCTGGCAAAGTGACAATCGTAACAGGTGCTGGTGACTACCGTTTCTACGACCTGGGTAAAAAAGAACAGGTGGAAGACAGTCAGGCCGAGCGCAAGATTGTTTTTCAGGTAGAATCCGGTTTTGTTGAAGTGCTGAACAATGAGGTTTCACTGCTGCTCGCAGGCGTGAAAGCTTAATACGATAAATAATCTGCCGCAAGGCGGATTATGATTTTGCTGAGTTTTTAGAGGAGGGTAGTCCGGTATGCGGGCTACCCTCTTTTGGTTTTGCTCCTATTTATTCCAATATTAGCGGAAAGATGAAGCGTCGGATTTCTTTCCCTTTATGTTTTTCCACATAATAGACATTACATGCTTTTAAGCCCTCGGTTTTAAAATGTTGCAGGAGTTTGAGTAAAGAAATTTTCACGGGATTAAAAGTGCCTTGTCCCTTTGTGGACACCAAAGCTTTTGACTGATTGTTCTCGAATGATAAATAGGTTTCACATGAGCTACAGCGAATGTCCTTGAAATACTTTACAGTCAGAGAATCAGATGATTTGATCTTACTGCTTTTAAGTACAACCTTCCCTTTTGACAGAACATTGAACTCATGAATTTTTACCCCATTGTAATAAACGTGCCAAAAATCGAGCGTATCAGCATTCATTTTTGGGCAAAACCACAAAAGAGCTAAACAGGTAAAGAATAGTGTTTTCAAATCTGCTTGAATTTAGTTGACATCTAAACTATCTTATATCCGACGACGAAATGGTGCAAGGATTTTATGGAGGACTGCCATAAGGTTGTCAGTAGCTTGTGTTTAATTTGTAGCATTAAATGCCTGGAGTTATGGAAAAGTTAGATTTAAGCAAACAGTTCAAAAGTTACTACACGGCCAAAACGCAACCTACTATTGCCCAGATTGAAGCTGCGCAATTCCTATCCATCCCCGGCCAGGGCGATCCGGATGATGCTGATTTTAGCGCTAACATTCAAGCTCTGTACACTACGGCTTATGCCCTCAAATTTGCCTACAAACAAAAAGGACTGGATTTTGTGGTAGCCAAACTGGAAGGTTTATGGTGGTTTGATGAAAAAAAATACGCTGGATTGTCCATGATCGAATCGGTACAAAAAGTGCCACGCAAAGAATGGGAATACCGCTTACTCATTCGTATGCCTGAATATGTTACAGCAGCAGAGGTGGAAAAGGCCATTCAAAGCGTAGTAGTTAAAAAACAAGTGGATTGGGCTCAGAACATCAGCCTGTACCAGATGAATGAGGGCAAAGTAGTCCAAATGTTACACGTTGGCCCTTTTTCTACAGAAATTGAGACCCTGTTGGAAATGGGGAAATTTATGGAAGCAAATCAAATGCTCAGAAATGGATTGCACCACGAAATTTACCTTTCTGACTTTCGCAAAACCGCTCCCGAAAAACTAAAAACCATTTTGCGCGAGCCTGTTAAATAACGCCTGTCATGCCTAAACCTAACGAAAAGCCCAAAATGCAAAACGTCAATTTCCAATCCATAGAGGAGTTTTTGGCTTTTCTGCCGCCTGATGAATTGGAAGTGGTAGAGTTTTTGCGGCAACTCATTTACGATTGTATTCCAGATGTGAGCGAAAAGCTGAGCTACAATGTTCCTTATTTCAAACGGCACAAAACCATCTGCTTTATTTGGCCTGGTTCGGTGTTGTGGGGCAAAAAACAAAGTTACACTGGTGTAAGGTTGGGCTTTGCCCAAGGCCATTTATTGACGGACGAAATGGGCTATCTGAAATTGGAAGGGCGGAAGCAGGTGGCCTGGCGGGATTTTGAGCGGGTGGAGGACATTGATGTGGAGTTGGTACAGGCGTATGTGTACGAGGCGGTGGCGGTGGATGAAGGATTGGCAAAAATCAAACGTAAAAAATAATTACCTCCCTGCAATCTCTTCTGGATCCATTACTGTCAAAATATTCGAGAAAATAATTTGCACTTGTTTGAAAAAAAACTTGCGCGGAAAATAAATCAATCGTAATATTGCGATGAATTTAGAACAAATGATCACTCAAGCAGGTATCGTTTTCAATTTGGAGCATCAAAAAAATCAAGCATCATCAGAGTTTGATTTTTTTTGAAAAAACCAATCGTAATATTACGATTGATCGGCGACAATAGACTACTCCCCTCAAGAAAATCCGCACTATTGCGGCCTTACTATTTAAAACTTTCAACCATGCTTAATTTGATGAATGCAAAAGCCAATTGCTGCGGCGGTGATGACAATTGCTGCGGAACTGGCTGCTGCTAGATTTACCAAAGGAGCAGGGCAAATCTGGTTTGCCCTGCTTATCATTTCATGATGTCTCGAAAATTCCTTATTAACACCATTCATAACCAAACACTTGGCCACATGAAACTTATGGCAGCTTTTTTCCTGGTGCTTTGTAGCCTTTCCACTTTTGCTCAAGGCATTCATCCGCTTGAGCCTAGTTCAGGACATTACAAAATCCTGCAAGCCCAATCCCCAGAACCCCATAGCCAGCGCGCCTGGATGGATACAATTGCTTTCCCTCCGGAGAAATACGGATGGTCAATTACCTACAGCCTGGTACAGCCCTACTACCTTAGCACAACGCAAGTAGGCACTTTACAAAATTGGCTGCTTGCTCCTGCTAATAGTTCGGCACAAACCCGGGCCGAATTAGACTATCTCTTAACCTTGCAAAATAAACGTACTCCTGAGCAAAGCAAACGAGTTACCTTTCTTGGCGATATTGGTTATTGGCCTCACGTGGATTTGCAAAAAAAGCATCCTGGGTACCAACGAAACCTGCAAGACTTGTTTTTTGAAGGAAGGGAGATTTTGGGTGAGCAATGCAAAGCAGAACATTTTCCCAAAACCGCTCAGGTGTTGAAGGGAATCATGCAGGACATGCGCATCATGGAGTTCAGTGTAAAATACCAGAACCTGAGGGCTCGACCTTATCAACTGGAGCCCAAATTGCAAGCCCTCGCCGTTATGGGTTCACCCTCGTTTGCCAGCGGGCATACCCTGTGGGCGTATATCCAGGCCTATTTTTGGAGTGAGTTGTTCCCTGAAAAAAGGCAGCAGTTTTTAAATCTAGCCGAGGAAATTAGGCAATCCAGAGAAATTATGGGGATTCATTATCCTAGCGACAATGAGGCTTCTCGGATTTTGGCGCATAAGATGCTGGAACTGATGAGCTATAGCGCGAAATTTCAGGAGGATTTTAAAGCGGCGAAGGGGGAATGGAAAGAGGTTCAAATGAAGATAAAGTAGGGCAATAGTTAGTTCGTTAGAATGTTGAACGAGTTGAGTATAAAAAGAAAAGGGTTACAAATCCATGAATTTGTAACCCTTTTGAAATCTTCGTGGGTGATGACGGATTCGAACCGCCGACCCTCTGCTTGTAAGGCAGATGCTCTAAACCAGCTGAGCTAATCACCCTTGTATTTGGTTTTTTGAGCCTTTTGCTCAAAAGCGTGCGCAAATATACGCGCTCATTTCAGTTTGCGCAAG
>NZ_JANRKL010000053.1:0-14762 GCF_033763495.1 Haliscomenobacter sp. | reverse complement strand
CGAATTCTTTGATTATTCAGGCAATTACTTACTTTTGTACAGTGGTAATCTTATTTATCCGGTAAATTAAAACAACCAAAGCAGTGGATCACGAGAGAAACCAACGGAGATTTGAGAGCGTGTATTCGAGGAAAATCCGCGCGGGTAAGAGAAGGACGTACTTTTTTGACGTTCGCAAAACGAAGGGTGAAGATTTCTATTTGACACTTACCGAAAGCACTCGTAAATTCAATGGTGATGGCTATGAGCGCCACAAAATTTTCTTGTACAAAGAAGATTTCAACCGTTTTATGGATTCCCTACAAGAGGTAGTCGAATACATCAAAACGGAGCTGATGCCAGAATACGACTACGACGAATTTACGCGTCGGCACGAAGAATATGACGCTCAGGATTTTGATGAGCGCGACGACCGTGGAGATGAAGAGTTTGACGATGAGCCAGTTAAAGAACAACGCCCAGCCACTCCGGCTCAGCCTAGTGCAAAAAAACTGGAACCATCCGGCACTCCTTTTAAGGAAGACGATATGGCCTGGTAATACACACAATTGATGTGTTTGGATAAAAAAGGAGGGCATTTGCTGATCAGGCAAATGCTCTCCTTTTTTTTTGCGAAAATTTTAGATTATAGCGAGTGCCCTAATCCTGAATTGAACAACTAGAACTCGTATTCTTGAAAAAACGTAACAATTACCATCCTCAATACCTTTAGCGGTAGATAGCACGAAGGGAATGGGGACTGAATTCGTCATTCGTTTAGTGTAGACTTGTAAACAGCAACAACATTTTGTACTTTTACGTTCAAATAACTGGATGATGATCAAGATTCCATATGGAGAAAGTGACTTTAAAAAGTTAATGCTGGAAGATTATTTCTACCAGGATCGTACCTTTTTCATTGAGCAGCTCGAAAAATGGAATTCCAACTATCCTGTTTTTTTGCGCCCTCGTCGTTTTGGCAAAAGTCTGTTTATTAGCACCTTGCACCACTATTATGGATTGGAGCATAAAGCTGAATTTCAAAATCTTTTTGGCAATTTGTACATTGGGCAGCACCCAACCGAAGCAGCAAATACTTATCTGGTCTTGCGTTTTGAATTTAGCCGCATTGATACCGCAACTCACGAAAGCACTTATCAAGGGTTCTTGACCAATGTCATTTTGGGAGCGCGTACTTTTTTAGGCGCTTATAGTGATTTTTTCAGTGAAGAAGACAAGCAGACCATCTTGACCCAAACGAGCCCCGAAGCAATCGTAAAAACGATTTTCGGCATCACCAAGTCAAATAAAATTCCCCACAAAATCTATCTACTCGTTGATGAATACGACCATTTTGCCAATGAGTTATTGTCTTTTGACCTGGATCGTTTCAAATCCGATGTAAGTAGAAACGGGTTTGTGCGCAAATTTTATGAAAGCCTTAAATCAGCAACCGGGGAAGGGATCATCGACCGAATTTTCATCACTGGCGTTTCCCCCATCACCCTGGACTCTTTGACCAGCGGATTCAACATCAGCGACAACATCAGCCTGAATCCCATTTTTCACAACATGATGGGATTTACGCATGAAGAAGTAGAAGCCATTTTGCATCAATCCTCCATTCCGCTTGAGGTAATCCCTGAAATGATGCACGACCTGAAAGAATGGTACAATGGGTATCGGTTTACCAATCAGGTCCATATCCGTCTATTCAACCCGGATATGGTGCTTTATTTCTTGAAAGAGTACAGCATCATGCAAAAATACCCTGAGGTGATGCTGGATACCAACGTGATTTCGGATTACCGGAAAGTACGAAATATTTTTAAAATTGGGGGCGAAGAAGAAGCAAAATTTGAACTCCTGGAAAGCCTGGTTGAAGACGGATACATCGATTTTCCCCTTACGAGATTGTACAATTTAGAAGCAGAGTTTACCCAAGACGATTTTTTAAGCTTGCTTTTTTACATGGGCATGCTCAGTTTTAGGGAGGTCTCCGACATCGGTTGGCGCTTCGAAGTGCCCAATTATGTCATCAAAAAACTCTACTTTGAGTATTTCACGGCCATTTTTTTAGCCAAAACCCGCTTCGCCAAAACCAAAAGGCCGATTGCCCAAACCATTTCAGCGCTCATCAGCCAAGGCAATCCTGAGCCTTTCTTCAAAATTGTAGAATACGTTTTAGCCGAAAACCATTCCAACCGAGATGAATTGTCCTACGGCGAGAAACATTTACAAACCTTGATGATCGGCCTCCTGTTCCCTTACGAATCTTATTACATTCACAGCGAATACGAAAGCAAAAAAGGCTACCCCGATATTTTTCTGGAAAGGATGCCCAACCGTCCCATTAAATACGACATTGTTCTGGAACTGAAATACGTCAAAAAATCAGCCAAAAACACCCTGGAAAAGGTGATCGAGCAAGCTGAAAGTCAATTGGATGAATACATGCGCAGCGAACGTTTTTCGCGCCCCGATGTGCTTGGCTTTTATGTGGTTTTTCTGGGCGGCGAAGTGTATCAATGGAAACAATGGGGAAATAGGGTGTGAAAGTGTGGGTGTGAAAGTTAAATCTCAATGTTCTTAACCAAAAGTTACCATTGGATTTGCTGTTAGCATTTACTCCAATAGTAATTTTACCGTTTTATCAAACCCGCTGGGACCAATTGCGTCAATGCGGATTATCTGGGGAATTTCTACCTCAGCCCAGGTCTGGTCGGGCCTTTGTACCAAAAAAGGGACATTGACCACTTCCAACATCGGCACATCGTTGGGGCTATCACCGATCGCTGCAAAAACCGGGCTTTGAGCATAGTTTTGCCGAAACAATTCCATCATCCAGAGCACCGCTTTCCCCTTATTGACCCGAGCAGACTGCACCGTAAAAAAACGACCGCCCCGACTCAGGGAATAGCCCACGGCTTGGAGTAGATTTTCGACCTCGCGCAGATGTTCTCCAGCCAGAGGCGAAAGCAGGGTTTCGGTGAACCAACGCTCACGAGCACGGATAAGTGCGTCTCCACTCAGGCCAGTTGCTGCGGACAATTCGGCATCCGAAGCAACCTTGTACCCCTTGAGCCCCCCAATCTGTTGCAAAGTAGCACCCAAATTCAGTGCATCAGCATGTGCAAATACAACAATATCGTAACCCGCTTTAGTATGGGCAGTACTGTACCATTTTTCAGGAAAGAACCCATCGGGGATGGCGACTGCACTGCCATTCTCGAAAATAAAGGGGTGTCGCATGCCCAGTTGGCGCTGTAGATAGCTTTGCTCGGCAAAAGTTTTGGATGAACAAAATACCAAGGGCACCGACCGACCGACCAGCAGGCGTAAAGCCCCTTCACTTGCACGGGTGTCGTACGTATGGTGATCGATCAGGGTGCCATCCAGATCACTGAAGAGCACCAATGCCTGGTCGCTTGTAATCGGCAATTGGATCATGAGGGGGAAAAATTACCATGTTCCTGCCAATCAATTTTCCAGGCGGCGGCAGTAAAATTAAGCGATGAGAGCACTGGATATTGCCGAAGTTTAATGGGTTCCTCTTTTTTACTTACAATTTTGAGCCGACTCAATTCATTGGAAATGTCCTTTTTTAAACTCTTCGGGCAAATGGAAGAATGCCAGAGCACGGAAAGAGAGTACTCAATCATTTCCTGAATATGATCATCTCCTTTTGCTGCATCATGAAAGTGTGGATTGCGCGACTCTATTTGAAAGACCTCCACACCATTTTTCATGATTTCGGGGATTGGACTTGGTAAAACTCCACCGAATTTTTCCATCAAACTAACAAAATGGTGCGTTTCTACTGAAAAACCGGTTGAATAATCCAGGGACAAAGCCAAGGGCATTGAAAGGGCATGCTCACCGGCATTACCCGTGCGCAGTACTTCACTTTCGTATCCGGTATAGTGGCTCAAAAACAAGTTCAGGTATTGATTGGTGATGCGCGAAACGCGTCCCCACTTGGTGAAAAAAAGTTCACCATCAACAATTTTAGGCTTACTGTGCCACTGGATGCGCACCATCGAGTAGGGTGACTTGCCCTGAGATAACCCTGCGGAGAAAATGCGCACATACTCAAAAACTGCACCGGGGAAATAATTGTCCGAATCAATAAATCCGACATATTTTTTGCCCGCCAAATGTGCCAGGGCAATGCCCGCCAACATGCCTTCCGCCTTTCCATGGCGGATCAGGCCCTGGTCATCCAGAATTTGGGGATAGCCGCCATCCTTAAAAATCCGGGCCAGTTCTGCAGAACGTTGGTGGGCAATGATGTATTTTTTTTTCGCGTGGCGGCAAAAAGTATCTACCATATTGCGTTCCATGCGGTATCGATCGATTGGTTCGTTTTTACTATTTGAAACCACAATGGGCAAACAATTGTGGGGAATGCCACACAAAACACCTTCCAACAAACGCAAACGCTCGTCTTTTACAGGAATAACAATGGCCAGGTCTTTCTCAATCTCGTACAAACGCTCATAAGGAATCTGCTGGATGACATGAAAGGGACTATCAAACTCTGAATCAGTACCATAACCACCTTCCAATTCATAGATTTTTTGAACCTCATAAAAAAGATTAGCTCCAAAGCGTTCAGCATTGGTAGGAATTTCAAGCCGCATGATGTTTAATTTGGAAAAGTTGAAAAAACAAGCATCAGATCAGAAAGGTGATCTGCTACTTCCCAGCCTTCGGTTACACATTTTTTGTCTCATCAATTCCTGTAATCTCCATTGGACGGTCCTTATAAAACAATGCGCCGAGCATCAGGATGAGCCCAGTCGCTAAGATAACAAAAAACAGCACCCCTTCGTCGAAGGATTCAATGCGCTGCCATTCCGGGATTTTGTAAAACAACAAGATG
This sequence comes from Haliscomenobacter sp., assembly GCF_033763495.1. Lineage (GTDB taxonomy): Bacteria > Bacteroidota > Bacteroidia > Chitinophagales > Saprospiraceae > Haliscomenobacter. Next base: position 9,898 of record NZ_JANRKL010000053.1, on the reverse strand, counting down.
GTGATCAAACCACGTGGTATGTAAAACAACTCAGGTAATAAGTTGTAACGGTGTACAATCCGTAGGTAAATGAATCTTAAACCTAGCAGCGCAGCAACAATCAAAAGACCGAGTTGCAGCACTTGCATGTTCTGAAAATACGCTAAATCAATGCCATATCCAAAAATCACAAAAAAGAAAGTTCGAATTAAGAAGGAAGATTCAGCAGTTATGGATTTTAAAAAGTGAACTTCATTGTTGACACTTTCATCCGAGAAAAAGCGCTTAAGGGGTTTCCATTTAATCAATTCCCAGTTGTTGAAAACCAAACCAAACATCATAATGGTGATGAGTGCAGGTAAATGCAATATTTTTCCGCCCACATAAATGGCAATCAAAACAGCAAAGGATAGAAAAAATTTGATGCCTACCCGGTTTTGTACCAAAAGCCAGACCATGCCGAAGCAAACGATGACCGATAAAACCAGCGCTACCACAATACTTCCTGCAAACCAAAGAACCTCCCCACCTCCAATGTGATGCCCCGCTGTAAAAAAATTAAAAACCATGATTCCAATAATGTCAGAAAAAGAAGCTTCATAAATCAGGAACTCCTTTTTTCATGACTCAAATGGTGCACACTGGGCAGCACCACTGCGCTGCTTACTATACTTAAAGGTATGGCATACACCAAACAGTAGATTGGCGGAGTTTCGGGCAACCACCAGTACAAAATTCCTGCTACACCAATTGATGAAACGATAAAAATAACCAATGCGGACAGAAATGAACGGCCAATCAACGGCAATCGATCCCGAGTAACTTCCAGGTCTAGCCCGGCTTCCAACACGATCATGATCAGTCCTACCGTGCCGAGTAGTTCAACCAACATCGGGGGAATTTCAAAATTTAGCCCCATTGAGTCAGATACATACCGCAAAAAAATACCTGTTCCCAACAACAGTAAAACGGAGGGAATCCGGGTAAGCCTGTTAACGATGGAGAACATGTACGAGAGGATGACCAGCCCACAAACCGCAAAAAGTAAAGTATATGTAGAGATGTTTTCCATGTGGTAAAGATAACAGATCAGAAATTTGGTTAAGACTTTGCCAATTATGCGGGTATTGCGACTGAAAATCTAATTCGTCAACTTAGCCATTTGAAAAACCAGAAATGCCGTTTGAACAGGCAAAATTATCCTGAATCCTGCCTGTTCAACTTTTTTTTAATAACTCCCCAAATACCTCCTCAAAAACCACTCCAATGCAATGAGCAACAACAATATCGCAAACAACCAACGGATGTTGATCAAGGATTTGGTGGTTGCATTTTCATAAATGACTGGTTTGACCGTACCGACCGCTTTGATCATGGCCGGAATGTCATTCATTTCCGCAGGGCTCACCATCTTACCCCCGTATTGCTGACTCAGCAAACGCAAGAGGCGATGATCTGCGGTAGTTTCGTACTGTTCCAACTGGATTGGCTGTACACTAAACTGTCCATTGTAGCTCAATTGTTCGCCACCGCTGTTGACTTTTCCCTCAAATTTGTAATTCCCCACGGGAAGCGTACCTGCATTGAGGCTATAGGCCTTGCCCGATTTATTAAAGGTATAAGTATAATCCTTGCCCTTTTCGCTGGTGATGACCAGGCGTACATCCGGCTCGTTGATCAACTCGTAACTTTTGTTGTACAGTTCAGCATCAAAAAACACCTGCTCATTTTCGCGGTAGATGTTTTTGGACACATTGACACGGAATTTACGCTTATCTTCTTTTACCCCCAGGTATTGAGTCACTTTGCTCACCCAATCGTCGAACAACTCGTGGTTGTCCACATTGAGGAAGTTAAACAAACGCCAGCGCCAGATGCCTTCCGCCAAAAGGGCTCCAGTGCGCGCACCATTCTGCTCACCAAAAACAAACAAGGGGTATTGCGTATCGATCTTGCGGATGCGCTGGTACATCATTACCTGCGCGGAACCGCCTACCTTGAATTCCCCAAAAGGTGCCTGGATCGGAGGATAATTAGCGAACTCGGTTTTGAGTTTGTCATCCAACAAAAACAAAGCGAAGTTTCCGGCAAAACGCCCTTGTACGTCGTTGGTATTGCGGCCATCGGTTTGAACGGTAACTAGATTTTGCACCCGGTTGAACTGACCATAATCCGTTTGAGCACCCGTGATGAACAAACGGGGAATTCGTTCCCGGTCCAAAGTGGCCAATACGCCCGAAGCATCTACTCCTTTGCCGGGCAATTGATGCAGCACAACGTAGTCATAAGTGGCTACATTGCCTTTGAAATCCCGGAAATCGGCTACTTCAACCTGGTAATTTTTATTGGCAGAAATACTTTGGCGGATGGCAGAGATATCGGGGTGGGGCGAATGAGCCAGGAGCAGAATTTTTTGCCGGGCGTCTAAAACATCCACAAAAATATCCTGGCTGTTGTTGTTGCTGGAAGCTTCCCCCAGAACCTTGTTGACCACAATTCTGTAGCGCTGCACCCCGGCCTGATCGGCATTGAGGATGATCTCTTTAGTGGAAAAATAATCTTTTCGATCGATGTTCAAGGGTTGGGAGGACACCAGCTGCGTTTTGCCGCCATCTACTTTGTACACCGAAAGGGAGGTGGTATTCCCTGCACAATTCACGGCTGAAATGTCGACCAAAACGCTGAACTGATCCCCGAGATAAACTATTTTATTGTGAAAAACCCGCTTTAACACGAGGTCTTTTTTGGGGGTTGTATCGCCCAAGGCTACAGTAAATACAGGTACTGCGGCTTTTTCACCCAAATACAAAGGATTATTGCCTTCGTTGTAAATGCCATCGGAGGCCAGAACAATGGCCCCTAAGTTGTCACCGCCGTATAGGTCATAGGTATTGGAAAACAGATCGGCCAGATTGCTAATTTTATCTTCGTATTGGTCAGGCAAACCTTCCCGTACTGAACTACCAAAAGCAAAGGGCTTTACTTCATAGTCATTGCCCAAATCGCGTTGCAGGCGTTCGAGTTTTTGTTGGTATTCTTCTTTGGTTTTTCCAATTGCATTGCCTACAGATTCTGAAGCGTCTTGTGCCAGGACCACAATGGGTTTGCGCGTGTCAATTTGTTTGTAGCGCAACAGCGGCGACAACAAAAAAAACGCCAGAAAACTTGCCCCCAAAAAGCGCAATCCGCTCATCAACCAACGCAACCAGGGGGCTTGATCTTTGAAACTATTATCGCGATAATACAAGAGTAGCGCATAGCCCAGTCCTAGCAACAAGCAAAAGAGTATAAACCAGGCAGGGTAAGAAAAAGTCAGACGATCCATAATTGTACCTAAATTGTCGGGTTATCTAGCGTGAAGTCAGCAAATATAAACGATTTTGCGCTCTCTATAGTTGCAAGAGAAAATTTATTGTCGTCAAGCAACCCAAAAGACAGTAAATTCGTTTTGTAATAAATTCGTTTTTTAATACGAACTTAAATGAATTTGGTGATGATCAAAAAATGCTTGCTTGTTTTGGGGCTTATTGGAGCAACCCTTGGCCCTCTAAAGGCCGCTTATATGTTATTGCCCATGGAGCCTGACAAGCAGAAAGACCACTTGAAGGCGTATGGCATTACTTATTGGGTGCTGAACAATGGGGTGGAGGCCTGGTGGCTACTGAATTACCGGGGAGGGAGTTTTGCCTTCCAACACAACAAAGCTTTTGAGAAGGAATGCCTCACCCGGGGAGTTTCTTTTGAGATCGTCCCCGATGCCCAGTTTAACGGTATCCTTAATCAAATCGCTGACCCAGAGACCAATATGGAGGCCATGAAGTTGGAAAAGGCTCCCAAAATTGCTGTCTATACCCCCGATGTCGACTCCAAGGGCCAGCGCATCCAACCCTGGGATGACGCAGTGACGCTTGTGCTCACCTATGCCGAAATCCCCTACGATGTGATTTACGACCGGGAGGTAATGGCCGATAAATTGGCCCAGTACGATTGGCTCCACTTGCACCACGAAGACTTTACGGGGCAATACGGGCGTTTTTACCGCTCCTTCAGTTCCTATGCCTGGTACCGGGAAAACCAACGAAGGTCCGAAGAACTGGCCCGTAGTTTGGGCTTCAACAAAGTATCAGAGTCAAAACTAGCAGTAGTCAAAAAGATCCGCGAATTTGTTGGTGGTGGTGGTTTTATGTTCGCCATGTGTTCTGCAACAGATACCTATGATATTGCCCTCGCTGCCGATGGTATCGACATCTGTGCCGATATTTACGATGGTGACGGAGCGGACCCCAATGCCCAGTCCAAGTTGAACTTTAGCAATACCTTTGCCTTCAAAAATTTCACCCTGGTGCGGAACCCACTGGAGTACGAATTTTCCAACATCGATGTCGGGCAGGCACCCGGTCGGGATGTACCCACCGACCAGGACTATTTTAGCCTGTTTGATTTTTCGGCCAAATGGGACCCTGTGCCCACCATGTTGACCCAATGCCATACCCGCACCGTCAAAGGTTTTATGGGCCAAACCACCGCGTTCAGAAAACAATACCTGAAAACGAATGTACTCATCTTGGGTGAAAACAAAGCCCACGGTGAAGCGCGCTACATCCATGGCATTTTTGGTAAGGGTTTTTGGACTTTTTATGGCGGTCACGATCCCGAGGATTATCGCCACTTGGTCAACGACCCGGAAACCGACTTGAGCTTGCACCCCAATTCCCCTGGATACCGGTTGATTTTGAACAACATATTGTTTCCAGCAGCGAAGAAAAAGGAGCGGAAAACCTAATAAAATTGAGGAGTTTAGGCTACCGCAAGTGATTTTGACAAAGTCCTTGTCTAAGTCGCTCGCGGTAGCCTCAATTCCTCAGCTTTCCCCCCAATATTGTTCTCTATTTGTACGCACCCTTCAAAATAGAGTAGAAATGATTAAGAAATACATCCTTTTCCTGCTGTTGATAGGAGTGAGTCTTGGCCCACTCAAAGCTGCTTACATCCTGCTTCCGATGGAGCACGACAAACAGAAAGACCATCTGAAAGCCTACGGGGTCACCTACTGGGTGCTGAATAAAGGTGTCGAGGCCTGGTGGTTGCTCAATTACCGGGGAGGAAGTTTTGCCTTTGAACACAACAAGGCTTTTGAAAAGGAATGCCTCACCAGGGGGGTATCTTTCGAAATTGTTCCCGACGCTCAATTCAATGTGATCCTCAATCAAATTGCCGATCCAGCGGCCAACATGGAGGCCATGAAATTGGAAAAGGCGCCCAAAATTGCGGTTTATTCCCCCGAAGTGGATGCTACGACCGGCAAAAGTATTCAGCCCTGGGATGATGCAGTAACACTGGTGCTTACCTACGCGGAAATTCCTTTTGATATGTTGTATGACCGGGAGGTGGTGGGTGATAAATTGGCCCAATATGACTGGCTGCACCTGCATCACGAAGATTTTACCGGGCAGCATGGCCGCAACCATCGGGGGTATCGCTCCAATACTTGGTACGAAGAAAGCAAACAGAGATCGGAAGAATTGGCACGCAGCCTGGGTTTTAATAAAGTATCCGAATGTAAACTAGCAGTGGTGAAAAAAATTCGTGACTTTGTCGGTGGCGGCGGCTTTATGTTTGCCATGTGCTCGGCTACCGATACTTACGACATTGCCCTCGCTGCCGAAGGGGTAGACATTTGTGCTGAAATTTACGATGGGGACCCCGAAGACCCTCAGGCCCAGACCAAGATCGATTTTTCAAAAACCTTTGCCTTTAAAAATTTCACTTTGGCCAATAGCCCCTTCGAGCGAGCATTTTCGAATATCGACGTGGGGCGTATGCGGAACGTTTCCCCCGATCAGGACTATTTCAGCCTTTTTGATTTTTCGGCCAAATGGGACCCTGTCCCTAGCATCCTTACCCAATGTCATACCCGGACAGTTAAGGGGTTTATGGGCCAAACTACGGCATTTAGAAAACCATACCTGAAAAACAATGTGCTCATCCTGGGCGAAAACAAAGTCCTCAACGAAGCGCGTTACATCCACGGCATTTTTGGCAAAGGGTTTTGGACCTTTTATGGTGGCCATGATCCCGAAGATTACCGGCACCGCATCGAAGACCCGGAAACTGACCTCAGTTTGCACCCCAATTCCCCGGGATACCGCCTGATTTTGAACAATATTCTGTTCCCGGCGGCGAAGAAAAAAGAAAGAAAAACCTAGTAAAGTTGAGAAGGTTGAGGGAGGTTGAGAAGGTTTAGGCTGCCGCGAGCAATTTTGAAAATGTTCTTGTCTAAGTCGCTCGCGGTAGCCTCAACCTTCTCAACCTTCTCAACCTTTTCAACTCCTTAACATCTCAACTACAAAACAATGACATCTGGCTTTATGCGCATTTTACTTGCACTCCTCCTCCTGGTCGGTGCCTTTTTTGCCGGCGCAGCTTGGAGGAACAAAGACAACAATGAAGAATCTGCCACCGAAGTTGTGGCCAGAGACAAAAAGGGGCACAGCTCCTTGCCTACTCGGGTTGCAACAGTACGGGAGGGCATGACCCCTGAAGAATCACACACCATTGATCTGTTCGAAAAAGCGGCACCCAGTGTATGCTACATCACCACTTCAGTGGTACGTCGGGACTTCTGGACCCGCAACGTGATGGAAATTCCACAGGGCTCTGGCTCTGGCTTCGTATGGGATCGCAATGGACACATCATTACCAACTATCACGTGATCCAGGGAGCCTCAAAAGCTCAGGTAACCTTGGGCGACCGCAGTACCTGGGATGCAGAACTGGTGGGCTCTGCACCTGAGAAGGACCTTGCTGTTCTAAAAATCAAAGCGCCTAACAGTAAAATGGTCCCCATCCCGGTGGGCACTTCGGAAGATTTGCGCGTCGGGCAATCGGTATATGCGATTGGCAATCCCTTTGGTTTGGACCAAACCTTGACCACCGGGATTGTCAGTGCCCTGGGGCGGGAAATCCAAACGGAAAGTGGCTTCCCCGTGCGGGATGCCATTCAAACCGATGCTGCCATCAATCCGGGTAACTCTGGTGGGCCTTTGTTGGATTCTTCGGGCCGACTCATAGGGGTAAACACCGCCATTTACAGCCCTTCGGGTGCCTCCGCAGGGATTGGCTTTTCCATTCCTGTAGCAGTAGTGCGTTGGGCGGTACCAGAATTGATCAAGTTCGGCAAAATTATGCGCCCTACCATTGGGGTAGAGCTACTAGAAACTTCTGACATCAAGCGGAATCAATTGGAAGGCCCTCTGGTTATGGACGTGGTTAAAGGTGGCCCCGCGGCCAGTGCTGGTTTGCGCCCAACCCGTAGAGATGAATATGGCCGCATCGTTTTGGGCGATATCATTATGGCCCTGAACAACAAACGGATTGCTACCAAAGAAGAACTCATCCTGGAGTTGGAGAACTATCAAGCTGGGGATGAGGTGACGCTTACCTTGCTGCGGGATCAGCGGGAAGTGAAGGTAAAAGTGCGTTTGGCTGCTTCGAAGTAACCCAAAGAAGTATTCAAAGCGGCATTTTTTAACAACAAAGGAAAAAAATGCCGCTTTAGCTCTGTTAAAAATTAGTGATGAATCCTCGTTCTTTCAAACTACCATCGTGTCTTCAAGGTGAAACCTTCTCCTTAATCCAACCCTCATAAATCGCCCGCTGTAATTTCCCGGACTTTTAAAAAGACAGGCCAGTCACCCCTGACTAGAACCCTGTGGTAACTCCTACAACCAAATTTAATATTCCTGAACGTCAACTAATTCATTTTCCAATAATTCTGCTATCTTAAATGCTGGTTTGAACAAACCCTAAAACATGGTCAATATGTGTAGCCCAATGAACCGAATGAAATCTGATTGCGCATCTATTTTACATCCATGACCAACAGCCTATGAGACTGCTTTTCCTTGCCTTTGGATTGACCCTTTTGACAATGGGGTCTTTGTCGGCACAAAATGCCCGAATGGAAATTTGCAACAATGCTATCGATGACGATGGAGACGGATTCATCGATCTCAATGATACCACCGATTGTAAATGCAAGGTGATCGAACCTATTTCCCTGATTCCTAACCCTTCCTTTGAAGAATACACCTGCTGCCCTCAGGATCGTTCTCAACTCAACTGCGCGGTTACCTGGATTCAGGCTTCGGAAGCTACCACCGATTACATTCACACCTGTGGCTGGATTGGCAGACCCAATCTTCCTGCTCCTACTCCTTTCCCCGATGGAGAGGCCATTGTTGGATTTCGCAATGGCACTTTTGGGCAACAAAACTCAAACCCACAATGGAAGGAATACACCGGAGCTTGTTTGTTGGGCCCACTCAAGGCCAATACTGCATACCGCTTTAAATTTTGGATTGGTTTTACACATGCGGTCAATTCCCCTCCAATGGATGTGGTGTTTTACGGTACCCCGGATTGTAAGTATCTGCCTTTTGGCAAAGGCAATGAACGGTATGGTTGCCCGATGAATGGCCCCGGTTGGGTAGAATTAGGCCGAGTATCTGTCGGTGGGGTTAATGAATGGAAACAATATGAAATTAACGTCACGCCTAAAGAAGACATTAAAGCCATTGCCATTGGGCCCGATTGTACGGAAATCAGCTGGACCACCGATACTTATTACTTTTTTGACAACCTCATTCTGGACGAGCGCATCAATTTTGAATACGTCATCACACCCCAAAACCACCCTTGTGGTGAAAAACACATCCTTAGCGTGCCTACCATCAATGGTTATTCTTATCAATGGTACAAGGAAGGGATCGCGTTGCTTGGGGAAACTGAACCAGAGTTGCTGGTAACCAAAGGTGAAGGTGCCTATCAAGTACGGATTGAATCCTCTAATGATTGCCGTATCACTGCGGTGTATCACCACGAAATTCCTGTGGACGAAACTGCAGTGACGCACAAAATTTGCCCGGGAGCTTCTTTTCGTTTCAAAAACAGCAACATCAGCAGGCAGGGTGTATATGTGGAAACCTTTAAATCCATTTATAATTGTGATAGTATTGTTACACTAACCCTGAATCTGGAAGACGATTTGATCGATTCGGTGCAAACCCGGATTCTTGAAGGGGATTTTGTGTCTGTTGGAGGCATCCACCAAATTCGCACTCCGGGACGCTATGCCCTAAAAATTACTTCTACCTTGGGGTGTGATAGCACCGTTTACCTCGATGTTGATTACCTTAAAGTGTATATGCCTACCGCTTTCTCTCCCAACGATGATGGGGTGAATGATACTTTTGGGCTTTTTGCCAATTCTTCCGAACTCACCATTGTTTCTCTAAGGGTATTTGACCGTTGGGGCGAACAAGTATTCAGCGCCAAAGATTTATCATCCGAAGAATCAACCACTCATTGGGATGGCACCTCCCGGGGCAAACCTGCACCTGAAGGTTTATACGTTTATGTGGTCAATGTAGTGTTAAAAAATGGCCGGGAACAAACCCGTTACGGGGAAGTGCAGTTGGTGCGATAAAAAAGTTTATAATGGTTTTTTAAATTGAAAAAATGTTTATTTTTGTATTGAAAAATACGAAGTACACTTCTATTGTACACCTTATGGGGAAAAATGAACCCAAAACACATTTTTACGCCCACTTTTTCCCACGGACAACTAATCCCAGAATACCTCGATGTGTAATCAAAAAAAGAATTTTGTAATTGTAGTAGTGATATTGTAAGTTTTGAAAAAGGGAAGTGGGAAAAAAGTTGGAAAATTTGCGTAAAAAAGTGGGTAAAAGTGGAAATTTGTGGAAAATGTCCTTAATTTTGGACACACAAACCTTCTAAAGGTGTATCCATGCGTAAACTATTGGGCGAATTCGAATGCAAGATCGACGAAAAAGGTCGAATGCGTTTGCCCAGCGGGTTGATCAGTCAACTCGGTGAGCGCGAAGCCTACACCTTT
>NZ_JANRKL010000052.1:0-30374 GCF_033763495.1 Haliscomenobacter sp. | reverse complement strand
ATTTTTTGATGATGATGTTGGAAATGGCCAAGGTTGCGTTGTTCGCGTAATCCATTAGGCTCAGGCCTTTGAAAGGCATCCGCATCACCCGACTTTTGTCGATGATGCAATATACCTGCTGAGCCCGTTCATCTTCAAATTGATTGACCATCAAACCTTCCTTGCGGCTACTGGCTTTCCAGTTGATGCTGCGAAAATCATCACCCGCCACATAATTTTTGATTTGTTCAAATTCATAACTATGGCCAATCCGGCGGATATGCTTGATGCCTTCGCGGGTAGAGGTGCGTTCAAAAGCCCGCATTTCCATTTGTTTCATTTGAATCACGGAAGGATATACAGCCACTTTCATGGGGTCTTGATTGAGTTGAAAGCGCCGCTCTACCAACCCAAACAAGCCAGTTGCATAACAGTTGGTTGCGCCAAAACTGTATTCTCCACGTTCTACCGGGCGTAAATCATAACGAATGGAGGCGACTTCTCCTCTTTGCAGTGTTAAACTTTGTACAAAATTGCGGGTTTGTAATTGCTCTGGAAGTTCGTCAATGAGCTTGATGCGCAGGGCCAGGTTGGAATCGTTGTTCAAATCAAGGTAAACCGGGTTTTCGTCTCCCAGGCTCAACATTCGGGGCAAACGACGGACTCCGTTCAAATTCACGCCTGCCTGAAACAGGAGCATCCAATCGGTTAAAACCAAGGCTAAAAAGATGAAGAGTAAAAATTGCCCAATCGGGAACAAGACAGGAATGGCAAAACCCAGGGCAAAAACCAGGGTTAGCACGCTACAGACAATAAAAAACCGCGAAGGTAAAAAAGTTGATTTCACTAGGATGCGTTTACATGAAAGGGCAAAAAAATAAACATTTATTTTGCCACATAACTGAGCAACGATGTTACAACTTTTTTAGCTTTTTCGCAAAAAAATGATCCACATCTTCACCACTTGGGTACTCCTTTAAAAAAAGCTACTTTTGCACTTCAATTACCTGGAATGAACAAGTACATAAAAATCCTGGACTGGTACATAATCAAAAAATTTTTGTCCACCTTCTTTTTTACCGTGCTGATCTTTTTGATGATCGCGGTCATCCTGGATTTTAGCGAAAAGGTCGAGAAGTTCATCGAAGAGCCCATTACTACCAAGGAGATCGTGCTACAATATTATCCCAGTTTTATGTTGTGGATTGGTGGCCAGTTGTGGTCGGTTTGTACCCTCATCTCCGTGATCTTTTTCACTTCGCGGATGGCCTACAGTTCAGAAATCATCTCCATTTTTAATGCCGGGGTTAGTTTCAATCGCCTGATGCGCTCCTATTTTTTTGGAGCTGCGTTTTTGACGCTGCTGTACCTGCTTTGTACCCATATCATTATGCCCATTGGAGAAAAATACCGGCAGGACATCACCCATAAATACATCGACAAAAATGACGACAAGGGCAAGGCTACCAATATTCACCTCTTTGTAGCACCAGGCACCAAAGTGTTTATCGGCTTTTACAACAAAGGAGACAGTACCGCCCGCGATTTTCGCATCGAACATTTTAAAAACCAGGAACTGATCAGCTATACCAAAGCCGACAGGGCCGAATTCATCCCCGAAACCCGCAAATGGCGATTGTGGGATTACAGTACCCACAACTTTAAGGGCCTGAAGGAAAAACTGGAGATGCATATATCTGAATCCAAGGACACCACCCTGAGCCTTTATCCTGAAGATTTTGTGGATTTCTCCAGCCAACAAAGCATGATGGTCACTCCACGACTGATGCGTTACATCAACCAACAAAACGCTCGTGGCGCCAGCAACACCCGCAAATACGAATTTGAATTGTACCGCCGCACCGCAGACCCCGTAACCATTTTTATCCTCACTTTTATTGGTATGGCGATTGCCTCTCGCAAGGTACGGGGTGGATTTGGGTTTCACCTGGCACTGGGGATTGGGGTTGGGGCCATTTTTGTGTTTTTGTCAAAATTCACCAACGTATTTGCTTTGGGGCAAACCATCCCGGTATGGTTGGGAGCATGGTTGCCGAACATCATTTTTGCTTTTGTTGCCCTACGGCTCATCCAGACTGCACAAAAGTAAGTAGACGTTTTTGTTGAAGGAAAAAGTTAAACAAAAAGCTAGTCTTAAATACAAGGCTGGCTTTTTGTCTTATTAATGCTCGGATAAACGGAGTATGAAATCAGGAATTCTGAAATCCAGACTCATTCTTTCATTTTTTTCTGAAAAAATAAAAGAATTGAGAATTAACTTAAAATAAAGGCTATCAATTGATTGCAAAAATAATAATCCAATCAGATTGAACAATTTTAGACTCGTGTTGAAAAAAAGGTATAATTTCTTGCATTTTGTTTAACTAATGTCTACTTTTGATTCAACAATTGTGTTTAACCGCAGTCAAAGCCATTAAAACCAGCAAGCATGTCATACCCATCTGATTTCCATACCCAACTAGATAGCATGTCCGTCCTCCTGCATTCTTTTGCGTTCAACCTGACCAAAAACACGGAGGATGCCAAGGACCTTTACCAGGAAACAGCATACCGGGCCATGACCAACATGGACAAATTCCGCCCTGGTACCAATTTCAAGGCATGGTTGTTCACGATCATGAAAAACATTTTCATCAACAACTACCGCAAAAAAACCAAAGCCAACACGATTGTTGACTCCACCGACAACTTGTACTACATCAACTCCAGCGCCAACACCATTGACAACCGGGCAGAATCCAGCATCATGATGAAAGAACTCGTGCAACTGATCGAAAAACTCGATGACAGCATTCGGGTTCCCTTCCTGATGCACTACCAGGGTTATAAGTACCAGGAAATTGCCGATTACCTGGATTTGCCCCTGGGAACGGTTAAAAGCCGCATCTTTTTTGCCCGTAAAGAACTCAAAGAAATGATCGGTAAACGTTACACCGATATGGTATTGGACGATGTGGAATAATCGCCGAGTTTGGTAATGACTGCATTTGTTGATCTTGTTCAAAGCTGGCACGACTGCCGCCTTGAAATCACCCAATTGAACCTTTTATTTTTAGATAGCTAGTTTTGGCGATGGAGACTTATCTTCATCGCCTAATTTTTTTTGTGCACAATCGTATGGGCGAAAAAAAATAGGTGTTTCATTTTGCCTCTTTACCTATGGAGTATCACCACTTTTTTCAAAAAGCTTTGTTGGCCTGGTATCATCCCGAAGACCGGCCCTTACCCTGGAAAGGAATTCAAAATCCTTACCACATCTGGCTTTCGGAAATCATCCTGCAACAAACCCGTGTGGAACAGGGCCTGGCATATTACCTGCGTTTTGTGGAAACTTATCCCAGTATTGAGGACTTGGCTGCTGCTCCCGACGATGAGGTAATGAAACTCTGGGAAGGCCTGGGCTATTACTCCCGGGCGCGCAACTTACTGGCTGCTGCGCGCTATGTTGCGCATGAGCTGGATGGGGTATTCCCAACAAGCTACGAGGGCATCCGCTTGCTCAAAGGGGTGGGGCCCTATACCGCAGCTGCGATTGCTTCCTTTGCCTACAATTTGCCATATGCCGTAGTGGACGGCAACGTCTTTCGGGTGCTTGCCCGTTTTTTTGGCATCAGTACACCCCAGGATACTACAGATGGGAAAAAACAATTCACGGAACTGGCCGAAACCTTGCTCGATACAAATCAGGCGGGGCGCTACAATCAGGCCATTATGGATTTTGGAGCCACGGTGTGCTTGCCGCGTAATCCGCAATGCAAAAAATGCCCACTACAATCTGGCTGCGTAGCTTTAAAAGAGCAACGCATTGGAGAATTGCCTGTCAAAAGCAAAAAGATTGTCAAAACGGAGCGATTCTTCCATTACCTCGTGTTCAATTTTGAGGGCCAGGTTTTGATTCATAAGCGGGAAGAAAAAGACATTTGGCAGGAACTGTACCAATTCCCCCTCTTGGAAAATGGGGGTTTGGATCAAACCTGGGCCTTGTTGCAAGTAGAGTTATTGGAAAAAAACGGGCTTACCTTACCACCGCATACCTTGCACAGTGGCTCAAAGGTGTTTCAACAATTGCTTACCCATCAGGTGGTGAATGCGCGTTTTTGGGAGATTGATTTGGAAGCTTTGCCTGCGCCCATACCTGTCAATTGGATTTGGGTGAAACGTGGAACATTAAACAAATACGCATTCCCGAAGGTGATTGATCGGTATTTGGGGGATCGGTCATTGTTGTTGCTGTAGGGGCAACCGCAAGGGTTGCCCCTACAGCATTTTTTGCAATAAAATCCGGTATTCTCCCAGCGTTTCCCGCGGCTCCACCTCAATGATATCAAAACCATTTCCCAACGCAAACCGCAACATGGCCTTCAAACGGTTGCGGGTTTTGAACTGAATGCAGGTAAACCCTCTTGATCTGGCCCACTCCTCCTGCTGGATGGCCAATGCTTTGGCTACTCCAAACTGCCGAAACTCGGGCAACACAGCACCCATCCAGGAATAAAACAGCTGTTCATCTTTGGCGTAACCCACCTTGAAACCCACCACTTTTCCTGCGCTTTCCGCAACAAGGATGAGTTTGGGTACTCCTTCCAGGCGTTTTTGGTATTCTTCGGCCTGGTGAGGTGCCTTGAATTCGGGAATCTGCATGCTTAAGGCTACAGCTTCTGCAATGCTGCCTTCACGGATGAGGATGTTGTTTGTGGTCATCAGGAATATTGAGTTGGTGTGTCAGTCAAAAATAAAACTTTTGATCCCAAGGGTAAAAAATAATTACTCTGATGGGTTGACAAAAACAAATTATTTTGTAAATTTGTCAACCAAAACCCAGTTTGTAAAACCACCACAAATTTTTTACACCAAATTGGGAAAGGAGTATTAAGATGGAAAATTTATTTGGACAACGGCTCACCAACGCCCGAAAAATGGCGGGATTGTCGCTACAGGACCTGGCGAACAAAATGGAGAATGCCGTGACCCGGCAAGCCCTCAACAAGTACGAAAAAGGGGATATGATGCCCGGTAGTGCCGTATTGATTCGTCTGGCCAATGCCTTGAGTGTAACGGTTGATTTCTTTTTTTCGGAACCAGAAGTAAAGGTTGAATTGAAGGGCATTGAATTTCGCAAAAAAATATCCCGCTTGAGTAAAACTGCCGAAGTTGCTGTTATCGAAAAAGCCCGCGCTTTTTTGGAAAGATACCTGGAATTGGAGCACTTGTTGCAATTGCCTGCCCAAAGTCACGATTTCCACTACGAATTGGCCGTACGCAGTGGTACTGATGCTGAAACTGCCGCTGAAGCCCTGCGCAAACAATGGAACCTGGGCTATGACCCCATCCCCAGCGTAATCGAAATGCTGGAGGACAAGGGCTTCAAAGTGCTCGAAGTGGATGCCGATGATGCCTTCGACGGGCTTAAAGCCTTGGTGCAAGGGCATCGCATCATTGTGCTCAACAAAAAACACAACGCTGTACGCAAACGCTTCACCGCCCTGCACGAACTGGCGCACCACAGCCTGACTTTTGATACCCGACTGGAAGAAAAGGACGTAGAACGGCTTTGCCATACCTTCGCCTCGGCGGTGCTTTACCCTGCGGAAATGGCGCGGGGTGAAATGGCGCAGGAGCGCTTTCATTTTTTCTTGCAGGAACTGGAGCTGATCAAGGAGCGTTGGGGCATTTCCATTGCGGCGCTATTTCCACGTGCCCTCCACCTGGGTATCATCAACGCCAATACGTACCGGAGGTTGAATACCAATTACCGGGTCAAAGGTTACCACCGCGACGAGCCTGGTGATTTCAGTGGCCGTGAGCGCCCCCGGCGTTTCATCCAACTCCTCTACCGGGCGATTGGCCAGGAGGTCATTTCGATCAATCATGCCGCCCATCTGGCTGAAATGAATTTGGGCGAATTTCGGGACAAATTGGAACAACTGGCATGAAGGACCTCATCATCACCGACACCAACGTCTTCATCGACCTCATCAAAGCGGGTGCGCTGGAGTACTTCATGCAGCTGGATTACCACATCCTGACAACAGGCTTTGTGGTGAATGAAATCAACCACCCCGATCAAAAAGCCACATTGGAACGCTGCCTGACACCCGAACGGGTCGAAATCATCGAATTCAGCGGCGAGGAGATGCTCCACATTCTCCGCTTCCGCACCCGCCGCAACCTCAAACGCCTCACCGACAAATCGGTTCTTTTTCTCGCCGTCCAGCGCCAATGCCCCCTGCTCAGTGGGGATGGCGACCTCCGCAAAGAAGCCCAGGAAAATGGCCTCACCGTTTTTGGCTCCCTCTGGGTCATCAATCAACTCGCAGAACAACAGATTTGTACACCCCAATTGGCGATTGCGCTGATTAGGAGGTTGGAGCGTTGTAATCCGCGCTTGCCGAAGAAGAAAATGGAAGAAATGGTGGAGAGGTTGGAGGGGAGTGTGGTGTGATGAGGGCAAGACTAGAGACAACAAACTAACCGCTGTCCCTCATTTTTCCCCCAACAATTCCCAAACTTCCCGTACCTTCCTCCCAAGATCACAAGCACCACACCATGAAGCGATTGGCCCTCCTCCTCCTTGCCATTGCCCTGGCGTTGCCCCACTACGGCATGGCCCAACGCATCCTCAACGGCAGTTTTGAAGGTGTAGGCAACACCTGCGGGTACAACCTCAGCAATTCGGCATTTACGGCTCAGATGGCCAATGTGGTAGGGTTTGGTGAAAAAAATGAACTGGACATTCTCAATGCAAGTTGCAACTATGGGCCAGCCTACCGAGGAAATACCTTCGTGGCCTTGACAGCGATTGCGGGGATTACCGACGCCATCGGCTTACAATTGTCAGAGCCACTGGAACCCGGCCAAACCTACACCCTGCAATTCCACTTCAAGCTTGGTCGATTGGTGAATGGTCCGGCGCGTTTGTCCATCGGGGTAGCCAGTAGTCCCAATTCACATGGCGAGTTGTTGCACACCGTATTTGAGCTCAGCAACGATTGGACCCGCCGCCAGTTACAGTTTAAGCCCCCCATCCGGGCGGCTTATCTCACAGTGATTGTAGAATGTGCCGGAGAAGCCTGGGTTTTTGTGGATGATTTTTCATTGGTCTGCCCAAGTGTTCAATTGGGCAGAGATAGCACCTATTGCGAGTTGGAAAGCAGGACGCTGGATGCCTCCCCAAAATTTGACACTTACCAATGGAGTACTGGCGAGACTACCACCAAAATTGTGGTACAAGACCCCGGGTTGTACTGGGTCGAAACCAAATCGGGTGGCTGCACCCTGCGCGACAGCATTGAATTGCTGGAAAAACCTATGCTTTGCAACTGTAACCTTTATATTCCCAATATTTTTTCACCCAATCAGGACCAACACAACGACACCTGGGGGCCAGTTTCGCCTTGTGAATTGCTGGACTATGAAGTCATTGTTTTTGACCGCTGGGGAGGTATGGTTTTTCGAAGCCAAGAAATCAGTGAGTCCTGGGATGGACAGTTACGGGGGCAAAATGCACCCAATGGCATCTATGCCTACCGCGTTCGTTACCGCTTTAAAGACCTGGATGAGGATACTCCAACGCATCAGTCTGCAGGTTTGATGCAGTTGCTGCGTTGAAGAACCTATATACTTACCTTGGCTTTGGTGCCCCTTTAAAGTGTTGCCCCTTTTTCCAGATCTAACCTGATCACCCGCACTGCTTCCGCTCTGGTATGCACATCAATCGCGCTATTCTCCAGCCTCAGCACTCCCCGGGGGCATACCGCTGCACAAATGCCGCAGCCCACACAGGAAGCCCGCACGATGTCCTGCCCCTTTTGCGCGTAAGCCCGCACATCAATGCCCATTTCGCAGTAGGTGGAGCAATTGCCACAAGAGATGCATTGCCCGCCATTGGTGGTGATGCGGAAACGGCTGAAAAACTTTTGCTGCAAGCCCAAAATAGCCGCCATCGGGCAGCCAAAACGGCACCAAACCCTGCTGCCCATCAATGGGTAAAAACCTACACCGATCACCCCGGAAAAAATCGCACCGATGAAAAAACCATACCAGGCCTTGAGCCAATCGGCAGGAATAAAAAACACGTTCGGGTTATTGGTGAAATACGCCAGGGTGGTCAACGCAATAATTAAGGCAAAAATGCTACTGGCGGTGATTTTGACCGAACGAGGAATTTGTTGCAGATACTTTGGGCGCAGCCACAAGATTAGCCCCAGCCCTGCAAAAATGGCCAACACCAGCACCAAAAACAAATCCCGCGTCACATAATATCCCGCTGGGTTTTGGTGAAAAATGGCGTACAAAACCGCCACGGTCATGATCACCACAAAAACCAAAACGCTGTAGATCAACCAGCGTTCAATTTTCCAGGCGCGCAGTGACTTATCGCTCAGTTGCCGGAATGGGTCACCCACCGTTTCGGCCAGCCCCCCACAGCCACAAACCCAAGAGCAATACCAACGTTTGCCATAAAAATAGGTCAGCACGGGGGATATGATGAAGATCATGGCTACGCCAAAAACGATCATGAACAGGCCCACTCCACCCGAATTGAGCAAATAATCCATTTGCCCTTTTTCAAAAAAATCATAGTCCAAGGGCCACATGTTTTTGAAGTCATAGTAGGGCTGGTTGAGGCGCTGCATGAATTCCGGGAGCAAAAATGCAATGCCCGTTTGGAAAAACATCACCGAGCAGGTCCGCAAAACCTGGTAACGGTTGTGGCGGTATTTCCAGATGAATTTGAGGCCCATCGCCAGGATACTCAGGGTGTACAATACGCCGTAAACAAACCATTGGCTGGCGGGTTGTTTTTTCAGGAATTGGCTCAGGGGGTCAAAAAAAGCGATTAGCCCGCTATTCGCCGCTCCGTTTTGACCTTGTCCCAGGTATTGCGGCATAAAGTAAAGGAACACGTAAAACCCAGTGATGAGCACCGCGCTGAGCATGCCCCAAAAACCCCGGTTGGACAAGGAATTGAACCAGACCCCGTTGTTTTTGATGCCAGCGCTATGCCCATTATAGGTGTACCAGGCATAAGTTAAAATCCCACCGCTCGCCAGCACCAGAGACAAGATCAAAAAACCAAATGAAGAAGGGAACTGCACCCCAAACAGATTAAGGCTCAGCAGCAACATGCCCAATCCAGCCAGGACAGAGCCCAGTTTTTGCCCCAGGTTCAGCCCGTAATGGGCGCTTTGATTGATGATCGACAAATTTGGTTCCATGGTTTATGCTTGGCTTGATTTAAGAAATTGGAGGACAGAACGAAGGCTGCGTTTGGCACGGCGCTGTATTTTTCTTCCGGTTTCAGTGCTGTATTTTTCCAATAAGGCTGCTTCGTATTCGGGAAAAAACTCGGGATCGAAGTTGGCCAATGACAGGTTTTGCAAGACGTTTTCCAGCGGCGTTTTACCCTGAATCCAGCGCTCACACACCTCATGGCGGTAACGAATGCCCATTAGGTTGAAGCCCAACACGGCACTAGTCGTTTGATCATACACAATGCGGATGCTCTTTTTGCCATCCGGGTGTTCCCAATACAAACTCGCCTCGCCAGCCTTTAACTGCGCTGGAACCTGGCCATAAATCTGGTATTCGATGTCGAAAAACTTGGCGGAATTGAACCAGATGCCAGGCTGATAGGTGATTTTTTTGCCCAAAATATTGTGCGCCACATTTTCTCCCATCATCCTTCCGGTATACCATACAGGCTCGATGGCGCGACGGCCGGGATTGGGCTGCTGCAATTCTGCGCAATCGCCAATGGCGTACACATCGGGGGCGTTGGTTTGTAAGTAGGCATCTACCAGAATTCCCCGTTGGGTCGCAATGCCGCTACCTTGTAAAAAACCGATATTGGGGCTGACGCCAGCGGTAAGGCCTACATAGCCGCAGGAGATGCGTTCACCTGTACTCGTGATAACTGCGCCAACTTTGCCCGTACCATCGCCGATGATTTCTTTTAATTCCGTGTTCAAACGCAGGTCGATGCCCTGCTCCCGGATATGTCGGTTGATCATGTCTGATTCTTCAGCGGGCAGGGTCACATTCCAAAAACTGGGCTCCCGCACCAGAAAGACCACCGGAATGTGCCGGGAGTGGAACATTTCAGCCATTTCAATGCCGATCAGCCCGCCACCTACAATCACCGCACTTTGTAAGCCGACGCTCCCTTTTTCCATGGCCTCCAAATCCTGCTTGCTGTACAAGCCATGTACACCTGATAAATCTTGCCCTGGCCAGCCAAATTTATTGGGTTGGGAGCCTGAAGCAATGATCAATTTATCGTAGCTGATTGGTTCGCCACTGTCGCTGTGTAAGGTTTTTGCCTGGGTATCGATGGACTGAATCCTGGCTTTTTTAAGCTGAATCCTGTTTTTTTCCCAAAACCAATCCTCGTAAGGCTGAATGTCCTTCCAGCGCAAGTGTCCCATGTATACGTACATCAGGGCCGTGCGGGAGAAAAAATAGTCAGACTCGGCAGAGATAACGGTGATCTGGCAATCTGCGCTGAGCTGCCGCAAGGTGCGCGCTGCGGTAATGCCACTGATGCCGTTGCCGATGATGGCGATGTGCATAGGAATTAGGTTAAAATTTGATCTGACAATAAAATTTGATTACGAAGTACGTTATTGTCACGATCCCCCGTATCAAACACACACCAATATACGATGTAATTGTCCTATCGGGGACAAGTCATGTGTTAAGTTACTCCTAAACCTGGGGTTAAGTCTTGACCTTTGATAGCTTTACTTGTATTTTTGCAGTAAATAATTTAATCCAGACAGTAACAAACCGTAACCCATGAAATACAATTTACTTTTAATTTGCTTTTTTGTTGGTAGCCTGGGCTGTTTTGCCCAATCGAGTGGTTTGACCTTTTCGACCAATTCAGCCAAAAAAGATGCTGCTGTTGACCTGACCGACCCCTTCCTGGACGTGCAGGTGCCCATCACGATTACCAATACTTCCAAGGATACAGCCAAAATCATCTGGCGCAGAATGGCATTAACCGGCCCAAGCAAGTGGGGAACCCGCGTATGCGACAACAATAATTGTTACGATGAAATTGTTTCTTCCAACCTCGATCCCAAATTGAGGCTGAATGAACCTTTTGTGATTCCTCCCGGTAAAAAGGCCGATTTGATCATGTATTTCCTGCCTTATGGCACGGCGGGTACGGGGAAAATTCCAGTGGTTTTGTCTTTTGCCTCCAAACCAGATACAGTAATTGCCACTTTAAACTTTGAAGCCAACATCCGTAGCGTAACGACCAGTACCCGGGATATTCGGCTGGAAAACGTACAGTTGTTCCCTAACCCTAGCACCGATTATTTTCAAATCAACCGCATCGACAATGTGGATCGGGTGGTTTTGTACAATGTGATTGGCCGTAAAATGCGTGAATTTAATGCTCAGGAAGGTGCGCGTTACCGGGTAGCTGGTTTGCCGGATGGGATTTATCTGGCGGCCCTGGTCAACGATCAAAAAGGGGTGCTGCGGACTTTGCGGGTGCACAAGCGGAGTGCAAGACCTTAAAGTTTACAACTCCGTCAACAACACCTTAATAATCCCCGACAATTTTTTCTCCGCCCCTTTTGCCACATTTACGACATCCTCCAGACTTGTCTCCCGGATATCCTCAATGGGGTAACAACGATTCGTTGCCACGCTGGCCACAAAAATGGGCAAACTCATGTGGCGAGCCACCAATACCTCTGGCACCGTAGACATCCCGACCACATCGGCCCCCATGATGTGTGCAAAATTGTATTCAGCGGGCGTTTCCAGGTTAGGCCCCTGCAAGCCCAAATACACCCCTTCGTGTGCCGCAACCCCTTGAGTGCGGGCAATTTCAAGTGCACGCGTATTCAAAGCACGATCGTAGGCGTGTAACATATCGGGAAAACGTGGCCCCAGGCGCTCATCGTTGTGGCCACGCAAAGGGTTATCTGCTTGCAGATTGATGTGGTCTTTCAAAAACACCAAATCTCCGGCGTAAATGTGTTGATTGACACTTCCTGCGGCATTGCTGATGAAGAGGCGTTGAATACCCAGAAACTTCATCACGCGTACCGGAAAAGTGATTTGTTGCATGCTATAACCTTCATAGTAATGAAAGCGACCAGCCATGGCGACTACTTTACGACCAGCCAGATAACCAAAGACCAGTTCACCCTTGTGGCTTTCCACTGTGGAGATGGGGAAATGGGGAATATCTTTGTAAGGAAAAACAGCCACCCGGTCGATTTCCTGGGCCAGATCGCTGAGGCCAGTACCGAGGATGATGCCAAAATCGGGTTCAAAATCTGTTTTTGAACGCAAATAAGAAAGTGCTTCCTGAATTTGATCGTATAGCTGCATAATGGAAAATTGAAGCTCAAAGATAATAAATCATCACAGGGTAGAGTTGCTTTACTTACCTTTGTAATTAAATTTGGTAGCGTTCATGAGAGTTCTTATTGTCATTGCATGCATCACTTGCTGTTTTTGGTCCTGCAAAAACGAAAACCTGGAAATTCCCCAGGATCAGGTTGCTAAGGTATTGAGTGATTACGGTAAAGCCAATCCCGAAACCGAGGCAGTCATCCATACCAACCAGGGGGATATCCACCTTCGCTTTTTTAGCGAAACTCCCTTGCACCGGGCCAATTTTGTACGTTTGATCAAGGCAGGGCATTACAAAAGAGGCCATTTTTACCGCATCATCAGTAGTTTTATGGTACAAGGCGGGAGCGAAACAGAAGGCAACTACCAATACATGGTGCCCAACGAAATCAGCCCCGAACGCCTGCACAAATACGGCGCCCTGGCCATGGCGCATTTCGACGAAGGTAATCCCAATAATAACTCCTCTGCAACCGAGTTTTACATTGTACGGGGGCGGCGTTTTTTGAATGAAGACCTGGAAGAATTGGCCGAAAAATACAAGCCCGAGCAGCTCAAAATTTTTGAAACCATCGGTGGTGCTCCCAACCTGGATGGAAAATACACTGTATTTGGAGAAGTAACGAAAGGTATGGACATCGTAGAAAAGTTGTCTGAAGTACGCACCCGTGGCGATGATGAACCTGAACTAAAGATTCGTTTTTCGCTGGAATTGAAATAATGCCTCAAAGCGCCATTACCGACCAAGAACCCCTGCGCCAAAACGCCAACATTGCCAGCATTGAATTGTTGCGCGGGCTCGCTTCTGCGGTGGTTTGTTTGTACCATTTTACCAATGGCAACAACAACTTCATTTCCGAGGCCAACTGGATCAAGGCCATTACTGGCAAAGGTTGGTTAGGTGTGGAAATTTTCTTTGTCATTTCGGGCTTTATTATTCCGTATTCCATGGCGCGGAGCCGCTACCGCTGGCGCGATTTTCCACTGTTTATGCTAAAACGTTGGGCCCGGATTGACCCTCCTTTTTGGTTGAGTATTTTGTTTGTACTGGGTTTGAATGCCCTGGCTACTTTGTGGTTGATTCCTCCCTTCAGCGTATCCTGGACCCGGATTTTTTTACATTTTGGCTACCTGATCCCCTTTTTTCCCCATTACGAGTGGCTCAATGGGGTGTATTGGACCTTGGGCGTCGAGTTTCAATACTACATTTTGGTTGGACTTTTGTACCCTGTGCTCTTCCACAAGCGCAGTTTGTACTTTTGGCTTACAGCAGGTGCATTTCTAACCCTTACCGTATTCATTTATCAACCTGCCTTTTTTTTCGATTACAGCATGTTCTTCTTTCTGGGTTTTGCCTTGTTTCGGCGTTTTGATGGCCAGCTGAAAACTTGGGAATTTTACCTTCTTTCTGCCTTTATTTTTTCGTTCGTCTACTATAATTTCAACTTGCAGTACGTGCTAGCTGGGTTTTTCCCCTGGCTGCTGATTGCTTTTTGGCCAAACTTGAAGGTGCCAGGTTTGCGTTGGTTGGGAATGATTTCTTATTCCTTGTACTTGATCCATTTGCCGCTGGGCAAAAAGCTGATCCCTCTGGCCGCCCGCTACATGGATGGGGACGGGCCACGTTTGGTCTTTGTATTTTTCCTTTTTTGCTTCACCCTTTTACTAGCCTATGGTTTTTACCAACTCATTGAGCGACCTGCCATGCGCTGGTCCAAGCTGGTGCACTACGGGGAGCGGAAAGCGAAAAGCGAATAGTGAAAAGCGGGTACACCATTTGGATTTCACCGTCTAGTACATTTTATCACTTATCACTTATCACTTATCACTTTTTTCCCCTCCCGCCCACCATTTTTCCCTTCCATTGCATCTACCAAGTAGTTTTTATTACATCATCTTTTTCCACAACAAAGCCAATTAGCCACTCAGGTAATTGCTTCGGCGGCGCCCCGAAGCAATCCTGAGAGGATTTTGTAAAAATCAAAAAAATGATGAATCGCATGAATGCAACTGACCCAATGCAAGGGACTCAGGAAGGGAGAAACGTGCCCGCTCAAGGCGTAATGGCCACGCTTCCTGGTACCAGTCCTCTGTTTCAACTATCCTGGTTGCGCGAAGTGTTTCGCTACCGCAACCAGGAGTATGGCGCATATTCCCTCCGCCAACAATACTCACGCAATATGATGTGGGGAGGCATATTGTCGATCGGCTTTATTGGATTGCTTTATGGTGGATCTTTGTTGGCGCAGGCATTACAAGAAAAAATAGAATTGATGCTGGAGTACAAGGTACCTGATATGACACCACCACCACCGCCAGCAAAAGAGGAAACTCCGCCGCCGCCACCCGTTGCACCGCCGCCACCGCCAGCTCGGCCAACGATTGCTTTTGTGGTGCCCAAGGTGGCTATTGATGAGGAGGTTATCGAAGAGTACGAACCTCCGACCCAAAAAGACATGGAAAATAAGAACCCGGGAACGGTGACCGTCGAGGGAGACCCAAATGCACCAGATTACATGCCGGATGAAACGCCAGAATTGGCCCCTCCACCTGTATTGGTAGAAGAAGAGCCCCGAGAACCAAAGGAAACCAAACCTTTTGTAGTGGTGGAGCAAATGCCTGCATTCCGGGGCAATCTCCATAAGTACCTCGCTGAACAGGTCCGTTATCCAGATATTGCTAAAGAAAACGGAATTGAGGGTATTGTGGTGATTCAATTTGTGGTGAATGAAAAAGGCGAAATTTCCAACGCCTTTATCGTTAAAGACATTGGTGGGGGCTGCGGGGAAGAAGCCTTGCGGGTAGTGCGTGGAATGCCGCTGTGGTTGCCTGGCGCAAACCGAGGGCGGCAAGTAAAAGTACAGATGAGTCTGCCTGTGAAATTTAAGTTGGAATAATAGGTTTTAAATCTTTGTTTATCAAATTTTTATATAAAGCATACACAGCCTAAAACCCTGACCCGAAAGTTTTAGACTTTCGGGTCGGTCAGGTAGTGCTGCGTTGCTCGAACACCCCGAAGGTTTCAAACCTTCGGGGTGGGGTTTTAGATTGGTGCACAAATTCTAGATTTTCGACTTTCACTAAGTCCAAGCTTACTTCTCAAATGCCTTTCTTGACAAACCCGGAATAATCCGCAGTGCATTTTCATAATACACTTTCTTCAAAATTTTATCTGGCAGTGCCATGCCGTACATCCGCCAAAAAGCGTGGTAACGCTTGTGGTAGGGAAAATACTCGTCGGCAGTTTCCAACACCCGGAAATAAGTAGGATACTCTTCAGGGTGATAAGCATCTTTTCCAAATAAAATCCGATTTTGGTATTTTTCAAAAAACGCCGCCGAAGCCCGGGGCTGGCGACCCAATTCTGCGATGATCGCGCCACACTCCACGTACATATTGGGATACATGTCGAGCAATTGCCCCAATTTGGTCAGGTCGTTGGCGTACCAACCGAAGTGGGCGTTGATGAAGGTGGTTTTGGGGTGCTTCTTAAAAATGTGGTGCTGCTGCTTGATGAGGGTATCAAAAGGGGCAGGATTGTCGTCGCCACGTTTGCGACCAGGATTGAGTTTAAGCTCCAGCCAACGCTCGTTCTTTTCATCCAGCGGCTCCCAGAATTGTTTGGGGTCAGCAGTGTGGATGAGAACGGGAATGCCCAATTCACCACATTTGGCCCAAACGGGATCGATCCGGGGATCGTCGATGTGGATGTAATTGCCTTTGCTGTCTTTTTCTGAAAGCCCCAGGCTTTTAAAAATTTTCAATCCTTTCGCGCCATTTTTAACGTCAAATTCAATTTGTTTGACGGCATTGCTGGTCCAATCGGGTTCGTCAATACCTCTGAAGCTCAGGTTGGTAAAAACCGCAATCCGGTGTTCCAGGTTGTACTTCTTGACGTTGTCCACGATCGCCTTCAGGGCTGCACCTCCCCGCCCGCTCAGGTTCATACAAATGCCCATGTTGAGCGAATCCATTTCGCGGGCCAAAATGGTCAGGTCCTGGGTAGCCATGTTCCAATGGTGACTGTGCACATCCAGGAATGGGAATTTGGAACGGGTGATTTTGTGCTCCGGTACAACCAGGGATGAAGGTGGATCGTATTTTTCAAAATCCATGGTTGGGGTCTGGGCCGATGCTGCCAGTGACAGGAAGGCCATGAAAAAACACAGGTAAAACAAATGCTTCATTGATGTCGTATTACTCAGGTGTGAATGAATGATTAGAGTTTGTTCAAGACTACAAAATAATCCAGAATTTTTTAACACTAATGTTCTGCCATTTTTTTACATTACTGGAGTATTAACCCAAACGAACCCATGGCGTTTTTGAACCGTGCAGTCAACAACCAAAGATGGATTTCCTGGAAACTGAATCCTATTCCGGGTACTATTCTCGATTTCAATCTGGCCATTGCCATTTTTTTCATCGACTTACTGATTGGGATCACCGGGTTCATGTGGCTGGAGCAGTTTGAATTCATTGATGCCTTTTACCAAACAGTTATAACCATCTCTACGGTTGGCTTTACCGAGGTAAAAAAACTGGATGATACCGGAAAAATTTTCGTTTCCGTATACATCTTATTCAACATTGGGGTATTTGCCTACATCTTATCGGTTATTTCCTACTATGTCATTCAAGGTGAAATTTTTAAAACCATGCATTTGAATCAAGTCAAAAATTCCATTGAAAAATTGTCGAACCATGTGATTGTTTGTGGTTTTGGCAAATACGGCAAGGAGATTACCCAGCATTTTTTGCAGCAAAAAGTTCCCTTTGTGATCATCGACATCAACCCGGAGCGGATTTCAGCCATTCAGGGATTTTCACAAAATATTTTATACGTCGAAGACGATGCTACGCATGATGAGGCCCTGGTCGCAGCCGGAATAACCAGAGCCCGTTCCTTGATTGCTGCTTTACCCGAGGATTCCGATAACGTATTCATCGTACTGACTGCCCGACAGCTCAATCCTCAGCTAGACATCATTAGCCGGGCCAAAGACCCCAAGTCACAAAAAAAACTGATGCTGGCGGGGGCCAACCACGTGGTGATGCCCGAACAAATTGGGGGCTTTTACATGGCTACTTTGGTATCCAAACCAGGAGCAGTAGAATTCTTCTCTTTCATCACCAATGAACACAGTTCAGATATCGGATTTGAAGAACTGGCTTACGAAAGTGCTCCAGCTAAATGTCGGGGACTTACCCTGAGTGAGTTGAAAATTCGCCCTAGTACCGGGGCGAATGTCATTGGCTTTCGGGATGCTACGGGGTATTACCACATCAATCCTTCTGCCGATGCTACCCTTTTGCCCAATACCAGCTTTATCGTTTTGGGCGACAAACGCCAGTTGAATAAATTGAAAGAATACTTGCGGGAGTTTTAACTTTGAAGGTTATTAAACAAGCCTAACCATGAAAAAAATAGTTCTCCTTTCCCTTCTCCTGGCTTGTGCAGTGCCATTTTTAAGCACCGCACAAGAAACCAGCCCCAACCGCAAAAAAATCACGATTACTAGAGCAGAGGTTCAAAGTAGTCAACCTGCTGAAGAGCCTGGGGGCTTTACCCGAAATGAGGTATCGATGGCTACTTTTATTAAACCCATCAAGATCAAATTTGCGGATAAGGTCGAAAATTTTTTTACCCTGGCCATCAATTGGCCCAAAGGCTTGGAAAACGCAGATGATCTGAGCTTTGAATACCGCGAAAAAAAACGCAACAAGTGGAGTGAATGGAAAAAACTCCCCTTAGACCGCCATGGAGAAGAGGAATCTACCGTAGAAACTACAGAAATGCGCCAGGTGGATGCCAAAGTGCGCATTATCCAAATCATTGTTATCCACACCGGATCCCTGCCCGAGGGCATCCAAATCAACTTGTTCAACCCGGTATTGCCCCCCAATACAGGTTCTGCGTCGTTGAACTCCAACCCAGGCCAGCAGGGGCCCGCACTGCCCGAATTACGCTCTTGTCCTTGCCCCCTGCCTCAACTAGTCGGGCGCGACACCTGGGGTGCTCCACGGCCTTGCTCGTCGCCGGGTTATGCCACCGTTACCCACCTGGTTGTACATCATTCTGCGGGGGTGAATACCTCCAGCAACTGGGCACAGGTGGTTCTGGGCATCTGGGATTTTCATGTCAATACTCGCCTGTATTGCGATGTGGCGTACAATTACCTCATCGATCCCAATGGGGTATTGTATGAAGGTCGCAGTGGTGGCAACAATGTCATTGGCGCCCATTTTTGCAGCACCAACACGGGTACCATGGGGGTGTGCCTACTCGGTAACTTTCAGGAAGTGCAGCCAACTGACGCAATGTTGAATACCTTGGCCAATCTTTTGGCCTGGAAAAGTTGCAACTCGAGTATTGACCCTTTGACTAAATCCATTCATGCCCGGAGTGCGCTGGATCTCAACCACGTTTGCGGACACCGCGACGGTTGTGCAACCGAATGCCCGGGCACCAATGTTTACACCAAACTGGCCAGTGTGCGGGCCAAAGTTGCCAGCAACATCCAGGCCTGTAATTTTACAGTAGGCATTGATGACCCCAAAATGGATGATTATCAAATCGACATCATTCCCAATCCGGCTCAGCAAAGCTTCCGCCTGCAAGTCAGCAAAGGCCTGCGCATCACCCATTTGGAGCTGTACAACCTGATGGGTCAAAGGATGAGCGGAGTGCAATTTGATGCCACTACTTTACAGGTCAACTGTGGGAACCTGCCCAGGGGTGCTTATGTTGTAAGAACGCTAGATGCACAAAACCGGAGCAGCGCCCGGCAAATTGTATTGCAATAATGACGACTGAAGACTTCAAAAAAATCTCGGATACCGTCCCCAAAGATCCCGGGGTTTATCGCTTTATCAACGATGAGGACACCATTTTGTACGTTGGCAAGGCCAAAAACCTCAAAAATCGCCTTTCGAGCTATTTTGGTGAACGCAAGGATCGGCTCTTTCGCACCCGCCTGATGGTCAAAAACGCCGTCCGCATTGAATTCACCATTGTTGAAACCGAAACCGATGCCCTGCTGCTCGAAAGCGCACTGATCAAAGAGCACCAGCCGCGCTACAACGTGATGCTCAAGGACGACAAGTCCTACACCTATATTTGTATCAAGAAAGAACATTTTCCCAGAGTGTTTTTCACCCGCCGGGTCATTCGGGATGGCTCCACTTATTTCGGGCCTTACACCTCCAAAGGCCGGGTGCAGATCATTTGGGATTTGCTGCGGCAACTCTTCCCCCTGCGCACCTGCCAACTCAATTTAGCCCCTGAAAACATTGCCGCGGGCAAGTTCAAGGTATGCCTGGAATACCACATCAAAAACTGCCAGGGCCCTTGCGAAAACTACGAAGATGAGGCTGGCTACAATGCCAAAATTGAACAAATCAAAAACATCCTCAAAGGGAATTTTGGCGCGGTGATTCAACACTTCAAAGGTTTGATGCACCAATACGCGGAGCAAATGGAGTTTGAAAAAGCGCAAGCCATCAAGGAGAAATTGACCGCTTTTGAGGATTATCAGGCCAAGAGTACCGTGGTGAGTTCCAGCATCCGGGATGTGGATGTATTTTCGATTGCCAGCGACGAAAAAGAGGCTTATGTTAATTACCTGCGGGTAGTCAATGGCGTAATCATTCATACCCATATGCAGGAATTGGTCGTAAACATGGAGGAAGAAGAAGCAGATTTGTTGGCCTACGCCATCCCCCTCATCCGTGAGCGTTTCAACAGCCTAGCGCCCGAACTGGTCTTACCCTTTGAGGTCCCTGTTACCGATAAAAACCTGTTGGTAACGGTGCCCAAAATTGGTGAAAAACGCAAACTCCTGGAGCTTTCCCTCAAAAACGTGCAATACTACCGCGCCCAGAAAAAGCGCGATGAAGCCAGCAAAACCAAACGCCAAACGCCCGCCGAGCGCATCCTGCGCACCCTGAAGGCCGACCTGCAAATGAACGACTTGCCCATGCACATCGAGTGTTTTGACAACTCGAACATTCAGGGGACGAACCCGGTTTCTTCCTGCGTGGTGTTCAAAAATGCCAAACCTTCCAAGCAGGATTACCGCCACTTTAAGGTCAAAACCGTTGTGGGTCCCAATGATTTTGACACCATGAAAGAGGTCGTATACCGTAGATACCGCAGGCTTTTGGATGAAAACCAGTCTTTGCCCCAATTGGTCATCATCGACGGAGGTAAGGGCCAACTAGGCGCGGCCATGGAAAGCATCAATGAATTGGGACTGGCCGGAAGAATGACCATTGTGGGCATTGCCAAACGGCTCGAAGAGATCTTTTTCCCTGGAGATTCTGTACCGCTGTACATCAATAAAAAATCGGAATCCCTCAAACTGATCCAACAGGCCCGCAACGAAGCGCACCGTTTTGCCATCACTTTTCACCGCGATCAGCGCTCCAAAAATTTCATCGATACGGAATTGAACAACATCCCGGGCATCGGGGAAAAAACGGCGCAAAAGCTGCTGACGCATTTTGGCTCGGTAAAAAAGGTACGGGAGGCCCTGGCATCGGAATTGATTGAGGTGTTGGGCATGGCCAAGGCGAAGGTCGTGAAGGCGTATTTTGATAAAGAGATGGAGTGATATCACCCCACCCAATACAAAAATCCCCCCAACACCAACATCATCAAGCAGCCCAACAGCGCAATTGCCGCCAGCGGCCGTTTGAGGGCAAAAGTGCTCAACACATATACAATGACAATGCTGAGGCCAAAACCCCAGGAAAGATTGACCAGCAAAAAAGCCTCTTTAGACGAGGCTGGAAAATGTGGATTAGCTCCGGCCATACGCACCGCCATGGAAACAGAAGCCAGGATAGCCGCAGTGTACAACAAGCGCTTGATCCACAAGTTGCTATTTTTCATTTGTGTTTATTTTTCAACGACGATTACTCCTCCTTTTATCACCAGTTGGATTTTGCGCAAATCGCTGATGTTTTGGTCGGGACGTCCTTCTACAATCAACAAGTCAGCCAATAAACCTGGGCGGATAGCCCCCAACTCAGCCGACAAACCAAACACTTTGGCATTGATGGAAGTGGCCGATTTTAGGACCTCCAAAGGTTTCATGCCATAGTCTACCATCATTTCCAGCTCGCGGGCATTGTCGCCGTGGGTGAATACGCCCACGTCACCACCAGCGAGGATGGTCACTCCGGCATCCAGCGCTTGTTTGAAGCTTTTGCGTTTTTGCACAATGCGCTCTGGCTCGGCGTCGACGCCTTTGCGCCAGCCCCGATATTGCAAAATGGCATCTCCCGCCGCTAAGGTAGGGCATAATGCAACGCCTTTTTCGGCCATTAGTTTAAAAACTTCGGGTGTACCGGCGTCGCCGTGTTCGATGCTTACCACTCCGGCCAAGGCGGCGCGGCGCATACCTTCCTCGGTACCCGCGTGGGCGACAACTCCACGACCGCTACTAGCCGCGGTTTTGACCATCAATTGCAATTCTTCAAGCGAAAAAGTAGCGCGTGCCTCCCCGCGTACGCCCCAACGGTAATCGGCGTAGACCTTGACTACATCGGCACCTTTGCCCATTTGCTCGCGCACTACCTTGATCAGGTTGTCGTGCCCATCTGCTTCCTCGGCACCCAGTGGTATATCCACATGGGGTGCAAATCCTTTGGGGCCATAACTCCCCGTAGCGACAATGGCTGGTCCCGCTACCAACATCCGGGGGCCGGGGATAATGCCTTTTTCAATGGACTGTTTTAACCCGACATCCGCATACCCAGCCCCTTCAGAGCCCAGGTCGCGTACGGTGGTGAAACCTGCTTCCAAGGTTTTGCGTGCATGCACAGTTGCGCGTACAACCCGCTCAGCTTCCGATTCAACCAAAACCTGATCGTTCCAGGAAGTTTCGTTGTAGGGATGCAGCAAGAGATGGGAATGGCCTTCGAT
This sequence comes from Haliscomenobacter sp., assembly GCF_033763495.1. Lineage (GTDB taxonomy): Bacteria > Bacteroidota > Bacteroidia > Chitinophagales > Saprospiraceae > Haliscomenobacter. The sequence goes on along the minus strand of NZ_JANRKL010000052.1, from coordinate 8,062 downwards.
GAGCCCCGGTAAAAGGGTAGTACCCGGTAATTCCAAACGTCGAACATTGGCAGGAATCTTGATTGAAGCAATTGGCCCTGCTGCACTGATTTTGTCTTTTTCAATCAAAACAGCCCAGGAATCGTGTAGGTTTTGGCCATCAAAAACCCGGTCAGGAATGATCAAAAGTGGAGTATTGACTTGTCCAGAGAGTAAAAAATGCCAACCTAGACTATACAGAATGACCAGAAACTGAATTTTCCCTTTCATACTTGATAAAGACTAAGACTTGATCCATAGTGCGAAGCCAAAAGCAATAACCACTGCGATCAAACCAAACATAAAGATGCTGTAACAAATGCGCAAAAAACGGTATTTCTGGGCGAGTACCTTGCCTAAAAAATAAATGTCGCGGGTCATAGAGCTGTATAAAAAATCGCGGTCCTGGATCATTTCTTTCATACCCCAGTCAAAATCTTCCAGTTTCATGTTGTAAAAATTGCCAAAAAAAAGCAGGTTGGTTTGTTTTTTGGCAATATCCTCGCGGGTAAACTCCCCCTTAGTAATTTTTGGCCGGGTAGATAAGATGGCAAAAATTAAAGCACCCAAACAAACCGCCAGCAATAAAAAGGTGGGGATGATCAATTCCGGGTGGCTATTGAAACTGGGAATCAAACTGGAAATGACAATCGAAATGATGATGGCATTGATACTGAGCATGATGTTGGCCTTGTTGTCGGCAATGGCACTCAGATTCAGATGGGTGCGGTAGGTGTTGCGGTACATGGTTTCAACACCGCGCCCCAGGTTGAGTTCTTTTAATTCTTTTTGGGTTTTTTTCTTTTGCTTTTTCCATTTGCGCTCTTCTTCACTTTCATCGGAAGGCACAATGCGCTGCTGGTATTTTTTGAGTTGTTTGATGTTTTTGAACTTGCCGTTGTCGAAGTATTGGCGCGCTAGCTCAGTATGGTAGTGGTGACTGGTGATGAAATCCAGTTCATTTTGGACCCATTCTTCTTCATTCATGAAACTCTGCCTGGTCATGAGCAGTTCCTGTCGCACCCGGCTGCAGCGATCCCAATACAATTCCGAACCCAGATGGCTGTAATCCGAATCCCGGATGATTTCTTCCAATAGGTTGCGCGGCTGAAACTTAATCTGGGTAGCTTCAATCAGGTGTTCTACCCTTTGAATGTTTTGCTCTGGATAGCCATGTTTTTCCAAAAAACGCCGGGCATTGATTTGTCCCCTTGCTTCGTGACCAGCAGCTCCCTGATCGTAACCGGTATCATGAAACCAGGCTGCAATAATCAGTACTTCAGTATCATTAATCGATAATGCATACCCGCTCCCCAAACGCCGTGCCGCATCAATCACATCACAGGTATGTTGAAAGTTATGGTAGAAGTATTTTTCTTCGATGTGGTCGCGAAAATACTGCTTGACGTATTTTTCGGCAGCCGAAGTCAGGTTTTGTGGCGGAGATTGAGTGGTTTCCATATTATTGCGCTTCCTCCGACCAAAGTAGGATATTTTTGGGAAAAAAGAAAGGATAGAACTTTAGTAGTGTGGCAAAAATGAACACTCATTTTTTCTCGCCCTCATCATCTTGTTTAATTTATTCTCCTTGATGTAAACTTTTTTTGCCCTTTTTAGACATATTGATAAAAAGCTTATGCCCAAAACTTCGTTACTAGAAAAAATCCTTAGTTTGGCAGCTATTGAGTTAATTTGATGATGAAAAATTGTATGCGACTTGTATGGTGGGGATGGATGATTTGTTGCGGTGGAGCATCGGCTTCTCTCATCGCCCAATCGGCCCAATACCAATTCAAAGTATACAACCTCGAAGACGGCCTCAGCCACCGCGATGTATTTAAAATTGCGCAGGACAACAGTGGGTTCATTTGGGTGGCTACCATGGACGGTCTGAACCGTTTTGACGGCTACGAATTTGAGCGCTACAACAGTCGCAAGGATAGCAAACGCTCTTTGCCGCTAGATGCGATATCGGACATGACCATAGGTCGGAGCAACGAACTTTGGCTGGCTGGGCAAAACCATGTAAGCGCCTTTTACACCGAGTTTCACCAAATTCAGACTCATCACCTGAGCCAACAAGCCGAAAATACGCAAAACTCCAGCAGCAATAATTCACTTACGCCTCACAACCTCTTTCACGATACTCAGGGTGCATTGTGGATGGCTGCATTGGAGGATAAAACCGACCAGGTTTCCCTGCAACGACTGGATGAATACGGCAAATTTCACAAGGTAGCAGACCTGAAAGGCAAATCTCCCCGCCGCCCCATTATCCAGTTCAACGGTTATATTTTTGTTGGGGCACAAAACAATGAATTATGGCTGCTATCGCCCCAAACAGGCAATAAAGAAAAAGTCATCACCCTGCCTGGCCCAGCTACCGAGAGCAACCGGGCAGTACACCTGCATGCTACAGGTGGGCGCCTGTGGATTTTGACTGCTACAGGTAAGGTGTATACCTTGAGCAACCCCCAGGCTGCCCTCGAATTGCATGCCATCAATCAATACATTCCTGCAGGAGGTTTGTACAACTCTATGCTTATCGACCCCCTCGGCAACATTTGGCTGGCTGGGCAAGGGAAGCTCTGGCATTTCGTTACCCAAAGCAATTTGCTCGAAAACTACGACGAGCGGGTGCGCTTTTTGCTCAAATCCATGCCCAATTACCGTCAGGTTTTTCGGGACCAATCTGGAGTTATCTGGGTGGCCAGTGATTATGGCGTGATCAAAATTGTTGAATCTGAAAAATTATTTACCCAATATTTGAGTGGCGGTAATGAAGATTGTCGGGATTTGCAGTGCAGCATTCGGGGAATGGCCGAGGATGAAGAGGGAAGGGTTTATTTGTCCTACTACAACTCCATCCACGTATTGGATCCACGTTCCAATGCTTTGCGCCCACTTTTCCCCTACCGCAATTTTTCGAATTTGCCCTTTGGTTTGGTGTACCACCAGGGGAATCTTTATACGGGCAATGGTTGGAAAATTAATCCTAAAACCCTGCAACAAAACAAACTTTTCCCTGATGCCGATCGGGAAATTGGAGGCGTGGTTGCCATTGGAGGCCGAGGGGCCATTTGGTTTGGATATGGTGCCAAACTTTACCAATATGACCCTAAAAAACAAAAACTTCAAACATACCGAGGTAAACAGGGAGCCTGGTCTGAGCGGCTGGGCGAAATCAGTTTTTTGCAGCCGGGGCGCAATCCGGATGTTTTATGGGTTGGAACGATGGATCAGGGCTTGTATCAACTGAACCTCAAAACCGGAAAGCGCAAACATTTTTATACAGGCAAAGGCAGCCCGGTGGAAGTATATCCTCGTCGGATCAATTGCATCTACGAAGACCGCCGGGGGATATTGTGGATCGGAACAGACCAGGGCTTGCAAAAAATCAATTTTAAAACTGCCCAGAGCACCAATTACAATCGCCGCGCGGGTTTGTCCAACGACATTGTAACTGCCATTTTACCAGAAGGAGATTCTTGTCTCTGGATTAGCACTTACCTAGGCTTGAACCGCTTGAGCATCAACCGGGAGCAGTTTTTGTCTTTTATGGAGCAAGATGGTTTGTCCAACAACGAATTCAACAGAATTGCGGCCTTACGGACCGGAAATGGCCGCCTTTATTTTGGTGGTCTGGATGGAGTCAATGCCTTTTTTCCAGGGCCGCAGTTTTGGCGTAAGGAAAGTAAAGCCTATGAGGCCCCTATGCTTTTTACCAAATTCACCCATTACAGTGGAGAACGGGATACCATTTTTACCCGTACAGCCGGAATCAACAAACAACGCTCGGTCTTTTTGCGGAGCCGCGACCGTTATTTTACCCTGAGCTTTGCGGTGGCCAATTACCGCGAACCCAACCAAAACCGCTTTGCCTACATGCTGGAAAACTATGAGCGCAACTGGACTCCTTTCGACAATGAACACATGGTGATGTACAGTAACATTCCTGCTGGAAAATATGTGTTTAAGGTCAAAGCAATCACGGCTGGCAGCTTGAACAAGGCCAGCGAAATGGAAATTGAAATGATCATTGAGCAGGCTTTTTACAAGTCCTGGACTTTTATCATCACCTGCATAGTGCTGTTTTTTGGTGGGCTTTACGCCTTTGTGCGCTACCGAATCTACACCATTCGCAAACGGGAAAAAGCACTGGAACGATTGGTCAGAATGCGCACCAGCGAATTGGAGGATGAAAAACTCAAATCGGATCAACTACTCCTCAATATTTTACCTCCCGAAACTGCCGAAGAGCTCAAAACAAAAGGCAAGGCCAGCGCCCGTCGGTACGACAATGTGACGGTCATGTTTACCGATTTTAAAGGCTTTTCCAGTATTGCTGAACAAATGGAACCAGAAGAACTGGTAGAAGAAATTGACCATTGTTTTCGGGCTTTTGATGCCATCATTGATCGATACGGTTTGGAAAAAATCAAAACCATTGGGGATGCTTACATGTGTATGGATGAAGGAATAGACAGCAGTCCGGAGGAAAGTGTGAGCCGGGTGGTCAGGGCAGCGCTGGACATTCAGCAGTTTTTAAATGAAACGGCAATCAAGCGCCGGGAGCAAAACCTGCCTGCCTTTGAAGCAAGGATTGGCATCCATACCGGGCCGGTCGTAGCGGGGGTGGTAGGTACCAAAAAATTCGCCTATGACATTTGGGGGGACACGGTCAATATCGCCTCTCGAATGGAGTCGGAAGGGGCTGCTGGAAAAGTCAATGTGTCGGAAACTTCTTACCACTTGTTGAATGGCGAGTTCCAGGGGGAACACCACGGCCAGTTTACTGATCGGGATAAGGATACGATTGATATGTATTTTGTGAAGTTGAGGGAAGGGTAAGCATTTTCAAAAACAAGAAGCCCCTGAGAAATGACATTCCTCAGGGGCTTCCATTTTCAATAATTCATATCAATACTATTACTGCCCCTGCGGCTGCTGGAACAGCGAGTTCTCTGTAGGTGCAGCCTTGAATGGTGCGAATTTCTTGGTCAAATCATCCACAAATTTCTGATCCTTGTTTTCCTTGGCATCGCGCAACAATGTTTCAATCGTTTGCTCGGCCAGGCGTTTTTGCAAATCATAACTGGATGTAATCACATCGGGATCCTGCGAGTTGATGAACCTCAATTGCTCAAGGGTTTCTTTCGCCAAAATTTCCATGTGCGGCTTGGCTTTTTTGTAGGCACCAGCCCTTACATAAATTTCCAGCATGTAGTTGGTGCGGTAATCGTAAGGGAAGTTGAAATGGGGGAATGACTTGAAATACTGATCGGTCAGTGCGATCGCTTTGTCATTCTTACCTTCAGCCAAAAACGCTCCGGCGGCCCGGCGCATGACCAATTGCATGCTTTGCAAACTTGGCGCATAGCTATTGTCTACAAAAGTTGGCTCCTTATCAAAGTTACCCCAACGCCATTTTTTCATCACGTTTTCGTACACCCTATCAGCATCTACCTTGCCGCTGCCGATCAAGCCGTAATTCGGATCGCTGGTGGTACGGGTTGGCACGATGCGCAAGGCCAAACCTTCCAGTTCCATGTAGTCGTCCAGACCAAAAAACTTGCTGGCTTGAGTAGTCACTGCGAAGTAGATTGGGCGATCCCAGAGGTTGGAAGTAATCACGTCCAAAACAGCGATGTCATCTTTGGTCATGTACTGCTGAGCAGGCATTTTTAAAGGAATCCGATCCACCAAAGTACTATCTCCTGCTTTGGCCAACCCCATTTGAATGACCTTGGCTTTAGGTACAGGCAAATATACACTGCGGGTAGGCAGGTATGACTCGGTAGAGCCACCGTTGCTCAATTGCTGAGGGTGATCCTCTCCAACAAAGCGCATGAAATCCTGAGCGCTCATTTCGCCCTGGCTGCCTTGTTCTACGAAGAACATTTGGTTGCGGCGGTCACCCTGATAAGCAGAACTACTCAGGGTGAGTTTCAGGGCCGGAGAATCATTGATTTTACGGCGCAGCAGGTCGATGTACCAATCAACGGCAATCAAACTGAGGTTGACCACCCGTACATCCCGACGAATGCCTTCTACCTCCTGGGCGTACCACAGAGGGTAGGTATCGTTGTCGCCATAAGTGAAAATCACGGCGTTTTTCTCTACCGAATTCAGGAAGTTGGACGCATAATCACGCGAGGCGTAGTGCCCGTTGCGGCTATGATCGTCAAAGTTTTGGGTACCCATCAGGATTGGCGCAATGATCACCAGTGCACCAGCCAAACCAGCACCTACCGGACCACTCAATTTGACCCGATCGCGTAAAAGTTCGTAAATGGCCAGCACCGCCATCCCCATCCAAATGCAATAGACGAAGAAGGAACCCGCCAAAACGTAATCCCGCTCGCGTGGTTCGTTGGGTGGCTGATTGGAGTAAACGATGATACCTAAACCTGTGATGACAAAGAGCGCCAGCAAGCCTAAAAAATCATTGCGGCGTTTGCCAAAATGATAAACTACCCCCAGTAAGCCAAAGATGAATGGAAGCAGGTAGTATTTGTTTCTGGCAGCATTGTTTTTTTGTACTTCTGGCAGTAGAGCCTGGTTGCCCAAACGAGCATTGTCAAGTGGAGCGATGCCTGAAAGCCAGTGGCCCGCCGATTTATCCCATGGGTAAAGACCTTGTTCTCCATTTTGGCGACCGGCAAAGTTCCACATGAAATAACGCCAGTACATCCACTTGATCTGGTAATTCCAGAAAAAGCCAAAGTTCTGACCCTGGGTTGGTTTCCAACCTTCGGGCAATTGCTGATTCGGATCCATGCCCATCCACTGCATGTACAAAGAAGGACGTCCTTGGGAGGGATCCGCCATACGTGGGAAGAACATTTTATCGGCGTCATTGTAGACATAGTCTACTTTGTCCGAAACGTGTTCGTAGCGATCACCCACCCGGCCATAGCGCTTTTCAGTGGTAACGTCAGTTGGTTGTGCTGCAAAGTGTGGTCCACGCAACAAGGGGCGATCACCATACTGCTCACGGTTGAGGTAAGGCAGCAGGCTTAAAGCATCCTTGGGCGCATTCATATTGATCGGTGGGTTGGAATTGGCGCGGGTCACCACCATGCCATAAGTCGACATGGCCAAAACCATCAGCGCGAAGGCCACCACTACATTTTGAACAGTAGATTCCTGATTTTTGTGTGCGTAACGGAGCCCAAAATAAATGGCCGCCAAAATGATCAGTACCGTCGGAATGATCCCCGAATGAAAGGGCAAACCAAAGGTATTGACGAACAACAATTCAAAATTGGCCCACAAACGGGGTAACCCCGTGATGATGAACATTTGCACTAAACCCACAATCACCACGCCTACAAAAGCGGCAATGCCGGTTCCCAGGAAAGTGACGTTTTTGGAACGTTTGAAATAAAAGAACATCGCCAGGGCCGGGAAAGTCAGGATACTCAACAAGTGGACCCCAATGGATAAACCGGCCATGTATACAGCAAAAATCAACCAACGGTCGTTTTGGTGGTCATCTGGCAACGCATACCATTTCACCGTAGCCCAAAGGGTAAGTGCAGTGAAAAAAGTAGACATCGCATACACTTCGCCTTCCACTGCTGAAAACCAGATGGAAGTACAAAATGCAGTGCCCAAGCCTGCAACCAGGCCAGCAGCAGCCAGCGCAATCTGATCCCCAGAACCGGGTTCACCATCGCGGCCAACCAGAGCAAGTTTACCCAGAATAATGGCCACCCAAGCCACAAACATAGCCGCAAATGCTGTACAAATACCCGACATCAGGTTGACTGCAAATGCAATATTTTCAGGGTTGCTGGAGAAAATGCTACCTGCCCAGGCAAACATCCGGCCAACCAGCAGAAACAAAGGTGCGCCAGGGGGGTGCACAACTTGGAGTTTATGGGCACCCAGAATGAACTCGCCGCAGTCCCACAAGCTACCCGTGCGTTCGGCAGAGAGATAATAGACTACTGTCGCTACCGCGAACACCAGCCAACCAACAATGTTTGTTGTACGCTTAAAAGAACTCATGCGTTCGTTGTAATTTTTCTAAATTTAG
>NZ_JANRKL010000051.1:0-5194 GCF_033763495.1 Haliscomenobacter sp. | reverse complement strand
GCCTGGTCAATGATGCTGGCACTCACTTCAGCCAAACGGTAGACGTTGGCTTCGCGGGCCCGGTAATCTCCCCCTTTGATGGTATCGTAAAAAAGGCGGTAGGTACTATCGCCGTCGTTGCGGTAGTTTTTCGCCGCGTTGATCCCGCCTTGCGCAGCAATCGAGTGCGCCCGGCGTGGACTATCGTGAAAGGTGAAGCACTTGACGTTGTAACCCAGTTCGCCCAGCGAAGCCGCAGCCGCAGCACCCGCCAAACCTGAACCAACTACGATGATGTCAAGGCGTCTTTTATTGTTGGGAGCTACCAGTGGCATGGAAGCGCGGTACTTTGTCCACTTTTCCGTTAAATTTCCAGCTGGAACTTTACCATTAAGAGCCATGATGTATTAATTTATATTGGAGAAATTCAATTTAAAAACATCTCAGGTAGTGCTAAAATTTTGAGCCTTGTAGAATTCCACACACTCATACCTCCACACCACCGCACACAAACCCGTTTTACCACCATCCCATGGTGTCGCCGTAAACATAAATGGGAATGATCGCAAAACCCGCAGGAATCAAAATCGAATAGACCTGCCCCAACACCTTGATGAAAGGGGTATATTTGCTGTGGTTCAGCCCCAATGTCTGGAAAGCACTTTGGAAACCATGCCACAAGTGGAAAGCGATGACCAGCATAGAAACCACATAAATAACCACAAAAATCGGATCAGCAAAAGCAGTCATTACTGGTGTGTAGAGATCTTTAACTACCTCACCACCATAGGAAGCCATCGGCACATTGCCCAGTTTCATCTGCAGCCAGAATTGGTACATGTGCAGCAGGATAAAAATCAGCAGGATGGTGCCCAACCAACCCATCCGGGTAGCAGCCCGTGGGTTGGTGCCTACAGCACGAGTAACTTTTACGGCATAATTTTGCCCACGTGCACTGGCGTTTTGTCTCCACAAGAGCAGCCCCTGGATCGCATGCAATACAATCGACAGGTAAAGGGTGTAAGAAACGGTTTTGATGATTTTATTGTGCGTCATAAATTCCGCATACAAATTAAAATCACGTCCACCATCATTGCTCATCAAGTACAAATTGCCTAATAGGTGAATGGGTAAAAAAGAAATCAGGAAAAGCCCCGTCAGCGCCATTAGTACTTTTTTACCAATGGAAGAAGTCAGGAACCCGCCAAACCAGCCCAGTCCTACTGGCGAAAGCGTGTTTGTCAGCCAACTCATGTGTTTTCGTTTTGTGTTTTGTGTATTTTTGCGACGGCAACAACCAATGAAGATTTTCAAGTGTTGTGCCTAAAACATCTACAAAGCTATATATTTGAGGCTAGATGCACAAAAGTGTGTGACCCAAGTTACCCCATTGACTTTAATTTTGAACGAGTCTAAATAATGGACACGCATTCAAAATGTTTAATTGTTTTTTTTGACTTTTGTGGCCTCAATTTCTGATTTTTGACATGGCAGAAGAAATAAACATATCGCTTGCAGGTTTTCTGGAACAGTTTCCGGAAGTAAAATTGCCCATCACTTTGACGGATGAAAGCAGCCGCATTTTCAGTCAAAGCAATGAGCCTTTCCCGCAACGCATGATCGAGCAGTACCTGATTCCGTTGGAAGAAGAGGAGGTGGATGAATTCACCGAATTTGTACCTTGTTTTCGCATCCCGGAAACCTATGATTTCCATGCCGTAGTATACTGGGTTGCCCATTTGATGAACTACCAATTCGTACTACTGACCGTGGGTAAAGATGCTCAGCTCATTGACAAAAAAGTCATCGCCGGAACTTTCTACGACGGCAAGGCGTTAACTACCACTGTAGCTACAATCGATGAAGATTGGACAATTTTAATGGTGTCTGGACAATCAAGCAATGACACCAACTACGACGCTTCCGGTACCCGCACTCAAAAACTAGAATTGCTGCCGGAAGGGCAGATTATAACCCTTTAACCAAATGAGAAAAAGACACCCTAAAAAAGGGAAAGGAGATACCCGTAAACTGACCGCTAAAGACTTGCAAAAAAACGTATTGCTCCTCTTTCAAAAAGACCCAAAAAGACGCTTGAACCCCAAGCAAATTGCCAAAAAACTCAACATCGACAACAATAAGGATTCCGTTCTCCATGCTTGTCAGGAATTGGTCAAACTGGGCTACATCATTGAGTTAGAAGACTTCAAATACAAACTGCGTGGCAGCAGTGGTGCTCTGCTCGGTCAAGACCGCAAAGTGCTGAATGGCGTCATGGACATGACCCGTTCGGGTGCTGGTTATGTCACGGTAGAAGGCCAACAAGACGACATTTTTGTGGCTGCCAAAAACATGAATACCGCCCTGCACGGCGACAAGGTCAAAATCAAAGCCTGGGTCCCCCGGGGCCGCAACCGCCCAGAGGGAGAGGTTTTGGAAGTTTTGGAACGCGCCCGCGAACATTTTGTCGGCACCATCTGGATCCACCCCCGTTACGCTGTTGTGGTCACCGATCCACCGTCATCGCTGGAGATTCTGGTTGATCCCTCCAAAATTATGGGGGCAGTAGACGAAGACCGCGTAGTGGTCAAAATTGAAAGTTGGACTGGCGGTCAATACCGTCAACCCATGGGGGTGTTGACCTACGTATTGGGCAAAGCGGGATCGCACGACATCGAAATGAAGGGCATCCTGATCAACAATGGCTTCAACCTGGAGTTTCCCCCCGAAGTCATCAAGGAGTCAGAGGAACTGGGCACGGGAATCCCAGAAGTGGAAATCGCCATTCGCCGCGACATGCGCAAAACGCCCACCTTTACCATTGACCCGGAAAATGCCCGCGACTTCGACGATGCACTCTCCTTCCTCTATCTGCCCAATGGCAACCTGGAAGTGGGTGTACACATTGCCGATGTGACGCACTATGTGCATGAAAATACGGCTCTGGACAAAGAAGCGCTGGCCCGTTCCACCTCGGTGTACCTGGTCGACCGTGTTTGTCCGATGTTGCCCGAAAAATTGTCCAACGAACTTTGCTCCCTGCGCCCACACGAGGATAAGTTGACCTTTTCCGCAGTTTTCACCTTTGACAAGGATGAAAAAATTGTGGAGCGCTGGTTTGGCAAAACGGTGATTCACTCCAATCGCCGCTTTTCCTACGAAGAAGCACAAGAAGTATTGGATACAGTCGAAGGCGACTTTGCACAAGAATTAAAAGTGCTCAACAAAATTGCGCATAAACTCCGCAAAGAGCGCTTCAAAAAAGGGGCCATCAATTTTGAATCAGAAGAAGTCCGCTTCCGCCTGGACGATGCGGGTGTGCCCATCGAGGTGTTCACCAAAGAGCGCAAGGATGCGCACATGCTGATCGAAGACTTCATGTTGCTGGCCAACCGTGAGGTTGCGACCTATGTTTCTGAAAAAGGCACCAAAGAAGAAGCGGAAATCCCCTTCGTCTACCGCGTACACGACGAGCCCAACCTGGATAAGGTGGAAGAACTGGCTCGTTTTGCCCGCCAAATGGGTGTGGAAATGAACGTGGCTACGCCAAAAGACATCGCCCGCTCTTTCAACAAACTGGCACAACTGGCCGAAGAAAACGAAGCCTTAAGCATCCTCGGCCCCATTGCCATCCGCACCATGGCCAAGGCTGCTTATTCGAGCGACAACATCGGGCACTACGGCCTGGCTTTTGATTTTTACAGCCACTTCACTTCACCGATTCGCCGCTACTCGGATGTGTTGGCGCACCGCATTTTGTTCCAAAACCTTAAGGCCACCCATCGGGTCAACAAGGAAAAACTGGAGGAAATGTGCCAACACGTCTCCAAACAGGAACGCCGCGCTGCCGACGCTGAACGGGAATCGATCAAGTACAAACAGGTGGAATTCATGTCCAAACACTTGGGCGAGGTTTTCCCTGGCTTTATCTCTGGCATTGGCGACCGGGGCATCTTCGTGGAACTGCGCGGCAACCGCTGCGAAGGCATGGTGAGTTTCGAAACCATGAACGAACCGTTCGAAATTGACCCTGGCCGCTTGCGGATTCGCGGGGTTTACAGCAAGAAGGAGTTCACGATGGGGCAAGAGATTCAGGTGCGGATCGTGAGCACGAATTTGCAGAGACGGCAGATTGAGATGTTTTGGGAGGAAGGGATTTGATCATTCAACAACCCATTTTTCAATCATATGACTTCAAGTGTAGGCATCCGGGAAATCTTGGTCAAAACTGCTCGAATACCCATCAAATAGGTTAAAGATCGACGAATCAGGGTGTTCAGCATCTTTCGCCTTCGACTCGACCATACTGACTCCGAATCCTTAATTTTTTGGACTTAAAAGTCGAAATTGGTTTTTGTTTGTACTTAGATCACAGAGTTAAAATTTTAATTTATCTATCAAAAAACAATAAAAATTATGTAATTTCTATTGTTTTTTGATGATTTCTGCCAATTCTTTTAAAAAATCTTTATCAGATTTAAGTTCTTCTTTAATCATTTCTTTGAAAGAGATGGTTTCACTTTCAATTCTGCTCGAAATATAGTCATTTAGCTTTGTCTCTAATTCCTGAGCAATTCTTGTTTTCAAAGGATCTGTTAATATTTGAGTTTCTAAATTTGTAAATGACGAAGAAATGAGGGTCCTGATGTCTTCCAATTTTTTATTTGTATCAGTGATAGTTCGTTGATCTTTTTTATCTTCTGCTAGCAATATTTCGTCAATTTTTTCTTTCGTATATACAATAAAGGTATTGTTTCTTATTGATTCATAATACTGTAGGTCTTGAGATCTAGATTGTCCAGGTCTAGGAGTTTCAAAAAGGTTGCCATAAAAAAAACCTACTCTGGCTGCTCCAACCCCATTGTTGGTTTTTGGGAAGCCATCAAAACCATAGCCAAAAAAATTAGGGCTTATTTTTGCGATAAATTCTTCCCCTGGAGGAAGTGGGATTTCTTTCACTTGAAATTTACTTACATTACCATTTAAGGGTCGGTCATTGCTATTTCTTTTTTGATCTCTGATCGTAAAAAAAGACAAAGATATTACAACGGTGAATCCAAATAAAATGCGATAGTTAGAGCCTGTAAAAATTTAAGATTTTACAGATGTGAGGAATGAGAAAAAAGGAATCAGCGGTAATTTGGTTGGAGAAAATTTGCAAATATGTACCCAACCAACATCACTGATTCCCAATGGGAAGTTATAAGTTCTTTGT
>NZ_JANRKL010000050.1:0-21244 GCF_033763495.1 Haliscomenobacter sp. | reverse complement strand
GAAATGCTGGTTGAGTGCTAAGGCTTTTTGGTAATAATGTAAGCCCTGGGGAAATTTTTCCAAAGCTTTCCAGGCCATGGCCATACCGGCGTATACGGTTGACAAAGTGGTAGAGTCTTTGAGTTTTGCATTCAGCAGAGCGGCTTCCTGATACAATTGCAACGCTTTTTGGGGTTGAGCCTGCTCAATCGCTACCTGCCCCATCCGGCTGTAATTGCTCATCATGCCGAGGGTGTCAGGCAAAGTCCGATTGATGGCCAATGCTTTTTTGAAGTAGCTGTCTGCCACTGCCCAATCTTTCATGCGGTAAAACAAGGATCCTAACTCCTGCAAAGTAGGCGCCAGATAGTACAGGGATTTGTCTTTTTCATAAATACCAATCGCGCGTTGGTAGTTTTCGATGGCCCGGTCAAAGGTTCCGATTGCGATATCATTCGCAGCCATTTCTTCAAGGGCCCAGGCTTCATTGCCGCGCAAATCGTACTTCTTCGAAAGCGCAAATGCTTCTTTCAGTAGGCGTAATGCTTCTTGATGGTCTCCTTTTTCGCAAAACTCTCTCGATAAATAAATCAATACCTGTGATTTATTCACCTCCCCACCGTCGGCATCCATGTAGCTGGGGCGTCCCAGCGCTGGATCGATAAAAGGATGGGTCTTTAGGCGATTGAAATAATAAAGTGCTTTTTGAAAATGATCAATGGCTTTAGTCGATTTACCCATTCGGGAGTAAGCAGTGGCCATCACTTTGTGAATGTTGCCGATGTGTTTGTCTGGTACACTTTTGTCGGTTTTCTTCAGGGCTTTGTGTAGTATTTCTAGGCCTGTTTTGTAGTCGTTTCGTCCATAAATGTATTGTTCTGCCACATGATAGGCAGCAAAGGCTTCCACCGATTTGGAAGGAATAGACCGTGCAATTTTTAGCGCCTCCCCTGGGTAGTCAATGGTTGTAGCCCGAACACCTAAAACCTCTACCTGTTCCATGAACAGCATCGCCATGGCTAGGCCAGCTTTATCATTTTGTTTTTTTGCCAATTGCATGGCTTGTTTCACATAAACACTAGCCTTGGCCTGTCCATTCACAAACATATTGGCTCTGGTCAAAGCCAGGAGGATGTCAATTTTTTGAACCGGATCAACGGTGGTGGGTAAAATTTTTTGGAGGCTGTCGATCAGGAATTGTTGGCAATGGATTGAATAACAACACAAAAAGAAAAAGAAAAAAACTAATTTAACTTTCTTCATGATTCAATTGGCGTTTGGGCAAGACAATGATTTAAGGAGTATCAAAGATACGGCTAAAACCGGAATTCAAGCCACCAATCATTCCCGCTCAATACCAAAAAATACTCCATTCATTACACCCGCAGCACCGCTCACCTCCAATCATGCGCCCCGCAGCTGTGATGATCCGAAATTTGAGGAAAATTCACCATTAAAACTTTATCTACATGAAACTCAAGAGTCATTTTTTGTTTGATCGGGAAAATTTTTTCACCCGGTTCTACACCATAAGGTATTCGGTATCAACTTTGATACTTTGTTGTTTGGGCATTTTCTCACAAGCGCAATCAGTTGTTTCTTTTCAATCGCTTCAATATCCTGGCCTTTACATCCGACATTCTAATTACAATGCATACATTCAGCCTATCAAATCAGCGTTGGATCAAAAAGATGCATCTTTTAAAATAGTTCGGGGGCTTTCGACGGATTGTGCGGATTGCATTTCATTTGAATCTGTCAACCTCCCAGGACAATTTCTACGGCATCAAAATTATCGTATCGTACTGGGATCCATTGCTAATGATTTGAACAAGAAAGATGCTTCATTTCGGCAAAGGACCAATTCCACCTCGTCTGCCGTTGCTTTCGAGTCATTCAACTTTCTCGGGCATTACATAAGACCAAGAAATAATGAATTATTCATCACTCAAGTGGCAGATTATGCCAGGGACAATGAAGTTTTTTTTGTTCAAAATAGTAGCGTTAACGTAACCCCTCCCGGAACAGGCAATGTGACAGCAAACCTTCCGCCAGATGCCGACATGTGCTGGACGGAATCAAGAACCAGAGGAGCGGGTACATTCCCTAACATCTGTGGGCCAAATGAAGATTTAGACGCAGGGCTTTGCTATCCCAAATGCCAGGCTGGTTATGTAGGCGTAGGGCCGGTATGCTGGAAATCTTGTCCTCCGGGATACCGTGACGATGGTGCATTTTGTGCCAA
The DNA here is from genome assembly GCF_033763495.1 of Haliscomenobacter sp. GTDB lineage: Bacteria > Bacteroidota > Bacteroidia > Chitinophagales > Saprospiraceae > Haliscomenobacter. Next base: position 19,020 of record NZ_JANRKL010000050.1, on the reverse strand, counting down.
ACCAGCCGCTTATGGCCGGGGCGGAGGATACCCTTGGAAATTTGGGGATGGCCTCAATCTGGATGCAGCAAAAGCACGCTGTGAAAAAGACAACCGTCAAGGCTGTGAAAAATACGGCGAAATCATGTATCCAAAATGCAGTGAGGGCTTTAGCCCAGCAGGCTGCTGTATTTGTAGCCCGGTATGCCCTGGTGGATTTATAGACATTGGGGTGTCTTGTACAAAGCCAAGTTATGGCAGGGGTGCAGGCACTGTACCCAAAAACTGCCCCTCTGGGAAAGTAAATCAAGCTGGCCTCTGTTATGTCCCATGTCCTGCTGGATTTAATGGTGTAGGCCCCGTGTGCTGGGCCAACCAGTGCCCCAATGTTTTCCCTATCAAGTGTGCTGCCGGTTGTGCGCGCACTACTAATGCTTGCATCAAGGCCGTAGTGAGCCAGGTGACGACTCCCCTTGAAATGGTCGTGAATATTACTGGCATTGCCTTGTCGGGTGGCGGTTCTGCCGTGGCCAAATCCGCAGCAGTAACCAGTGCCAAAACCATTGCCAAAGCAAGCATCAAGAGCCAAATGATCCGTAAAGCAAAGGAAATGGGCAAGGAGTTGCTCGAATCCGCTGCTGAAAATGCTGCTTCTACATTTTACGAAGCGCAATTGACCGGCGAATTCAGTTGGGAAGATCTTGACCCAACTGGCGTAGCCAATGTTGTGAAAGCGTTCAACAAACCGCTGTGTAAAGACTTTAAATAATCTTCACCATCCATCGATGGGCTGAGCAATCTCGGGTTGCTCAGCCCTTTTCTAAAATCCATCCAGTATGAAAAGGTCATTTTTTGCGCTGTTGAGCTTTTTAATTCTCCACGCTGGTTTCGCACAAGGCATCCAATTTGAGTCAGCTGAAAATAGCTGGTCAACCATTCTGGATAAAGCCCAAAGTGAAAACAAACTGATATTTGTAGTAGCCTATTCCTTATCCTGCCACAATTGTGAGGATATGCAAAAAAAGATATATCCTGCCGAGCAGGCGGGAGCAACCTACAACGGCAAATACATCAATGTTCAGTTGGACATGGACAAGGCCGAGGCCAATGATTTCGCTATTAAATACGGCATTATGGCCTATCCAAGTTATCTGTTTATAGATGGAAAAGGCGAGCTATTGCATCGTGCGATGGGGACGATGACCATGGAACAATTTGTAGCGATGGGCGTAAACAGTACCGATACAGCGCACCAGTTTTTTCCATTGAAAAACCGATTTTTCCAAGGCGACCGATCTCCGGAATTGCTCAAAAGGCTGACCCTAATGGCCAAGGATTTGACCGACTACGACCTGCTGGGGAGTGTATACGAGGCTTATTTTTCTACCCAGGAAAACTGGCTCAGCAAGGAGAATATGGAAATCCTGCTGATGGGCTTGAAATCTCCCGAGCAAAGTACCTTTTCCTTCTTGCTGAAACACAAAAAGGACTTCAGCGAAGCTTTCAGCGAGGCCAAAATATTCAACCTGATTGACGAGGTGGTAATGAACAGCATGAGCCTTTATTCCTATAATTATGACCAACGGGATTTTGATCTCACGCTGGCCAAAGCATACGGAATCAAATATTTGCCCGAGGACTTATTTGATCAATACTGGCTTTTGTTTACGATTAATCATAACATGATGAAAAAAAATACCCCGGAGCTTCTGGTCAATGCAACTCGATATTTTGACCAGTATCCTTGCTTTAGCGGCCACCTATACAACAATGTCGCTCTCGCTTTTTACGAAGAAACGAAAGACACAGTGTATTTGGAAAAAGCAGTTTCCTGGGTATTAAAGGCCATTGCGTTAAAAGACATGTTTCAATACAATGATACTGCTGCTGCCCTCTATTTTAAATTGGGCAACAAAGAACAAGCCAAGACGTATGCATTAAAGGCGATTGAAAAAGCAAACGAAACTGGACAGGACGCCTCGGAGACCAAGGCCTTGCTGAAAAAAATAGAGAATTTGTAGTGACCAGTATGACTCCTGTTTCTGCGTTACCCATGGTGTTCCCCGGTTTTTTCAACTGGGGAATCCTATGCCATCACCGCCAACATATCCAGCACCACTGCTCCCAGTTTTTGATCCCCTTCAATCTCCACCCTTTTCGCAGCCTCCGCCTTGGCAATCCCTTTGGTCAACATACGCCAGGCGATACTTCCCTCAATGCCCACCGAAGCAATAGGTGTTTGATCCAAGGTTTTGCTCAAAACCCAAGCATTTTCGCCTCGCTGCAAGTACCATTGCGCGTTTGGAATTCCTTTCACCTCAAAAAGAATCACCGTCCCTGGCTCAGCCATCACATTCCGGTAATGATGCGGCAAAGCCTGCATCGAAGTATCCAGGTATGGGAAATACAATTCAGTAGCATACAGCACTTCTTCCTGCCCCATGGCCAGGCGCATCTGTTGCTGGTGGTGCCATTTTTCGGTGTACTCGCGGGCGATGTGGAACCAATTTTGGGAATTTTCCTCACCCGCCCAGGCAACCGAAAAGATGGCCGGAGTGTACGGGTTGAGTGTCTTGAGATAAGTATTGTATTGGGAACCAGTGAGCTCCAATAATTCAATCAACACAGTTGGACTCACCCTTTTGAAGGCCTTGACCCAATCGGCATTCAGGCGGTTGAGGTAGGCCACCAGATCGCCATAAGACTCGATGGGGTTCGGTTTTTCCCCAAAGTACCCATCGCGAGACATCGATAGGGTGCGCAGGTTACCGTCCAGCAAATGAGCGGCAATGTCTTTGATCGTCCAGAGTGGTACGATGGTTTGTTTTTCCCAGTCGGCAGGGGAGAGGTTGCGCAAAAAATCCAATAAAAGCTCGTCCAATTTGGGGAATAGATGCAAGGTCAGGATGGGTAGCTCAGGCGGCATAACTTCAACTTTTAAACGCAATTTTAAGCAGTACAAAATCGATAGGCAAATGATTCCAAAAACAGGTAATTTTCCATTTCAATTTACTCACTCAACTCATTTTATGAAACAATTACTCATTTTCGCAATGACATTACTGCTGGGCAACGTCGTTGCTTATGCTCAATTGGACCTTCCACCCGTTGCCGGGAATCCTCGCGCCATGATCAGTGAAGAGGTGGGCATCACTAGCATCACGATCACTTATGCCCGCCCCGACGTCAACAAACGGGAAGGAAAAATTTGGGGGACTTTGGTACCACTTGGCTTCACCAATTTCAGCTTTTTGACCAATGCTCCTACCGCACCCTGGCGGGCTGGTGCCAATGACAACACCACCATTACCTTTGAACACGATGTAAAAGTGGAAGGCAAAGACATCAAGGCTGGAAAATACGGCTTTCATGTGGCCTACAATCCCGATAGTACCATTTTGATTTTCAACAAAGTCAACAATGCCTGGGGTAGTTTTTATTACGAACAAAAAGACGATGTTTTGCGTGTAAAGGTTAAGCCACAGCCGCTGGAAAAACCTGTGGAATACCTCAAGTTTGAATTCATCAGCCACAGCGCCAACGCCTGTACCATTGCCCTGATGTGGGACAATCTTTCCTTACCATTCCGGGTAAATGTGAATACTGAAGACATCGTTATCGCAACAATTCGCGATCAATTGAAGGGCAACATAGGTTTTAACCCTCAAATCGTTCTACAGGCGGCTCAGTACTGCTTCTCCGTCAATAAAAACCTGGAAGAAGCCTACGGCTGGAGCAAAAGGGCGATCACCGGATTTGGCGGTCAAAAAACCTTCCCCACCATGAGCAACTGGGTCAATGCGGCCGTGAGAACCAATCGTTTGAAAGAAGCGGACTCCCTGATGACGGAAGTGGTAGCCTTGGGCAATGCGCAGCAGTTGGCTACGTTTGGTCGCAGCTTGATCACCCTGAAGCAGGCAGATCTTGCACTGAAATTGATGCTGGACAACCAGAAAAAGCACGGGGACAATTTTGTGGTGAATAGTGGTTTGATGCGGGCTTATAGCGCAAAAGGCAATTATGCCAAAGCCATCGAATTCGCGGACAAGGCCATCGCTCAGGCACCGAACGAGCAACAAAAGAAGGCGACGGAAGACCTGAAAACCCAGTTGAAGGGGAATAAGGACATCAATTAAGCCATAGGCGCAAACTTCTGAGGTGATTCTGAGGTGCCTTTGGTTTCTTAGGTGGTGAAATAAAGTCTTTTTTTCACCACCTAAGAAACCAAAGGCACTTAAGAATCACTTTAGAACTTATTCATTCCGCATCGACTTCACCGGATTCGCCATTGCCGCCCGGACACTCTGCCAACCCACCGTCAGCCCAGCAATCAGCACAACCCCCAGGATCGGCAACACAAAAAACCACCAGCCCACCTGGATGCGGAAAACATAACTCTTCAACCACTGCTGCATCAGTACATAAGCCAGGGGCAAAGCCACCACCCCGGCAATCAAAATCAGGCGGAAGTACTCGCTCGTCACCAAACTTACAATTTGCCCAATATTGGCCCCCAAAACCTTGCGAATGCTGATTTCTTTGGCCCGTTTGGTCAAAATGAAGGCCGATAGTCCCAGCAAGCCCAGGCAAGCTACCACAATAGCCAACAGGGTAAAACACCAGAGGATGGCGTTGAACTGTCGATCAACCTTGTATTGCTGGTCATAAAATTCATCCAGGAAAACGTATTGGAATGGGTTGCCCGGAAAATAGGATTTCCAGGTACTCTCCACCTTCGCCAAGGTTTGCTGCATGTTGGAGGTATTCACTTTCATGGAATAATACTGCCAGAAATTGGAGGTGGCGTAAAAAACGATGGGATCATAATCGTTGCGGAGCGATTCCTGATGATAGTCCTTCAACACACCTACTACCGTTAGGTCACCCTCGGAATAAGTCACCTTTTGTCCAATCGCTGCTTCAGGTGTTTCAAACCCGATGATGCGGGCAGCGGTTTCGTTCAGGATGATGTTTTGTTGGGCAGCATCAGAAGCAAAGTTTTCCCTAAACTGCCGTCCGGCGATGATTTTTAGTCCATAGTTGTCCAAAAAATGCTCGTCTACCCCCAGGGTGCGGCAACGTTTTTCATTGCGGGTATTCTTCCGCCAAAAGGTGGTGGAATTGCCTACTTCTTTGCCGGGGATATCCGTGGAGGCACTGGTGTTGAGGATATCCGGATAACGTTCCAATTCCTGCAAATAAGATTTTACCTTCAGCAAGCCCAAACTATCACGGGGCATGGTTTCCTCCACCACCAGGGTTTGTTCAATGTTGACCCCCAAATCCAGGTTTTGCATGTAGCGCATTTGCTGGAATAAACCCATGATGACCGCCACCAAAATAATGGCTGCCGAAAACTGTCCTACCACCAAAATTTTGCGCAAAAGATTGTTGCCAATCTTGCCCGTTTCGGTCAGGGCCGCACTTTTTAAGGTTTGAATGGGCCGAAAGCCCGACATCACAAAGGCGGGGTAAAAACCTGCCAACAGTGACCCCGCTACAAAAATACCCGCCAGAGTAGCCCAAAAGCCCCAGTTTTGTAAACCAAGCCCAGGGATTTTTTTGCCCACCAACTCACTGAAATAAGGAAGTGATAGTTGAAAAATAAACAAGCCCAATACGATTGCCACCATATTGACCAGCAAAGCCTCTACCAAAAACTGTCGGATCAGTTGCTGACGAATGGCTCCAACCACCTTGCGAATTCCAATTTCTTTGGAGCGATCCAAAGCCCGGGCGGTAGCAAGGTTGACATAATTGATCCAGGCGATGACCAAAATCAGGAAGCCCGCAATGGCCAAAAAGCCCAGGTATTTGAAATTGCCATTGCCCTGCAATTCGTAGTCGTAGTGCGATTTGAGGTGAATTTCCTTCAGGGGTTGCAACAGGAACTGCATGGTGTAGCTGGTGGCTTTCATGTCTTCACCTTTGTAGCGCTCGGCGAAGGAGGGCATTTTGGCGCGCAAGGTATTGACGTCGGCTCCAGGCTTCAGCATTACGTAGGTGTAATAATCCGACCAGCCCCAGTTGTCGCGAATGCGCCCACCTTGGGATTCTACCAATTGGATGTATTTGTCGAAATTGAATAGGATGCCAAAGCGGATATGGGAATTTTCGGGCAAGTCTTTCAATACCGCTTTGACTACATAATCCTCCTCTCGGTATCGGATGGTTCGGCCTAGGGCTTCGCCACCTCCGAAATATTTTTGCGCGATGCTCTCCGTCAAAACCACGTCGTTCAGCTCCTTGAGCGCAACGCTGGCATTTCCTTTGGCAAAAGGAAAGGAAAAAATGTCAAACACCGAGCGATCCACAAAAAAGAGCAGGCCAGGTTCCAAATAGACCTGCTCCCCAACCTTAATGGGCCCACCCTGGCCTCGCCAGCGCACTGCGGTTTCTATTTCCGGAAAGTCCTTCATCATGGAGGTAGCTACGGGGGGATAGGTGAAAGCAAAGGTTTGGGTAGCGCCACCTTTTTCTGTGATCTCCATAGGCACCCGGTAAATGCGCTCAGCATTCACATGGAAGGTATCGTAACTTTTTTCAAAATTCAGGTAATTGAGAATCACCAGGGAGGCGGCCATCCCGAGGGACAAACCCATGATGTTCACAACGGAGAAAGCGCGTTGTTTGCGCAGATTGCGGAGGGCGATTTGGAAATAATTCTTCCACATGGTATGCTGTTTTAGGGTGTTATTTCTTGACCAAATGCAATTCAAATTTTCCATTTAAACCTGCAGCCGTTTTTTCCAGCTGCACGAGTGGGTGTTTTCCTTTTTTTGCCCACTCCAGCCAATGCTCATTCATGGCCGGATCATCGGTAAAAACGACTTGGGCAGCGCGAACTGCATATCCTTCAGCATACGCCAAAACATGGATGTGCTGTGGCAATAAGCGCCCTTCGTATTTTTTGGGGTAGTTGGCTGGCCGCACGGTCTGGATCGAAAAGCGACCTTGCTCATCTGTATGTAACCATCCATCCAGTCGCGGGTCTTGCTCCAACATCCTGCCTGTAATGGAATCCAGGGGTGAATAAAAACCTCGGCTATCTGTATGAAAAATGTGCAATTTGGCCCCAGGCACGGCTTGATTTTTTTCATTGAGCAATTGACCTTCCAAGTGTAGTTTTACACCCGGTTCGGTATCCGGACAAAGCGTGGCCGAGGACCATCTTGCATGTTTTTCCAAACTTACCCGCAAGGATTTTCTTTCTTCAGTGCTTAAATCTGTGTACTGTTTAGCCAATAAAAACTGAAGCGCATCGTAAGCCTGGCGACTTCGATCGGACTCCAGTTTTGATTGTAATGCTGTAAAATCTGTAGCCTTTCTTTGCGGCAATTGACAAGAAAGAGGGCTCATGAAAAAGCAAAAAACCACAAATACGGCACAATGGCGGAGTGATGGGTATTCCATAGGCTTTGCATGACTTCAAATTATCTCCCCAATTTTTTTACCACCTAAGAAACCGAAGACACCTAGAATCACCTAAGAAACGCTACTCATTTCGCAGCGAATCCACCGGATTGACAATGGCCGCCCGAATCGCCTGATAACTCAAGGTCAGCAACGCAAAAGCAATCGCCAGTCCTCCCGCCAAGGCAAACATCCACCACTCAATCGCAATGTGAAAAGCAAAGTCATTCAACCATTGTTGCGCAAAATACCAGGCAATGGGTGAGCCCAAAAGGATGGAAATGCCCACCAATATCAGCAGGTCTTTCGACAACAAGGCTACAATATTGGAAATGGAAGCGCCCAAAATTTTGCGCACCCCAATTTCTTTGGTCCGCCGACCGATCATAAAAGACACCAGGCCAAACAAACCAATACAGGAAATAAAAATGGCAATCCCCGTAGCTGCGCTCATGATTTTGGAGCTGCGCTGTTCGTTTTCATAAAATTTGGCAATGTCCTGGTCTACAAAGGTATACTCAAATTTTTCGCCAGGATAAACGGTTTTCCAAATTTGCTCCACCTGCTCCATCGTGGCTTTAAAAGAATCAAGGCCCTTGCCCTGAGTTGCCAATTTGAGGCTCAGTTCACGGCGTTGGTTCAAAGGGCTAATTGCCAGCACCAAAGGACGGATGGGCTCATGCAAAGAACGGCTGTGAAAATCTTTGACCACCCCTACAATCGGGAATTCTTTACCTTCCTCAATGATTCCTTTGCCCAGTGCCTCTTGTGGATGTTTAAAACCCAGTTGTTTCAACGCCGTTTCATTGATCAAGTACTCCCGTGTTGAGTCGGCGGGCAAAAGGTTGCGCCCAGCCAGCAGCGTAATATTGTACAAACGCAGGTATGCGGTATCCGCGCCTTTGACCAAAAACTCGTGGTCTTCCGTTTCTTTTTTGCCTTTGTAGTTAAAAATGCGGGTATTGATTCCCCACGAAGCAGGTGCATCGGCGTGGATCGAAACACTTTTTACCCCAATCAACTGCTGTAGCTGGTCGCGCAAGATGGTTTTTTTCTCCGACTCATATTGGAACGGTGGCCGAAAATGCACCACGGCATCCGCATTGAAGCCCAATTCGGCATTTTGCATGAACTTGATTTGCCGCCCGATGATGATGGTTCCGGCAATCAGGGCCAGGGAAAAGGTGAATTGAAAAATGATCAAACCTTTGCGCAGCCATTCCACCCTGCTGCCCGTACCCTTGCTCGATAATCTGGCCTTCAGCGCCAGGGCTGGTCGGAAACCCGAGAGCACAAAGGCAGGATACAAGCCTGCCAAGAAACTGACCAGCAACACCACAGCGCCAATAAAAGCAAGAACACTGGGCGTAAACAAGTCAAAGGTCAAGCCTTCGGGCAAAAACTCCTGAAAAAAAGCCATCGCTCCTTTGGACAAGGCAATGGAAAACAACATAGCGACAAAAGTAATCACCAGGGTTTCGCCCAAAAACTGGCGGATCAACACACTGCGGGTACCACCCAAAACCTTACGCACACCGACCTCTTTGGAGCGTTGGATGGACTGAGCCGTAGCCAAATTGATAAAATTGATGCAGGCAATCAACAAGAGCAATCCTGCCACCAGTGCCAGGGCATTGAGGGTTTTACGGTTGGCTGGAGCGGCGCTGTCGTTAAAAATCCCGATGGTGGAGTACCGCAAGTCGGCCAGGGCTTGCAGTGGGTATACCAGTTTGAGTTTGGGGTCTTTATCGGGTTGGTATTTTTTGACCAGTTGGGCCAGTTGTTTGCTGAGTCGTGTTGCTTCAACATCTTTGGCCAATTTGACAAAGACCTGGGAAGAACTGGTGGTACTGCCCCATTCTTTCATGCCTTCCAGTCCACCCACGTCGTTTTTTAACCAACTTTGAGGGATGGTGCTGAAAGAAATAAAATCGGTAAATTTCAGATCGGTCTGTTTGGGTAAGTCACTCACAATGCCGGAAACGGTGACCAGCAGTGAATCATTGTAACTGATTTCCTGACCAAGGGCAGCACGAGGTTCAATGTTGCCAAAATAGAATTTTGCCCTGCGCTCAGTTAGCACCACTTTAAAGGGCTCACTCAAAGCCGTTTGGGGTGTTCCTGCTAACCAGTGGTAACTATCGAATACTCGGAAATAATCGGGTTCAGTAGCAATGATGTGGTTTTGTTCTTCAAAAACCTTGCCTTGCTTTTTTTGTGCACCCAGACTTATTTTGAGATTGCTGAAAGTCATAAAATGCCCCACTGCTTCCACTCCGGTACATTCCTTGCGGATGGCATCGGGTATCGGAAAAGCAATGCCGCTGTTGGTGGCGTCAAACAGGCCACTATAAACGGTGTACACGCGGTAAATGCGTTCCTTATCGGGATGAAAGGTATCAAAACTGCGTTGGTGGTGAACCAGCAGAAAAATAACCAAACATGCGCTGATGCCAATGGCCAGTCCCATCACGTTGATGGAGCTATGCAATTTGTACCGCAACAAGTTGCGAAAAGCGATTTTGAAATGGTTTTTCAGCATGGTTATTCCGTTTTTAATGATTCTACGGGATTGACAATGGCCGCTTTAAAAGTCTGATAGCCCACAGTCAGGAGGGCTATCTCTCCCGCCCTCCTAATCCTAAAACAATAGCCAATTTTTGTGCCAAGAAAATAAATTAGCATTAAATCAATTAATTAGATATTTTGAATTCCATTACACTGTCCATCTACGAACACTTTCGTTCGATTTCGTAAAATTTTGATTTAGAATACAAAACGTTTTGTATTTTGTGTATCATTCAGTGCTTGTTTAAACTATAAACTACATGAAAAACTTTTTCCTACTGATCGCAGTGATGGGCACCCATCTTCTATTGGCTCAAGGCAGCAAAGTTTTCGACAACCTTACCGTTCAAAGCAAAATCCTCAATATGGAGCGGAAGTACGCCATCTATCTGCCGCCCGATTATGAAACTTCTTCCCGCAGTTACCCTGTGCTCTACCTCCTCCACGGTGCAGGCGACGACCAAACCGGTTGGGTACAGTTTGGCGAAGTACAAAACATCACCGACAAAGCCATCGCAGCTGGTACCGCTACACCCATGATCATCGTTATGCCCGACGCCAATACCGGACGCCGGGGTTATGCTAATAATGCTACAGGCACCTGGCTTTACGAAGATTTTTTCTTCAAAGAACTCATGCCACATGTAGAAAAAAAATACCGTATCAAGGCGGAAAAACGCTTCCGCGCCATTGCCGGGTTATCGATGGGCGGCGGGGGCACTTATGCCTATGCCCTGCACCATCCTGAGTTGTTTTCTTCCGCTTGCCCTCTAAGTGCAGTAACGGGCCCACTGAATTTGGAAGCAGCCAAAATGCAGGTAAAACGAGCAGATTCTACTGCCACGGATTTGCAAATTGAAACCTATTACAAACAACAAAGCGCCTTGTACATTATTGACAATATGCCGGAAACCCAAAAGAAGGCCGTGCGCTGGTACATCGACTGTGGCGATGACGACTTTTTGTACGAAGGCAATTCCCTGGTGCACATCGCCATGCGCAAAAAGGAAATCCCCCACGAATTTCGCATCCGCAATGGGGGCCACACCTGGACTTATTGGCGGGAATCGCTACCCGATGTACTCGCATTTATCTCCCAGGCCTTCCATCAATATTAATGCACTAGCCCAACTCGTTGAGACATTCCTTTTTCACCTACTAAATAACAACACTTATGAACTCTACCAAACTTTTGTTGGGAACCCTGGCCGGTTTTATCGGCTATTTTATGGGTGGTTTTGTGATGTACACGGTTGTATTTAAAAATGCACTGGCTTCGGCTATGCCCAACATGGCCAATGCACAAACCGAACCCAAGATGGAAGCCCTGATCTTTGGGAATCTGGTTGCTTCGTTTCTGTTGGCCTGGATTTTTGAAAGATGGGCAGGTATTCGTACCCTGGGCTCAGGGGCGATTTACGGGGGGCTCATCGGTTTTTTGATTACCTTAAGTTACGATTCCATGATCAATGGCACGACTAACTTGATGACCTGGGGTGGGGTGTTCCTGGATGCAATCGTTTACGCCATCATCAGTGCCATTGCGGGAGCTTTAATCGGCCTTACGTTGGGCTACAAACGGAAGTAAAGTAGTTTTTTGCCACAAAGGGACGAGGGGTTAAAGTGTAAATTTAGCCCTTTAGCCCTTTGTGGCCCATTGAGATAAATTACTGTTTTTAGATTTGCCTTCAACTCATCCAAAATGCTTAAGATCAAAGGTTTTAGAACCATTTGCACTACACTTTTGTCCCTCAGTTTTTTCGGCCTGATCCTGACCATTGCTCAGGCACAATCCGGCGTAAAAAGGTACCTCTACGTAGCCGAACCGGGCATTCGCAACTACCTGGAATACGGCGGCCACGGCATTCTGGTGTACGACATCGACGACAATTACAAATTGGTCAAACGCATTCCCACTGGTAGCCTGGACGCCAAGGGGCACCCTTCCAACGTCAAAGGGGTTTGTGTAAGCCTGGCTACCCAATGCATCTACGTAAGCACCATCAAGTCGCTGATGTGCATCAGTTTGCAAAGTGAAAAACTGCTGTGGGAAAAGATTTACGAAGCGGGTTGCGACCGCATGGCCATTTCGCCCGATGGATTGACCATTTTTCAACCTTCCTTTGAAAAAGACCAATGGTACGTCCTTGATGCCAAAACCGGGGAAGTGAAAGAACAAATTGTGCTCAAAAGTAAAGCCCACAACACCATTTTTGCCCCCAACGGGAAAGCGGTCTACATGGAAGGACTGGCTTCACCCATTGTAACCGTGGTCAATCCCAAAAATACCAGCAAACAACGCCAGATTGGGCCATTCTCAGCCAGCGTACGGCCATTTACCATCAATGGCAAACAGTCGTTGTTGTACGGCAATGTGAACGAACTCCTGGGATTTGAAATCGCCGACCTAAAAACGGGGAAAATGATCCATCGGGTGGAAGTGCCCGGTTTTGAAAAGGGCTTCATCAAAAGACACGGCTGCCCGAGTCATGGCATTGGACTGACGCCCAACGAAAAAGAACTCTGGGTGGCTGATGGCGCCAACCAGCGCATGCATATTTTTGACAACCAACAGATGCCGCCTCGCTATGTGTCTTCCGTAGCTTTGCGCGACCAGCCAGGCTGGATCACCTTTAGCATGGACGGGCGCCACGCCTGGCCCAGCACGGGTGAAATCATCGACATCTCCAGTAAAGAAATCATCCACCGCCTGGCGGATGAAAAGGGCGAGATCGTACAAAGTGAAAAGGTAGTGGAAATTCATTTTCAAGGGGGAAAGGCGGTGAAAAAAGGGGACCAGTTTGGTTTGGGAAGGGTTGTAAAATAACCCCTAAGTACCAGCCCACAAGCCACTAATCCTGATAATTTTGTGTTCAGAGTTTGGTTAATTTTTTTGGGCGGAAGCGAAAACGAGACCATTTTGCCTGAATGAGGCACGAAAAGCGGAGTTTAGCAGCGCTAAATGAGCATTTTCGGAACGAAATTCAGGCAAAAATGGGCCGTTTGTAGCCCGAACAAAAAACTTAAACAAACTCTAAAACACAAACCTGCGCTATGTGGCGAATCCTGCTCTGTTTTTATTGCTTCATCCAGTTTGATTTGGCCTTTGCTCAAGTCAACTCGAATGCCACGCCAGCAGCGGATCGGGCAGCTCACTTGATCGAGGCAGGCCAGGCTTTTGTGCAAAAGCGCGATTACGTCAATGCCCTGAAAAGTTTTGACCAGGCCAAACCCCTCTTGGAACAACAAAACGATGAATACCGCCTGGGGCGTTTGCTCAAACAAATTGGCGACCTGTACTCCGCCCGCAGCTACTTCCGCCAATCGGCAGAACACTACCGCGATGCCATCACCCTTTTGCGCAAAACCGGGCAAAACGAGCTGGTGGGCGATTGCCTCGAAAGTTTGGCCAACATCAACGTCAATTTTGGTTATTCCACCCAAGCCATCACGAACTACACCCGGGCGCTCGCCGTCAAAGATCGACTGAATGATACCAAAGGCATGCTGCAATGCCATGTGATGTTGTCCAAATTGTATTTTTCGGATAAAAACTACGAGTTGGCCTTGTCCCACAACCGGGAGGCACAAAAACTGGCCGGGAAAGATTGGCTCGCGGAAACCAACACAGCCATTCAGGATGGAGTGATTTTGACCTTTTTGAATAAAATTGGCGAAGCTGAAGCTGCCTTAAAAAAAGCGGAGGCCCTGGTGGCTAAACAAAACAACCCTAGCAGCTCCATCAAACTGCTTTCGGCAATGGCCAATCTTTGTTTGGCGAAAAAAGACAAAGCCTGCGCCAAACTTTATGTAGACTCCGCCAAGGTCCTGCTCCGAGGTTCCCAAAACCCGGAACTAGCCGTTGATGCCTTGAGCCAAATGGCCGAAATCCACAAAAACAATGGAGATTACGCCGCCGCCTTCGACGCCATGCTTTGGATGGATCGTTACAAAGACGTGTTCCGCACCGAAAACATTGAACGCATCAGCGCCGAAATCCGGGAAGCGGTGGGGGCAGCCCTTCAGGAAAAAGAAATTGAATCCCTGAACCTGAGCAATCGACTGAAAGAAAGCCAGTTGAGCCGTGAAAAACAGTCGCGTTTGGCCCTCTTGCGCGAAAGTATCCTGATGGACTCGTCCCTGGTTGCGCAAAAACGGCTCTTTGCGGCGCTCGAAAACCAGTCGCAGCTCCGCGACATCCAGCTCAAGAAAGAAAAAGAACTCAGCCAATCGCTCAGTCGGGAGAATGCCCTGAAGCAAAAACTACTCAACGATGAACGCCGCAACCGCAACTTCCTTTTCCTGGGGCTCAGCGCCATGATCTTGTTGGGGGGCGTCATTTACCTGCAATACCGCAAGCAACACAAAAACAACGCCATCATCCAGAAGCAGTCGGAGGAATTGGCAGTGTTGAACCGCGAGATCCACCATCGGGTCAAAAACAACCTGCAAGTCATTTCCAGTATGCTGGATTTGCAGTCGCAAACGCTGCAGGACAGCAGTGCCAAAGGGGTGATCAAGGAGGCGATTCTGCGGGTGCAGGCGATGGCCTTTATCCACCAAAACCTGTACCGCGACGAGGCAGTGAACAGCGTCAACATGAACGAGTACATCCAGATCCTCTCCGATCACTTGTTCAAAACCTACAACATCAACGCAGATAAAATCCAGTTGCACACCCGGATCGAGCCGCTCCAACTGCATACCGATACAGCCATCCCCCTGGGTATGATCCTGAACGAGTTGATCAGCAATGCTTTGAAATACGCGTTTAAAAACCGGGAACAGGGGCGCATTTGGGTGGTTTTGAAAAAAAACAACCAGGAATTGTTGTTGCAGGTCAAAGACGATGGGGTAGGAATTCCACCCGATTTTGACCCCGAAAACACCAGCTCTTTTGGCTACGAAATCATCCAGGCCATGGCCCAAAAATTGCGGGCCCGCCTGAACATCAACGGCAAGCCGGGAACCGATGTACAATTGCTCATTACCAAGTTCAAAACCACTGCTTAAAAACTTAAACAAGCGCTGAGCCATGACCGCCATCAAAGTCCTGATCGTTGAAGATGAACCCCTGATTGCCCGTAATATTGCAATGTACCTGCGCAACAACAACTTTGAGGTGTCGGCCATCGCCCACGACCCCGAGGAGGCATTGTTTCAGCTGCGCCGCCAGCCGCCGGATTTCGCCATCCTGGACATCAACCTGGAGAGTGAACGCGACGGCATCGAACTGGCTGAACACATCAACAAAAACTTGTTTATTCCCTTTGTTTTCCTCACTTCCTACTCGGATAAGGAGACCCTGGAGCGCGCTAAAAAAACCAGCCCTGCTGGCTTCATCGTCAAACCCTTCAATGAACAAACCCTTTACGCTACCATCGAAATTGCCCTGGCCAATCACGCCACCCAGGCCAATCGGCACGTACCCGAACTGGTTTTGGACAAACTCAACGGACACCTGCTGGCCCCCTTGACTGAGCGGGAGTTCGACGTGTTGCGCCTACTCTACGCGGGCAAAACCAATCAACAAATCGCCGATGACTTGTACATCGCCATGAATACCCTGAAAAAACACATCAACAATGCTTATTTCAAACTGGATGTGAGCAGTAGGACGACGGCGGTGGCGCTGCTGCGGGACCTGATGCTGCGGTAATTACACACATTACGAAGTGCTATTCATCAACTTCTAATAAGCGTAAAGATGATCATCTCTGATACATACTGCGATTTTAATTTAAGAGTAGTTTTTTTACCGCAGAGTTTCACCGAGTACACGCAGAGTTTCACGGAGTTTTTTAGTTTTAAGGAGTTTGCCACCTGCGGTGGCGGGAGTCTGTGCGTTAGGAAAATCTTGCACAAGATCAAGCCAAGGATAATAGGACTTGATAAAAGGTAAGGACCCAAGTTTCAGCAAAGGCGAGCTCCGTGTACTCTCCGCACCGCAGGTGCCCCTAAAAAAAACTCCGTGAAACTCCGCGTCTACTCTGTGAAACTCTGTGGTAAATAAAATGCATAATGAGCGTTAATTATTGAAACTCAATCAATCCTTTTTAAATGTCAAATCCAATCGCCTGCTCTGGCTAGAGGTATCTTCTACATCCAACTGATAGGTGTATTTGCCTTCCTTCAATTCCTCTTCGCCAAAATAATCAATGGGCTGCAGGACATAAAGTTTGTTCCTGATTTTTAACTCAATATAAGCGTAGCGATAAGCCTTTGAATAGGCCTGATAATTGGAGCTTTCTCGCGGCGACAAGGTCCCGTAAAGTTTTTCTTCGGTAATGCTCACTTTGATGTCCTGGAAGGTATACCTGCTGGTGTTTTCTATGCGGATGAGGACGCCTTCAGTGGGGCCTTCGGTTTCTTTTTGGCATCCCAACAAGAGGAATAAAGCCATTAGGAGGATCATGCTGCGCTTATTCATCGGCTTTGGTTTTTATAGGAGGTAAGACGGGGGATTGGGGCCTTGGGGTTGGGGCGATTCAGTTGGGTGGTTGCGTTGTTGGGTTTTATGCACCGCGACGTACAACGACAATAACGATGTTTTCACACTTCGCGCTTGGGCGCCTTCGGCGTAGAGCGACAGGATTGTAAAACGGATGGAACGGACTAAACGGATGAAAACTGATTTTTTTCCGCCTGCGGCGGATAAGGCGAGCCGAAGGCGAGTCAAAATCCGTTCCTGTCCGTTCAATCCGTTCCATCCGTTTTACAATCCTGCCGCTTTTAGCAAAAGAGGCGAAGCCTCAAAAAGCGCGAAGCGCGTAAAACGTCGTGTTTTATTTTATTCAAGTTCCCCATCAATTCCGATAATTGATCAGATTCACCACCAATTTCACCATAATATCCTTTTCACCCGGTTTACTCTCCGCAATCATGATGGTGATGGCCACCAAGGCATTGTCGCCAATGCGTTTGCTGTAGTCTGGCCGAAACAATGCATGGTTTTTATCCAAAAAATAAACGAACAAGCCTGCCGCAATACGTTTGTTCCCGTCTGAGAAGGAATGGTTTTTAACGATAAAATAAAGCAAATTGGCCGCTTTTTCTTCGAGACTAGGGTACAGATCAACCCCATCATAAGTTTGATAGATGTTTTCCAGCGAACTTTTAAAAGACTCGTCTTTTTCATTTCCAAACAATGAGCTACCAGCTTGTATTGTCCGCCATTCCTGAATGAGTCCAATGGCTTCGGAGTAGGTTAACGCGTGGACCTCCGAGTGTTCTGGCGCTTCAATGATCAGCTGCTGATGGTCGTATTTATCGAGGGTTTCAAGTGCATAAGCATAATGTTGAAGCACCTTGATGATTCCAGTGGCTTCAGAAATGGCCAAATCACTACCCGAACTGGCCGAAGCGGCAACATCGATGGTTTTCATTAAGTAAAAATACCGCTGTTCCCAGGAGACTTCAGATGTATTGACTCGGGCTCTTTCGATCAAATGGTGGCGCAATACTTTAGTTGCCCATATCCTGAAATTGGTTCCTCTGGGGGATTTGACCCGGTAACCTACCGAAATGATGACATCCAAATTGTAGTATTCAACCTGGTAGGTTTTTCCATCATCGGCAGTTGTCGCAAAATTTGCGACAACTGCCCCTCGATCCAATTCCCCTTCTTTAAACACATTGAGGATGTGCTTGGAAATGGTTTTGTAATCCCGCTCGAAAAGCTGTCCAATCTGCTTCTGGGACAGCCAAACGGTCTCCTCGTGCAGATTGACATCAATGGTTACTTTACCGTCTACAGTTTGATAGTGGATGACTCCTTGATTTACACTCATGCCATTGGTTTAGTAGGGTATTACTCTTTTCAAAGGTAGCTGAATTTCAGGATTTATACCTTGCGGGGGCAGAATCGATCAGTTCCAACTGAGTCTGGGGACTTAGCGAGCACACTATTCTTATCAAAGCGACAATAGCAACGCGGACTACGCGGATTTTTCCCGCCTTCTGCGTGATTGTAGCAGCCACAAATGACACAAAATCCGCGTAAATCGGCGTCGTCGTACGTTTGTACTATCCAATTAATTGTGTTAATTGGTGATGAAAAGAAGTGGGGAGTGGATAAAACCTGACGCGTCTGAGGGCATTAAAGCCCGTCGCGGATGTTAGGTCCCACTCCCAATCATCACTCAAGTGTCAAAAGACGAATTGGTATCGGCTCATCCTGATAAGAATGCTGGTTCAGGGTGGAGCAAAGCTAAAATCATCAATGAAGTAGCCATGATTAAAAAGTGGCTTATGGAAGTTGGTGTTGCCAATAAGCACTTTGTTTTGGAACATACGGGCAACTACTCTCAGCGCTTAATCCATTGCCTGGATGAGTTAGGAGCGAGCTTTTCAGTGGTCAACCCAGCTCAAAGCAGAGCCATGTCTAAAGTGCTGATGAAAACGAGTAAAACTGATGACCAAGATGCTCAAACGCTATCCCGCCTAGGGCAAAACTTGCTGACTCAACCCTACCAGATGCCTTCAAAAGCCAAGCGGATGCGCAAAGAAGCATTCAATGCCTTGTGTGCTTTGCAAAAGCAAGAACGGCAGCTTCAAAATCAGTTGCATGCTGTGAAGTTTTTGGTTGATCCGAATCCAGCAGTTCTGGAGGCTTTTAATAGTGTTTTGAAAGTGGTTAAAACACAAATAAAACACCTGCAAGCCCAACTCAGGCCAGAGGTAGATCAAGTCCAGGAAAAGCAATTGGTGGAACGCATCAGTTCAATCAAGGGCGTAGGAAAGGCCACGGCTGAAGCAGTTGTTGCCCTCTTTGGGGATCTTAGCGCTTTTGACTCTGCCAAAGCCTTTACCAAATTTATTGGATTGGCACCATCAGAGTTCAGTTCTGGTAAATCAGTGCGAGGGCGATCCTCCATCACCAAGAAGGGAAATGCTAAGATTAGGGCCTTGCTTTTTAACTGTGCTCGTAGTGCTATGAACTACAACACCTTTTGCAAGGCCCTTTATCAAAGAATTATTGCCAAGGGCAAAAATGGGAAAGTGGCTTTGACTGCGGTCATGCATAAACTGGCTCGACAGATTTTTGGTGTTGTAAAATCT
>NZ_JANRKL010000049.1:0-7648 GCF_033763495.1 Haliscomenobacter sp. | reverse complement strand
TTGGAGCCTTGTTTTTCGGGTTCAAGATGTAGTCCTTCGGAAGTGGTTCTTTGATCACCACTGCGCCAGGAGCGTTCCAGCCCGAGGCGCGACTGCGGATATAAGCCGTGAGGCCGTCTATTTCTTCCTTCTTGAGTTCGTCTTTGAATGCCCGCATGGGAGTGCTGTCTCGGCCTTCCGCAATGGCATAGCGCAAAAAAGCATCGCTTGCAGTGGCTAAAAACATGGGGTTTCCCAAGGCCGGGGCACTAAGGCCTTCACCCTTCATACCATGGCAAGTTGCACAGGTTTTGTTGTACAATTTTTTGCCAAGCGCGACATCTCCGCTTACCGGATCGGTTGATAGTTCAAGCGGTTTTTTTACGCCACTTTTTTCGCGCAGCCAGGTGATCAACAGGTCGATGTCTAAATATTCCAAGGGGCCACCCTGGTCTTTGGCATAAGCGGCCATGGCGGTACCTTGCCGGCCATAGGCAATGGTATAGCGGAGGAAATTGTAATTGGCTGCTGGAATTTTGGTGACCGACATCAAGGAATGAGAGCGCAAGGAAGGCGCGTTGTCGGCGGCATAACCTTCCCGGTTCTTGCCGTGGCACAAGGCACAATACTTTTGATACAGGGCCGAGGCATGTTTTTTTGCCACAGGATTCAGCTTTTTGCCCTCCACAATCTCGTATTGCTGAGCTAGGAGTGCTTGCGCTTTGGGTTCTTCCACAAATTCAAGCTGCACGCCGTGGGCATATTCTTTTAACACAATCAAACGCTCGGGTGATTTTCCCATGCGCAAGGCTTTGGCTGGCAGCTTCTTTCTGAAAAACGCCCGCGTGGCTTTCAGTTTTTTTACTTCAAAGCGCATGGCAAATACGCTTGGGCCGCGGGCGGTCAAAAATTTGGAAAGTGAATCGCCAGGAGATTGGGGCGTGATCAGCTGCAATTCCTGATTGGCAGATACCTGGAATCGAACTACATCTGGAGACTTGGGCTGTTTCAATTCGCTCAATCCCATCTTTTTAAATTCCTTGCGGGCAGCCTTCAGGTTGTCCACTACAATGCGCAGCGCAGTCATGCCCACGGCACCGTTGGGATGATTGGAATACGTGCGGTTCATCGCATAGATGGATGTTTTTTCGTTTTGATAGTCCTGATAAGGCAGACCAGGATACTCTCTGAAAGCGGGGAGATGTGCGGGGGGAATCTTGGCATTCAAGCCCACCGTGCGCCATTGTGGACCGCCATCATCCCAATCCCAGCTCTTGGGTAATTCTTTTGCAGACCGACCTTCCTGAACCGAGTCTATGGCGAATCCCCGGGTGTTTAGCCAATCCAAAGTGGCCTTTGCCGATGAGGTAGAAAGGGAATACAAACGAACGCCTTCATGCTTTTTCAAAAAAGAGCGGATGAATGATTGTTTGGGCTTGGGGATTGAATCCTTCAGGGTGATTAATTCCAGGGCCGACATGTCCGGAAAGAATGCAGAAATGCCAATTGATCCGCTGTAAATTCCTGGATCGTATTTTTCAGGCTTGGGGATGTCAAAGCCAAGGTTTTCGGCGTAATGCTGCCGGGCGCTGTCCAGGTTGGATACAACTACGGTAGCATCGCTAATCCCCAGTCCTAAACCCACTAGAGATTGGTGGTTGGATTTTTGGTTTTGGCAAGCAGGCAATAAGGCACTGATCGCCAAAACAAGGACAATCAGGTGATGGTTTTTTGAAATTTTAAGATTGGTATGCATAGGTGATGCTTAGTTGTGGGTGGTTAAAAGTGGGACATTTTCTAGTCCTTAATTGCAGCTCATGGGCGAGAGGTAAGTGGGAGAGGGAAGTAATTTACTTTTATTGGAACTTGCCTTCGTCCAAAGCTGTTTCAATGCCCATTGTTGTCATCAAGTATTGCTTAAAAATGTCTGAACTCACAAAAACTACCTCAACCTTCCGGTTACAACTCAAATCCCCAGCCATATTTGTAAGCATATTGCTACGTTTGTTCGCTTGTGCCCTGGGATTTTCTATGGCAATGTTGATCGATGCATTGCTGTTTGAAGGTCTACCGGGGCTTTTGAGCTAGTTTTGCTTGCTTTGTGCATCTTTGGATTAGATTATCGGGTAAACCAATTGCTGATTACCGACTGTGAAGTGACGGCCACTCACCAGGGTTTATGGATAAGTACGGCCAAACCCGTGCTGCTGTTCCCTCGGGCCAATTTTTTGTTGGACTGGGAAGAGATCACTTATTTCCGATCAGGAGAAATCAGGGTAGGGAAATCCAGTAACCGTACCCAAGCTTGCTTGATCATTGGCCGTGCAAAGGCGTCCTCTCTTCGATTCAGAGGTGGGATAACCTTTGCGTTGGCCAATTATTTGCTGAGGGTGTTCCCTGGTAAAGAAAGGTCGTTTTGGGGTGATTGGGTGTGAGCGTGCCTCATCATTTCATCACCCGCTTATACACCACCACCATCTTTTCCCCTTTGTCGTTCTTATAGGTTTCCCTCATTGTGATCTTGCCGTAATCACCTATTTCAAAAACAGCCGAATATTCCTCCACAGTCGTACCTGGAAATGTGAAGGTATTATCGCCCACAAATTCAAAGTTCATCCCAAAGGGCATCCCATTCGTTTTGTCGCCTTTAACCCAGAGTTGTTTGTCCTTTCTGAACAGCTCCATTTTATTGTTGGGGTCATTTTCCGCGATGTAGTTGCCCACCAGGAGACCCATGGCGGCTGGTTCAATCGCCAATTTTTTGGCCATACTGATGTTGTACTCCACTTTTTTGCTGCCACCCGTCAAATTCTGGACCTCCAGGATTCTCTTTTTTGCGGCAGGGGAAGATGAACTGCTGTCTTTTTCTACCCAGGGGTCGCCGCTGAAATAGAGCTGGGTCACCAAGGGCTGATACCCCACTGCGGTGATCATCATGTGGAAATGCGCTGGACGGAAATTTCCACCCCCTGCATCATAAGGCACGGGTAAGATGGTTTTGAAAGAATAATTGCCCTTGTCGTCGCTGTAGGTAGTGCCCCGGTATTTGAACTCATTGGATTCGTTGTCGTATACCCCGCTGCCGTCGCAATGCCAGAGCTCGATCACGGCATTTTTGTAGGGAGTACTGCAATCGTCGTGTAGCACCTTTCCCAGCAAAGTGATGGGGTCACCTTTTTCACCTTTGATGGAGAGTAGGTTTCGCACCGGGCTATTCGGGCGGTAAAATGGCCCCAGAATGTCGGAGGTGGTTGCACAATCGCCTACGTAGCGTTGGCCGTCGAAATGGACAAAACCGGTGGCGCTGATGGCGATGGCGGATAGGGCGGTGGTTTTGATGAAATTTCTACGTTGCATGTTAGCTTGTTTTGATGAATGAGAATGGAGGGAAAGCAGAATGTTTAGTGGTAAAAATTATGTTCAAATTTTTTTTAATCAAAGGTTGATTTAAAAAATTTGTCCAAAGCATTTAGTACTTCTTCTGGTTGGTCTAACCAGTTTTGGTGGCCTGCATTCGGAACCAAAACCAGTTTTGCATTTTTTATGATTCTTACATACTCTTTTGTCGCATTCAAAGGAACGTTTGTTTTTGCTCCTTCTATGACCAATACGGGAACGCTAATATGCTTAAGCATTGGACGAAAATCCCATTGATTAGAAAGACCACTCCATCGCCACAACGGCTGATTGCCGTTTCTGATGGCTAATGGAGAAACTTCTCCGTCATTTCCACGTGCACGAGCAAGATGGGAAGCCTCAGTAACGTAAGCGCTTAGATAAATTGATATATAGTTTACAAAGAGTGTACGATATATTGTATCGTTGGTAGTTTTCTCCATTAACGTGAGTAGGCTATCTATTTGCTTTGTTTTAGTTTCTCCTAAAGCAGCGTCAATAGATTCTTTTCTCTTATCAAGCTCGGCGGCCGGCTCCATAGGGCTCAGGAATACCAAACGTCGCACCATTTGCGGAAAACGATTTACATAGTTCGTAACAATTGCTGCGCCCCAGGATAATCCTATTGGTGTAAGCTTTTGAATCTTGAAATGTTGTCGGAGTGCTTCCAGTTCTTCAACATAATCATCCATTGTAAGTTTTGTGGAGTCTCGCACCAGTTCAGACCTGCCACAACCACGTTGATCATACTCAATGAATGTATAACCCTTATTTGCAAGAATTTCAATGTCCATTGCTCCATCGTGTATTCCCACTCCAGGACCGCCATGAATGAAAACAATAGTGTCTTTTCCGGAACCAACCATGCGGTAAAATAATTGAACACCATCTTTTGCCTGAAAATATCCTTGCTCCAATTTTAAGTTATTCGGTGCAGGCGGCAACATGGATTGCTGTGGCGGAAGTGAAGTAGAAAGCCCGGGTGGCGGCGGCTTAGGCGATAAAATTTTCTCTTTTGAAAAAACATTGTTATTGCTGGAGTCTTCTACTGCTGCGGGTTTGGGTTTGTCTGCATTTGTACAACCAAAGAGATTTGCTAAAAGGCAAAAAGCGATAAACAATGTTGTTTTTTTCATTTTAAAAACTTGTTTTATTGTTAAAAAATTAGAGAAAACAGGGAGGGGATATAAATCAGAAAATAGTATCCCCCACAAGCCGCACTATAGTCTGCCACACTTCTGTATAACGGGCATGAAAAATAAGTGTGTTCAAAAGAATTACAGCAGTTATAATAGTAGAAGGAATTGGGTTATTCTTCTTCGAAATATCATTAACCAGAAGTAATATTGATATTAAAGAACAAAAATATAGCGGTATAAAATACTCATACGGCTCAATCATTGTTCCAAAGCTGTTATATAAAATTCTGCTAAAAATAGCCATTATCATAGGAAAAGAAGTGCTTATCATGTATCGCTTGTGTTGATAAACATCATTTTTATTGATGACAGCAAGCAAATAAAAAATAAAAAAACTTAGTGGTTCTATAAAGTTTAATGCTTGAATATGAGCCACATCTTTAAAGTCTATTTTACCAACCGTAGTAAGATAATTTAGTCTTGTTACTAAAAACATGGAAATGAGCATTAGTGGTGCTGTTATATAAGAAATTTTACCGATTAGTCTATGAACAGGATATTTCCTTTTATGAATCAGATAAGGTTGTATAACCAGCATAAACATCCAAGAAACCATGATAGCTCCATGCGTATGATGTACCCAGTTAAATTGTTCAAACTTTGGAAAATACTGCAAATAGGTTGGGTGAAAGCCTATTTGCAGCAGGATAAAGAGTAAGCCCATTGCCACAATGGTGGCTTTGGAGTTGAAGGCTATTGCTTGATTTGCTTTTTCTTGCATCCTTTTTTTATTTAAGAATAGAGAAAATTCTGAGTTGTGAGAGACAAATTTTGAATTGTGTTTAACTCGAAACTCATCCCTCACAACTTACTTCAACGCCAGCGTAACAGTATTCCACATCCCGTGGGAAGATAACCACTTGCCATCCGCGCCGTGGTGTTTTGTTCAATGCTATTTTATTATTTTTTGTCTGGAGTGAACTTGTTGTTTTCCACGTCCTTTAAAAAAGCAATGAGGTTTGAGAAGTAATTTTGTTGGTCGTCATACATGCTCATGTGGCTTCCGTTGGGACACAAATAAGTTCTGCTGTTCGGAATCAGTTGCCCCTCTTTCACCATATCCTCTGGATTCATTTCATCATACCTGCCACCAAGCACAAGTGTTGGAACTTTGATATTGGGCAATCTGTCCCACATTTCCCAATCTTTAAAATTACCCGTTACATGAAACTCGTCCACACCTTGCATGTGTATGTATATCTCATGATTTGCTTTCTTGAATGCCCTCATCAATGGTTCCGGCCAATTTTCAACGGGCATGCGGCAGGCCACCTGTGTATAAAGTTTACTCATCAATAAGTTTTGGTATTCAGGGGAGTCATAAAGCTTACGTTGGTCTAATGAATCATAAACTGCCAATTCTTTTTTTGAAAGAATTTCATTTTTTAATTGATTACTATAGGTTACATAACTTTTAATGCCAGCAGTCATATTAGATAATACTGCGGCTTTTACATGGCCTTGGTATTGCTGTAAATATTCCATAGCCAACATACTGCCC
Organism: Haliscomenobacter sp.; assembly: GCF_033763495.1. Lineage (GTDB taxonomy): Bacteria > Bacteroidota > Bacteroidia > Chitinophagales > Saprospiraceae > Haliscomenobacter. The sequence goes on along the minus strand of NZ_JANRKL010000049.1, from coordinate 1,573 downwards.
CATGAATGCCCCAGCAAATAAAAATCTTCGAGTCCCAATCCTTTTCTTACTTGTTCTACTTCTTCTACATAGCGAGGAAGATTCCAAAGTGAGGTATCGGCTGGAATGTCAGAATTGCCAACGCCCAATTGATCGTAGTAGTAAAATTCGATGCCCTCTTTGGGTAGAAAGCTTTCAAAGCATTCAAAATAGTCGTGGGTAAAACCTGGTCCGCCATGCAAAAGCAAAACCTTTATTTTACCATCACCGATTTTCTTTGTCCACACATTAAAAGTTCCTTTGGGTGTGGTGATGGGGATAACTTTTACGCCACCTGTTTGGATACTTTGTGCGGTAGCGGTAGGGTTAGCATCCTTAGTTGGTGCATTATTGCAGGCAAAAGTGAAAACAACAAAGGCAATACACGTTGCCAAGACTGAGAAAAAATTATTTAATTGCATGGTAAAAATTTATTTTGAGTGGTTGACCACATTAAATGGTTGATTTAATGTGGTCAACCACTTATTGTTAAAAACTAGAAGTAGTCATTCCAGGTTTCAAACACGAAGGATAGGAACACCTCGTTATAGTTTCTCCATCTTCTCCTTACTGGCTGTAAACTTCGGGTTCATCTGAAAAGCCTTTTGATAATTGGCCTTGGCTTTTTCCTTGTCCCCTTTGGCCGCATAGCCATCCGCCAGGCTGTCGTAAACGTTGGCAGAATTGGGAAACATGGCCGCATTGAGGGTGAAGAGTGCGATGGCCACGTCGACTTTTTTGGCTTCCAACGCTTTATAACCTGCTGCATTGATGTCCCATTCAAAAAAACTGTATCCCTTCGGATTGTTTTTTTGCAACGCTTTGAATTCAGCCTCCGCGGCGGCAATGCCACTTTTTTCGGCGGTTTCTACAAACAGATCGCAGGCAGCAGGCTTGGCGTCCATCACGTCGGTGATTTCGACAATGGAGACGATGTACCCCGATTTTTTACTTTCGGGCGCCTCGGCAGGTAGGAGGCTGTAGGGCAATTCTTCGCGGTATTTGCTGCCTTTTTTCATCTGGGTCATCAGTATATCACGGGCTTTGGAAATGGGGTCGGTTTCTTTGCCCAATTGGAAATGCATGTTGTATCCCAGATCGCGACTGGAAAACTCTACTTTGCCCGTGCTGTCCAGGCCCTCTACCTGGATCATTACTTCCTGTCCCATTTTTGGGGCTGGGCCGTTGCCAGCTTGAAGGACGGTGTATTTCAGGCCTTCGGCGGTGGTGCCGCTTTGGGCAGCAAGGGTCAGGGCGCCGATCAGGGTGATGGCGCAAGCGAAAAACAATTTGGTAGACATATTTAGTGGATTTTAGTAGTGTAAATGAATGATTTAAATCGACGTTTAGCAAAACTTAGGACGCGGGTGAAACGAGGCCAGGAGTCGGGGTTGCTCTCCGCATCGGCTGCCATTTCCAATACGTCAAACTCCGCCACAACCACTCCAGCGGGCCAAACAGAAAGTACTTCAACCAGATTGGGCTGATGATCAACTGGATCGCCCAGATGACCAGCACGACGAAATAGATCTGGTAAAACTCCAGCTCGGCATAA
>NZ_JANRKL010000048.1:0-74532 GCF_033763495.1 Haliscomenobacter sp. | reverse complement strand
ACTTCCAGAGCCTTTTCGAGCGGGAACTCTTCGCGGGTAACCACGTTTTCTTCTACGCCGCCAAAGTTGAGCTTTGCCATAAGATATTTGTGTTTATAATGAGTTTTCAAAAAAGGATGGGCGCAAAGATAGAATAAATGCATTCTTTACAAAGGATGGAAAAAATTGGGGTTTTACAATTTCAAAAGCTTGAAAAATCAAACTGCTTTATGCATGGCTTGGATGTACAAATCCATTTTGTACAAATCAAGGTAGCGCAAATCCACCTTTTGGGGCCTTTGCAAGTGTTTTAAAAGGAAAGGCCGGAGCATTTTTAGCCCCCAGGCCACTCCAGGGAGTAGTTTCCAGCGGATGAGTTGGGTGTAAGTTTGGCTCAAGCGTGTTTCGACCCTTTTTCCTTGCTGTTGCAATTGTGCCAGATTGTCGACCGCCATTTTGGTTTTGGCCAAAAAAACGCTGGCGCTTTCCAATCCCAGATGTAACAATGGGTTATTGAGGTGTAGAATTTCAATGTTCATTTTGGCCAATTCCATCCCGAATAAAGTGTCCTCATGGCCATAGTTGCGTAAACTTTCGTCAAAAGTGATGCTGGAAAAGATGGATTTAGGGATTAAAAAATTATTGGTCATAAAAGAATGGTAGGGATTTTTTTGCCGCTCCAAAAAATCTTTCTGTTCCCGCTGCCTCCCGTAATGCCAATGCAGCAGATACTGCGGGTCGGAAGGCGGTTTGGGCAGATAAGCACGGCCACCGTACAACAAACGCTGCGGGTGCAAGACCTCCAAATAGGTTCGGATATAATTGGGCATCAGTACGCCTGAATCACAATCCATAAACAACAAATAATCAAATTTGGCCATTTTTACAAGTCGATTGCGGATGGCTGAACGCCCAATGTTTTGGGGCAATTCTTCGTAGCGGATGTTGGTTTTTCGAATCAAATCCCGATTTGAAACCTGGAATTCTTCAGATGAGGCATCATCTAATAAACAAATTTCGTAAACAACCCCCTCTGCTTCAGCTTGGCGGCGCAATTCCGTCACCAAATGAGTGACATTGTAGTTGTAGATCGGTAGGAGAATGGAGAGCAAGTTGAAAAGTTTAGGCTTGAAAAGTTGAAATGTTCGATTACGCAAGTTTCGGAATTCTCTTTAAAAATTTGTGACTAAATCGTGGTAAATTTTGTCACCCCCATCTCTTCAACTTTTCAAGCCTAAACTCCTCAACTTTCCCTTAACTTTGCGGAGTTGAAAAAAAACACCTTTCAATTAAAACTGAAACTTCAGAAAGTTTGTTAGATTTGCAAACAAGTTCAACACACGCACATGTCATCTACCACAACTTTGGATACTTTACTCAAGGATCCGTCATTGGCCAAACCACTCCGCGACATTGCTGAAAAAGTGGCACACCAACAACGCCTCAGTCCAGCTGAAGGGATTTTCCTATTTGAAGAGGCCGATTTGGGTTACCTGGGCGTTTTGGCCAATTTTGTTCGTGAACAAAAACAAGGTGGCAATACCTATTTTAACCGCAATTTCCACATTGAGCCTACCAATCTTTGTGTTTATACCTGTAAATTCTGCTCTTATTCCCGCTTGATCAAACAACGTCATGAAGGTTGGGAATACACCGCCGAGCAAATGTTGGACATCGTGTACAAGTACGACAATGAGCCAGTTACTGAGGTTCACATCGTAGGAGGTGTATTGCCCCAATACGATTTACCTTTTTATGTGGACTTGTTCAAACGCATTAAGGCACATCGGCCCGAGTTGCACATCAAGGCACTCACTCCGGTTGAATATCACTACATCTTCAAAAAGGCCAAAGTGAGTTATGAAGATGGCATGAAAATGATTGCCGATTCAGGGGTTGACTCACTGCCCGGCGGAGGAGCAGAAATTTTCCATCCGGAAATCCGCGAGCAAATTGCCGGAGACAAGTGTACGGGTGAACAATGGCTTAGAATGCATGAAATTTGGCACGAGTTGGGGCGCAAGTCCAACGCTACCATGCTTTACGGCCACATTGAAAATTACAGCCACCGCATCCACCACCTGGATGAATTGCGCAAACTCCAGGATAAAACCGGAGGCTTTCAGACCTTCATCCCACTTAAATTCCGCAATCAGGACAATGAAATGTCCCATATTCCGGAGGTGAGCACGATTGAAGATTTGCGCAATTACGCTGTAAGTCGAATTTACCTCGACAATTTTGGCCACATCAAAGCCTATTGGCCCATGATCAGCCGCAACGTGGCCCAAATGGCGCTATCTTTTGGCGTAGACGACATCGATGGTACCATTGACGATACCACCAAAATTTATTCAATGGCTGGTTCAGAAGAACAAAACCCGGCTATGAGTACCCCAGAATTGGTAAAACTCATCCGTAGTGTAGGTCGCCGCCCCATCGAACGAGATACCCTTTACAACGTTATTCAGGACTACAGCGATGTAGTTTTTGAAGAAGACCATCAATTCCGTGGCTACCTGGATTTGCCGGTGGTCAATAACTAATGGTTGAGCAGTTGAGCAGTTTAGGAGTTTAGGTTACCACAGCGGCTTAGACGCAAGGGATTCTAAACTCCTCAACTTCTCAACTCCTCCACTACCAACAATTATGAAAAGCATCTATATCATCCGACACGGCGAAACTGACCTCAACCGCAATGGCATTGTACAAGGCAGCGGAGTAGACACTCATTTGAACGAATTGGGAAGGCAGCAGGCCCAGGCATTTTTCCAACGCTATGCGGATCTGCCTTTCGAAGTAGTGCTTACTTCAGCCCTACGCCGCACGCATCAAACTGTACAAGGATTTATTGATTCCGGAGTACCCTGGGAACAATGGCCCGAAATCAACGAAATAAGCTGGGGTGTTCACGAGGGACAGCAGAATACTCCTCAAATGCATGAAGAATACAGCACCCTGGTCCGGCACTGGAAATCTGAAAATTACGACGCCAAAATTGACGGTGGTGAAAGTGCACAAGAATTGGCCAAGCGGATGCAGCATTTTGTGGATCACCTGAAGGTTCGCCCTGAAAAACTAATACTGGTGTGCAGCCACGGCCGGGCTATGCGTTGCCTGATGTGTGTCCTCAAGGACAAACCGCTGTACCAAATGGATCACTTCCACCATGCGAATACAGGCTTGTACAAGTTGAGTTACGATGGCGAAAGCTTTCATTTTGAACTGGAAAATGACCTAAGTCACCTGGAAAACATTCCAAGTCTATAGGTCTTAGCAAAGTTAACATGAACGACAAAATTCGGGTTACCGCAGTCAGTTATTTGAATACCAAGCCACTGCTTTATGGATTGTTCAAAAGTCCGGTAGCGGCGGAGTTGGACTTGCAATTGGACATTCCCTCCATTTGTGCCGAAAAATTGCGCAGTGGGCAAGCCGATTTAGGTTTGGTGCCCATAGCCATTCTGCCCGAGTTGGCGCAGGCTTACATTGTTTCTGATTATTGCATTGGTGCCGAAGGCGCGGTCAAAACGGTGTGTATTTATGCCGAAAAACCACTGGAAGAGCTCAAAACCATTTACTTGGATTACCACTCGCGGACATCGGTGGAGTTGGCGCGAATCCTGGTAAAGGAATATTGGAAGATGGGCGCAGCACTGCTCCCAGCCAAGCCTGGTTTTGAACATAAAATTCAGGGTGATACTGGCGCTTTGTTGATTGGTGACCGCACCATGGGGCTCGAATCCAAATTCCCTTTTGTATATGATCTGGGAGAAGCCTGGTTGCAGCATACGGGTTTGCCCTTTGTGTTTGCAGCTTGGGTGAGTACCCGACCACTCGATCCAGCTTTCATCCAACGGTTCAATGCGGCTTTAAAAACTGGGCTGGACTACATTCCTGAGCTGATTTATTTGTTGCCGGCGCAGCCCGATTTTGACCTGAATACCTATTTCACCAAGTACATCAGTTATCCTTTGACCCAGGGAAAAAAGGAGGCTTTGCGCCTGTTTTTAGGAAAAATCAATCCAGAAGCGCAAAACCAGATTCAGTTTTTTCAGGAAGATGCACCAGCTGTGGTGGCTGCATACTGATGATTGTCGCCACCGTACCGTTTCAGTAGCTTGTTTCAAACCAAAAAGTAGCTAACTTCGTTTGTACCTTTGATGAAAACGAAGCTTCGTCATTCTTTATTCGTCTTCGATATTCTTTAGACCAACATCAATCATCAATGAAAAACAAACTTTTTGCCCTGAGTTTGGGTTTTTTATTCTTTGCAAGTGCCTGCCATAACCAGGCCAGCATCAACGCACAAACCAAGGATATGAAAACAGATAAGATTGCCGCCGCTGACAAAGAATCCATCACCCTTGCCGGTGGATGCTTTTGGTGTGTAGAGGCGATTTACCAGGAAGTGGAAGGCGTATATTCTACCGTATCGGGTTATTCAGGTGGCTCCGACATCGATGCCAACTACAAGGCGGTATGTTCAGGTATGACTGGCCATGCAGAAGCTGTTCAGGTGACCTTTAATCCCAATGTCATTGCGTTGGAAGACATCCTGCGCATCTTCTGGAGCACCCACGATCCCACCACCCTCAATCGCCAAGGTGCAGATGTGGGTCCACAGTACCGTTCCGCTATTTTTTACAAGGATGATCGCCAAAAAGCCATTGCGGAAAAGTCGATTAAAGAGGTGGCTTCCACTTTGTGGGATGATCCAATTGTAACTACTCTGGAGCCTCTGCTCGATTTTTATCCTGCGGAGGATTACCATCAGGATTATTACAGCCTGGTGGGAAATCGGAACTCTTACTGCACTTTTGTGATCACGCCAAAGGTGACAAAGTTTCGGAAGGAGTTTGCGGATAAGTTGAAGAAGCATTAAGACGGAATTTTTTCACCACCTGAGAATCCTGAGGCACCGAAGAGACATCCTAGATTATGCATTGTAGGGCCCCTGAGGTGACTCTTTAGTGACTTCAGTTTCTTAGGTGGTGAAAAAATATCATCCATTCACCCCAAAAACAAGGCGTGTCACCCTCCAACGCTTGATCAAAAATTCGTACAAAGCCCAACACAATCCAAAAGTCCCAGCTGCCAGGCACAAAAACTTCAATTCTGGCGACCAGCTCCAATTGGTTATCGGATAAGCCAGGCTGATGATCACACTTTGGTGCAAAATATAAAAGGGATAAACGGCCCGGTTAGCGTAACTCAACAGTGCACTTGGTCGATTCAAATACCGATCAGCATAACCGAATATCGCCACCAGAGCACTCCAGCTATAAGCAGTATTCAAAAATTCGTACAAGGCCTCCAAATTTGCAGTCCATTTTACCTCGGGCAACCAAAAACCAAAGGTCAGTATTAGCCCCAAGCTTATCGCCAAGCCCAGTGCCCATACCCGCCAATGGGTTATCGCCTGCCGGAACCCATCCTGCGTACCCAACACAAAGCCAAGAATAAAAAGTGAGAAGGAATGAAAATGATTTTCCCAATCCCAGGTCAGGTTGTGCGTGGTTGGGAAATCGATCACAAAATTGGCGGCCCAATGCCAAAGCACTACGGGAAAAAACAACCAAAAGGGATTTTGGACTTTCTCAGCCAAATACGCCGTCAATTTTTGACCTCTGGCACTGCGCAGCCAGCTCCAAAGCGGAATGCCAATTAAACTATACACCAGAATATAGGGCAAGTACCACAAATGATGCCAACTAAAATTCCCTTCAGGGTATGGTTGGAATTGAAAAACGGTAGCCCAAAACTCCAGGTAACTGTAGGTCTCCCCCTGGGTCAATCTTTCGAAATAAATCTGCGGTGGAACCACCACCAGCATGCCAAACAACAAAGGTATCCCCAAGCGTTTCAATCGATCCTGCGCGAAAGCACCCGAGCTGCGTTTGCGCAACAAAAACTGTATACTTATCCCTGAAATCAAAAACAACAGGGGCATCCTCCAACGGTTGAGCCAGACCATTGGGAGCTCCATCCATTCGGCTAGGACATTGTTTTTGATGTGCCATTCCCAGGACACAAAAAACATCCCGGTGTGATACAAGATCAATAGACTGAAGGCGATGACGCGCAGCCAGTCCAGGTCGTAGCGACGGGTACTTGCTGAGCTACTCGGCTGTGTTTCGGTGGGTGTTTCAAATACTTGTTGACGCATGATTTCTTTTTTCTGCAAAACTCACTGAAAACCAAGGAAAGTTGTGAATGTGCTCATTGGCGAGATGTGCGCGACAGGTGGGAAGTACGATTCCCTAGGCACTAAAGGGACACCTCAGGCTATTCATTCCAATCTACTCCGCCACGCGGTTGGCGTCATCCCGGTTTGTTTTTTAAATGCCGTATTAAAAGCAGACTTCGACAAATACCCCACCCGCTCAGCAATGTCTTCGATGGTCAAATCACGGGTATCTGGGTGGCGCAAAAGTGCCTGAGCCTCTGCAATGCGGTACTGCGCAGTCAATTCAAAAAAACTGGTTCCCAAGTCCTCATTCAAGGTTTGAGTCAGGTGATGGGGCTGCACTTTTAACAATTTTGCCAAACTTTGTAAAGAGAAGCCCGGCTGAAGGTAAGGCTTGTGTTCTTCCATCAAAAGTCGCAATTTTTGGGCAATTGCTGCCTTGTCTTTGTCTTGGAGGGATGAGCGATTGTAGCTTTTTTTCTCAGGTTGCAATTGCTCAAACAGTGCCGTTCGGCGCAACATGGTTCCCATGATCAGGTACATGCTCAGGGAAATAAAACTGGCGATGATGTGATCGCCACGGTCGTCATCATAATACACTTTAGTCAAAAACAAAACCACCAGGATCACCACACTGATGAGTACAATGCCTCGCGACCAACTCAAGCGCTTATTGCTGGTAGCCCAAAATGAAAGTTCAGCCCTACGAAAAGCCTGCGCCAGCACCCATGCCGACAACCCAACATAAACTGCCCCTTGAATGATCATACTCTCATCTAGCCATTGTTGCAAGGTAAATCGCCATCCCATTCCTGAATAATCAAGCAAAAGTGGTATCAATTCTGGGTGCCAGGCATTCAGGTTGCTGTTGTATTTGTAGGGAATGGGCAAAGAGTACAGGGCAACACAGGAATACAAAAAATAGATCCCTGCCGGGGCAAAGTGCAACCAAGGGTGGAGTTCCCTTTTTGCACCCAAATAAGCCCGCAAAGCCAGGTAAAGTGCAGGTGCAAAAATAAAGTTACCCGCCTCGGAAAAATCAACCAGCCACAAAATCTGGAACATCAAATTGGAATAACCCAACCACACATCAAACACCAAAATACTCAGCACCAAAAGTGCCAGGCCAAAATAGCGATTAGCCGTCTCTTTTTGCCGCAAAAAGAAATAGGACAAGGATAGCCCTTGGACAATGCCCAGCAAGATGAAGAAGACAAAAAAATCAGCATAAAAAGGTGGAAAAGTCTTGGGCATAGGGTGATGGTCATTTCGTGGGGAAATTTACGACAGAATTCTTTTTCGGGAAGTAATAATATGGGAAGTTATTGGAGTAAGTCTCCATACCAGAAAACTACTCCACCTTTCCCTTCCGATAATACCCAATGTCCGTAAAATTAAAATACCTTCTCGGCAAATCCGAATATGGATAAATGCCCCATTCGGTAAAAAAGGAGTTGTTTGCACTCAAGGTCCAGTCAAAACGAGCCGGGTCTTCATCAATCACAATTGAACGGGGCGCTTCTGGATTGCGTAAGGAAGACAACAACCAAAACTCAAAGGAGGAGCCCCAACTCATTATCAAGGTATCCATTGGTACATCTTTTTCACTGATGATCAGCTTTTTACTTTCCATTTGTTCCAGCTTGTCCAGCATCTTGTTTTGTACCGTGAGGCGGTTTGTGTAGGGTTGGTGCAGGGAACCAATGTGGAAAATCCGTACAGCCAATACCACGCCCAAGAGCCCGAGTACTACCGGGGTCTTTTTGATCAGCGGCAATACATCAAATATCAATGGAAGAATGACAAATACACTCAAAGGCAGGTAAAAACTCTCGATGTGGAACTGCGGCATACCCTGAGCGTAGGATACGTTGACCATTAAAAGATAAGCAAAAAACATTCCTCCCAGTAGGAGTAATTTCCACCATTTGCGTTGCATGCCCAAAACAATCAAACATGCAAGCAGCCCAATCGGCAAGAGGTAATAGTCTTTTTTGCAGTATTCAATAAAATTGAGGTTTGACTGGATGTTGAAGTAACTAGGCAGGGTTTTGAAATTGTTGATGCCCTGACTGGCCTGGTTGTCGTATACAGCAGTCGGCATTACAAAGTTTTTGAACAATAATATCATCGAAGACAGGATCGCCACCGTCCAAAATTGCTTTTTAGGCAGGCGCAATTGTTCATCCAACAAGCCAAACAGCATCAAATAGGACAGCAAAAACGGAATGAGCGGGTGAAAATACAGCAGCGTGATCAGGATCAGGAAAAAGGCTGAAATTTCAAAAGCATTGTAATCTGCCCATTGCCGATCACGGGTCATGAAGGCCAAAAAAACCATTGACAAGGCAATACCCTGGGCAAATTCAATTTGCATCCACCAAAAGGTGTAGGAGACAATAAAGGTGTTGATCAGCAGAATCCCCAATGCCAAATTGCTGTTTTTCAGCCAGCGCTGCACTACGTAAAAGCAAGCAAAATAATAAAACACCACCCCAACCGAATAAATGATCATCACCCATTTGATTGGCAGATGGAGCTGCACCGCGATCCAGGGAAAAAACTGGGTCAAAGCCGAGCCAAAACGGTTGGCCTGGATTGCAAATTCACCTGAACTGGCGATGGAAAAAATCAAAAAAGCGGGATCAAGGAAAATGGTGCGTTCCTGGTAAAAATAAGCTGCCAGTGCCCCCAGAGCGAAGTAGCCACATAGTCCTAAAATCAGTACATGCCTTGCTTGCATAACTTTGGTTTAATACATTTTAGGGAACCAAAAATTATTGAATACCACATCGTTCCCCCTCCGCCAAAAAATGTTATCCTCTGGGCGGCCAATCTGCCGCACCAAAAATTCGTCAACGTAAACGTCCTTGATGTTCATGTCCTTGTATTCAAGATCCATCCGAATCGTCGCGCCAGCCCTACTGGCATTGATCGGAAAGACGACCAGGCCCCAGCCGTTGTTGTCCAGTACCTGCAAGTCGAACTTGCAAGAGTTGTGGATGATCAATTTTTCACGACCCGCCACGTCAATTTCATATCCTTTAAAGTTCATTCGGGGTCGCTGATCATCTCCAAGGTACACCCAAACGGAGCATTCAGTATTGGCCGCGGGGGTTTGAAAGGTCAAAAACGGAATTTGCCGCCGTCCTTTGCCCCAAAATTTTCTTTGCCCTGCAAATGCCCCTCCACCTTGATAGGATTTTGGAGATTTTAATTTATCAAAATTCTCGTAATAAAACTGATAAGTGCTATCTGGCAATAAAAACCCATCCCGCTGAAATCCTTTTTGTAAGGTACCTTCATAACCGCCCTTGATGTCTTGCCGCCAGGCATTGATGGCCTGATCGAAGGCATCCAAAGGTAATTTGCGCAGTTGCACCAGCGAATCCTCGTACAACATTTCGCTAAACCGCAACAAATAGCTGGTGCCCTGGGTGGTCGAAAAGTACTGGCCTTTGTCCAGCACCACCAAAAAGGGTTTGTTGTTGGGCAAGTCCTTCAATACCTCGAAAGGCCGATAAGGAAGGTAGTCCAAGGGTACCCGCCGAATCGTTTGCGCAAAAGAGGTGCGACTCATTTGTACCCCCATGTTGCCAAAACCATAAAGCCAAGCTGGCAAAGTGGCCAAACGCACCGCGTTTCCAGGCGCATCCACAATAAAATTTTCCGAACCTACATGAAAATAAGGCATTGGCAAAACTGCCTGATAATCCAACAAATTGATGTTCTTGAACCAATAGCCCGGTCCACTTTCAAATTCCTGGCGATTGTAGTGGGCCTCGTCTTTCCAGGGTTTGATGAAGGAAGCAGTTGACATGAAGTAAGATTCCATGCCGAGGATCAGCAAGGCACCGCCAATCAGGATCGCCCGGCGGGTGCCCGTCCAAACCTGCGCTTTTTGGTACAACAAATACCACAGTACGATCCCCCAACCGTAATAAAAGGCCCAGGCAAAACGCCCTTGTCCCCTAAACTGGCGGAAGGGCCCCAGGTAATCGATCAAAAAATCCAAACCAGGCAATACAAAGGGCAAACCCAGTGAAACAACCAACATGAGGAGAATGGCTGGGAAGAAAAGTCGCAAAAACCGTGGGGCCAATTCTTCGGTTTGAGGCAATACTTTTTTGCGCAGCAAAGGGATAAAAAAGGCGATAAACCCAACCACGCCAACCAGTCCTATGTAAATTTCACTTTCAAAAGTCATGTTCCGGATGTCCACCACGTTTTTGTCGATCCAGGCCCAATAGGGCATTTGAATTGCAGTAACGATACCTTCCCAACGCGCCCGGTAATCCAAAAAGCCAAAAGGAGTAGGTGGGCGGTCCGTCACTGTATCTGTGCTCATCATCCAGATTTGGATGAGCATAAAGGGCAATATGACCTGGATGCCATAATGCATACTAAGGCGAATGACCTCTTTCCAACTTTTGTGCTTCAAAAAAGTAAACAAAAAATACCAGCCAATAAGCATCCCCGCAATGGCCAGGTAATACATGTGAATCAGCCCATAAATACCAATGACCACACCAATAATGCCACTAATCAGGTATGATGGCTTTTCTTCAAAACGCAACAACAAATAAATGATCAAAGGCACCACAAAACCATACGACAAGGCATAGTGTGCAATTGGCCGAAAATGTTGGGGCGACATCAACATGATCCCCAGTGCCGCCAAAGTGGCAAACCAGGGGGCTACATTCAATTTTGTCAAAATCAAATACAACAACACCGCACAAAACAAAAAAGAGAGCACAATGGCAATATTCATGATCGCAATGGTATGCTCCGAAATGTCTACAATATTTTGGCTGATGAATTTCAGGGTATTGGCCAAAATGGGTTGACAATCCGTATACATGATGTGTTCCCCGTAGGGATAGTTCATTCCCTCAAAATGGGTATAGGTGGCGTCGTGTTTGATGTGGTAATAAACGGTGAAGTAGTTCTTGTAGCCATCCCCATACAAGTTGAAAAAAGTATTATCGGGATCCGTAAGGTAGGGCCGGTAATGAAAAAACAAGGCGGTAGCTGATAGCAAAACCGTAAACAGCAATCCTAAACCTTTATGTTGAGTCATAACGCGCTGCTTGATATTAAGGCAATAATTCTACGAGGCAATCGTCTACGTAAACATTCTGGAGGCCAGGATTGTGAATAAAACAACGCAACTGGTTTTCAGGAGCGAGTAAATCCTTCAGGGGCATTTCCAAAACCAGTTGTTTCCAACGATTGGTACCCAGGTCGCTTCCCAATACATTGACCTGATCCACTTTGAGCGGATTGTTTTCCGGGCTCCATACCTGAACCACCAGGGCCGCAGCTGTACCTTCATCTGGAATCAACACATAAGCGCTGAAACGCACTTTGGAAAATGGCTTGGCCGATATGTTTTTAAACTGCTGGATAAACGCTGGGCTAAACTCCAAGGCGTTGCTCATCCGGCAAAAAGCTTTGCCACTGTGGCTCACTTTGCCCAGGGATACATGGGGATTGTACCCAAACTGGCCTTCAAAATCGTTTAGGAAGGCAAATTCACCCAATGCAGTTGCTTCTTTTTTACAAGCAAGAGCAATTGCGAATACTAAAAAAAGAGCAATGACAGGTACCTTATGTCTCATAACTCATTTAGCTTTAAACAATCCATATTTCAAAATACAATAAATCGCCCGAAAGCCATCTTTCCAGCCAATTTTTTTGCCCTCTTCATAAGTTCGACCATAGTAGGAAATGCCTACTTCATAAATGCGAACCCCTTTAATGCGGGCAATTTTAGCCGTAACTTCAGGCTCAAAGCCAAATCTTTTTTCCACCAAATTCAACCCCTGCACCACCTTGGTATTGAACAACTTGTAACAAGTTTCCATATCCGTCAAGTTGAGGTTAGTGAACAAATTGGAAAGAAAAGTCAGGAATTTATTGCCAATCGAGTGCCAAAAAAACAGGATGCGGTGGGGTTTGCTGCCCATGAAGCGTGAACCGTAAACCACATCAGCAAAACCTTTCAACACTGGTTTCAACAAGTCGTTGTATTCATCCGGGTCATACTCCAAATCAGCATCTTGGATAATCAGGTAGTCACCCGTAGCATGCTGAATACCAGTATGGAGTGCGGCACCTTTACCTGCATTGACAGCGTGTTTGTAGTATTGCAGGTTGAGTTCGGGGTGTTGATTTTGGAACCTGAACACCGCCGCTTCAGTATCGTCCTTGGAACAATCATTCACCAAAATGATTTCCTTCTCAATGCCATTGATCAAGTTTACCGCAACAATTTTATCCAGGATCAGGTGGATGGTTTTCCCTTCATTGTAGGCAGGCACTACAATGGACAGTTTTTTGATCACCACAGCACTATTGTTCATTAAAAGCTTCCAGTTTAAGTTCGTCTACCAGAATTGGCATTACCCCTCCCCCATTCCAAACGGATACGCCGACCCGGTCAAATGATGCCTTGGGGGCTTTAATGTCAAAAAATAAAGTTTTGGTTTCTCCGTCGTTGAGGAAGCGGTACACCCGGATTTGTTCCGATTTCAGGATTTCTCCACCATTGTAAAAAATCAGCAACAATTGAGGGCTTGACCAAATGTTCCAATCCTTGGTCCGACAACGGAAGGTGCCACTGGCCCGCAGCCAGCCCGCATCGCCGGTAACAAAGGGAACCGAGTACGAGGCCAGGCTTTGCACACTCGCATTCAAACAAGCACTGCGCTGGCCTTCAATAGGCGGTAAATCACAAATGGCGCTTGAGGTATCTTGTTCAAAGTTTTCGTACACCAATTGCCGTACCTCTTTGCGTACACCATAATAGCCAGGTTCATTGGTATCCAGGAGTTTCAGGGTTTCGGTATCTGCCTTTTTAAAGCGGCCCAACACATTCCAATAATAAGCCCGATTCACCTGTTCGGGAACAAACAAACCACCCCAGTGGGCCTGATGGATCCACCAAATGTTGATGTACACAAAAACCAGGGCAATTGCACCAAAAACATATTTCCAAATCCTGCTTTTTAAACTCGCTTCCACAAATGCAGTCAAGGGGAAGGCCAAAATGGGATAAGCTTGAACCATCGCCCTTTGCCCCAAACTCCCACCGTACCACCAAATGTCCCAGGCAAAAGCAATGTACATGAACAAAAGGCTAAAGGCCAATAAACCTGGAAAAAGTGTACGATGCTGTTTGGACAATTGACTGAATCCAATCAATGAAAAGACCATAATCGGCGCATACATCAACCAACCTGCGCGATAACTGAACAGACAATTCCAAATGTGGGGCCGCAACCAACTGAAGCCCTCTTCCTGATAACTGTACACAAACCAATCGCCGGAGACGTATTTCCAATAGATCAATTGCAGGGAACCCACCAATCCAGTTACGATGACGGCTACTGCCAAGTAGCGGAATTTATTTTTAACGAATTGCCATTTTTCAAGCAATCCACTTTTTAGCGGCAAATTAAACGACCACAACAGGGGAATCAAAGCACTAATGATTTCCGTAGGCCGCACCAAGGCCGCCAAACCAACCAACAAACCTATCCCTACAGCCTTGAGGTAGGTCTGTTTTTCATAAAAATTGATGGTCAAAGCCAGGAGCAAAGCATAAAGCGTGAACAGGTAATTGTGCGTCATGGACCCGGTGATGCTGCCGTATTCAAGGTAATTGGTGCCATAAACCAATAAAATCAGGGTAATTCCCGTAGCTAGATCACTAAAAAAACGCAGCAAAACCCTCCGCAAAACCAACAAGCCCAAAAACGCCACCAACAAGCCCCCGACAGCCAACATGAACTGGTACGGAAATGAAAAACCATCTGCCGGATGTGCATCGCTCAACGAGGCCCAGGTATGCGCAATCAGGAAAAAAGGGGAATACAAGACGGCCTGCCCCAAGGAGTATTTCATCACATAATTCCCGCTGGGGTGCAAAAAAGCTTGTTGAAAATCGTTGGTGGGCCGGTATTGTTGCAGAATCTGATCCTTGAAATGCACCTGCTTGATGTCCTTGTAGATAAAGAGAGCGGGCAAATAGTAATAATACCCGGTAACATCCCAGCCTATCGTCGCTTCCGCGTAGTGGTTTTTCCAGCGTGGAAAATAAAAGAAGAGGGCTGAAAAAAGGATTGCCCAACAAAGGAAGAGACTGAGCAGGGACTTAGGTGTTTGCATTGGATGTTTGTACTAAAGTTAAATGGAGGGAATGTAATACTACCCGGGCACCAAGATAGGGTAATTTTTTATGCTCATTTCGGATAGGCGATGAAGAAATAATTCAACTTTTCAAAAAATTGCCGCTCAAAGCTTTTTTGGTCAAAAGGCCTCTCCCCCTTCAACCAGCCTTGTAAGGTACTTATGGTATATCCACAACTTTCAAAATAGCTAAAAACTTGCTCCGGTCCAGCACCATAATAATCGGAAGCCCCCAAACCATGCTCGAACAAAACTACCGGACGCTTTTGAAGCAAGGTTTGTTTTGCTCCCTCCAATACCAACATTTCCCCACCTTCCACATCTATTTTGATCAGATTCACTTTTTGATCTGCTGTCAAAACCTCGTCTAGTTTGGCCGTACGTACCGTAATGCTGGTATCTTCTTCCCCTTCCCGATCGTATTTGCGCTTTTGCAAACCACTGTAGGATGGGTTGGATACGACATAGTTGAAGGTGGCTTCACCAGTCTGATTGCTCAGGGCAATGTCCAAAATTTCACAATTTTGCCCCTGGTACTTGGCTTTTAAGGCCTGAAACATCAATGGAATAGGTTCAAATCCATAATGTTTACCCTGTGGCGCTGCCTGCAACATCACATCCAATACTTCACCCTTATGGCAACCAACATCTACACAAGTACTATCAACTTTGCAAACCTTTTGAATCACCGCTCTGGTTTGGCGATCATAACGCTGGTTCTGCGTAAAGGCAATCGGCAGTTTTTTAAGGAGTTGTTTGATGGCTTCTTTCATAACTTAATCAGTGCTTTTGTCTTGCCTCCATATACCGTAGTCAGTAGAATTTCCACGTTTTTTGGGGCTCGTCTTAGCGGTACCAGATAGAAGGCACCCTTTTTCAAATGATCTTTGCGTTGGACCACATGGGGACGCAAACGGTTTAAATACACAATCGTTGTATAGGCCACCACTTTTTCCTGGTAGGCCGTGTAGAGGGGCGCGTCGCCCACGATGCGATCAATTTTTTGAGCCAGGGCCCGGTCTCGCTGGGCACCACTTTCGTCATTGCGCTGGGGCAATACCGTCACATCGAATACAATCCGAATGCAGGCAAAAGCAAGCAGCAAGAAAGGCAAGGCAATCTGTGGCTTTTGCCAAACCAACCAGGTGAACAGGCCCATAATTGTGGAAGTACCCAAAGCCCAGGCGAAAGTGCTGCTGCGCATAAATTGCAATTCTGGCAACCAGGGCAATACCCAGGCGCCCAAAGCCAGAATAAATAAAACCAATAAAACCAGGCTGCGAAAGCCCCCTTTTGCCCACTCAGGCGCAGCAGCCCGCTGTGCATACCCCCAAGCCAAAATCAGGCAAGCCAGCGGGTACAACATGTACACATAACGCATCCGGGTACCCGGTGAAATCCAATAAGGGAGTGCATTGAACAGCAACATCAGGGTGCAGAAACGCACCAAGGAATTTTGCTGGAACAAAACCGATTTCCAGTCCTTCCGCCACAAAAAAAGCAGCAAAAAACTGGCCGGGGCCATGTCTCCAATCCAGTTCAAAGGAAAAAGCAGCAAATGACTTACAAAATCACCAAATGAGTTACTAACCACCGTTCGATCTCCAGATTCGGTGAGCATTCGTGTCCAAACCCGACTTAGATCATGGTATTGGGCGTATTGGTGATAATAAGCGAAAAGCAGGACGCCCAGTAACGCAATGCCTGCAAAGTGCGCAGGATAGAACAGTACCTTAAAGCGCTTTTTGTCTATAAAATACACCAATAAAGATACTGCTGTAAACACAAAAGAAGGCAAGCCCTTGGTCAATACCCCTAATGCACAACTCAGGTATACCAACAAAAACAAGGGCCAGTAACGCTCTTTTTCTCCAAAATGATAAATGGTCAAAATGCCAGCAAACACAATCAGGGAATAAAACAAATCAATCTCCGCCAACATCGAAAAGAACAACAAAACGCCTGCTGCGGTCAAAAACAACAAGGCACCCAGTATTGCTGTAGAAGTATCCTGCCAATACCGCTTAGCGGCAACATACATCAATCCGGCAATACCAAAACTGGACAAGACAGTAGGCAATCGCAGTCCAAACTCGTTGAATCCGCCAAAAAGATTACCAAAAGCAATCAGCAACCAATTGTACAGTGGTGGTTTGTTGTAATAGTATTCTCCAATCAGGGTGGGCACCCAGCCGTTTTGATTGGCCAGCAATTCCATGGCCACGATGGTCCGGCGCGGTTCTTCCAGGTACAGTGGTTGTAGGCCCAGATTCAAAAGATATCCGACCAGCAGCAAAAAAGCAGCGCAGAAATAGAGAAAATTGTCATTGAGTCGAATACCTTGCATGCTTAAAATTGGAATATATTGGCTAAAATTGGGAAGCAAATGAAAAACCTCCCGCTTTAACCTTATTTTTGCCCCACTACTTAGGCGGGTCAAATTTACTCAAAGCGAAATGAAAACTGCAAGAAATTACGATTTAGCCTTGCTTTTGCTAAGATTGGCTTTTGGTGGGCTGATGATGGGCCTATGGGGAAAAAGCAAATTTTTGCAACTACTGACTGAAAATCCGGTGCAGTTTCTCGATCCTTTTGGTATTGGGGATCAGGCAACCTTGGCTCTTTGTGTATTCGCGGAAGTGTTTTGCGCAGCTTTAATCGCTTTGGGTTTGTATACCCGCCTGGCCTGTATTCCACTTATTTTCAACATGATCATGGCCATTACCTACGGGCACGATGGCCAACCCTTTGTGGAACGCGAGCACGCCATTACTTACCTGGTGCCCTATGTGGTCATTTTTCTGATGGGCCCCGGCTGGTACTCCTTGGATGCCCAAATCCGTAAATCGTTGGACTAAATGAGACACATCCTCTTTTTTGGAAGTATGCTGCTTTTTTTCGCCTGCAATAATCCAGAGCAAAAAAAAGATCAGGACAAGGGGTATCTGATGATTGAAGGTCAGACGATGGGTACTTATTACCGCATCACTTATCAAGACAGCTTGAACCTCAACATTCAGTCCGAGGTTGAAAAAAGCCTGGCTGAGCTGAATGCGGAGTTATCCACTTACGACAGCACCTCACTGATCTCTGCTTTTAACCAATCCACGGCAATTCAATTCAATATACCCCTGAGGGCACGGCATTTTTTGGCCAACTTGAATAAAAGTGCCGAAGTGTACCGCAGCAGCAAAGGCGCATTTGATCCTACTGTAGCTCCATTGGTGAACTATTGGGGTTTTGGGTACACTGGTTCCAAACCCGTCACAGAGGTGGATAGTACAACCATCAAAGCCTTGCTCGATTTGGTTGGCATGTCCAAACTCAACTGGACCACTCGTGGGGACTCAGTGCTCATTCGCAAACAAATGCCGGGCATCAAATTGGATTTTAACGCCATAGCGCCAGGTTATGCAGTTGATGAATTGGGTCGGGTTTTAGAAGCTAAAAAGATTTATAATTATTTGATCGACATTGGTGGCGAGGTTTTGGCCAAAGGACGAAACCCACAGGGCAAAGATTGGGTACTGGGCATCACCACCCCCAAAGAAGGCGCCGAAAGTACTGACATCCAAACAACGGTGCCCCTTCACAATCAAGCCCTGGCAACCTCGGGCAATTACCGCAAATACTACTCTGTAAAAGGAGTAAAATACAGCCATACCCTCAACCCTAAGACCGGTTTTCCCGAACGCAGCAAACTGTTGAGTGCCACCGTCATCGCTCCCGATGCCATGACTGCCGATGCATATGCCACTGTTTGTATGGTGCTGGGTTTGGAAAAAGGTTTGGCACTGATCGAATCTCTGCCTAACTTGGAGGCGTATTTCATTTATGGCGATCCAAAGGGGGCCATGCTGGTAAAATATACTTCAAAATTTAAAGATGATAGATGAATGATGATAGATGAAAGCGGGTAACACAAAACCACCTTTCATCTTTCATCTCTCATCTATCCTCTTTTATCTCTCAAAAAATGGATCTGAATCTAGAACGTGATCTTTGTTTTTTCGATATCGAAGCAACTGGCCTCAATGTAGTGCGCGACCGCATTGTACAAATTGCCATCATCAAATACCCCAAAGATGGTCGCGAACCCCAGGAGCTTTCTCTGATGATCAATCCGGGTATTCCTATTTCCTTGGAAGCGATGTTGGTGCACGGCATTCAGCCCAAGGACGTAGCCAATAAGCCTACCTTCCAACAATTGGCCCAAAAAATCTGGGATTTTATTGGCAATGCCGATTTGGCTGGCTACAATTCCACCCGTTTTGACATTCCCATGTTGATGGAAGAATTTGCCCGGGTGGGGATGGAGTTCGACATCAGCAAGCGCAGGATGATTGATGTGCAACGAATTTTTTACAAAATGGAGCCCCGCACCCTCAAGGCCGCACTTAAGTTCTATTGCGACAAAGACCACGATGAAGCTCATGACGCCATGGCCGATGTACGTGCTACTATTGATGTGTTCGTCGGCCAATTGGGCAAATACGAAGGAGTAGATTACCGAGATGAGGATGGCAACATCCTGGAGGCTCCCGTGAAAAACGATGTACAATCTTTGCACGAATTTACCAACGACAATCGTTTTGTAGATGCCACCCAAAAACTACGTGCCGATGTCAATGGAGACATTGTGTTCAATTTTGGCAAATACATCAATAAACCAGTCGGTGAAACCCTTTACGAAGACCGCCAGTACTACAATTGGATCCTCAACAAGGAGTTCACCTCCCAGGTCAAACAGATGGTCAAAAAACTGGTACGTGATTACGAAAAGGGGCTGAAGGGTAAAGACGAAAACGGAAACAAGGAGTAAACTAACATGAAAAAAATGTTGAAGTTTGTGCAGTTGGGAATCCTGTTTGGATTATGTATACTTTTTTCCACTTGTGCCACCCGTGAAGAAGGATGCAACGATGCCTTAGCCAATAATTTTGACCTGGGTGCCGATAAACCCTGCGATGGATGTTGCGAATATCCAGGAGTACGCATTCGCCTTACCCACAAGTACGGCACTGCAGCCATAGTCTACAATCAACCTATTTTTACCGATGGTTCAGGCAATACTTTTGGGTTTCGGGACCTCCGTTTTTACCTTTCCAACTTTCAGGTGCTTTCAATTGGCAACAAGGTAATTGATGTCCAGGAGCCCCTGGATGTATACTTGGAAAAAACGGCTGGAGATACTGTAAAAACCAGTATACCCAACAGCTTTGGCCTCGCTCGGGGGATTGGCCAAGCCGACATGTACATCCAATCCTACCGGGATACCGCCACCATCAATCGCATACGCTTTACTGTTGGCGTAAATGGAGAAATGAACCAGGCCAACCCCTTGCGCTTACCCAGCGATCACTCCATGCGCAGCAGCGTATACGATGGCATGTACCTGGGTGCACAAAATGGTTACGTTTTTACTCGAGCCTTGTATTATGCCAAAGATACCGTTGATGTCAAAATCAGTGGAAGCGCCAACCTGCGGACTGTTGAAGTATCCTTCAGCCCAATTAAGCTCCAACGTGGATACAACCTCAATGTTCTGATGGATGTGGACTATGCCTATTGGTTCCAAACCGTAAATGTCAACAGTGATACTCCGGCCCAAATCAGTCAAAAAATCCTACAAAATCTGGCCCAATCCTTCACGGTTACTGCCGTTTCTACTGGTTTATAACACTTTTCTGCCTGGTTTTCCCTTTTTTATGCTGATTTTCCTTGGTTTAGTCAGCATTTTATAGCCTTTTTTCTGTTTTTTTTCACAAGTCTCTTTATCTTTCTTGCCTGCAGCTTGTAAAGAACCTACTTACACCTGGCTTATGACCAGCTTATTTACTTAACCAAATGTCATCATGCAATTCATGACCCGATTGACCCTCCTCAGCTTACTGTTCATGCTCACGGTAAGCTTCTGTTTCGCACAGGACAAAAAACCGGATGCCCCGGCAACACCTGGAACTCCTGGAACTGCCGCCCCCAAAGAAACGCCCAAACCCGGGCCAAAACCTTTTAAAGAAGTCATCACCGACAAAGCCATCAGTAGCAAAGGTTTGCTGAATGTGCACAAAGTAGAAGACAAATGGTTCTTCGAAATCCCGGATAGCATTTTTAAACGGGAAATCATGACTGTCACTCGTTATTCCAAAACCGCAGCAGGCGGTGGAATTTTCGGAGGTGAAGAAGTAAACCGCCAGGTGATTGCCTGGGAACGCGGCCCCGACAACAAAGTATTTTTGCGGTCCATCACCCAAATCATCGTCAGCCCGGATAGTACCAAGCCCATTTTTAAGGCCGTAAAAAATTCCAGCGCTGATCCAATCGTAGCTTCCTTTGACATCAAATCGATCCGCAAAGACACTTCGGTTGTCATTGAGGTCACCGATTTTTTCAAAGGCGACAATCAGGTTTTTTCTTTGAGTCCGATTACCAAGCAATTGCTCAAAATTTCTGACTTCAAAGCTGACCGTTCCTATATTCAAAGCATTCGTACCTACCCGATCAATACTGAAATTCGTACGGTAAAAACCTTTGGTTCACAATCTCCAACGCTCTCCCTTACACCAACTCCCCAAATCGGGACCTTCCTGCCCGCCGGAGTTGATGCAGGGGTAGTGACCATGGAGTTCAATACCTCAATGATCATTTTGCCTAAAAAGCCAATGCGGGTCCGGCATTTTGACCCAAGGGTGGGGTATTTCTCGACCGGGTACGGCACTTTTGAAGAAGAATCCCAAAAGGCTGACGCAGAACAAATCGCCGTACGCTGGCGCCTGGAGCCCAAAAATGCTGCAGATGCCCAAAAACAAAAGCGCGGCGAACTCATTGAACCAGCTAAGCCTATCGTTTATTACATCGACCCTGCTACTCCCCTCAAATGGCGGAAATACCTCAAACAAGGGGTAGACGATTGGCAAAAAGCTTTTGAAAAAGCGGGCTGGAAAAATGCCATCCGGGGCGAATACTGGCCCGAGCAAGATACCACTATGAGTCTGGAGGATGCGCGGTTTTCGGTGATCCGTTACTTCGCTGCTGATATCCAAAATGCTTACGGCCCCAATGTCCACGACCCACGTTCTGGCGAAATTCTGGAAAGCCACATTGGTTGGTACCACAACGTGATGCGCCTTGTACGCAACTGGTACCTGATTCAAACCGCGGCCAGCGATCCGAGAGCACGCAAAAAAGATTTTGACGATGAACTGATGGGCCAGTTGGTGCGTTTTGTGTCTTCTCATGAGGTCGGGCATACCCTGGGCCTGCGCCACAACATGGGTGCCAGCTCAGCCACACCAGTTGAAAAACTCCGGGACAAAGCCTGGGTAGCTCAAAACGGCCATACCTCCTCCATCATGGATTATGCTCGTTTCAACTACGTAGCTCAACCAGAAGATGGGGTCACTGACTTTTTTCCCCGCATTGGCGACTACGATATCTGGGCCATCGAATGGGGCTACAAGTACTTCGTTGATGCAAAAAGTGATGAGGAGGAGAAAAAATTGCTCAATGACCTGACCAAAGAAAAGGTAAAAAATCCACGCCTGGCCTTCGGCACCGAAGTGAGCCCCAACGACCCACGATATCAAACTGAAGACTTGAGCGACAATTCCATGAAGGCCTCGGAATATGGGGTTAAAAACCTCAAGCGCATCCTGCCAAACCTGCCCGAGTGGAGCAAAGAAAATGGTGAGAGTTATTCCGAATTGGAAGAACTGTACAACAATGTGGTCGGCCAGTTCAACCGTTATCTGGGCCATGTCACCAAAAACGTAGGGGGCATTTACGATACGCCTAAAACTTACGATATGGCCGGAGCCGTATTTGAAGCAGTGCCCAAAGACCGTCAAAAAGAAGCCATGGCCTTTTTGAGCAGCCATTTGTTTGAAACGCCAACCTGGCTAATGGAAGGCAATATTTTGAACAAAATCCGGCCTGATGCAGGTGTGGACGCAATAAAAAAATTGCAAGAAAGCACCCTGAACAACTTGTTGTCGGGTAGTCGCATCGCTCGCTTGTTGGAGACTGGTAAAGATGGCAATTACACCCTGGATGAAATGATGACCGATTTGCGCTCCAGCATTTGGTCAGAGTTGAAAAGCCAAAAAGCCATCGACATCTACCGTCGTAACCTGCAAAAGGTCTTTGTGGAAAAAGCCATTACTTACCTGGCCCCCAAAGATCCCGCAACCATCCAATACGTACCAGCAGGAGGTGCTTATGGCTCAAACATCCTTCGCGTTGATCTAAAAACCACCGACTTGCCTTCCATCACCCGTGGGCAATTGGAGTCTTTGTTGTCGGAAATCAAGGCGGCTATTGGTGCAGCACCGGATAAACTGACGAGATATCATTTGGAGGATGTGGCGAATCGTTTGGATTCGGCACTTCATCCGAAGTAATAAAACATACGTTCTTTGCTCCCACCTCCCGAAAGTTTGAATCTTTCGGGAGGTGATTTTTAGATTTTTGGCAGCCAACTATTTCCCATGACACCAAAGACCCATACTCCTCATCGCTGGAACACCTACGAAATCCTCTGGTTCCTCTTTTTCACCGCCATTGCCATCACCCTTTGTATTCTTTGGAAAAACTCACTTTTTGACTTCAGTATCTTTTTATCTGGTGTGTTTTGTGTACTTCTCGCTGCAAAAGGCAATGTATGGACTTACAGCTTTGGCATGTACAACTCTCTGGCTTACGCCTATCTGGCTTACAATAATCATCTATTCGGCGAGGCCTACCTCAATCTTTTCTTTTTTGTCCCTACCAATATCTTGGGCTACCTGCTCTGGAAACCCAAACTGGATGGTGCCTACGTTCAAATGCGCGCCCTGAATCTGAGGTGGATCATCCTGACCTTGCTCATATGTTTGCTGAGTATTGCTGGAATGGGTTATGCATTGGCTTTAAACCCAGAACAAAACACGCCATACATTGATGCTACCACCAATGTTTTGTCCATCATCGCCACCATCCTGATGATGTACCGATATCGAGAGCAATGGCTTTTGTACATTTTGCTCAATGTATTCACTGTTTTGATGTGGGGCATCCGCACGGCCAATGGCAGCGCCGAAGGACCTTTGATGATCCTGATGTGGTCGGCTTATTTGATCAATGCTGGGTATGGGTATTGGAACTGGAGTCGTGGCGTAAAATTAGCCTCAATTGTATGAAAACAACTGGTCTCACCCTCGGCAAATACGCCCCCTTCCATCGGGGGCACCAATATGTCATCGAAACCGCCCTGGCGGAAGTTGACGAAATGGTGGTATTGATTTACGACACCAGTGTAAGTACCATTCCCCTTAGCGTACGGGCCAATTGGATCCGCACCCTTTACCCCCAGGTGACGGTCATTGAAGCCTGGGATGGCCCCGAAGGTTATTCCAACGAACGGGGCTTTGAAATTGAACAAGAGGAGTATATCCTAAAAATGCTCGATGGACGGCGCATCACCCATTTTTACAGCAGTGAATTTTATGGGGATCATGTCAGCAAAGCCTTGGGAGCAGTGGATCGACGCCTGGATGAAGCCCGCCAAACTGTGCCCATTTCCGCTACCATGATCCGGGAAGATCCTTTAAAGTATCGGGCCTTTATCGACGACCATGTTTACAAAGACCTGATTACCAAAGTAGTTTTTGTAGGCGCCATGTCCACCGGAAAATCAACCCTTACGGAAGCATTGGCCCAAAAATACCAAACTACTTTTGCGGCAGAATATGGTCGGGAATATTGGACCAATCACCAGATTGACCGTAGGATTGGTTTTGAAGCTTTTGACGAGATTGCCATCGGGCATCTGGAGCGGGAGGAAATTGCTTTGTTACAAGCCAATCGTTATTTGTTTGTGGATACGAATGCCATTACCACCTATAGGTATGCAAAAGATTACCACGGCAAAGCACCACAACTACTGACCCAACTGGCCTTGGAGAATGCCCAGCGTTACGACCTCTTTTTTCTATGCGATGTGGACATTCCTTACGACGATACCTGGGACCGGAGCGGTGACCAAAAGCGTCAGGTTTTCCAAAAACAAATCATCGCTGATTTACACGAACGGCGAATTCCGTACATTACCCTGCGAGGCACCTTGCCTGAACGAATGGATCAGGTAGCCGCAACTTTGGCCAATTTTGAAAAATACGGCAATTATTTTGGGAAACGCGGTTTAGGGCAATAAAAAATAAATGCTCATTTTGCCCCCCTGCTAGTATTCTGGTTTGTTCAGGAATGCATCCATCCAGCTTTCCGGAATTTCATCGATGCTGTTTTTTAGTTTACTGGCCCACATTTGGCCGATTTGTGCAGTATCTTTTTCCTCCAGCCGATGTTGTTCCAATTTGTAGGAATCACGTGGGTATAAGGCCACATCGATGGGGTAGCCTACATCATTGGCACTAACCCGGGTGGAATCGAAGGATAAAAACCCGGTTTTAAAGGCAAAGCGCAAGCTGGATTCGTAAGTCAAGGCTCGATTGAGAATGGGTTTGCCATAGCCGGAATTTCCGATAATCGTAAAGGGTGACCCCTCACCTACCTCAATCCAGTTGCCTTCGGGATAAAGCAGGTATAATTTGTGTTCCTTATCGTTTTCCAACTGCCCTCCAACAATGGCGTAGAGGTTAAAAAACAGTCCTGATTCTGCCAGGGATTTTTTGTCTTCCTGGGCAACCCTTCGCAATTGATCGCCAAACATATTGACGGCCTTGTACATTTTATCAAATTTGAAGGACTCATCCTCAAATAATTCTTCGAAGTAGGTCACTGCCTTGTCTCGAATGGAGCGCAAGCCAGATGTCATCAAAAAGAGGCTGTTTTGCCCGCTTTCGTGGACTGATATTTTTTTTGCAGTTGCGGTTTCAGTACCTGAAGTGATCCGAGTATCGGCAATGGCCACCAGGCCACTGCGTACTTTAATGCCAAGACAATAGGTCATTTTTCGTTTTGTTGTACCTGTAATCCCGAGGATAAAATCCTGGATTGCAGCATTTTGCTTGTTTATGCACTCACGAATAAATTCGTAGGTTATTGCTGTTGTTGTTGTTGCTGCAAGAACCAATCGTAGTCCTTGCTGTTCCGCACCGAAACTTCATAGGAAGTTTTGTGCTCTCCCTCAGTTACCAATACCCCTTTGATGGGCTGGCAATCGAGGTAGTCTCTTCCGTGCGCAATTTTGATAAAGTGGTCGTTTTCTTGCAGGTTATTGGTGGGGTCAAAACCACGCCAACCCACTTTGGGAATATACGCCTCCACCCAGGCGTGTAATTGAGAATCGCGATTGTCGCTTAAACTGAGATAACCGGACACATACCGGGTCGGGATATTTTGTTGTCGCAAAATCCCGATCATAATGTGTGCATAATCCTGACAGACTCCACTCCCCCCCAACAAAGCTTCTTTTGCACTGGTGCCAGTGTTGGTTGTGCCTTGTTCGTATTGGAGCAGGCCATGTACTGCCGAGTTTAGGCGCAACAAATACATCCCGAGCGTTTCCTCTTTCCTGCGCAGCAAATCTAGGGAAAAATCCCCGGGTTTAAGACTACTCAAAGCAGTGCTTTGCAAAAAAGACTGATGATCCATCTGAAAATCAATGCTTTCCAGAATTGAATTTTCTTCTTCCAAGCTCAAATCGTTGATCACATCAAATGGAGGCAGATTTTTGGCCACTTGCGCCAACAAGCTCAAAGAGAAGTAATCAAAAGTATCGGCATTGGAGTGAAAATGATAGGTGACAAATCCATACTTGTTGCGCGCTGTAAATGGTTCGCGAGGCATGGAATGCAGCAATCGGTAGTGTTTGACCAATTGTGATTCATTTTCACAAGGCATAATCAAAAACTCGTAAGCCCCTTGCTTAACGGATTTTTCATATTCGGTCAGCGTTCGGTATTCAATAACGTAATCGGTCATAAGTCGGGAATAAGCTTACACATGAAAATAATCCCTTTCCAGGGCATCGTGTATTTCATAAACACTGTTCAGGGTTTCGGTAACAAAAGCGCCTACCTCTTCTTCAATTTCTGAAAACAGCAAATATTGGTATTTGGAACAAAGTTTACCTACTTTAAAACCCACACTTTGGGGTGTCTTTTCCTTCAGACCAATTTTGTGCAAAAAGTATTGAATCTGTCGCAAGTTAAAAGCCAAAGAGCGCGGAAAATCAGCGTTTAAAATCAAAAACTCCAGCGCTTTTTGTCGATCGGGTGCTGCTTTGTAATGGTGACGGTTCATGTCAAAACTTTCCAATAACTTCAATAGTACGGTGTATTGGTAGTTCTCCACAGGCATGTTTTCATTGCCATTGGTCAACACAAAAATATCGTACAACTTACAGCTAATGATCCGGGCTATCTGGGCAGTACGCTCCAGGTGTACCCCCAATCTGATCAATGCCCAAACATCATTATGGGTCAGCGTACTATCCACATATCCACGAATAACCGAACAGTTTTCGCCAGCAGCCAGGGTAAAATCGTACAAACCCTGGGTTTTGAAATACTCCACCGGGTAATTGTTGACATAGTGGTAATACTTGTTGATGACCTCCCAAAGTTCGGTGGAAATGACGTTCCGCATGCCCCGCGCATTCTCCCGGGCAAAAGTAATGGTCGAAAGGATGGACATCGGGTTGTTGCTGTCCAAGGCTACATTAAATAGGACCTCTGCTTCATCCATTTCAGTGCCCTCCTCCCAGGGAATCCCGGCCATGTTCGCAATTGAATTGAGTACAAATTGGCGATTTTGGCTCATCGGGGCATCCTGAGTGGTAAAATATTGGACGCGAAGGTAGCGGGCCAGGTGCTCGGTTCTTTCGAGGTAGCGGCCCATCCAGTATAAGGTATTGGCGATTCTTGCTAACATGGTTTTTATTTCCCCCACGGCTGAAGCCATGAGTTAGGTTTTTATGTTGCCACCATGAAAAAAACCATAGGTGGCGGATGCTTCAGTTCTCAGGTTCCCTTTAGCTGTTGAGCCAAGGGGCCTCGGCACTCAGGAATTGTTAAACGGTTACCCAAGTATCCTTCGAGCCTCCCCCTTGAGAGGAGTTAACAATCAGGCTTCCTTCCTTTAAGGCTACCCTTGAAAGTCCTCCAGGCAATACCCAGGGCTGATCTTTGCCCATCAGCGTAAAGGTGCGTAAATCGATGTGCCGAGGTTCGAATTCTCCTTTCTTTTCAATGTAAGTAGAATGTACGGAAAGGGACATCCGTGGCTGAGCGATGTAATTTCTTGGATCGGCCTGAATCTTTTGCTTCACTTCTTCGAGCTCTGCGGTGCTGAGCCGATCACAAATGGTTACCCCATAGCCACCCGACATATCAACGGGTTTGATCACCAAATCCGGAAGGTGTTCCAGCACGTATTTCAGGTCTACCTCCCGCTCACACAGGTAGGTGGGTACATTGGGAATGATTGGATCTTCACCCAGGTAATACCGAATCATGTCTGGCACATAGGAACAAACCGCTTTGTCGTCGGCCACTCCAGTGCCCGGCGCATTCACGATGGTAATGTTTCCAGCCCGATAAGCCCCCATGATGCCTGCAACCCCCAGCATGGATTCCGGGCGAAATACCAGGGGATCAAGAAAGGCGTCATCGATGCGGCGGTAAATGACATCCACCCTTTTCGGCCCATGAATGGTGCGCATGTAAACGTAGTTGTTTTCTACAAAAAGGTCGCGCCCTTCTACCAGTTCAATTCCCATGGTTTGGGCCAAAAAGGAATGCTCGTAATATGCAGAATTATAGGTTCCAGGAGTCAAGAGTGCACAGGTTGGACTTTCTTCTGTATTGGGAGCTACCGATTGTAGAGTGGCCAGTAATTCAGCCGGATACTCATTTACCGAACAAACACTGGACCAACGAAAAGCATTCGACAAGGTGCGTTTCATGGCATCGCGGTTTGAAAGCACATAACTTACTCCCGATGGACTACGTAGGTTGTCTTCCAGAACATAATAGCGGCCATCACTATGTCGGATCAAGTCAGTCCCGCTGATGTGACAATAAACGTCATTTTTGGGTTTGATGCTTTTCATCTCTTCGCAGTAATGGGGCGAAGAAAAAATGAGGGCAGAAGGAACAACTTTGTCCTTTAGGATTTTGCGCTCCCCATAAACATCTTTGATGAAGAGGTTCAGAGCCAGATTGCGTTGAATGAGCCCCTTTTCCAAAAGGCCCCAATCCTGTGCAGGAATAACACGAGGGAACAGATCAAAGGGAAAAATTTGTTCAGCTCCTTTATGGCCATCTGAATACACGGCATAGGTGATGCCCTGATTGAGAAAGGATAGCTTGGCGTACTCGTTCAAATGCTCAAAATCAGCACTGGTCAATCGGCTAAATTGTCGGTGTATGTCCTCATAATGGGGGTACACCTGTCCATCCTGGCGGAACACTTCGTCAAACAGGTTCGCATTGAGTGGATAGTGTTGAAATAAATTACTCATTGTGGTCATGAAACATACGATTTTGACAAGCGCTGTTGTAAATAAAAAATCGTTTCGATCAAAAATAGCTTATTTTTACAAAAAATCAATAAATTGCCAAAATAATTGCGGAGATCGCAAAATGAAGGCGCAAAATTTTGACAATTATCAACTTAGCGCTTTCCCTGGCTTTCCGCATTTTGTACGTTAAAATCTTTTTTTTCCAAATATCCGGGAAAAATTTGAGCAATTGACCCAGCATTATTTTTTAAACCGGCCTTTCCCTTGTGTCCGTAAGTGTTTGAATAAAATTGCTCGATTTTACCACAGCCCGAAAATTTTCTACCATGGCCATTAAAGTAGCGATCCGCCACAGCACCCATTACCAATACGACCGCCTGGTTAAACTTTGGCCCCAAACCATCCGCCTGCGCCCTGCTGTACATTCCCGCACCGAAATTGCTGCATATTCAATGAAAATCAGCCCTGAGCCACATTTCGTCAATTGGCAACAGGATCCTTTCGGCAATTTTATGGCAAGGGTGGTTTTTCCTGACCGGGTTAAGGAATTCAAAATCGACGTAGAGGTGATTGCTGAATTGCGCGCCATCAATCCTTTTGATTTCTTTTTGGAGGATTACGCAGAGAAATTTCCCTTTCAATACGACACCCAGTTGCTCAAAGAGCTGGCCCCCTATCTGGAAGTAAGCGAAAAAGGCCCGCTCTTGATGCAATTCATTGAAGAGTGTAAACAATACCTCAATGACATCACCGTCAATTTTCTGGTGAACGTCAACCAACACCTGAATAAACTGGTCAACTATACCATCCGACTGGAAACCGGAGTGCAAACCTGTGAAGAGACCCTTGGCAAAGCTCTGGGTTCTTGCCGGGATTCCGGTTGGGTCTTGGTGCAGGCATTGCGGCATTTTGGTTTAGCAACCCGCTTTGTATCCGGTTATCTGGTGCAACTCAAAGCCGATCAAAAAGCGCTGGATGGCCCCTCTGGACCTGAAGCAGATTTTACGGACTTACATGCCTGGGCCGAAGTATTCATTCCCGGTGCAGGTTGGATTGGTCTGGATGCCACCTCGGGTTTGTTGGCCGAGGCAGGTCATATCCCACTAGCCTGTACCCCTGACCCGGTTAGCGCAGCCCCCATCACTGGCGGCCTGGAACCTTGTCAAACGACCTTTCACTACAGCAACACCGTAGAACGCATCCATGAGGACCCCAGAGTGACCAAACCTTACAGTGACGCTGAATGGGCACAAGTCATCGCTCTTGGGCATGCTGTAGATCAGGAATTGCAGGCGGGAGATGTACGCCTGAGCATGGGTGGTGAGCCAACTTTTGTTTCGGTTGACGACATGGAATCCGAACAATGGAATGGCGCGGCCGATGGTGCCCTCAAACGCAAACTCGGTAACGATCTGGCGCATAAACTCAAGGATATTTTTGGCAAAGGAGGCTTTATACATTATGGTATGGGCAAATGGTACCCCGGTGAACCCATCCCGCGCTGGGCCTATACCTTGTTTTGGCGCAAAGATGGCCAAACCATGTGGCGCAATCCGCAATGGCTGGCAGATATCAATGGTGAGTACAAATTCGACCATACCCATGCCGAAGCCTTCATTGCCGAAATGGCCAAATACCTGGGCGTAAATCCGCTCAATCGCTGCCCAGCTTATGAAGACCTGGTTTATTTCCTCTGGGAAGAAGGTAACCTGCCCGAAAACGTCGACCCCTTAAAAATCAACATGCGGGACACCATCGAGCGCCGGACCTTGATGGAACTACTCGATCGCGGACCGAACAATCCCAGTGGTTTTGCCCTGCCCTTGGCCTGGAACCGCGACACCGACCATTGGTGGAGTTGTGCCTGGAAATTCAGTCGCAAACACCTGTTTTTATTGCCCGGGAATTCCCCGATGGGTTTGCGGATTCCCCTTGATCGTTTACCGGAACTCACTCCAGAACAACAGGAAGAGCCCATCGAGCGCAGTCCATTTGAAGAAGTGGGTACCCTTTTGCAATACCATGATAAGGTGGCCGCGCGCTACGACCTTCCAGCTGATGAGCGGATCCCCGAGCGCATGAGCAATCCAAAGGTCTACAAAGCGGAAGAAATAGACGAAGAGGAAGCCAAACTCAAGGACCCACTTTACCTCATCAAAAAGAAAAAGGAACTGGCGGAAAAGGACGATTACCGTCCGGAAAAGCTAATGATTACCATCAAAACGGCTTTATGCGTTGAAGCTCGGGAAGGGAAGATTTTTGTTTTTATGCCTCCTTGCGAAATCATCGAACACTACCTGGAGCTTTTGGCCGCAGTGGAAGCAACGGCGATCCGTTTACAAATTCCAATCATCATTGAGGGCTACGAGCCACCCAGGGACAACCGCATCGAAAAACTAGCCGTAACTCCTGATCCTGGTGTGGTAGAAATCAACATCCACCCTGCCAAATCCTGGAGTGAAGTACTGTATAACTACGACAATCTTTTTGAAGCCGCCCGGCAAAGTCGCTTGGGAGCAGAGAAATTCATGCTGGATGGCAAACATACTGGTACGGGTGGAGGTAACCACATAACCATTGGCGGGCTTTCTCCAGCGGATAGCCCCATTTTGCGCCGCCCGGATCTGCTGCGCAGTTTGATCTGTTTTTGGCAAAACCACCCAGGTTTGAGCTACCTTTTTTCTACTGCATTTATTGGTGCCACCAGTCAGGCACCACGGGTAGACGAAGGGCGGGCAGAAATGTTGTATGAACTCGAAATAGCTTTCAGCCAAATTCCGGAGCCAGGGGAAGACAATCTACCCTTCTGGTTGACCGACCGCATTTTCCGCAATCTGCTGGTCGACATCACGGGCAATACGCACCGGGCTGAATTTTGTATCGATAAATTGTATCGCCCCGATTCTTCCTCTGGGCGCCTGGGATTGTTGGAGCTCCGTGCTTTTGATATGCCACCCAGTAAGGAAATGTGTTTGGTACAGCTCCTGCTGATCCGGACTTTGATCGCCTGGTTCTGGAAACAGCCCTACAACCAAAGATTGGTGCGTTGGGGCACCGAACTCCACGACAAATACCTCTTGCACCACTACGTTCGCGAAGACTTGCGGGATGTGTGCAATCAAATGCAGGCCGCTGGCTTCCCATTCAAAATGGAATGGTTGGAGCCTTTCTTCGAATTCCGCTTCCCCTTCCTGGGGCGTGTCCAGGTGGGTGATGTACAAATGGTGTTGCGCAGCGGCATCGAGCCCTGGAATGTACTGGGTGAAGAAATGAGCAACTCGGGTACTGCCCGCTTTGTGGATTCCTCCGTCGAACGCCTGGAAGTAAAGGTTACCGGCATCAATGCGGAACGCTATTGGTTGTTGTGCAATGGCGTGCGACTGCCTTTGCGCAGTACGGGCATCAATGGAGAATTCGTCTCTGGCGTTCGTTACAAGGCCTGGGCACCGCCTAGCGCTTTGCACCCCACCGTACCTGTGGATGTACCCCTGGTGATCGATGTATATGACACCTGGAACAAACGCTCCATCGGTGGCTGTACCTACCACGTTGCACACCCGGGTGGCCGTGCCTACGAGACCTACCCCGTAAACAGTTTCGAAGCGGAAGGTCGCCGGATCAGCCGTTTCTGGGATTATGGACACACCCAAACTACATTGACCGTTGCCCCGCCGAGTGAGGAAACAGAGGTGGTT
The DNA here is from genome assembly GCF_033763495.1 of Haliscomenobacter sp. Taxonomy (GTDB): domain Bacteria; phylum Bacteroidota; class Bacteroidia; order Chitinophagales; family Saprospiraceae; genus Haliscomenobacter. The sequence continues at coordinate 42,011 of NZ_JANRKL010000048.1, read as the reverse complement.
CGGGAGACCCGGGTGTTTGGCGAGCGGGAAGTGGCCATGCCATTAGAAGTGCCAGTGGCGGCAGAAGGTGGATGGTGTTTGGATTTGAGGAGAAAACGGTAGGGGCAGCCCTTGCGGTTGCCCAATTACTAATTTCATTAAATTCATGCCTGTTCCACATTTGTTAATCATTCCCAAGTGGGCTAAAAATCATTGTAATTCCTGCCATAACATCTCAACTTCGCAGCACGAAATCAAAACATATGCGTGCCGCCCTGAACAAACTCGCTACTGAACTAGAAACCATCGACGCAGTCATGCTGCGCACCGAAATAGAATTTGGCCACCTGCTTGATCAGGTACACCCTACCCAACGGGCCAATGCCGCCAACTTGTTGCATTACCTTGCCCTACGCAGCCTCGATATTCGCGAGCTGCAAGACGCTTTGCATGAGGTAGGTTTGTCCTCCATTACCAGTTCGGAAAGCCACGTAAGAGGTCAATTATTGGCCATCATGCAGCACCTGGGTGCAAAAAAAGGCAAGGACGAAATTTTTTTTAATTACAGTTCGGGTAAAAAATCCCTGGCTCAAAAATCCGCTGCCCTATTTGGTCCCAAACAAATTGACTCAGTGCCCTACATCATGCTCACTTTCGACAGCAAGATGGCTGACGATTATGAAAAGGTAAAAAACATGTTGCAATCCGGCATGAACGTAGCCCGCATCAATTGTGCCCACGACGATGAAGCCACCTGGTTTCGAATGATTGAAAATGTAAAAAGAGCGGAAAAAATTACGGGCTTGAGTTGTAAAATCTACATGGATTTGGCCGGGCCCAAAATTAGAACCGTACTCCGAAAGAAAAAGCAATTCAAAATAGAAGTTGGTCAAAGCATATCCCTGGTTGATGAAGCTTTACTGGGGCATGAAAAAAACGCCATCGGGTGTAGCCTACTTGGTGTTAGTGAACAATTGAATCCAGGTGAAATAGTACTTTTTGACGATGGGTTAATTGAGGCCCGGGTGGAAAAAACCGAAGCAGGCAAGGCCAGATTACAAATCCTGCGCATCTCCAGCAAAAAGCCTTTTATCAAAGCCGAAAAGGGCATCAATTTCCCCGATTCCACCCTGTCTACCCCTGCCTTAACGGAGTACGACCTGGCTTGTTTGCCTTTTATTCAAAAACATGCTGATATCGTCGGATATTCTTTTGTGCGCAACATTGAGGATATGGCCCAATTGCAAGAAGCTTTGGGTACCGGGCACCATTTGGGATTGGTCATCAAAATTGAAACACCGGAAGCGGTCCGCAACTTGCCCAATTTATTGTTTTGCGGCTTAAAAGAAAAAAACATTGGTGTGATGATCGCCCGAGGTGACCTGGCTGTAGAGATTGGGTTTGAACGAATGAGCGAAATCCAGGAAGAAATTCTCTGGATTTGTGAAGCTGCCCATGTGCCTGTCATTTGGGCAACCCAGGTGCTGGATACCCTCAACAAATCGGGCGTAGCCACTCGCTCTGAAGTCACCGATGCCGCCCATGCTGCTCTGGCTGAATGTGTGATGATCAACAAAGGTAACCACATCATCCGCACTATGGAAGCCCTGCGCAACATTTTGATCCGTAGCGGCGGCCACCACGTCAAAAAACGCTATACATTTCGCCCCCTCTCCATTGCAACCCGGTTCATGACCCCTTAGGATTTTACAAAAACCACTCCTCCCCTTCCACTAGTTCAGCTCAAATGTCTACTCAGTGACGAAATTTTAGTTAAAAAATGACAATTTAGTTGACACAACGAAAAATTAGTTATACATTTGATTCATGAAGAAGTTAAACGAAAAAGAAGAACAGATCATGCAGATCATTTGGCGGATGGGGAAAGCCTTTGTCCGCGAGATTATGGAGGAACTGGATGACCCTCAGGTTCCGGTAACCACCATTTCTTCATTGGTTCGTAAACTGGAGACAGAAGGTTGGCTCGACCATGAAGCATTTGGAAAAACCCACCGTTATTTCCCCCTGATCAGCATGGAAGAATACCGCAAGGCCAGTGTTTCTCAAATCAAGGAGCACTATTTTGCTGGTTCCACCTCTCAACTCCTCTCCTACTTTCTACGGGAAGAAAAGACAGATCTCTCGGAGATTGAACGCTTGTTGGAAGAGATTAAAAAATCGGAATCAAAATGATTTAGGCATGACCATCATCGCACCCACTTTTTTCACTTTGCTGTGTGCTGCGCTCTGCCTGCTTGCTTTTGGGCTGCTTTACGAGCGTTGGATGCACCGGGAGTCATTTTATCAGGCCAATCGTGCATATTTGCTCATCACCCCCTTGATTGCCTTGTTGATTCCTCATTTACAAATTGAAGTCAATCTGGCAGCCAATCCTCATCCGGCTGTGCTGATGCTGGAACAAACCCAGCAAATACCCGCCGAATGGTTGCGTTTGTTGATGCCGCCCCCAAAGGTATGGGTCTTGTCCTGGGGCGCTACCCTTTTACTGGTGTATGCTTCCGGGGTATTGATCAGTCTGGGACGTAGTCTGCTCAGTTACCTCAAAATTTGGCGCTGGATTCGCAGTGGCGAGGTGCACGATATGGGCAATTGGAGTTTGGTCGAACAAGAAAATGCGCCCGAAGCCGCTTCCTTTTTCAACTACATCTTCTGGCAAAAAAAAGACCCCATGCCTTCCATGGTTTTGCAACATGAATTGATCCATGTACAGCAAGGGCACAGTTGGGATGTATTGCTGATGGAATGCTGGATTGCGCTGTATTGGTTCAATCCCCTGATATACCGCCTGCGCCAACGTTTGCAGGAAACCCACGAATTTATAGCCGATGCGGGCGTCATTGAGGCCCAAGGCTCAAAATATGCATATGCGTGCCTTTTAGCTTCACAAAAACAAAAATTGGAACAAATGCCTTACAACACTTTTGCAGCACAATTGAATACGCGGCTACGGCGCATGACCCAAGCGGGATCGCCACAATGGAAAGCCGTTAAATATGCGCTTTGTTTGCCACTGGCACTGAGCCTGGTCCTGTTTTTTTCGGTGAATTATTTGCAGGCTATACCATTGCCCTTGCCTACGGGTGAAACGACCCTCGGTGAAAGCATCAAGGAATTGGAAAAAGCACCAGCACTTCAGTTGACCGCTCCAGCAGGACAGACCAAAGTTGCACCTACAAAATTCGAACTCAACAAAATTCCAACCCTGAAACTGGATACAGTCCCCGTCCAAAGTTCGATCAAAATTTCGAGCAGCTCAGGAACTGGCGTGAACATCATCACCAACACGGAGACTTATACCATTGGTAAAAATGGCATGGTTTCTACTGGTTCTGGTAAACCCCTGATCATCATTGATGGAAAAAACATGGGTAAAATGAAAGAGGGTTCCGATGGCGACCCAATGTCCAAGCTGGATCCAGGGGATATTCGTTCAATCAGTGTTCTCAAAGGTGAATCCGCTACCACTATTTACGGAGATGAAGGAAAAGATGGGGTGATTATAGTAAGTACCAAGGGCTATAAAGGCGATGTTCAGGAAATCGAACTGAACAAAGTCAATGTCACCAACAGCATTAATGTGACCAATCAAGTAGAGACCGAAAACGTAAATACCAACCAAAACGTTGAAATCCGGGTCAATAGCGTCAATCCCGTTTCCGGGAATGTTGAAAACATCAACATTGATGCAAGTCAAAACGCAAAAGGAATTGTCCGTTTCAAATCCAATGTGGATGGCCGCCCCTTAATTGTCAAGGATGGTAAAGTGATTGGCCGCTTGCACAAAAATGAATCCGATCAACCCCTGAAAGGTATTGAACCATCTACGATCAAATCTATCAACATCATCAAAGGAAAAGCAGCCATTGACAAATATGGCAAAGACGCCGAAGATGGCGTGATTGAGGTCGAAACCAAACAGCAATAGCAAAATTTGGTTCTCGATGAAATTGTGTGCCAAAACAAAAAAGCGCTTAATTTTGGCACACAATTCCACCCTATGCGCTTACTTATTTTGATAGGATTTTTGATGGTCAGTAGTTTTTGTAAAGCTCAAACCCCTGCTGATGCTGCAAAGTGTTTTTATGAATGGTATCTCAAGGCTATCAAAGGTAGGAAAGTAGAGGAGCATACAGCCTTCGTTAGAAAAGGACCAAAGGGTGAGAGCATCTTGGATTACGAGCGCTATTTGCACAACCTCGACTCACTGGGTTGTGTGGCCGATACTTTTAAACAATCAGAAATAGCACGTTTTCAAAGCTGTCAGGATTATTTCAAAGAGATTCCTTTTGCAGTGTATCATGATCAGATAGATAATGATGCGTATACTTATGACGTCCCTTGTCCCTTTTTCACGCAATACCATTGGGTTTCAGACATGGAACCTTGGGAATCCATCAAGGTTTTGGAAAGCAAGACCAAAGAAGATAGCGCCGAAATTCAATTAGAACTGGCCTCTGGAGCTTACCGTCAAAAACGCCTGGTCTTTGTAAGGCTGATTGAGGGGAAATGGAAAATCATCAGAATAAGTCAAGGTTTGTAAAAAATAGCATCAACCGTCAATTGAAAATCCGGCAACGCAGGAGCAGCAGAACAAACATCACTTCCCTTACAAACGGTCATGTGGTGTAACAATGGCCCAGTATAAACATCCACCTGCCGATGCACAGGAAAGATTTGCCAAACTACCTCAACACCCGCGTCGCCATAGTTGATCATTTTGGCTTTTACTTTATTGATGTTGTCATTGGTGGAAACAACTTCAATCACAAAGCGAGGTACTTCGTAGGCAGTAGGATCGGCTAATGCATAAATCTGCGGTTCGGTAAGCCACGCAATATCAGGGCGACGGTGATTGGTTAAAAAAAACAAATCGGGTTCTGCAATTAGTTCGCCACTCGTATTTTTTTGGTTTTTAAGCTCGTGAAAAAACTCTTGTAAATTAAATTGAATATATAATTGTGACTTATCCATTCCTCGAATCGTTTTTACAACTGCACCATCGACCCATTCGTATTTGTACTGATCCTCACGGGTAAGGTATTTCCGCTGAAAAGCGACCCATGAGATGGGCTTGCTTTCCTGAACAGTTTTGTCCGGCTGAGCCAAAACTGCTGAAGGTGCCATTCTTGCTGCGCTTTCAGTCATCATTGATTTTTTTCAAAAATAAGTATAAATCACAAATAGAGCAAGTCTGCACAGATTATTCAGGCTCCGCCACTATCGCCATCGTCAATCGACTCACACACACCAATCGCCCCTGATCGTCGTGGATCTCAATGTTCCAAACGTGGATTTTACGGCCCAAGCGGGCAGGTTTGGCAGTTGCCACTACATAGCCACTGCTCACCCCACGCAAATGGCTGGCATTGAGCTCAATTCCTACGGCGTATTGTTTGCCTGGTTCTTCAAAAGTAAACAAGGAAGCCATACTCCCAACACTTTCCGCCAGGGCTGCCGAGGCACCGCCATGCAAAAGGCCAAAAGGTTGTACCGTGCGATGGTCCACCGGCATTTTGGCTTGCAGGTAATCGTCGCCGTAACCACACAATTCAATGCCAAGGTGTTCAATCAAGGTGTTTTTCCGCGAGGCGTTTAAAACGGCCAGGTCGATGGGTGTTTTCCAAATCATGGTGCTTAAATCTGTTTGCCCTTCATGGCTTCCAACAATGCAAAATCCATCGCACGATGCGCCAGCGGAGCAGTATAGGTATTGAGTGTTTCCATCGCCTGGTTGATGCCGTCTTTATCCGTGCCAGCCACCGCATCGCGCAGGGCCTGCGTCAGGGAGCGAGTGGTTGCGATTTCTTCTTCGTTGAGGATCTCCTGATTTTGCCCCAGGAAACGTTCGGCACTGAGCACAATGTTGTTGGCTTCGTTGCGCGCTTCCAACAAGGCTCGGATGGCCAGATCATCTGCCGCATTTTGAATGGAATCGATGAGCATCATCGCCATTTCTTCTTCGCTGATGCCGTAGGTAGGTTTGACTTCGATTTCCTGCTCTACGTTGGAGCGCAGCTCTTCCGCTTTGACTTTCAGGATGCCATCAGCATTGAGGATGAACTGGATTTCTACCTTGGGCAAACCAGCGGGCATCGGGGGAATCCCCTTGAGGATAAACTCTCCCAATTTGCGATTGTGCTGTATCAAGTCGCGTTCGCCCTGATACACCGCAATTTTGAGGTTGCGCTGCCCGTCCACCGAAGTGGTGTAACGGCGCCCAACCCGGGTAGGGATTTTGGAATTGCGGGGCAAAATGACGTCCATTAACCCACCCACGGTTTCAATCCCCAAGGACAATGGTGTCACATCCAATAAAAGAATGTCCTTCTGGTTGCCCGCCAATACATCCGCCTGGATGGCGGCCCCCAGTGCCACTACTTCATCTGGATTGACTTTGTCGTATACTTCCTGGCCAAAGAGCGCTCCCACCGATTCCCGCACCAGTGGCACCCGGGTAGAACCACCTACCATGATCACCCGATCAATCTCAGTCAGTTGGATTTTAGCGTCATTCAAGGCATTTTGGCAACAAGCAATTGTACGATCGACCAGTGGTTGAATCAGTTTTTCAAATTGTTCCCGAGTGATCTGGCATTTGATGGTGTTGATTACTCCGGCATATTCGGCTTCACTGCTCAAGGCCTTTTTCGCCTTTTCTGCCTGCAAACGCAGGGCTTGGCTCAATTCTTTGTCCGCATTGATCTGCTCGGCATCCAGATTATGCTCAGCAATCCAGTAATCAACAATGGCCCGGTCAAAATCATCGCCGCCCAAAAAAGTGTCGCCATTGGTGGCCATCACTTCAAAAACGCCGTCCTGGATGCGCAAGATGGAAATGTCGAAAGTGCCCCCACCCAGGTCGTAAACAGCAATGGTATGGCTTTCACTTTGATCCAGCCCAATGCCATAGGCCAAACTGGCCGCAGTGGGTTCATTGACGATGCGTAACACGTCCAAGCCGGCGAGTTTGCCCGCGTCACGGGTAGCCTGGCGTTGGGAATCATTGAAGTAGGCAGGCACGGTAATGACGGCCTTGCTCACCACCTGATCCAATTCTTCTTCGATGCGGTTTTTGAGCGCTTTGAGGATTTCGGCAGACAATTCGATGGGCGTATAAAACTTGTCTTTCACCCGAATTTTAACCAAACTCTCGGTATCGTTGTCGATGATTTGGTAGCCAAAATATTGCTGTACCCCATGCAGGTCACCGTAGGATTTGCCCATCAGGCGTTTTACAGAGTAAATGGTATTTTCCGGGTCGCTGATCAGTTTTTCCTTGGCGGCATCTCCTATCACAATTTTGCCTTCAGGGCTAAAATGTACGACCGAAGGTACCAGGGCACTTTTCCCGTTTTTGCCTTTTACGGCTACAGCCTCGCCATTTTTTATGTATGCAACCAAACTATTGGTTGTTCCCAGGTCAATTCCGACGATCAGTTCGGCCTCGTTTTTGATGTCACCCGACTTGAGGTCGATTGCAAATTTTGCCATAAAGTTCTAATCCTGTTTTTAAGCGTCGCAAAAGTATGGAATTGAAACAGCATTGCGAAGGGGAATGTTTGGGTTTCCAAAACAATAAATGCATGGAAACGGGCAGTAACCTAAGGTTTCTTCTCGAAAACAGTATCTTTGCCCCATGCAAAACAATGAATCACTGGATGCCATGCTCCTCAAACTTGGCATCTACGCGCTCAACGAAATGCAGGAAAAATCCCTGCAACACATTCCCCAGGAACCCAACCTGATGTTATTGGCACCCACGGGGTCTGGTAAAACCCTTGCTTTTTTGTTGCCTATTTTGAGCTTGTTGCAAAAGGAACAAGTCGGAGTGCAATGCCTTATCATCTCTCCAACCCGCGAATTGGCCATCCAAATCGAGCGGGTTTGGCAAAAAATGTCTACTGGGTACAAGGTCAACACCTGTTATGGTGGGCATCCGATGCAAACCGAAATCCGCAACCTGAGTCAGCCCCCTGCCCTGCTCATTGGCACTCCAGGGCGCCTCATTGAACACCTGGCCCGCAAATCTTTCGATCCAAAAAATTTGAAGGTGCTGGTGCTGGACGAGTTCGACAAGTCTTTGTCCCTCGGCTTTCAAGAGCAAATTGAGCAAATTGTGGTGGGACTACCCAACATCGAAAAACGCATCCTGGTATCTGCCAGTCAAAAGCAACACATTCCCAAGTTCACGGGGATTGTGGCACCTAAAATTTTGGATTTCACCAACGTTGAAGATAAATCTACCGATGGGCTACAAGTAAAGGCTGTAATGACTTCGGCTGAAGGCAAACTGGATGCCCTCTTTGCTTTGCTTTGCGTTATTGGGGCGGAACAAACCTTGGTCTTTTGCAACCAACGCGATGCCACTGAACGCTGCGTAGAATTGCTGCGGTATAAGGGTTTACAAAGTTCGTTTTTCCACGGCGGGCTGGATCAATTGGATCGGGAAAAAACACTGGTCAAATTCCGCAATGGCAGCATTGCCATCCTCGTCGCTTCTGACTTGGCGGCACGAGGACTTGACATTCCAGAAGTAAGAAACGTCATTCATTTTGAATTGCCAGATAAAGGGGCCGATTTTGTCCACCGCAATGGCCGTACTGCCCGAATGCATGCCGGGGGAACTGCTTTTGTCCTTCTACCTCCCGAAGAAACACTTCCTGATTATTTACCTGGTGTACCAGAAATTTTTGACATCCCTGCTGGAATCACCTTACCCGAACCTCCCGCCTGGACTACTTTGTACGTCAGTGGAGGGAAAAAGGACAAACTCAGCAAAACCGACATCGTTGGTTTTTTGTCAAAAAAAGGTGACCTGCGAAAAGAGGACCTGGGCAAAATTGAATTGCTGGATCACATGTCTTTTGTTGCGGTGAAAAAAGACAAAGTGCAAGGGGTCTTGAAAAAAATTGCGGGCGAAAAAATGAAAGGTGCTAAGTATAAAATTGAAGTAGTTCGTTAACCACGGCTTGTTTTAGCCATTCCAACAAGCGTCCCGGAGCAGCTTCATCCGCTGGAGGCCCATTTTATGGGCGTATTCAATGTTCTGTTGGGGAATATTTTCAGGGTTGGGAAAATTGTCTAGTGCACGGTCAATGCTGGTTTCGCGCAACAAATGCAGCATGGGATACAAAGAACGGTTGGTGTAATTGGCAGCATCATCAACAAGGGTTCCTGCAAACTGGTAATCTTGATGAAAACTTGCCACCTGGTAAACGCCCTCATAATCATTGACCACAAGCATGTCTTCACAATTTTCGATCAGGAGAAGGTAGTCTTTGAAGGAGGTAAATACACCTGGAAAAATCACCAGGGTGGTTTCGATGTTTTCATCTTCATCCAAGCGCCCACATTCAGCAAACATGGCTTCCATACAAACGTCTATGTCTTCCGAATGAACAACCAGGTAACGGATACTGCCTCTTTGGACTTCGCGCTGCGCAAATGGGCAAAAATTACAAGCAATGATTACTTTTTTGATCCAAGCCTGGGTTTGACTGACAATGATTTCATCACTAGGGAGCTCATTTTTCAATGGGGATGTTTTTGACATGTAGTTGGATTGAACACAAGTTATTGGATGAATACCCGGTGAAGGTGGGCTTTTTTTATCAGGGCTAATAACTATGTCCGGAATATTATTTGATCTCCACTGAAAAAGGTCTTTATGGCGCTCAGCAATAGGCACTTAAGTCCAATTGCCCTGCGCCATAAAGCATTCGTTTATTTGGATTTATTGATTTTCAGATGCAAGGTAAAGTCTCCTTCTTGCAGCCCATTGGCCCCAACCACTCCAATGACGACCTGATAAGGATTGTTGATGGCTAAAATATCGTGGATTCGGCGAGTATGGTCCTGTGTTTGGCCCCGCTTTTTGTAATCCCACTTGTGTTCTGCTTCACAACGAATACACGAACTCAAATTGGGTACCGTGTTGTTGTTTGCAACCTTTCCTACTTCGTAAGCGTAGATGCTAAAGTTGGCTTGCTCATCTGCTGGTACCAGCCAAACCTCCATTTCAGAAAAACTGGGCAGGTCCAAGGCATAGAGTACATGTTTTCCCGTAAATTTTTGCGCCTGCGTTTGTGGAAAACAAGCTACGGCACTATTCCAGGCCCAGGATAAGTCGGGCATGATTTTACCGTCCTTCAGGTTTCCTTTCACACTGAAAGCTTCGTTGGGTTTAAGGGTCAACCAAATAGGCTCCTGCTCTTTTTGGGCCATAAGTTGTAAACTTACCAGGATGCAGGCAAAAACAAAACAAATGTTTTTTTTCATCGGAATGTGGGTTATGTGGTTGATGGGTTTACCATTTTAGGTCATGAAATACAGGAATCAAAATTATTGGGAATAATTTTCAGTTCCTTCACCCAAATGGGTGATTTTACAATCACTTCAGGTAATCAGGTTGCGGAGTTTTGCCATCGCTTCAGAACGAGATCCTACCTCAAGTTTGTCATAAAGGTTTTTCAGGTGGGTCTTGATGGTATTCACAGTAACAAATTGTTTTTCAGCCATTTGCTTATTGGTAAGCCCCTGATAAATATCTTGAAGGGCCTGGAATTCTTTCTCGGTGAGCGGTGAAAGCAACACCTGATTAATCCGTTCCAGGTTTAAATTGTGTGGTCGAGCATTTTGTGAAAAATTATACAGGGCTATTTCAATGCTTGAAAAAAGGTCTTTTTCAGAAAATGGCTTTACAATATAGCCCATTGGCCAGGTAACTTTGGCTTGATCGAGAATACTTTTGTGGGCGTACGAAGTTAAAAAGATGAAAGGTACCTGGTATTTTTGATTGATCAGGTGGGCAATTTCAATGCCATCGAGATTCCCCCCCAAGTTAATGTCCAAAAGAATCATATCTGGAATTTGTTGCTCCAGCACCTTTAACGCCTGGCTTTTGTTGTAGGCAATGGCTAATACGCTATAATCTACATTGCTCAGGTGTTCACAAATATCCTCAGCGATCAATGGTTCGTCTTCTACAATGAGGACTTGGATGTTGGCCATCAGCTCAATTTTGAGTGTGGAATAAATATTTCTACATGGGCGCCCTGCTCATTCCAGGTTTTTAGTACACCATTGAGTTTTTTGGTGAAGGAATAAATGAGGCGGAACCCCAAACTTTTTAAGCTTTTCAAGTCAATATGGGGTGGAAACCCCTTGCCATTGTCAGCTATTTTTAGCAACAGGCCGTTTTCCTGTTGTTTCAAACTCAAGTAGGCCTGGCCCGGTTTATTTGGTTCAAAAGCGTATTTCAGGGTATTGCTGATCAGTTCATTTAAAATTAAACCCAATGGAATGAGGGTATCCACATCGAGGGTCAACTCATCAATGTTTTTGGAAAAAGTAACCCCGTCCGGGTTCACGTTGTAACTACGGACCAGATTTTCAATCAATTGATCGATGTAAAGCTGGGCGTCCACTTTAACAAGGTTTTCATCCTGGTAAAGGTTTTGATGAATCAAAGCCATCGATTGTACCCGATTCTGGCCATCTTGGATGGCTTCCAAAACTTTGGGATCCTCGACCCTCCGCGATTGCAAACTCAACAAGGAGGAAATGATTTGCAGGTTGTTTTTTACCCGGTGGTGGATTTCTTTAAGCAAGGTTTCTTTGTCCTCCAGAGCTTGTTGAATTACCTTGTTTTTTTCGCCCAATAGCTGATTGGCCCTTTTGCGTTGCATGGATAAACGATAAGCAAAGCCCAAAATAAGCAAGAGCACCAGCATGGCAAAAACAAAAACCAGTCGTTCCCTTTTGTTTTTCAGGATCTGCAATTTTTGAATTTGGATTTGAGCTTCCTTCTCCTGGTTGAGGTATTTGGCCTCCATGTCTTTTTCCAAACTCATTTTGGCTTCCGCATTCAGGGTATCCAGGTAAAATTTATGCTGAATCAAAGCTTGATATGCTGCATCTTTTTCTTGTAAAGCTTTCAGCACATAAGCCTTCCATTCATAAAAAGTAACCTTACTTTTAAGAAAATTGGTTTTAAGGATTTCCGGTTCAATTTCTTGCAAAACGCCCAGTGCTTTCTGGTATTCCTTGTCGCCGTAAAGGATTTTCGCATACAACAATTTGGCCTGTGTCAGGTCGTGAACGGGGAGCTTTAAGTTGGGTAAAAGGATAGATTGTTTCAATAACGCTTTGGCTTTAACCAATTGTCCTAACTCGTTGTAAGCGACGGCAAGAGAAACATTCACACTCAACATATCAGAAGTTTGCCCTATAGCACGGTAGGCATTTTGAGCCTGGGTAAGGAACTTGATACTTTCCCGGGGTAAATTCTGGTAGGCATAACAAAGGCCAATGTTGTTCAGGGTATTCGCAATACCAATGCTGTCCAGGGTTTGTTTTTTGATGAACAATGATTTTTTGTACATCCGAATGGCGTCAGGATACCTTTTCAAATTCCGGTAAACACTGGCTAAATTATTGATTACCTTGGCATAGGTAGGATTGCTTTGATCTTTGGATAATGCTTTTTCTGCTATGCTGTAAAACTGGATTGCCTTCCCCATATCCCCGGCAAAATAATAAGCTACCCCTTTATTGGCAATAAAATCAATCCGTTCTTTTTCCCATTTTGTGGATTGAGCACACATTTTGATTCCGGCATCATAATGGTTGATCGCTTTGCTTAACTCACCGCGATAGTCAGCAATTAAACCTTTGTTTTTGGCGGCATAAATTAGACCTTTGGTGTAATTGATTTTTTGGGCCTGAGCGTAGGCCTGATTTGCCCAATTTTCAGCTAAAGCCAGAGAATCGGGAATATACAATCGAGCCAATTCATTGCAAGCATTGATGCGCAAGGTATCGTTCGAGGCATTGTTACTTGCTTGGATTAAACCATCAAAAGTTATTTGGCCAAAGCTCGCCACCATGGTACGTAGGCAACACCACAAAATTATCATCAGTTTTTGGGTACGCATTCTCACAGCGGTTTTGGAAGTCTAATGCAAGATACAATTTTGCTGCTTATTCGAATTGATGAATGGGTAAATCCATATCTTTGGTACCCTAAAACCAAACGATTTATGTTCAGCATCACCCAACTCCATATTTACCCCGTCAAATCACTGGCAGGGATTGCCGTTCAGGAAGCACTGGTTACAGAAAGGGGCTTTCAACATGATCGCCGCTGGCTCTTGATCAATGAGGAAAATCGATTCCTAACCCAGCGGGAATTTGGTGCCATGGCTTTGCTGGAAACGGAAATTTCTCCTGAACATTTAATCATTCGGCATCGAACCAAACCGGAACTGGGCTTGCTCCAGATACCTCTCCAGACCGACTCTACTGAGCGATTTACGGTACAAATCTGGGATGACTTTTGTGAAGCACTGGCTGTGGACAATGCCGCCGATGCCTGGTTGAGTGAGGCACTGGAATCAAAAATACGTTTGGTTTATCTTCCTGATGACTCACCAAGGCAAGTAGAGCCTGAGCGAGTACAAATGCCAATGAATGTAAGTTTTGCCGACGCTTACCCCTATTTGTTGCTGGGTGAAAACTCTCTTGCCGATTTGAATCAACGCCTGGCAGAACCGGTTCCGATGAATCGTTTTAGACCCAATATTGTATTTGCTGGTGCTGCGGCTTATCAGGAGGACACCTGGAGCGACCTGTTGATTGGCGGAGTGTCTTTCCGAGGCATCAAGCCTTGTGGTCGCTGCATTTTGACCACCACAGATCAAAATACTGGGATTCGCCATCAGGGTGGCGATCCGCTCAAAACGCTGGCGACTTATCGTACCCAAGGAAATAAAGTGTTGTTCGGGATGAATTTGATAGCTTTGGAAAGTGGAATCGTGCGGATTGGAGATGAATTGCTTGTACTTTAAGCCTACATCTTGTGTAATCAACATATAGATCGTAACTTTGAAAAAAGTACCATCATGATTTTTCCAGAACAATTAATGGAAATGGGCATAAACGCTCCGAAAGAGCACCAAAGAATCATCAGCAAATTAACTACTGGTTTAGGTATACTTTTTTACCATGAAGGTAGCATTGAGCTAGAACCCTTGCCCGAAACCATGATTGATGAAGGCCAAACCAGTCCAGTACCTGATGTATCTTTGTACAACAATAAAACCTATCAAACTCCTGTAATCATTGAAGTTTGCCACCCCAACGGTGTCAAAAATGATTTCAAAAAAGTACAACGTTTGATCGACGAGTTTGACTATGGTACCATAGAAGGTTTTGTGTACGATTATGTCAGCAATTCCTGGCAGAAATACACGAAAGGGCAAGGAATTCAAACTCAAAATACTTCTTTTTCGAATGTTTTGAATGTAGATTTGGCAAGTTTGATTTGAGTTTCACTTCTTCAACTTTCCCATCTGTTTGTGCACCATAAAGCCCAAACCGCTGGAATAAATCTCCACTTTTCCATTGCCCACACCTTTCAGGGGCATTTGTGCAAACCAATTGACTTGCAAACTTAAGCCTGGCCGAATGGTCTTCTCAATTCCAATCCCCATCTGGGTCATGGAAAACCAGTAATTTTTATCCTGGCTGCTCGACCAATGATAAAGCAATCCCGGATAATCTTTGGCGTAATAAAATTCATATTCCTCTTTCAGGATGGTCCAGGAAGAAGATCCGAGGGATACAAAACTTTGAAACTTGGGCTTGGCCAACCAGTTGTACCTCAAGTCTACACTCCATTGCAACATATCACAGGTGCCTTCCGTGGAGTTTGGATACGAACGGGTGGGCCAAAAACCCTTTGGAGCAACGTATTCTTTCTGATCAGCGATGTAGTTTTTTAGTAAATATTGCCCGGATGCCTGAAACACCCAACGTTTGCCAAGGCGGTAATCAAAGGCCAAACCAGCATTTAAGCCGTAAGCAGTACTGCCATTGGCATTCACCGAGGCTAAATCAGGGCCAGCGCTCAGGCCGATGCCCCAGGATCTAGCGGCAGGAATAGGCTTTGTTGCAGGATTGATTTGAATAGTCTGATCTACCTCCGGTAAATTGGTATATTGAATCGGGTTCAATCCCCTTGCTCCGGGTAAAATGTCCAGTTGAAGAGCGGCCAAATCAACTTGATGATCCCTTAGAAGAGAATCAAGGACTTTATTGCTTCCATTTTCCCTGGCTGAAACAACAGCAAGGTCCTCGGCCAATTTGGTGCTTTTCTGATTGGCTAAAACTTCTGAGCCAGTTCGATTTCCAGACGAAGATTTAGCCTGCTTTCGAGGACCCTGCTTGGGTGCAAATAAGCGTGGTGCAGTTTTGGGAATAGGCGTTTGGTTGCCCGCCTGGTTCACATTTTCTTGTTCTTTTGGGTCTTTAGCTGCGACAACATCCGCGCTGAATTCCTCCGTTTGAATATTTTCAGTTTCCTGCAGGGAGGTATTTTGCTCTGTCTTGACCCTGTTCTTTTGATTGGTTTGTTCATTTCCCGCAACCGGGCCAGTGTATTTTTCTTTTTTAACTTTTTGCTCAAAAGCACCCATTCCCTGGATGCCCCAGAGTAAACCAGCACTCAATGAAACAAACAATAAAAAGAATAGCCAAAACAGTCCCCTCCTGCGCTTCCGCGCTGCGTAGTCCAATTTTTGATCCATCCGGTTCCATGCCTCCTCATTGAAGGGGATGTCTGGATCTTCTGAAGCCCGTCTGTACAAATCATCTACAAAATCCTTCATGGCAATTAAAGTCTGTGTAGTGGGGCAAAAATTTGATTGCCCTTTGCCTATTGTTGCATTTGTTGCAAGATCAATTGCCTCAAACGCTCCCTTGCTTTGGATAAATTCGATTTAGATGTCCCAACTGAAATTCCCAGCTGCTGTGAAATTTCCTCATGGGTAAAGCCATCCAGTACATACAAATTGAATACGGTGCGGTATGCGGTGGAAAGCGATCGCACCAGTTTCATCAATTCCTGGAAGCCCAACCTGGCCAGGATTTCTTCAGTGTCGGGGATGTTGTATTCAGTGTCCATCAGTGTGCCGATTTTGAGTTTCTGTTTCTGCTTGATGTGATTGATCGCCGTATTGATCAAAATTCGTCGAAACCACGGTTTAAAAGGCAGTTGAGGATCGTAACGTTTGATGTTTAGAAAAACTTTCAAAAAAGCATCGTTGGCTACTTCAATCGCCTCATCTTCATTGTCACAATAGCGCAAACAAATCGACATGGCGTAACCGTAAAACTGCCGGTACAGTTCCTTCTGAGCTGCACGATCCTTGCGGCGGCAACCCTCCAGTACATCAGCCATTTCACGGTTTTCCATATAGGTGCTCGAATGTTTTTTACCCTAGTACAATCCCGGGCTAAAAAACGTTGCTTTTCTGCTTTAATTTTTAGAAAAAATTTTCACTAAAAATTAAAATTAGTACTTTTCGTTATCTAAAAAACCAACATACTATGAAAAAACTGTATTCCCTTTTTATTGGCATCGACACCTATCATCCCGATTCAAAAATCACCCCACTAGATGGTTGCCGGAACGATGTAAGCGCCATGAAAGATTTTTTGAGCAACACCTATGCCAAAGCTTTTGACCTAGCGCCAAGTTTAACCTTACTGAACCAGGATGCTACTTACCAAAACATATGCAAACTATTTGGCCAAGATCACCTGGCCAAAGCCGGAAAAGACGATGTAGTGCTCTTGTACTACAGTGGTCACGGCACCCAAGAGAAAGCAGCACCCGAATTTGAATGGCTCGACCCAACGGGTGTACAAGAAGCCATGGTTTGTTACGATAGTGGCCTGAAGGATAAGTTTTGCCTTTCGGATAAAGAAATCCGGGTGTTGTTGCAGCAGGTCCAGCAACAAGGTGCGCATGTAGTGACCATTTTTGATTGTTGCCATTCGGGAACAATGACCCGGGCCATCGACGATGTCAACCACGGAAAATCCCGGCAATTCTTTTTCCCGGACCGGACCGAAGCCCGCCCCTACGCCTCTTACCTGAACGGTCATTTTGTCAAAAATTTCCCTCAGGGCCCCCGGCCCAATCAGCTGCCTTTGGCAACACATTTGATGATGTCGGCTTGCGATCGGCAGGAAAAAGCATTTGAATTGAAGAATCAACGTGGTATGTTTTCTTTCAATTTGCTGAATGTGCTCGCAAATGATCCTAACGTCAGTTACGCTGATTTGTACACCCGGTGTCAGGCTTCGATGTTTAGGTCTGTTGAAAAACAACACCCCCAGTTCGAACCCATTGCCGGTTTCAATCCTTATCAGAAATTTTTGAATTTGGGATCAGCCAGTGACCTTACTCAACGTAGGGTTTATTTGTTGAGCGCCAATGAAAAAAATGCCTGGAACATCAATTGTGGTGCCATCCATGGGCTTTCGACCGAGTTGAATAAAATCGCCGAATTTGAAATTGTAGACCGGAAAACAGGCAAGGCCATAGGGCGAGCCAGTACCAGCAGCGTTGGTTTTCAAGACAGTACGGTGGTTTTAGCCAACAATTTGGCCTTGGACATGAACGGCAGTTATGACGCGCGATTGCTCAGTTTGCCCAGCACGCCCTATACCATCGCACTCAAAACCACCGAAAAAGGGAAAAAGCGATATCAAGCCTACTTGAGTGCTCAACAAAAAATGGGGAAAACCCGGCTATCCCCCTATTTTGAATTGGTGGAAGGAAAAGTGGGTGGCAAATATCGGCTGGATTTGGATCAGGATGTATTGGAAATTTTCAACCAGGAAAGCAACACCTTACTAAAGAGGATTGGTGGTGATGATGACGATAAAGTATTTGAATTGGCCATCGAAATCCTGGATGGCATGGCCAAATGGGAGCAAAACCTCATGTTGGACAATCGCAGTACCCTATTCAACCGCAATGCCTTCCAAATCACCGCCAAAAACTCCGATACGGGCCAGGTTTTGACCAAAGGGATCATCGACCCAGCTAACCCTAACACCGAGGTCATCAATGTACAATTGGGCAAGAATTTGAACGGACAATACATTCTGCCCCTGGATTTGGAACTAAAAAATGCAACTGCGGCTACCCTGTTTTGCAAAGCCCTTTATTTTTCAGGCAAATATGGCGTGGTTTCCCTAAATGGCGATTACCTCACTGCCGATGAAATCCCCGGCCAAGATCAATTTGTACAACCTCAGTTTTTGGAGTTTGAAGTGCCCAATGGCAAAAAGGAAAGTGTTGAAATTGTGAAGTTCATCATCAGTACGACCAAGATCAACGAAGACTTTTTGCTCGAAAAGGACGACCTTGAAGGGTTAGGAGAAACGACCGAATTTTGGAAAGCCAGTAACAAGGGGGTTGCTGATCTCTCCAGTACCAGGGATTTGGTCAAAAAAGGCCAGGACAAAAAAGCCCCTGAAAATGACTGGTTCAGCAAAACCATCATCTTTAAGATCAGCGTCCAGGCCGGGGAAATCAATAAAACCGAAACCAAACTGGCTGGTGGCAAAATCACCATCAAAGGCCACGATACCTTCCGCGCCAATGTTTCTTTGTCTTCAGCAGGTAGCTCCACTCGGGATCTGAACAGTGTGGCTTCTTTACCCCAGATTTTGGGTTGGAATAACCTGATGTCGCTGGAATATTCCAGCCGCGATTTAAGCAGTAGCAGTGCAGATACCCTGGAATTGAATGATTTACAAAATGATGCTGACCTGGAAAAAAATCCATTGCTCATTGAGTTGGATGAACAATTGAAGGAGGGTGAATTCATTCTTCCCCTAACCTTTGATGGCGAGGATTTTATTCCGGTTGGAGAAGCCAAAGCCAATAATTCTGGCAAAGTTGAGGTGGCAATTCGCAGCATTCCCGATGTTAAAGCAGAAAGTAAAAGTGTGTTTCGCGCGCTCAAACTTTGTTTTTTCAAAGTTGTGTTGGGTAACGATAACCTCAACAAACTCTGCTGGATTGAATACAAAGATGGAGAACCCATTTACCACGACACTGGTGTAAAAGAAAAGGTAAGCGCCGCAAAAAACATCCTACTGGTCGTTCATGGAATCATCGGCAATACCCAGGAAATGGCCATGGGAATGGAGCAAGCCCTTCGGGATAAAACCGTAGACCTGGTGCTCGCCTACGATTACGAAAACCTCAACTCTACCATTGATGCCAATGCCGGGAAATTGAAAGAAGCACTGGCAGCAGTAGGAATTAAAGCTGAGCGAAGAGGTATGCTTCGGAAAAAGTTCACGATCCTGGCGCATTCTATGGGCGGCCTGGTTTCTCGTTACTATATTGAGCAATTAGGCGGTAATACAGTAGTGACTAAGCTCATCCTCGCTGGCACACCCAATGGAGGTTCGAACCTGGCCAACTTGACCAAATACCGGGATAATGCCTTACTGCTTTTGCCCCTGGCCATCAACATTGGATTAGCCATTCCAGGTATTGCCAGCATTATGGGAATCCTGAATGGCTCTAAAAAACTGACAATCAGCCTTGAGCAAATGAACTTTAATGACAAAAGTAATTTTCTCAAAAACCTGGAGCAAAGCAAAGACCCCGGAATCCCCTACTATGTCGTCGCCGGGCACCTTGACCAATTTTTGGAAACAGACAATCAAGCCAAACGTTTGGTCAACAAGCTGTTCAAAAATGTAGCTGCCCTTTTTTACACCGAAGCAAATGATATCGCTGTAGACGTCACTAGTATACAGCGGGTGCCTAACAAACGCAAGCCTGCACCTTTGTTTTTTGACGTCAAATGCCATCATTTGAACTATTTCACAGTTGGGGATAGTTTGAACAAAATTTTGGATCTGTTGAAAAAATAATACAGTAGAGACGCACTGCCCTGCGTCTCTACCCTTCAGCATCCAGAATAATTTTCTGCCCTACACGATTCTGTCATTTACTTATGCAATTCAACCTTAAAATGATTCGTAAAACCATGATTGGCACCTTGCTTTTGCTGGTGCTCACCCTGGGCGCATGCCGCTGGGAAACGACTAAAAAAGCCTTGAAACACGGAGAGGTTTTAAAAAGCTCTATCGAGTCTTTTGAAAAAAACCGGGTCAAACTTTCTTCGCAGGTAGTAGAAACCCTGCAAGAAGCCGAAGAAAGCCTTACTCAAGCCAATCCCGACTTGCCCGAAGTGTCCAAGGATTTTGAAAAAGAATGGACGGGCATTCAGGCTCGCTACAACAAACTGAAAAGTGATTTTGAACGCGTTGGAAAAAGTTCGGACGAATACTTTGGTACCCTGGATCAATTGAGCAACAACATCCACAACGAGAAGCTCCGTAAGGATGAATTGTCAAAAAATGCTGAACTGCGCAAAAAATGGGATGTAACCTACAAAGAAGCTGGTCAAAGCATTGATAAAGTAACCAGCGTGCTGGAGTCCGGAAACGACTTTCATATGGTATTGGTGGCTTCCAGCATTCGCCAAAAGTTGAACCAAAACGTCGAAGAACTCCACAACATCGCCGAACAAGCTAAGGTGCTTTTGGCCGACCTGGAAGCCTTTACCCAGGCTGGCCGGGAATTGGTTGAAGGAGGAGAATAAAATATAACTTTTCTTAGGTGAACCCCTTAGGTGAACTTAGGTGTCTTAGGTGGTGGAAAGAAAAAAAAGCCCTGCTCCGCAGGGGTATATTATTCACCACCTAAGACACCTAAGTTCACCTAAGGGCTTCACCTAAGAATTTAGGCGCCTTCGGCGCTTATCCGTGGCTCATCAAATAATACGTACCGATACCACACAAGTATCCGATCAATGCGTAAAGGGAAATGTGGCGCATGTACCACAAAAAGTCGATTTTTAAAATCCCCATGGAAGCTACACCGGCCGCCGATCCAATGATCAAAATACTCCCGCCCGTACCCGCACAGTAGGCCAATGATTCCCAGAATGGGTGATCAGTAGCAAAAGTGTTCAGGTCATACATCCCCATTGCTGCGGCCACCAAGGGTACATTGTCCACAATCGAAGAAAGCAATCCAATAATGGTATTGATCAAGTAAATGTTCCCAATCGAATTATTGAGGTAATCTGCAGCCAAGGTCAAGTGGCCTGAAGTATCCAATGCACCTACTGCCAGCAAGATGCCCAGGAAAAATAGGATACTCGGTGTATCAATCCGCCGCAACATAGCCCCTACCGAATAGTCATGCTGTACCTCTTTTGGGTCACCTCGGTGCAAAAATTCGGTGATGTACCAAAGGATACCCAAAGACAATAAAATACCCATGTAGGGCGGAAAATGGGTAAAATATTTAAAAACCGGTACCGAAAGTAAAGCTACGCCCCCCAATACCAGCATCAGGTTTTTTTCCCAGGCTGGTAAAACGAAGGTCTTATTGATGTCTTCCTCCTGCAAATTCTTGGTTTCCATTTTGCCCTTGAGGAAAAAACTGGCCACCAACAAGGGAACCAAAAGACTCACTGCTGAAGGAATAATCAAAGCTTGCATGATTTTCACCGTTGATACCTGTCCTCCAATCCACAACATAATGGTGGTAACGTCCCCAATCGGCGACCAGGCCCCACCCGCATTGGCTGCGATGATCACGAAACCACCGAATAACCAGATGTTTTCCTGTTTTTTGACCAAACGCCGGATCAATGCACACATGATGATGGCGGTAGTCATATTGTCCAAGCCCGCCGAAAGGAAAAAAGTGACCCAGGAAATGATCCACATCAGTTTAATTCGGTCAGTAGTGGTGATTCGATCCGTAATGACCCGAAAACCATCGTGAACGTCTACCAGTTCAACAATGGTCATCGCGCACAACAGGAAAAAGAGGATACCAGCAATTTCGCCCAGGTGCTCGAACAGGGAATGTTCCAAAATTTCCGTAACCGTCCCGCTTGTCCCGGCAGCAGCTGGCATGGAAGAATAACCATAAGCCAATACCATCCAGCATAAAACACCAGTCAGCATGGCGGAGGCGGCTTTATCCAGCTTCAGGGGGTGCTCCAGCGCGATAAAAGCATAACCAATCACAAAAACAACGATCAGAAGTGTGGCCATAGTTGTAGGTATTGAGGATTAATAGGTGAATGAAACAAGCCCCAAATGCGCAACTAAGGCACTTGAGGCAAGGGTTAAGGAAGCTTAGCACTTGTAATCATTGACCAGTGATGTAGGCTTCCAGGTATTTGATTTGTTGATCTTGCGCTTGGATGATGGCGGTCACGATGTCGCCAATGCTTAGCATACCAATTACACGCTGATTGTCAACCACCGGGAGGTGGCGAATGCGCTTTTCAGAAAACAAGGTCATACAATCCTCAATATCCATACTCGGCGATACGGTAAAAACATTTGGGGTCATCACTTCAGTCACCGGAGTGCTCTTAGCCTTTCGCCCGGCAATGATGCCCTTGCGCGCATAGTCCCTCTCTGAAAATATACCAATCAGGCGGTCTCCATCCATTACCAATACAGCACCAATTCCTTTTTCAGACATTACATTGAGGGCGTCAATCACCATATGGTCGGGACTGACGCTCCAAACCGAGTTGTTTTCCTTGTTGTTGAGCAGACGACTAACAGATAGCATGGCAGAGCGAGTTTGATGAGAAAAAAATGGATTAAATTTGGTTTAATCCTCTTTTGATTCATAATAATAATGATTTTTTTTATTTGGTAAAATTTATCACTAAAAAAGAAGCAAATGGAAAATTTTAATGCTCATTCTTACAAAAATTTAATAAAACCCGGAAGCGCTTTATATTTAGGCCTAAATCGAACTCCTCGGAGTTGGAGACTGTTTTATCAAAAAATCAATCAATGAACAAGCGAAATTTCCTGCGTACCGGTTTATTTGTAGCTGCTGCTTCCCTACTTAAGCCCCGCAACCTTTGGGCTGATCCTACATTAGAAAATGAGCTGGATTTGCCAGGTGAAGAACAAACCGGCCCCTTTAGCCTCCCGCCACTCGCTTTTGCAAATGACGCGCTGGAGCCTCATTTTGACAAAATGACCATGGAGATCCACCACGATCGCCACCACAATGCCTATGTGACCAACCTCAACAAAGCTGTCGCAGGGACGGCCTTTGCGACCATGAGCATTGATCTGGTGTTGATTAATGTGACAAGCAAAGAACCCGCCATCCGCAACAATGGCGGCGGGCATTTCAACCATACCCTGTTTTGGTCCTTGTTGTCTCCTCAGGGCGGTGGTGCCCCTTCCGGCAATGTGGGCAAAGCCATTGAGGCCAAATTTGGTAGCTTCGATAAATTCAAGGAAACCTTCACCGCAGAGGCAACTGGCCGTTTTGGTTCTGGTTGGGCCTGGCTATGTGTAAACAGCAAAGGTGAGCTTTTCATTAGCTCCACGCCCAATCAGGACAACCCCCTGATGACTAAAATTGTTAAAAAACAAAGCGGAATTCCTATTTTGGGCTTGGACGTTTGGGAGCATGCCTATTACCTCAAGTACCAAAACAAACGGGCCGATTACATCAAAGCCTTTTGGAATGTATTGAATTGGGCCGAGGTTGAAAAACGTTACAACACTGCAAAATTATAATGCTGTGTAGAGACGCAAGATTTTGCGTCTCTGCCCTTCAAATGAAGCAAATATGAAAAAACTAGTCGAGCTGACCGTAGATGGAATGGACTGCGCCAACTGTGCGGCGGGTATCACTCGCTACCTGGAGCGCAAGGGGTTGGAAGACGTCTATGTCAATTTCCAAACCAAAGAGGTTCGGTTTCGGCTGGTCGACGAAGATTTCAGTATAGAAGAAGCCAAAGGGGGCATCCGCAAACTCGGTTATACCGTAGTAGAGCCCGAGCAAAAGCCCGAATTTTGGACCTTGGAACGCAAACTACTCATTGGCGCAATTTTTACCTTGCCCCTACTCAGCGGGCACTTGTTGATGTCAGTGGGCATCCATTGGTCTTTGATGCACAATGCCTGGTTGCAGTTTTTCATTTGTTTACCTGTGTTCATTTTGGGAACCTGGCACTTTGGCAAAAGCGCCTGGAGCTCGCTGCGCAATGGCATGCCGAATATGGATGTGCTCATTTTTATTGGAGGTACAGCTGCTTTTGTTTACAGCCTGGTCGGAACCATCAGCGGCGAAGCACAATACATTTTTTACGAAACATGCGCCACCATTTTTACCCTGGTTTTACTGGGCAATTGGATTGAAAAACGAGCAGTGAGCCAAACCACTACCGCCATTTCGGAATTGAGCAAATTGCAAGTCGAACACGCTCGTCGAATCATGCCTTCCGGTACCATCATCAGCATCCATTATCCGGAAATTCAGCCGGGCTACATCCTCCAGGTCAACGAAGGTGATAAAGTGCCTGCCGATGGCGAGATTTTTATGGGCCAAGCCACTATTGATGAATCCATGTTGACCGGTGAAAGTTTACCCATTAACAAACAGCTTGGCGATCAGGTTATTGGGGGCTCTTTGGTGTTGAGTGGGAATTTTCAGTTGACGGTAGGGGCGGTAGGTAAAAAATCGGTGCTGGGCCAAATGATCGAACTCGTCAAAACCGCCCAACAGGACAAACCAGACATCCAACGCCTGGCCGATAAAATCAGTGCCATTTTTGTGCCCGTCGTATTGGGCATTTCAGCCTTGACTTTTTTGCTCAGCTATTTTTTATTCGACATTGCCTTCAAAAACGCACTGATGAATGCCATTGCGGTGCTGGTCATTTCATGTCCATGCGCAATGGGATTGGCCACACCAACCGCAGTAATGGTTGGGGTAGGTCGTTTGGCCCGCAACGGTATTCTAGTTAAAGGAGGGAAAACCCTGGAGATTTTTGCCAAAATCCGCAACATCGTTTTTGACAAAACCGGGACCTTGACCACCGGACAATTCACCATCGAAAACATAGATTATGCTCCAGGGGTAGAGCCCGCCGAAGTGCAAAACCTCATTTACGATCTGGAGTCGCATTCTTCACACCCCATTGCCCAATCCCTGGTCAATGAATTGGAACGCAAAATCATTTTTAATGGGCAAAGATTTGGTCCTACTTATTTGAACAAGGTTGAAGAAGAAAAAGGCAAAGGGATGCTGGGCTACGATGATGAAGGCAACAGCTATCGCCTGGGCGCCTCCGAAAATGGGCAAGGGCACTTGGTTTTACAAAAAAACGGGGAACAGTTGGCGGCGATTAGCCTCAGTGACCAAATCAAACCCGAAGCCAAAGCTTGTATCGACTACCTCAAAAGCAACAACATTCGCCCCTACATTTTAAGTGGAGACAAAGTACATAAAACGGAAGCTGTAGCTCAAGAGCTAGGCATTGCACATTTTTTTGCAGAACAATTACCCGGGCAAAAATTGGAAAAAATTGCCCAATTGAGCCAGGAAGCACCTACAGCAATGGTCGGAGATGGCATCAACGATGCCCCAGCCCTGGCCAAGGCCACCATCGGGGTTTCTTTGAGCAATGGCTCTCAGGCGGCTATCCAATCCGCTCAAATTGTATTGCTCAATGGCAATTTGGAACGTTTGCCTCAGGCCCTCGCCATCAGTGCCCATACGGTACTGACCATCAAACAAAGTTTGTATTGGGCCTTTGCTTACAACATTGTGGCGATCCCCATGGCAGCCATGGGCTACCTCAATCCGATGTGGGGTGCATTGTTTATGGCCTTTTCGGATGTGGTAGTGATAGGAAATGCGATAAGATTGAAGTACAAGAAGGTGGATTAACGCGCTGAAAGCTCTTTTAATTTATCCAATGCTAGCGGATAGATGGTGTTGAAGTAATCCAAATATTCGTCTAGCGTGTCGATATCTACGGTAACAGAAGTTATACCATTGTTCTCCTGGTAGGAATAATTTTCGTGCCCGCCTGCCCATTTTTCAACTTGTTCACCGGTTGTTACTTCAATATCCCCGTCCAAAAAACCGTAATGCCGTATGGATACAAATTTGGCAGGCTGGTGCTCTACGATTTCAGAAACCATGCCGCCCTTTTTTCCGTTTTCGTCCACCCCTACAAAATGAATTTTGCTTCCTTTCTCCCAAGTTCCTTCGTAGGTAGAAGTAGGATTGAATGCCGATGTCCAATGTTCATAGGCCCTTTTGTCTTTTAAGCCCAACATCGTTTCATAAACTTTTTGGGCTGCTGTGTTGATCTCTTTTGTGAATTGTAAACGTTGCATGTTGTTGCTACTTTTTGAAATATAAATCCTCTATTTTTATTGCCCGTTATGAGCAATTTTCAGAGAATGATTGTTCCGGTTTTCAAGGCTTGATTTGCTTTTTAGCTCTTCAATTTGCCGCTGCAATTCAAGGTTTTTTTGAAATTCTTCAACCAGCTTCTTATCCTTCTCGGCAATGATCTCTTCCTGTTCGGCAATGATTTCATTCTTTTTGCCCATCTCTCGATCAAAAGTTCGTTCCAATTCATCCTCCACATCCATTTTGTCACGAATTTCTTCGCTGGCAATAACGTCATAGATGGGGTTGGCTATGATCATATCTTATTTTTTGTTTGATTTCTATTGCAAGATAAACTATTTCAGGAATATTTTAGTTCCTTTCGCTCTTTTTATTTTTGATCTGTGGGGTTACCGAAAGCGGTTTACGGCTTGGCAATGTGGCGGATATTTAGCACAAAAGTTCATAAAAGTTCCAAATGTCTGTTTTAGCACAAATGTTCATTAGAATTCCGTCAGCCGCCATATTGCCAAACCGATGTTGTGCGTTCGTTTTTATCTCGTTAGCTTTCCCAACTTAGATGGTCTAAATTTCCTTTCTCGTCCGTATTTACAACAATTAATTGGTCTGTCAAGTCTTTGCTAACTGTATAATCGAAAACAGCGAAATTAGATGCGTCATATTTTCCGTCTGGGTAAAGTCCAATTCTTGTCAAATGTAGCTTTTTCAAAAATTGTTGTTCTTTGTCAGTTTGGTCGCTGGTTATGTCGATTTGTTCTAAAAATTCATCTCCTAATTCTTCTATGTGGAATGTCACATATTCTTTTACTGTATCTCCATTTTCATCGTTAAAGTCACTATTAATGTTGACTTTATTTTGTCTGTCAAAAGTGTCAATATTCTCAATGAAAAACTTGATTGTGTCCATTGCACTTTTTTCAATGTTAGTCTTTGCAAAATTGATGTCAAGTGTAATTGTCTTTCCGTTAAATTCTATTTCGGAACGATACTCTTCATTTAAGGCATCTAAATTAATTTGTCCGAAAGGTGGCAATAAATAGTATGTCATATTTTCTTCTTTTTAATTGTCTTGTACGGTATGTCTAAAATGACTCCCAACACGTCTTATACGCAACTCCGCTTCCTCTCCCCGCTCATTGCCGCAGTTGCTATTGACGGCAATGAGCTTTCAAGAAACTGTATACAATGCCACTATTTTAAACAAATCATTTTTATCGTTGTGAATCCAACAACTTTCAAAGTATTTCTCTATTGCATCCCTACCCCCACTCACACCGTCTGAATCATATCATACTGTGTAATGATGTGGTAAATGCCCGCCTTATCCCGCGCTAAAACCGCCGGAATCTGTTTGCTGATGTAATTCCGCAATTGACTAAAGGGCAGGTATTCATCCACAACTGGTAGCGGTTCCGCCATGATATCAGCTACCGGGCGGTCACCATTGCGCAAGGGGTTCTCCAGCAAAAAGTTGAGCACAGCACTTTCTGACAAAGAGCCAACTATAGCTTCCTGATCGACAACAGGCAACTGCGAGATGTCGTGACTTTTCATCAAATCAAAAGCAAAACGTACCGTATCATTCTGACGAACAGTATAAAATGACTTTTCCTGTTTGCGAGTGATGATGTCTTTCACCCGCAGTTCGGTATCCAAAAAGCCCCGTTCGCGCATCCAGTCATCGTTGTAAATTTTACCCACATAGCGGCTGCCGTGGTCGTGGATGACTACTACCACTATATCATCGGCGGTAAGTTGGTCTTTGAGTTGCAAGAGTCCAGCCAGCGCCGAGCCAGCCGAGTACCCCAACATGATGCCTTCTTCGCGGGCCAGGCGGCGAGCCATGAGTGCACCATCTTTATCGGTCACTTTCTCCAGGTGATCGATGATGTCAAAATCAATATTTTTTGGGATGATGTCCTCTCCGATGCCTTCGGTGATGTAGGGATAAATTTCCTTTTCATCGAACACCCGGGTCTCATGGTATTTTTTCAAGACTGACCCGTAAGTATCTATACCCCATATTTTCACATTGGGGTTTTGCTCTTTCAAATAGCGGCCAGTGCCGGAAATGGTTCCACCTGTACCCACACCGGTGATCATATGGGTGATCCGACCATCGGTTTGTTTCCAGATTTCCGGGCCAGTGCTTTCGTAATGCGCCTGGCGGTTGGAAAGGTTATCATACTGATTGCACCAATAACTATTGGGAATTTCTTTGCTTAAACGCGATGCAACGGAGTAATAAGAGCGGGGATCATCCGATTCTACGTTGGTGGGGCATACAATGACCTCGGCTCCCAGGGCCCGCAGCAAATCCATTTTCTCCTTGGATTGTTTATCGGTCGTGGTGAAAATACATTTGTACCCCTTGACCGCAGCGGCGATGGCAAGGCCCATCCCGGTGTTTCCAGAAGTACATTCGATGATGGTGCCACCAGGTTTCAAATCCCCACGTTCTTCGGCATCAAGGACCATTTTCAAGGCCATGCGATCCTTAATGGAATGTCCGGGGTTAAAAGTTTCTACTTTCATCAACACGGTAGCAGGCAACTCTGCTACAACTTTATGCAATTGAACCATCGGCGTATTGCCAATGGTGGAAAGGATGTTTTGGTGGAAGTCCATACCTTATTTATAGTATTTGATTTTTACAAAAAAGTTGGCATCCTTCGCCCCCAAAAGTTTTGCAGTATTCGGAGAAAGGATCGCCACAACATTGGTTGAATAGGCCGTAGCGGGAATTTTACCCAGCACTTCAGCATAAACGGTTCTTTTGGTCACGGGGTTGTGCAACTCAATGACCGAGCCTTTTGCAGCTTTGTCATGTAGAGCATAATAATTCCGGGCAGCGGGTGCTTCTTTTTGCCATACCGCTATACCTTGCTGGGCCGTAGCTACTTTCTTTTTGTTCTCGGAGTAGGCATCAAATATCTTTTTGAGGTCCACTGCTTTTTTTAAGGAGGGCGACAGCGCTGGCCTGGTATGCCATTCCGCTGGAATTGCCTGGGGGCTCATCCAACCTATGTGGATCAATTGGCCGGGCTGCAAACTGCCTTGTTTTAGTTTTGCTCTGGCTTTGATGGTGTCTTCTGGCATGCGGAAATAAACTTTGCTGAGCCTGAAAAGATTGTCCCCCTTTTTTACCCGATAATAAACCGGGGTATAAATTCGGGGATTAAACTTTGGTTCCCGGTATCGGATAATGGCACGGTTGGGAATCACTACTTTGATGCTTTGATTGGGGCTTACAACGTCAAAATTCAGGCTGGGATTGAGGTGACGTAATTCATCCATCTTTAGCCCGTAAAACTTGGCCAGCGAAAAGATTGTTTGCCCTTTTACAATCTTGTGCTCAAATATTTTTTCTTCACTGGCGCTGATACTCAATATGATGGTATCTTTGGGAGTCAAGTAATGCGAACTGTCTCCAGTTGCAAAAACGTAGCCAGGCAACAAGAGCAATAAGATTTTCCACATAGTTTTCAGTATGTTTGGAGTTTAATAATTCACCATTTTTACAGGCTTTTAAACCCTTGCAAAGGTATGAAAACTCTTGGTATTATCCCGGCTCGATATGCGTCAACCCGCTTCCCGGGAAAACCCCTGGCAGATCTCAACGGCAAGTCACTCATCCAGCGCGTGTATGAAAGGGTAATGGCTGCGCCCGCCCTGGATGAAGTGGTGGTGGCCACTGATGACCAGCGGATTTTTGATCATGTCCTGGATTTTGGAGGAAAAGTACACATGACCAGTGAAACCCACCAAAGTGGCACCGACCGTTGTGCTGAAGTGGCCCTTTCTTTTCCCGATTATGAGGTAGTACTCAACGTTCAGGGGGATGAGCCCTTTTTAGATTATGAACAAATTGAAAAAGTAGCCAATCCACTGCGGCGAGGGCTGGCCGAAATTGCAACCCTCGCAATGCCCATTAAGGATGAGACCGAATTGTTCAATCCGAATGTGGTCAAGGTGGTATACAATGCACAAAAGCTGGCACTTTATTTTAGTCGCAGTACCATTCCCTACCTACGCAATTTACCTAAGGAAGAATGGCTGGCCCAAGGAATCCACTATCGGCACATCGGGCTGTATGGTTATTTGCGCTCCACTTTATTGGAAATTGCCCCACTTCCTATGGCTGAACTGGAGCAATTAGAAGCATTAGAGCAACTGCGTTGGTTGTACCATGGAAAGTCCATTTATGTTGAATTGACCAATCAGGCTATCGTGGGAGTAGATACACCTGAAGATTTGGAGAAAGCAAAAAATTTACTTTAAAAAGTCATTAATCCATCTTGATGTGGTTCTTTTCGATAAAGTCCTTGAACGATTTGCGGTAGGAATCACTAATCGGCAACAGCGCATTGCCAACTTTGACTTTTTCTTTATGGATGGAATCCAGCCACTCCAGGGCTACGATGTAAGAATTGTGGATGCGGATAAACTGGTTTTCAGGCAATTGTTCCTCCATGGCTTTCAATCTTTGCAGGGTGACAATGCGCTGCTGAGGGGTGTGGATGGCCACGTAGTCTTTCATCCCTTCCACATACATGATTTCACTTATCTTGACCTTTACCAGTTTGGTACCGTCTTTGACGAAAATATAGGCAGGTCCTGGTTCAACCACAGCGGCTGGTGCAGGTACTTGTTCAGAGGGCAATTGTTGATTGGCAATGCCTTGCATTCTCTGATTAATTTTTTCCATGGCCTTCAAAAAGCGTTCCAGGGTGATGGGTTTTAACAAATAATCTACTACATCCAGGTCGTAACTTTCGAGTGCGTATTCAGAATAAGCTGTGGTGAGGATCACCCAAGGCTTTTTTTGCAGGATTTTTAATAAGGTTAGCCCAGTGATTTCAGGCATTTGAATGTCCAAAAACAACAAATCAACTGGGTTGTCCCGCAAAAATTCCAAAGCTTCCATCGGGCCTGAACAAGTGCGCAAAAGCTTGAGGTAGGGTACTTTTTGAACATAGTCACTGAGGAGTTTGCGTGCCAGTGGTTCATCATCTACGATCAAGCAATTCAGCATATTGTTCATGACAAATCCAGTTTAAGTTGTACAAAATAACTGTCTTTACGATCTTCCTCGATCAGTTCATATTGGGCGGGGTAACTCAACTCCAGTCGGCGGCGAACGTTTTGCAGGCCAATGCCAGATTTTTCGCCAGCGGTTTGAGCGGGTAATTTGCTGTTTTCGACAATATAGGTACAAGAATTTTGGTCAATTCTGAGGTTGATGTTCACCCAGGCATTGGGATTATTGTTCCCCACTCCGTGTTTAAAAGCATTTTCCAGAAAAGTAATCAAAATCAGTGGAGTAATCAAAACCTGCTCGGGGTTCCCTTCTACCTCGAATTTGATGGGAATTTGGTCATTGAGCCGCAGATTCTCCAGACTGATGTAGTTTTGCATGTATTCCAGCTCCTTGTTCATTGGCACCCGCTGGTGATTGGAATCGTAAATCATGTAGCGCATCATTTGGGACAGCTTCGCAATAACCTCAGTGGTGTTGGGTGATTGGGTATAAGCCAGGTAGTACAGATTATTGAGGGTATTGAACAAAAAGTGCGGGTTGATCTGGGCTTTGAGGAAGCGTAATTCTGCGCTGAGTTTTTCATTTTCCATCTCTTTTTTACTTGCCTCCAGTTGAAACCAGTCCTCTAAAAACTTGAGCATGGCAATGAAAGATGCAATAAAAAGGGCAGACATTGATGAAGTGGTGGCAAATCGATTGGAATAAGGAAAATCAATTTTATGTGTATAACCATCTATAAGATAACGTTTAAGAATCAAAAAAATCCAGGTGGCTACCACAACGGTCAGCAATAATTCAAGGGCAAATTTCCACCATTTTTTGTGCTTGAAAAAACGGGGTAAAAATAAAAAATAGTTGGCGTAGGCCACTGACATCAAAAAGGCTATTTGTAAAAGCGCGTTGTTGATGATGTCGAACCAGGTCTCATGGACATGTTTATAATCCCTCAATTGGTAACAAAAGGTGAAAAAATAAAAGCACCAGAAGCAGAAATGGATCAAAAAAACCCGCTGCTTTTGTATGAAGTTTTGCATCAGTTTTGCGTTTCCATATTCATCAAAATACTTCCCAAATTTACAACTAATCGTGGTGTAAAAATGCCTCAGCCCTTGTAAAACACTTGTCTACTCTGCAAAAAGGGAAGATCACTTGACCATTTTGGCAAACTAATAGATGCTTCGGGTTACTTTTTTAAGCAATCAAGTTGTTTCCAGTTTGTTTATTGGCGGAAAATCAAGCATTTTTAAATAACGGTAAAATCTTGTTTCAATTAAAATAATTCACTCTACAACACGTTACTTTCGTGTAGAATTACAGTCTGAAAAAGAGCTTTGCATTTAGAGTAGTTTTTAATAAACATATATAAATTATTTATCGCCATGAACTTAAAAATCTCATTGCTGGCTTTAACAGCCACTGTAATGTACTTGAACCTACCAGCACAAGAAACCTCCATCAAATGGGGAAAAATTCCGGATGAAGAGTTAAAAATGACCACTTACGCCCTGGATACATCTGCTGCGGCATTGGTACTGGCCGATATTGGTTATTTCAGCTACGACTTACGAGCTCCCGATCAGTTGACCGAATTGAATGTGCACCGCCGCATCAAAATTTTGAAA
Organism: Haliscomenobacter sp.; assembly: GCF_033763495.1. GTDB lineage: Bacteria > Bacteroidota > Bacteroidia > Chitinophagales > Saprospiraceae > Haliscomenobacter. Next base: position 9,256 of record NZ_JANRKL010000048.1, on the reverse strand, counting down.
CGCAATGGGTTTAGTGAAGGCGACATCGAAATCCCTTATTACAACAAAGATCGTTATCAGGATATCATTCAGCTCAAAGCCCAAATTTTTAATCCAGATGGCAGCAAGCGCAGCATTGAAAAAAAAGATTTCTTTGAAGAAAAAACCGCCGAAGGTTATACCACCAAAAAATTTACTTTCCCGGAAATTCAGGTAGGCAGTGTCATCGAGTACTCCTACGTCCTGCAAACCAAGGACTGGTCGCGGATACCTACCTGGTATTTTCAAACTGATATCCCGGTAAAATTGAGCGAATATGTGCTGAACATCCCTGAATTTTTGGAATTCGTGATCATTTCCCGGGGGCGTGAACTCGATCGCAACGAGCAATCGCTAGAAAGTGGAATTGGTATTCGGAACCGCAAATACATCCTTGCCGTCAATGATGCACCAGCATTAAAAGAGGAAGCCTATATCACCACCATGACCGATTATACCGCTCATGTCATTTTCCAAATCAGTGGTACGGTGCAGAATGGAATCAGGCAACCCTACCTGAGTGATTGGCCAACCGTAGCCAAACAGCTCCTGGAAGATGAAAGTTTTGGCAAAAGGATCGATCGCAAAGCCAATTTCGACGACGCCTACGACAAAGTTGCTCCTTTGGTAGCAAACGCCAAAACGCCCGAAGAAAAACTCAAAACCATTTACCACTTTGTGATGGACAACATCAAATGGGATGGAACCAACGGCATTTACCAAACTGAACCTTTGAATAAAGTTTTTGAACTCAAAAAAGGGGATGCTGCCGGGGTGAACCTGATGCTCATTGCACTGCTTAAAGCATTTGGTTTTGATGCAAAACCCCTCTTGGTCAGCACCCGCGAGCATGGTCAGCCGATTGAATTGTACCCCATTCGTAGCCAATTCAATTATGTGTTGGCTTACCTCAAACACAATGATAAAATCCAGTTGTTGGATGCTACCAACCGTCAACGTCCAATGGGCCTGCCCGCAGTAAGAGCACTCAACAAAAAAGGCTGGATTGTCGACGCTGAAAAACCAGAATGGTTGGACATTGTTCCTGGGCGTTCCAGTTCAACCCGGATGTTCAACATCACCTTAAACGAAGAAGGTAAAGCGGTAGGAAAAATTGTTTCTGCCTACGACGGTTACGCAGCGCTAGAAGTGCGGGAGGAATTGACCAAAAAAGACGATCCACAAAGCAGCAATGAAGCCCCCGAGGAGAATGAAGACGAGGATGTGTCGGCCACACTGACCAATATAGAATATGATTCGGTGACCATCAAAAACCTGGATGACATTTACAAAACCCTGTCCTACAATGCCAAAGTCCAAATCCCGGAAGGCGGTACAGTCAACGGCGATTTTATTTACATCAATCCGGTTTTACATCCAGCGTTTGATGAAAATCCTTTTAAACAAACAATCCGGGAATACCCGGTCGACATCCCCTACCCTTTGTCCCACCGCTATGTACTCAACCTGACTATCCCAGAAGGCTATGTGGTGGAACAAATGCCAGAACAAGTCAGCTTAACCTTGCCCCAAAATGGTGGAAAATTCACCTTTTTGGTCAGCAAATTGGCCGGAACCTCCCGCACATTCCAAATCAACAGTACCATTCAAATCAACCAGGTGCATTTCGAGGCTGAAGAATATTCTGTCATCAAAAAATTCTTTGATCTGATCATTGAAAAGCAGCAAGAACAACTGGTGCTCAAAAAAAATTAATCCCATGAAATTCCAAACCATAAGCCTTTTGCTGCTGCTCCTTTGGCCGCCCTTGTTGCATGCCCAAATCGATTTGGCCCCCAAACCCATCGACTCCCTACTTCCCAACGCCAAGGAGATTGTACGGGTGGAAAGGATCAAAATCCGGCTCAATTCAACCACCGAAGGGAGCTATTCCTACCGCAAAGTGGTAACCGTTCTGAACAACAACAGTACCGCCAACACCATCTACATTGGCTATGACCCTGAAACACCCATTTCAGAACTCAGGGCCAATTTGTACGATAAAAATGGGCTTCTGTTGCGCAAAATAAAAAAAGAAGAATTTGAAGATTACGCAGCGGTTGATGGGTTTTCCATTTATCAGGACAGCCGGGTCAAGGTATTGAGCCTCAATCATACGGATTTTCCTTTTACGGTAGAGTGGGAATACGAACAAAAATTAAAAGGAATTGCCCTCGCGCTGTTACCAGACTGGGACATTCAACGCTATGGCACTGCCATGGAATTAGGCGAATTGAGTGTGGAAGTGCCGTTAAACACTCAGTTGCATCACCGCAGCGTAAACATCCAGCTCAAACCCGAGGTAAGTACCCTCAAAGATGGTTACCAGCAGTATGTATGGAAAGTCCGACATTTGAAAGCAGTTAAGGAAGAACCGTATTCTCCACATTACGAGCAGGTGTTGCCTCAGGTACAATTGGCCATCAACAGCTTCCAGATTGCAGGTTATGCGGGCAGCATGAGCAATTGGAAAGAATTTGGGCGCTTTATGGCTTCCCTGTATCGAGGTCGGGATGAACTACCTGGAGAATTAAAAAGTGAATTGAATACGGTTTTACAAGGGGCAAAAAACAACGTTGAAAAAATCGAACGTTTGTACCGCTACATGCAAGGCAAAACGCGCTACGTGAGTGTACAATTGGGAATTGGTGGCTGGCAGCCCTTTACGGCAGAATACGTCCACCGCAACAAATATGGCGATTGCAAGGCCTTGACCAACTTCATGAAAGCACTGTTGAATTATGCAAACATTCGAGCTTACCCGGTTGCCATCCAAAATACGGATGATGCTCCCCGGGTGTTCGACGACAACTTTGTCAACGATCCCGGATTCAACCATGTAGTGTTGTACGTTCCTGCCGAAAAAATCTGGCTGGAATGCACCTCGACAAATTATCCCATCAACTATTTGGGCGAGAGCAACGCTGACCGTCAGGTATTGTTGCTCAATGAAGAAGGTGGTCAATTGCTGCGTACCCCCGTTTTGGGCAGTAAGGACAACCGGGAGTATTGGCAGGCGGAATTTCGGATTGACTCAGAGGGAAAAGTTGAAAATAGTGCCAAGGCTGATTTTTATGGTGCCAACCACGAGCTATATCGTTCCATAAAGGAAAGTTTGGCGGCCAAAGAGCGCAAGGAATGGTTGGAAGAAAACCTCCATTTGGCCGTCGAATCACTGGACAGCCTACAGGTCAATTTTCAAAAAGACCGCGCGGAGGCTTCCCTTTCTTTCAAAGCTGCGCTCAGCCGAATGGGTAGCCGTTCGGGTAAAAGGTGGTTCATCCCCTTCAACCCGCTTAACCCATTGACCAAAGCACCCGCTAAATCCGAAAATCGGCTGCAAAGAGTGGTCAATCGCAAAGCATATGTGCAGGAATCAGAGCTGAGTTTTGCGCTACCAGCAGGTTACAAAGTAGAAAGTTTGCCTTTTTCAGACAAAAAACTGGAAAGTCCTTTCGGTCAATATGAAGTGAAGGTGCAGCAGGTCGGTGAAAAAATTCTGGTCAAACGCCGCTTACAAATCGAAGCAGTTGACCTCCCTGCTACTGAATATTCTGCCTTTAGCAATTTTTACCGGGAGGTAGCGAAGTGGGATGGGACGAAGATGGTGCTCATTAGCGATAAGTGATGAATGATGAGTGATGAATTGCTTCCGCAACATTGATTAATGTCGCTGCGGAAGCAATTCATCACTCATCATTCATCACTCCACTATGGAATCGCCTTCGCTGCTGGAGCCAAATCTCCTGCTCCCAAAACGCGCTGAACACCTTTCTTTTTGCCCACTGTTTTGGTGGCCAATTCTACGGCTTTTTCAACGTTGACGATGCCGCCACTTTTGCTGAGGGTGCTGAAATCTACCTTTTCATCCTCGGTGCCTGGCTTGATCACCTTGCGGTTTTGTTTGACCGAAGATGCGATCAACACCTCTTTCACCTGATCCGCGGTGAGGTCTGGGAAATAAGAGCGAAGGATCGCCGCAACCCCTGCTACCATCGGAGCTGCCATACTGGTGCCCTGTAGGTTTTCGTAGGTATTTTCGGGAGTAGTAGCATAAATTTCTGCACCAGGTGCAAATACATCTACATATTCGGGGTTGTAGTTGGAAAACTCTGCCGCCATGTTTTCCCCCATGTCCGCATTCAAGGCACCTACCTCAACCCAGTTGGTTGCGGATTTTTTGCCAGGTTTGCCTTTTTTCTCAAAATGGTCATTCGGGTAATTGTTGGTCAAATCCAGGTTCTTACCATCATTACCCGCTGCGTGGATGAGCAGTACGTCTTTTTCCATCGCGTATTTAACTGCTGCGTCAACTGCTGGCTTGTTGGGAGAATAGCCCTTGCCAAAGCTCATGTTGATCACAGTGGCACCATTGTCTACAGCATACCTGATGGCATTGGCTACGTCTTTGTCGCGCTCGTCACCATCAGGTACTGTACGAACCGACATGATGCGGACGTTGTCAGCTACACCGTCCATGCCGATGTTATTTCCACGTTTGGCGCCAATGATCCCTGCTACGTGAGTCCCGTGCTTGGAATCGGGGCCCTTGACATCGTTGTTTCCATAAAAACGCTCGTTGAGGTCGGCATAATTGTCGCCTACAATCTTGCGAGGATCGTAATCCGGGTTGTAGTTGTAATTCAACTGGCTGTAGTAGTGATCGTAGGTCTCCAGGATTTGGCCAGCCATACTTTTGAAAGTTTCACCAGCTTCAATACCTTGGATAAAAATACCTTTGATGCCATTCAGGCGTTGGTCGGTAGTTTTGAACTTCTTCAGGTCGTTTAAGGATGGATTATCGGTTCCCAAACCTTTTACCAACTGGTCATACATATCTTTGACCATGGTAAGCTGCTTGAGGTTGCCTTCCGCACCTTGCCGACCTTTTTCTACCACCGCTTTGTATTCTTCGTATTTGGCGTATTCTGCTTTATCCGTTTTGCTCAAAGTGGCCGGGTCTTTCCCTTCGAATTTCTTTTTCAGGGTGGCGTAAAGACGGGTTACTTCGAGGTTGTCGTGTACCACGTTTTCTCCTTTGGCATTGCCCAGGAAACTCCAGCCATGGATGTCGTCGATATAGCCATTTTTATCGTCATCGATGCCATTGTTGGGGATTTCGTCTTCATTTACCCACATCACGTCCTTCAAATCCTCGTGCTTGTAGTCTACACCTGAGTCAAGTACGGCTACAATCACTGGCTTGCCTTTTTTGTTTTTGGGCAAACGTTTGTAGATTGATTCGGTGGCCAAACCGGGCACACCGTCTTTTGAGGGATCCAAGTGGAACCAGTTTTGTGGCGCTTGAGCCATCAAGTTGCTAGCCATCATTCCAATCAGGAATGCTACAATTGTGCAAAATTTGCGCTTCATTTCAAGGTTTATTTGATCAAAATAGAATAAAAACAAAAATAGACCATCCGCAAGGTATTCAAAGACCAAAGCAAATTATATCTTTCGCATTGAACTGAATTTGCATGATGTTATTCCTCTTTTACCTGCGGTTCTGCTTTCGTTGCTTGCGCTTTTACTTCCAAGCCGCTACTAAATACGATGTTCATTCGCCTTTTGTTGCCGACTTTGTGGAATATATTGTGGAAGATGAGCGCGTTTTTTACGCTTTTCCTTTCATTGAGCGCATGCGTGCCCGCCTCAATCGCAACAACTACCCGATAGAAATTGTCGATCTGGGCGCTGGTTCCAAAGCCAACCGCTCCAAAGTACGCAGTGTGCGCAACATTTTGCGCTACAGTGCCGTATCAGAAACAACTGGGCAACAACTGTTCCGTCTGGTGGCTCATTACAAGCCCAAACGGATCGTTGAACTAGGTAGCTCTTTGGGCATATCCACCATGTACCTTGCCGCTGCGGCACCTAATGGACAGGTCACAACGTTGGAAGGTTGCCCGGATATTGCAGAAGTAGCCCAAATGAACTTCCAAAGACTCGAATTTTCGAATATTTCCCTCCTTTTGGGGGATTTTCAAAATACCTTCCCCGAAGTCCTCAATGAAATAGCCCAATTGGATTTTTTGTTCATCGATGGGGATCACCGTGCAGGGAGGGCTGAGCAATACTTCGAGTGGGCTTTACCCAAAATCCATGCCAAATCGATAATTGTAATGGCAGACATCCATTGGTCGAAGGAGATGGAGCAGTGCTGGGAGAAGGTGAGGCGGCATCCCCAAGTGAAGTTGTCCATTGATTTGTTGCAACTCGGGGTCTTGTTTTTTGATGATGCCATTCGGGAGGAGCAGCATTTGAGTTTGGTGAGGTGGAAGTGGAAGTTTTGGAGGTTGGGGCTGTTTGGGAGGAAGAGAAATAATTAAAAGTGGCAAAAAATGAAAATATTTCTATTCATTCTACTCATAATCATTGTATTTATCACCATTTTTTATATCTGTTTTTTCGGCTTTTACTTAAAAGTACCAAAACTAAAATTAGATTCTCAGCTTGAAAGAGAAGACCGAATTCGATTAATTGATAGTTGGTTTGAAGCGTTGCAACGAGAAAAAAAATTCAACGGCGCGGTCTTAATGACTAAGGATGGTAATGCCTTACTTTGCAAAGCTTACGGCTATGCGGATCACAAGCTGGAAGTTCCCCTAAACGAGCATTCCTCTTTCCAATTGGCATCAGTATCCAAACAATTCACCGCTGCTGGAATAATGTTGCTTAAAGAGAGGGGAATGCTGGCATATGATGAACTTGTATCGAAATACATTCCAAATTTCCCTTATCATGGTGTTAGTATTCGCCATTTGCTCAATCAAACCTCTGGCATCTCGGATGTATACATAAAACTTGCTTACAAAAATAAAAAAACGATCCCTGTATTAAGTAACCAAATTGCCATAGACCTAGTAATTAAAGAAAATAAACCTGCAATTAGTGAGCCGAATAGCAGATTCGAGTACTCCAACACTAACTACATTATTCTAGCTCGAATAATTGAACTTGTTACAGGTTTAACATTTGAAGATTACATGCAAAAGGAAATTTTCGAGCCCATGGGAATGCTCAACACCCGGGTTTGGAATTTGCAATCCCGGGATTCAGGCTTTAAGAATAAGACAGAGGATTTTGAAATAGGGCGAAATAAAGCTATTGAATTGAAACCTAGTTTCATAGATGGCGTAGCTGGCGATGGTGCAGTATATAGCAGTGTAGCAGACATGGAAATTTGGGATGGTTTCTGGTACGCTAACCCACTAATCAGTCCCGAAAACCTTAAAGAGGCATTTTTAGCACCTGCCCTAAAAAATGGAAAAACTGCTAACTATGGCTTTGGGTGGATGATTACCCCCTTCGGGATGTGGCACAATGGTAGCTGGCTAGGTGCAAGAACATTTATCGTAAGAAATACCAAACTCAAAACCTGTATGGTCATTTTAGATAATTCCACTAATCTGTTTTTCGATAAAATAATTTCTGTGTTAAGTAAATCCGAAAGGTAGGAGATACATTAATTCAGACTTGTTATGTTTTTTAGCAATTGAAGCTACTAATTCCACCATCTATCTTTGCCTCCGCCCCACAAACTTCTCCCGAATCACATCCTGCACATCCTTGTCCTCGATCTTACTCTCCAACCAAGAGATGATATCGAGGTACATAAAAGGTCTACGTTCAAAAGGATCGTTTTCCAGTTTGATCAATTTATCGCGCAAGGAAATGAACTCGTTGCGCAATTCCTGCTCACGCATGCGCGGAATGCGCCGCAAAAAGCGGAATACTTCCCGATGCACCGCCCCGATGTCTTCCATTTTGGACAAAAAGCGGTAAACCGATTTCACCTGGTACTCCACCAGTTGGGCATTGCCCATTTCAAAATGGGCAATCAGATTGAGGATGCGTGAAAAAACCTGGATGTCGGCGCGGTAATCCGGGTTCTTTTGATTGATGATCAGGTTGAGGTAGGTAATGGCGTTGTCGTTGTCGCCACTGCCAAAATACAGGCAGGCAATGCGGTAATAAAACACCAGAATGCGGTGGTGATCCCAGTTGTAGCGATCACTTTCAATGATCTCCATCAACTCGGGAATCAAGGCGATACCTTCCGTAAAGGTCCCTTCGATAAAGTGTTTCTGAATGGCGTGGATGTATTTGAACAAATAGTAAAGGCCTTCGATGTTGTTGTCATCGGCCATATCGAAGCGCTCGGGAAAATGGATCAAATCCTCAAAAACTTCGGCATAACGATTGTAATGCAACATGTTGTACAAAGTACTCAACAGGTTGTGCAGGCCCTTGAGGTAAAGGGGGGTATGCAACTCCAGCATCTCAGGCTCCTCCTTGTACAAGTCAACCCAACGTTGAGCATATCGGTAACAAGAAGTAAATTCCTGGTTCATGTGATGGTACCACATGTGGGCCTGGTTGTAGTACACCTTGCCCATAAAATCCAGGCTTTTATAATCCGCATTTGGCAATTTGGAATAAAAAAACTGCTTAACGTCTTGAGCGTCCTTCTCGTTTCGGACGTAACCGACCTTTAAGTACAAACCGTACAACTGTAGGGCCAGGTTAGAAAAAGCATGGGTTTGTTCAATGATGCGGGTTAAGTCCAAAGTTTCGGCAGCTAAGGAATCAGCCCGGCCTTCGATGCTCCGGGTGATGTATTGACCTTCGATGTGTTTTTCAAATTCCAGAATTTCCAGCGCAAGTGCATGGTAATTGCCTGTTTTGGCCCTGAGTTTGGCCTTTTCCAACATGTCCAGAGACTGCCGATACAAGCCCTTATTGTAAAGCACCCGGGCATAATCGACCATTTCCCGGATTTGAATGTCATTGGCGTTTTTGGTGCTTAACAGCCGTAAACTGGTCAGCAATTGTTTGTATAAATGCGCTTTGAGATTGGAGAGTTGGCTCTTTTTTACTTCGGGAATTTTTTTCAAAATGACGTCCTCTTCATACTCGCCACGTTTTTCCAAAAAATCAAAAAGTTGCAGAAACAGAATGTCTTCTGAAGACTGATTGCGTTTCACAAACAAGCGAAAATGCCTTTTTTCGGCCCGCGTAAGGGAGCGGATCAACGCCACAAGGTCATCTGTTTTTTGTTTAGGCATTGTAGATTCGATTTTATTAATCGACTAATTGTCAACAACTTTTGGAACATAATGTTGTTTACCGACTTGTACTAATTTTTGATTTTGATTTTAAGCCGCTTAACCAACAAAATATCTTTGAAGACAGCAAACATACAAAATCCGCACCAATGAGTAGCAACAGGATTTAC
>NZ_JANRKL010000047.1:0-6642 GCF_033763495.1 Haliscomenobacter sp. | reverse complement strand
CCACTCCGAGTGGCTGATGAAGTGGTGCAGATTTTGATATTCGCTTTCGGGTATCCGTTCCGCCATTCGCTCGATGTTGCTTTTGCACTCGTGAAACAAGCCTTTCAAGTACTCCTGACAATGCCCCAAGACTGAACGTTTACCTCGGACAAAGTAGCTACCGTAGCAACTAACGTAGGATTCCAGTTTTTTTCAGTCATCTTTTTTTAGATTTAAACCCCATAAATTTACTATATTTCTAATCTGACAAAGTAGAATTAACCACTCTAGCCGTTGTAAACGTATCTATTAGACTAGTTTTCGAGATTACAATGATGACATAACCATTTGAATAGTTTTCACCAAAATAGTATTGTCTCGTATCGCGTAATTGCCTATTAGCATTTTTCAATACTCTTCTTAGCGGTTCTTCAAAATTATCATGCTTTCCTTCCCGGTTTTTCTCTGGTAGCCTTAATTCATACAACCCTGTTCCTTCTTCATTAACCTCAATAGGTTTGGGAAGAAAAGAGTGCAAAGAATCAATAATGCCTCCATTTTCAAAATAATCTTTCTCAATTACTTTAAGTTCTACGACTGTCTGTATATCTACATTTACATAGTCTGCATTCTTGAAATTTGGAGACTCACCAACATCTCGAGAAACTCGTGTGAATTGGATAGAATTCATAAAATAATCAAACTCGACTTCTAGTTGTTTTGATTGCATGATTTTCTGCTTCTCTCGATTACAACAATAAAATAACAAAGTCATCAACACTCATTCCACCAACTTCCTTAACCGTACATTCCCAGGCTGAATCACCGCAAAATATCCTTCCAATTTATCCAGATGATGTGAAATGAAATCAAAGACTTTTTGGGAGCGAGACTTTGAAGGCAACTCCTCCATACGTACTAAAATGATGCCCGAATGTACTTTTTGAAGTCGATAAACCAGTTCTCCGAAGTCTTTATCCCTGGTAATCAAAATTCGTTTTTCTGAGTTGGCCAATTCTAAGACAAACTCATCCTCAAGACTGCTTGCTGACTCAGCTACATAAAACACATCCCAATCATTTTGTCGAAGCAAAATGACCAAACTTCTATCCACACCTTCATCAGCTATGAATTTCATAATTTCTAGTCCATGTGTTTAAAAAATGGACATTACAAATTTCTGATTAATTTCAGATCGAAGTGATTTTCTGCGTACCAGTTCTTGTTTTTATCAATGGTAGGCGGAATGCCATCACCAGAGTGTCCACAATATTTTCGACTTTGTTTGCTAAAGTCCTCATGCCGCTGTAGGAATCAACAACTCGCCCTTAAGTGAAGAAACGGCAAAAGCCAAGGCTGCATAAATATGCTCTTTAATTAAGCGAGGATGCTCTTCGAGAATCATTTCAATAGACTCCCCATTAGCCAATTTTTCCAGAATCAACTCCACAGTCATACGGGTATTTTTGATCACTGGTTTGCCCAGCATCACTTTAGGGTTGATTTCGATGTATTGTTCAATCAAAGTTTGAGCCATCGTATGGTATCTTATTCATTCAAAAGTAGATTTTTTTGAGGGATTTTCCAAACCCTACTGTTAGTAAGGTGGATTGAGAAACCAGCTTCAAGTCCCTTCGCCTGGATAGCACTAAAATCAGCTATCAAAATTGGAACCCCAAAGCTTACTTTTTTGAGGAAGAAAAGTGAAAACTAGTACCTCATGAACCTTTGCCTTGAGCCAATAAAACCCCTACTTTTGCTCCAAGCCTCAATTACCCTATTTGAACCAAGCTACTCAAAACCATGAAAATCCATTTAGCCCTGTTGTGCACCATAAATTTGTGCAGCGCCTATTTTTTAAGGGGCCAAACTCCACATCTACCCTCTGCCAAACATCAGTTTACAGTCATAGCTCATCGGGGCAACCACGTCAATGCACCGGAAAACACCCTGCTGGCCTATGATGAAGCCATTCGGGTCGGTGCAGATTACATCGAAGTAGACATCCGTACAACCAAAGATGGCCAGCTGGTGGTGATGCACGATGGTACAGTAGACCGGACTACGCAGGGCCACGGAAAGGTTAGTGACCTGACCTTGTCGGAGTTTTCAGCCCTGCAAATTCGCGATGAACGTTTTCCGCAATTACCAGCCCTGCATCCTCCTACCTTAGAGGAAGTATTGCGCCTGGCCAAAGGACGTATTCATTTGTATCTGGACGATAAAGATTCGGAGCCCACTAAAGTCGCAGCTTTGCTCAAACAGTACCAAATGGATACTTGTGCTGTGGTATACACAAGTGTGCAAAAATGCAAAGCCTGGAAACAAGCCATGCCCGGTATTCCTACCATGCTTAGTTTGCCTAAACTGGTGAAAGATCGAGCCAGCCTTCAGCAATTTTTACAAACCTATCCGGTCGACATCTTAGATGGAGCTGTTGGCGGCTATACCCCTGAATTGGTGCAAGCAGCGGGTGAACTGGGCGCCTGGGTGTGGCCAGATATTCAAAACCCCGGCGAAAATCCTGCCCAGTGGGACATTTCGCTAAAAATGGGGATCCGGGCTTTGCAAAGTGATCATCCGGAGGCTTTGATTCAGTACTTACAATCGATCAAAATGCGCTAGGTAAGGCAGAAACCTAAAACAACTCGCTAAATAAAAAAATAGGGACACTAGTTCTTTAGCGATTTCCTCGATCTCAATTATCCGGGAAATATCCTTTCCACCCAAACCACCAAACCATGGAAAACACCCACCAACTAGCCAATCGCTTTCGGGAAGTCCTCCTGGATGGCAAGTGGATCGCCAACACCAATCTGCGGGATCAATTGGCTGACCTGACTTGGACCGAAGCCACGAAAAAAATCGGCACACTCAACACCATTGCGGCGTTGAGCTTCCACCTCAATTATTACATTGCTGGGGTGTTGCAGGTGCTTGAGGGTGGCGCTTTAGACATCCGGGACAAATACAGTTTTGACCTACCGCCCATCGAATCCGCTGAAGACTGGGATAAACTCTTGAGCACCTTATGGACCAACACCGAAAACTTTGCAACACAGGTCGAAATGATGAGCACTGAACAGTTGGATGGAGCCTTTGTAGACCCGAAATACGGAACTTACCGCCGAAACATAGAGGGCATGATCGAGCACTGTTATTACCATTTGGGGCAAATTGTGTTGCTCAAAAAAATGATCAGAGCTTAGTTTTTTGAATTACAAAGAACATAGCCAAAGCGACGCATTTATTAAGCACAAAGAAAAAAAAGAGGACACAGAGAACACAAAGTGAAGCGTTGTCAACGTCTAACTTTGTGTTCTCTGTGCCCTCTTTTTTTCCTTTGTGATAAAAATTATGTCGCTTTATGTTGCAAAAAAATAAGGAGAATCTTGTGGCTTTTTAAGCTACTAACTCCAAATCAGCCTCATCAATATCCTCAACCACCTTCTTCACCTCCACCTTTGGCGGCAACAACTTGTACAGCAGCGGCGTTACGATCCGGCTCAACAAAGTTGAACTGATCAAGCCTCCAATCAAAACCCAGGCCAGCGGCGAAATCAGCGGCGAATTCTCCAGTACCAGCGGAATCAAGCCTCCAATGGCGGTGATGGTCGTCAGCAGGATGGGCAAAAAGCGCGTTTCAGCGCCTTCGGTGATGGCCTGCTCCAGGGGCATGCCCTGTTCGCGCAATTGATTGGTATAGTCCACCAGTAGAATCGAGTTTTTGATCTCGATCCCCACCAGCGCAATCATTCCGATGGTGGCCACAAAGGACAAGGTTTCGCCAATCAGCCACAACATGGTCAAGGCTCCAATGATGCCCAGAGGAATCACCGACAATACAATAATGGTACTTTTGAAAGTCCGGAATTCGAGCACCAGAATCCCCAACAACCCAAAGATGGAAATGATGATGATGGTTTCGATTCCCCCAAAAGATTCCTCCGCACTTTCCCTTTCACCCCCCGCGGCATAGGTATAACCTTTGGGGAAGGGGTACTCGACTAGCTTGGCCAGAATTTCGTCGGTCAATTGGGCCGTATTGTAGCCCGTTTGGACAAAGCTGGTAATGCCCACATAACGCTCCTTGTTGAAGTGCCGCAATTGTGAAGGTGAAGCACCCAGTTCCAGTTTTGCGATCTGGTTCAAGGGTATCAGAGCCCCACTCTGTGAGGTGATGTAAATGCGGGAAAAGACCTCCAAGGCCTCTTGTTCGGTACGCGCTACCGATACTTTAATCGAATATTCTTCACCCTCGTTGGTGCGGAACTCGCTCACATCCAGACCCGCGATGCCCATGCGGATGGTACGGGCTACCTCGGCTACTGGAATGCCCAGAAGCCCCGATTTTTCCCGATTGATGATGACCTTGAGGTCGGTTTTTTGGGTTTGCAGTGGGTTGGTTACATAAACAGTTCCTTCAGTGCTTTTGACCATTTTTTCCACCACAAAAGCCAATTTGCGCAAAGTGTCCAGATTGTCCCCCAAAATCCGCATTTCGATGGGGGCAGCTACAGGAGCACCTTGCTGAAAACGGCGTACCTGGATTTTGGCCCCGGGAAATTGATCAAAGGCCAGCCGTAAACTATCCGTCAGGGCCACAATATCGGGCACTTGCATTTCGGACTCTACCTGCACAAAGAGTTGGGCGTAGTTGGGGGCCTGGTTGCGCTGAAACTCGTTGTAATACACCCGAGGGTTGCCTTTGCCTACGTTCGTGCTTACTGTGCGCACCCGCGAGTGCCGCCACAATTCCGCTTCCACTTTGCGGGCAATGCGATCCGTTTCTTTCAGACTGGTACCCAATGGTGCTTCAATATCCACGTTGAACATTGGTTTTTCCGATGCGGGGAACAAGCTGAAGCCAATGCTAGGCACCAACATCAAACTCCCCATAAAAATCAAACCCGTAAACAATAAGGTCAAAAACGGATGCCGGAAACCCCAGAGCAAAACCACCCGGTAAGGATCGTTCAAATAGCGTTTGAAGGCCCGCATGAAAAAATTACCTTCTGATTGCTCGTGCTGGCGCAACAATAGGCTCGATAAAAAGGGGATAATGGTAATGGCCACAAACAAAGAGGCAATCACCGTCAGCATCACCGCCATGGGCAAACTGCGGATGAACTCGCCCGAGCCTTCAGGCAAAAAAGCCAAGGGTAAAAAGGCCAGAATCAAGGTGGCGGTACAACCGATCACGGCTACGCCAATCTGTTTGGTCGCCAAAATCGCCGCATCCTTCCGACTATACCCCATGCGCAAAAAACGCTCGATGTTTTCCACAATCACAATGCTATCATCCACCAACAAACCTAGGGATACCACCAAGCCTACAATGCTCAACTGGTTGAGTGTGTAACCAAACAAATTGAGCATCGCCAAACCAATCGACAGGGACAAGGGTATTGAAATCATGACCACCAGGGAAGCGCGCCAGCCCAGGGGCACCAGGGTCAACATTACCAAAAATACGGCAATGGCAAAGTCGCGTCCCAGGCCTCCCAGACGGTGCTCCACATTCACAGCCTGGTCAAAGCCGGTGTCCAGCTTCATGTCGGCGGGTAATTCTTTGGCAAACTCCGCAACGACGGGTTTGATTTTTGCATCGGCCTGAATGATGTTTTTGCGGTCTTTCAACTTGGTGATCACCCAAATGGCCCTAGTACCATTGAAGCGGGCAATGTGGTCTTCGTCGGCTTCCCCATATTGTACATTGGCAATGTCGCGCAGGTAAACGACTCGCCCTTCGGCGGTACTTTGCACCACGACGTTGCGCAAGTCGTCCAGATTTTCGAGGCTGCTGGTGGTTTCGATGTTGAATTTTTTGGAACCTACATCTACGCTACCCCCGGGAATGTTGACGTTGTTGGCTTGAATGGCGCCTAATACCTGGTTCAAACCCAGGCGGTTTTGGGCCATTTTTTCCAGATTGACTTCCACTTCTACTTCCCGTTCGGGGTAGGCCTGGATTTCAATTTCCTTGAGGTCACGGATTTTTTCCAAACGTTTTTTCAACTCCTCCGCCTGGTCTTTCATGGATTCGAAAGAAGCAGTGGGCGAAGTGATGGCGGTTTGCAAAATAGCCACATCAGAAGAAGAGGCCCGGATGATGTCCAGCAGCAAAAGGTCATCGGGTAGGCTGCTGCGCAAGCGGTTCACTTCCCGGATGACGTCGTTGTTTTTGGCGTCCACGTCCACTCCGTAGGTGAATTCCAGTTGCAGGCGCAACAAACCATCGTCGCAGTCGGTGTTGATTTTTTTGATGTCTTCCAGTTCAGAAAGGGCATCCTCGATAGGGTCGGCCAGCAGCTCTTCGATGTCCTCCGGGCTTGCTCCGGGATACACGGCTAAGACCACAAAGATGGGGGCACCAAAAGGAGGATCTTCTCCCCTCGGCATATTGAACAGGGCGCTGAGTCCCAGCAACAGTACCATCACAAAGATGATGATGGTGAACTGGTAATTTTTGACGGAAAATTCGGCTATTTTCATCTTGGAAAAGTTCGGGTCATTTAGGGTTTATTGGATCACTTTGACTTTACTCCCATCCTCCAGATACGGTGCACCCGAGGTAACCACCTGGCTACCCGCAGTTAATCCAGCCGCGATGATGGCTTTGTTTTCAAAAATCTGGCCGATGCTCACTTCGGTACGTTTGAC
>NZ_JANRKL010000046.1:0-31558 GCF_033763495.1 Haliscomenobacter sp. | reverse complement strand
TGTGGCGCGGAGCGAAACGTCGTGATCGTCGTGTCGTCGTGGTGAATCATTATTTTGGCGCAGCCCAAATCAAAATGGCTCGTATTCCCTAATTAAATATCAGCGCATCTTAACCCTCAACAAATACTGCGTAGCCGTAATGTAAAGCGTTTTGCCATTTGGGGTCAAGGCACAATTGGCCGCGGTCAGGTTATTTACCTTGATTTTTCCAATCAACTTCCCCTCCTTTGTGAATATCCAGATGCCGCCTGGACCTGCTGCAAATACATTGCCTTTTTTATCAATTTTAAAGCCATCACATCCACCTGGTTCGCGGATATTTCCTGGATTGTAAAACACCCGTCCGTTTTGCAATGAACCATCCGAAGCGAGGTCGTACACATACCAGCCCCTACCCTTTCCCTGCGTATTGGCAACCAACAAAGTTTTGCCATCTGGGAAGATTCCAATGCCATTGGGTGCTTGAATAGAGTCAATCAAAAGTTTGATATTCCCCGACTTATCCATTCTGTACACCCCTTGAAACGCCAGTTCCTTTTTGGGATCATTGAAACCTTTTTCAAAACCATAGGCAGGGTCGGTAAAGTACAAATCACCATTGGCGGCCATAAAAAAGTCGTTGGGGCTATTCAACTTTTTCCCATTGTAGGAGCCAGCCACGGTGCTGAAATTTGGTTTTGGGGCGTCGAGTGGTGCATCCATACTGGCGATTCTGCGGTCGCCGTGTTGGCAAATCCACAACTTTCCGTCCTTGGTTTTGTACAATCCATTGGGACCCATGAATCCACCCCTTGGTTCGCTGCCCGTGTAGCCACCTGGCTTCACATACACTTCTTTACCTTTGGCTTCCGTCCATTTGTAAATGGTATTGGCGGGAATATCGGAAAACAATAACATTTTCTCCTTTTCTAGCCACAGTGGCCCTTCCGTAAATTGAAAACCTTCGGCAAGCACCTCAATTTTAGCCTCTTTTTTGATGAGGCCTCCCAGCTCTGGCGCAATAAATTCAATGCTGCCAATCTCTTGTGCCGAAACTTGGGCAAGCCCCAAAAAAAGTAGGTAGACTGCCAACAGCCTGCTGTTCATTGTGATCTTATTCATGCAGTTGTGATTGTGACGATTTATAAATAATTGACAAAGCCCTCCATATTGGTGCGGATTTTGTACACCTTGCTGTAGCTGACGATATACAGGGTTTTCATGTCCTTGTCTCCAAAACAAAGGCTCACCGGGAAACTCGGTAAATTGATCATGCCAACATAGGCTCCTTGAGCATTGAAAATCTGAACACCATAGTAAGTTGCTACGTATAGGTTGCCTTTTTTATCGATGGCCATACCATCGGCACTGGACGACTTACCTTTCCGATCCAATACATTGCCGGTCAAGAACAATTTTGCAAATTGCCGGCCGTTGCTGATGGTTCCATCTTCCTTTACATCGTAGGCCCAGATGTAATTGTCCTTTTCGCTGTTTACCGGAAACCAAGATTCGTCGTCGTAACAATTGTTGATGTACAGCGTTTTACCATCCGGTGACAACACAATTCCGTTAGGCATCGCAAATTCATTCGGCTTGGTCAGCCGAGTCACTTTACCTTCGGGAGAAACGTAATACACTGCCCGTCCGGGTTGGGATTTCTGCGGCTCCATCGTAAATTGAGGATCAGTAAAATAAAACCCTCCCTTGGCATCTGTAACAATGTCATTAGGCCCGTCGATGGGTTTTCCTTCGTATTGATTTACAATCACTTTTACCACTTTTCCGGCCGGGGTCATCTCCAGCACCTGATGGCCGATCATGTCACAAACCAGGAGATTGCCATTTTTGTAGGGATACAAGCCATTGGTTTGCATTTTGCCCTGGCTAATGTTTTTATAAGTGCCATCGGAGCTTAATTCAACCGTAGAACTTTTCGCAGGGTTGGCAGTCCAATTCTGATCAAAGAACATATTGGAAAAATATATTTTGCCATTCATCCATTTTGGGCCTTCGCTAAACGTCAAGTTGGGCTGGGTTTTTGTTCCATCCACCAACAATTCAGGTTTGGCATTTTCTGGAATAATGGCTCTGTAAGCGGCCATCCTGGCTTTTTCTTTTTCCATGTAGTCTTCCCGAACTGGCCAAAAAATGTCCAGCGCATCGCAGCCCAAATCACTCATTTTGGCCCCGTGTACCATGTTGCCGGGGATCACCACCATGCTGCCTGGAACCATTTTTTGTTCGGTATCCAGCAAGATCTCATCACATTCACCGCGTAACACCATCATCATTTGTTCTTCAGGGTGAATATGATGTTTAAAAATGGATCCTGGATCCATTGAAATAAAGCTAAGTTGGGTATGTTCTCCTGAAATTAGTCTGGAATTGGCCCCTTCTGCCAATTCAGTCAATTGGAATTCGTACAAATCGTACACCTTATTGGGTTCTACATTGGGTTTTGCGGTTTTTGCAGGCGACTTCATTGCACTTGGAAGTTTACTAAGCCCTGCCTTTTGTAAATAATCCAGGCGAAATGGGCTGTAGATTTCCAATAGCTTAGCCCCGCTACTACCAGCAGTTACCGCACTTTTGCTTCCCTTTTCCAGGTACACAAAATCGACCCGAGGGGTGCCACTATGGGTGCCATCCGGAGCTTCCCTTTCTTTGGAAATCAGCGAAAGCGCTTTCCCATTTGCCATTTGTTGGATGGAACCTGCCAGGACAAATGCAAATCTTTCTGCTTGCAATTCGGCTTCCGGGATTTGGGCATTGGGGGCCAGTTCAAGCACACTCACCATCGTACCTGTTCCCCAAAACATTCTAGCCTTCACACCTGGGAATAATTCCACACTGTCCAGTTGACTGAGGTTCGAAACCTGGCCATCTTTTAGGTTGGACTCAATATCGTTGGTGGGTAGTCCGGAGAGATTGCGTACCTTCAAATTGTGCTTACTGATTAGTTCCTGGTTCAGCTTGTCCCACTCTGCCGTAGGAGCAGAGTTGCAACTCGCTATTGCACTGATAATCGCCACAGACAAAAGAGAATAGAAGAAAATTTTGTTAGATCCTAAGCCATTCATAATTGATTATGTTTTGTTGATGGGATGAAACTAGCAATTTTATTTCATTTGTGATTTAATAATTGTAAAAAAAACAGTTATTATTTTGCTAAATTGGATTCAATTCTTTAACCTTGCTTATTGGTTATTATTTGTTCAAAAAATAGTAACTTAACACCTTGCAGGTTAACACTTCAAACGTGTTTTTTTCGAACAAACAAACAAAAAAACATTAAAATCTTTTTCAACATGAAAACCTTGACCAAGTTTTGGGGCCTTTTAGCAATGCTCCCGCTGATGCTCCAAGCGCAGCAAAGTTCCAAAGAAGAAATGCTTTTTCTCACTCCCGAATGGAAGGGGGAACGATTTGCTGACGGGAGGCCCAAAGTTTCCGACGACATTTTAAAGAGGATGAAATCAGTAACGCTGGAGGAAGCCTGGGCTACCTGTAGGGGTGCTGGTTTCAACTATCAATACGAAGGCAACTGGCAGCAAGTCCATCCGGAGGGTGTACTGGTTGGGCGAGCATTAACTGCCACTTTTATTCCCGGCAGGCCGGACATCCACAAGGCCATTCAGGAGAAAGGCAAAAAGGATGGCCGCGTACTCGCACCCAACGCCTGGCCAATCGACATGCTTCAACCGGGAGATGTGTATGTGGTTGACCATCACGGTGCTGATATTGATGGCCCAACTGTAGGTGACAACCTGGCCAATTCCATTTTGGGCAGATCTGGTAACGGATTTATTTATGATGGGCCGATCAGAGACGTTAACGGCATGAAGGAAATGGCTGATTTTACGGTCTATTTCAAAACTTACCATCCTTCGCATCACTTTGGAAGCATCGGCCCCAATGACCGGGTGCCTCGTTTGAACACAACCCTGATCGGGATAAATACGCCCACGCGCATTGGCGCCGCTACGGTAATACCTGGCGATGTGGTGCTGGCCAGAGACGGGGGAGTGATTTTTATTCCAGCATACCTGGCCCAACAAGTGGTTGAATCTTCTGAAATCGTGCGGCTGAGAGACATGTTTGGCCACCAAAGATTGCGGGAGAAAAAATACACTGCCGGGCAAATCGATACCCGCTGGTCGGATGAAATTGAGAAAGATTTTTCTCAATGGCTGAAAGACAACAAAATGAAACTTCCGGTTTCACCAGAACGGGTGGAAGAACTGCTTAAAACCAGAACTTGGTAAGTACAAGTTCATCATTCATCAATAAACTATAAACATGAAAAAAACAGCTTCAAGACGTGCGTTTTTGAGCAAAAGTGCCTTGGTTGGTGCCATGGGGTTTACGGGGCTAACCCAAACTTTTGGCAAGGGATATACCAATGCAGTAGATGATAATCCTAAATTGTCTGCACCCACCGATCTGAAGATTACCGATGTAAAAGTGGCTTACCTGAGAGGCGGTGGAAGAATGTTTGTTAAAATCCTTACCAACCAGGGACTAATCGGTTACGGGGAAGGGGTAGATGCGGTAGGAGGTACTTATCATCTGGCCAGAAGATTTGGGTTCCAGTTGAGAAACCAAAACCCACTCAATGTCCATAGGCTTTTTGACCAAATTCGCAAAGGTGGCGTCTTTAGTGGGGCCCAGGCGGGGATGTATGTGGCAGTTTTAACTGCCATTGAAACGGCCCTTTGGGACGTAGCTGGTAAAGCACTAGGCGTTCCCGTTTATCAATTGCTGGGCGGTAAATTCCGTGATAGTGTACGGGTTTATATGGATACTGCGCTGTATCAGAACCAGTTACCGAAGCCTGAAGACTTTGCTACCGCAGCAAAAGAGGCTGTGGGCATGGGGATGACTGCCGTAAAATTTGACCTGGATCAAGCCAACGACCCCAATAAGTACGACCGCTACAACTGGACTGCCGGCCCCGCCGAAATCCAACGAATGTACGATCAAATGGCTGCAGCAAGACAAGCCGTAGGCCCAAACATCGACATTTGTGCCGATATGCACGGTCGTTATGACTTTCCAACGGCACAACGCGTAGCCAAAATCCTGGAGCCGCTGAACCTGATGTGGTTGGAGGAACCCATTCCCGCCGAAAACGTGGATGCTTATGCTGAAATCGCCAAATCGACCAGCACGCCAATTTGTGTGGGCGAAAACGTTTACCTGGGTTATGGTTTCCGGCCCTATCTGGAAAAAGGTGCTGCAGATATCATTATGCCAGACTTGCAAAAAGCGGGCGGCTTGGGTGAAGGTCAACGGATTGCGAACCTTGCCAACCTGTATTATGTGCCTTTTGCCCCACACATGGTTGCCTCATATTTGGGCGCGATGGCGGCGGCTCACGTCTGCGCATCTGTACCCAACTTCATGATTCTGGAATGGCAAATTTATTACCACAAGGATCCGATGTGGAAAGAAATTGTCAAATTTGAAGGAGAATTTGTGGAAAAAGGATTTATCAAATTGCTGGATAAACCTGGAATTGGGGTAGACTTGAACGAAGAAGCGCTGAAAAAATACGCAGCGCCAGATGTTCCTTTCTTTGAATAAACAACTAGGAAAATAATTTTTAGAAATAAATCGAGGGGTGCAGGCAAATGCCTACACCCCATTTTTATTGTGATCTTTATTCTTTATCCCAAAAGACCCTGGTGGTCAGGTTGTCCGTCCCACCAATGGCTTTAACTGCATTCTGGTAGTTCGTCCGGTTTTGAGCCAACTCATAATCAGGATATGAGAGGCGCCGGATGAATCCACCGTTGAGGTTGTTGTTGAAGCGATTGGGGTTTAAAGCCGGGAAACCACTTCTTCTAAAATTAGCCCAAGCTTGGGTGCCATTTCTGATGTAGGCAATCCAGAGTTGGGTGTTGATCAATTTGAGGGCGTCAGCTGCATTATACGCTACTCCCGGACTGGCCAGAAAAGTGGCAATATCTGCATCTGAAACGGTTGAGGATTTGGGGTACAGCGCATAACGTTTGATGTCAGCCTTGATGCCATCTTCGTAGTATTGCTTGGCAGCGGCATCGCCTCCGGCAATCCAACCTCTCTGTGCTGCTTCAGCCAGTAACAAGGACACTTCGGAATAGGTCATCCAAAAATCGGGTGCCGTTAAAGAAGCCACTACATTCACGTTCATTTGTGAATAGTTGTACCCGCCACCTTTGGCACCACGATAGGCTGGTTTGGTCAGATCGGTATTGATCACGCCAACCGGTACACCAAACTGACTGGCCAAATCAGTAACTGGCTTTGGATCAGCCAATGGATTTGAAGGATTAGCATAAGTGGCTACGATGAATTGCCCACGTGGATCGCCTGTTGTTTTTAGTTGCTCCACTAAAGGTTCGGCTGCATAGTAAAAGTATGGGTTGTTGTTGACCAGGCCCCCGTTGGCACCATTGGTAAACAGGGTACCGTCGTATTTAACCCAGGCATTGTCATCATTGGATTTCATCACTCCACCATTAAACGCCTCGCTTACCAGGGTCTTGGCTTTGGCCTGGTCAAGTTTGGAATACCGCATCCCCAATCTCAACAACAAGGAATTCCCCAATTTTTTCCACTTCTCAACCTGTACGGTAGCATTGGCACTTTTTACCGAACCATTGGCCCCAAAAAAGAGGTCTGGTCCGACAAAATCAGCGCTGGGATTCAAGGCCGCAATCGATTCTTTCAGCTCTTTTTCCAAATCTGCGTAAATGGCTGCATCATCATCATAAGAGGGGTAAAAATATTCACTGCCTTTCAAAAATGCCTGACCAGCATTAAAATAAGGCACATCAGCATAAGTATCTACTATGCCCATGTACACCTGAGCTTTCCAGATGCGCAACATGCTCCGTAAATTCGGACGGTCGCTCACTCCTTCCAATAGGGAAAGGGCTTGAACCAGGTTTTTGATGATGTTGGGATAGGAGCCGTCCCATTTCCCATTGTTGAAATTGTCGATGTCCGCATTAAAATTTGGACCAAGCGTTGCACCTGAGTTGAAGGGATTCACAAAGTGTTGAACGATGGTATGTTCGGTTTCCCATCCACCCAGGTGTGAGCGTTGGGCACCTGCAAACAGTAAAGCAGGATCAATATTGGTTACCGCATAAGGATTGGTATTGATTTCTACAAAATCCTTGTCGCATCCTCCCAGCAAAAAGAAGATTGCGGATATGAGCAAAAGTCCTTTTAACTTATTCATAGTCATTAGAATTTGGCATTTAGGCTGAAATTAAAATTGCGCGTAGTAGGCAGAGAAGTGTTCTCGTAACCAGAGCGGAAATCACCAGAGGATTGGATCGCTTCAGGATCAAGATCCGGAATATCCTTATACAGTAATGCCAGGTTGCGACAGGAAGCAGTCAGCGACAATCCTTTGATGAACTTCAGCGCGTTCGATTTTTTTAACAAATCCGTGAGGTTATAGGATAAGGAGATGTTTCTCAGCTTAACAAAATCGGACTTGAAGACAAAGATGTCCCCCATTTGGTTGTTGCGGTAGTCAGCGTAGAATTGAGCAGGGTCAACAGCCTTGGTATTGGGCTGCTCGTTGGAACGGTAAACACCTGGGAACACCACGCCCGTTTCGCCTGGCCTGCGCCCCACCAAAGACTGTTTGGAGTGCCCTTGACGAGTTGCATTCAAAGCAGTGGAGGAAATGACAACACCTCCCAACTTGTAATCAAAATGAACGGCAAGACTCAGGTTTTTGTAAGTAAATGTGTTATTCCACCCACCGGTATGTTTGGGAATCGAGCTGCCAAAACTTACGTAATCAGGAGATGCGATTAAACGCCCTTGGTCGGTGAGGAGAATCTGGCCTGCTGCATTTCTTAAATAGGTTCTTGCATAAACCTGATTCATCGGTAGCCCTTCTACATAGCGCAATTGCCCGATGAACTCATTTCCAGTAGCGCCCCAGTTGACCACAATGATGTCACTCGGTGCTCCAACTGAAAGTACCTTTGTAGCCAGGAAGGCGTGATTCCAGGAACTAGACCAACTAAAATTCTGGGTTTGGATTGGCTTAACTTCAAGCAAGAATTCCAAACCACTGTTTTTCAAGGAACCAAGATTTTCTTTCGAGCTGGTGTATCCGGAAGCATTGGACAATTGAACATCCAATACCTGATCGGTGGTTACCTTGTCAAAAGCCGAAATGTCTAGCGTTACCCGGTTTCCGAACATCTTCAATTCAAGGCCAATTTCTTTCTCTTCTACACTAAATGGCCGTAAAAAACGGTTTGGTGCAGATCCACCCGAAATACTGGCAGTAGTTTGACCTTGAAATTGGTTTTGGCCAATGCCGTACACCAAAACTCCATCGTAAGGATTTACCCCGTTTGAACTACCCACTTCTGCCCAGGAAGCCCTGAGTTTACCGTACGAAAGCCATTTCTGGTTTTTCAGCAGTTCGGAAAAAATAAAACTACCCGATACGGATTGGTAAAGCTCGCTGTTGTCTTCGGGGTTCAACACCGAAAACCAGTCTTGCCGACCTGTAAAGTTGAGGTAAAGCATGTTGTGGTATCCGAGTTCAGCCCAACCATACAAGGAATTAACCCTGTATTGAGAAAAGCCATAACCTTGGTTGCGCACGGAACCGTTTCCAATGGAATAAAGATCGCGTACAATAAAGTTGGATGAACTTTGATTAAATCCATTGTTTTTCACCCGCCAGGTGTTGCCACCAAAATTGGCGTCAATGGAAAAAGCCCCAAATTCTTTGCCACCGCCGATCAGGAAATCTGCGTTGACATCGGTTCCTTTGTTTTCCGACAAATTGTATGCCCCTTTAAAGGTACCATCAGCATTGGTAGGCACACTGGTCCCTATCCCACCGGGGTCGTGTGATTCAGTAAAAGTCAGGGCAAAGTCATAATTATACCTGCCCTGCACATACAACCAATCGGTCAGATCGTATCTTAAAGTCGCTGTTGAAAGGAAGCGGTTTCTTTCCGTTTGATAGCGTTGTCCTACCGCAATAGCATAATAAGGGTTAAGTAGGGTACCTTGAAAACCCGAAGTCAAGGTCTCCGTACCATTTGCCGCTATTGCACTATTTTTAAAGGCGGATAGCGGAATGGAGGTAGCCATCCGGGTGAAAAAGTTGACCGCGCCAGCTCCTTGGATCCCAATTTGAGGAGGGTTGATTTGGGTTTCGTTGGTGTAGTTGATGTTCAACAACAACTTGAGTTTTTGTGAAATATTGTGATTGATCCCCACATTGGCAATCTTCCTTTTGTACTCGTTGTTTGGGGTAATACCTTTGGCGTCGGTATTGGAAAAGGAGGCCCGGAAACTGCCATTGGCACCTCCGCCCGACAGGGCTACTGTATTGGTAAAATCTGTCCCGGTTTGTAGAAAATCGAAAAGATTGTTGGGATTAGCGGAATAGGGTTGTAATGTACCATCAAAGATGGGAGTAGGTACCCCATCCAATCTTTCTCCCCAGGCAAACTGGCCTGTAGTAGCCGCATTGGCGCCACTGGTTGGTCTTTTTCCTCCTGTCCCTTGTCCATATTCAGTCTGGAAATCAAAGAAATTCAAGGCATGTTGTGCAGAGTAGTTGGAGGAATACTCCACGCCGATACCTTGGCCTTTTCGCCCAGATTTGGTCGTAATGATGATGGCCCCATTGGCAGCCCGAGCGCCATAAATTGCCGCAGCGGTTGCCCCCTTCAACACCGTCATACTTTCGATGTCATCCGGGTTGATGTTGGATAAGTTATCCCCAAGGTCGCGTTGGTTGCCTCCATTCGCACCACGTGCGCCTTGATCAATCGGAAGGCCATTGATAACAATCAGGGGAGCGTTGTTCGCTCCGGCAAAGGCGGCCTGGCCACGCAAGCGGATTTGCATACTGGACCCTGCACCGGCCGCAGGAGGGGTAATATTCAGACCAGCAACCCGGCCTTCCAGCGACTCCATCACGTTGGTCGTTCTGTTTTGGGTGAGCTGATCTGTATTCACCGCTGTTACAGAATAGCCCAATTTTTTGGATTCCCTTTGCACCCCCAATGCGGTTACAACTACTTCAGTCAGACTCTGAGCGTCTTCTTTCAAAGTGACATCCAACTTTTTTTCATTGCCCAATTTAATTTCATAGGTCGCGAATCCGATGTAACTAAAAACCAAAGTGTTGCCTGGAGCGGCCACAATTTGGTAAGTTCCATCCGATTCTGAAATAGTACCTGTATTGGTCTCTTTGACGGAAATGTTTACTCCGATCAAAGGAGTTCCGTCATTGGCCGTAACTTTACCAGCCACCTGTTGTGCAATTACTGTTAGGTGACAACATAAAAAAGCCAGGACTAGAACAACGAGTTTGTTTAGTCGCATCATAGGGTTAATGGATTTAAATGAAAAAATATATCAAAAGCGAACAAATGGCACTGCCATTGAACATGGTTTAAGCCATTGTCCTTCAGTGAATCGCGACCCTGAAATCGATTGAATTTTTTTGCCTCAAAATCTCTGAATTCGATTGAATTTCTAAGCAAAAAACTAAAATCAATTAAGGTACCCCTGTCATTGCCTTTATACTCATTTTAAAGGCTACCGATGATGTTGTGGCAATAGTTTAACTTGAACTTTAAGCGTACCGAATGGCCTTAAAGCTTCTAAATGTTTGGTAATAGTGTCTTGTCCAAATTTTTGGCTCATTAATTGTCAAACTTACAATTGTTTTTCAAAACTTCCTATTTTGAAGCAATATTTTTTTAGAAGAGATTTTTGTGGTTTTTTATTCTTCGGATAGCACATAATCACGCTTTATCTTTTGTAATTTGAGTGGGAAATTATTTTACAGTTATTTTGCCTAAAATCTGTCCACATGTCCAATCCACTCAGCTACCTCAGCGGCACCAGTACTAAACCACTGCTCGGCATCACCATCGGCGACATGCTTGACGATATTGCAGCCCGTTTTCCCAACAACGATGCCTTGATTGTACATCATCAGGATATTCGATTCAATTATCAGCAGTTTAAAGGAATAGTGGATGATTGCGCTAGAGCGTTTTTGGCTTTGGGCGTACAAAAGGGAGATCGGGTAGGGGTGTGGTCGCCCAATCGTTATGAGTGGACGGTTACACAATTCGCTACTGCCAAAATTGGAGCCATCTTGGTCAACATCAATCCCAGTTACCGCTTACACGAATTGGAATACGCCTTGAATCAATCCGAGTGTAGTACTTTGGTGATTGCCAATCAATTCAAGGCCTCCAACTTTACGGAGATGCTTTTTGCCTTAGCACCAGAGCTGCAACATTGCTCTGAGGGGGCTTTAAAAGCGGAAAAAGCTCCCCATCTACACACCATCATTCGCCTGGCAGAGGACGAAAAACCTGGCATGTGGCGTTGGGTAGATTTTTTACAGGAAGCTGAAAAAACTTCCATGGATGCATTGCTACAAAGGCAAGGCAGCCTGGCTTTTGACGAACCCATCAATATTCAATACACTTCTGGTACCACGGGTTTCCCTAAAGGAGCCACGCTCAGCCACCACAATATTCTGAATAACGGCTATTTCGTAGCAGAATTGATGAATTTTACAGAAAAGGATCGGCTGATCATCCCTGTGCCCCTTTACCACTGTTTTGGCATGGTGATGGGTAATTTGGGCTGTGTCACCCATGGTGCCGCCATGATTTACCCCAGTGAAGGATTTGATCCCGCCAGTACTTTGGCTGCAGTGGAAAAAGAAAAGGCTACCGGGATTTTTGGAGTCCCTACCATGTTCATTGCTGAGTTGGATTTGCCCGATTTTGCCCAATACGACCTAACCAGTTTGCGGACGGGGATCATGGCCGGTTCTCCTTGCCCCATCGAAGTGATGAAAAAGGTGCAAAGCCTGATGCATGTGGCCGAGATGGAAATTGCTTACGGCATGACCGAAACCAGTCCGGTAAGTACCCAAACGCGGGTTGGAACACCGCTGGAAAAACAGGTCAGTACCGTGGGACAAATCCACCCACACCTGGAAGTCAAAATCATCGACCCCGAAACCGGACGCACTGTTCCCAGGGGAATCCCAGGTGAACTCTGCACCCGTGGCTACAGCGTGATGTTGGGCTACTGGAACAACGAAATTTCTACACGCAACGCCATTGACAAGGCCCGCTGGATGCATACGGGCGACCTTGCGACAATAGATGAGGAGGGCTATGTCAAAATAGTAGGCCGCATCAAAGACATGATCATTCGAGGTGGGGAAAACATTTATCCGCGTGAGATTGAAGAATTTTTGTACACCCACCCCAAAATCAGCGACGTGCAGGTGATCGGGGTGCCTGATGCGAAATACGTGGAGGCAGTGATGGCCTGGATTCGGGTAAAAGAGGGTGAAACCCTAACGGTTGAAGAAGTGCAGGCCTATTGCCAGGGGCAGATCGCCCATTACAAAATCCCACAATACGTCCGTTTTACCGATGGTTTCCCGATGACGGTTACCGGAAAAATCCGCAAGGTGGAAATGCGGGAGCAGAGTATTGTTGAACTGGGCCTGGAGAGTGCTGCGGGTATAAAAACAGCCTAAAACTTATAACCTGTCACTCACAAGCATCTGTAAATAAGTATCCTTTTAGGTGTACCAGTCATCTAAAATCCCCTCATCTTCAACGGCATTGCGAAAGCTACGGAAAGGTTTTCTGATTGAAATGGCATCCATTAGACGAGCCCTTAAACGTTCATTTTTGATGGTTTCTATAAAATCTTCCATATACAGCTTACGCAGAAAATTTCTTTTTTACACTTAAAACAACAATATAATTTCATGACTACATCAACATGTGGCTCCAATCCATTTTATGCTTTGGGGATACTTGTTTTTTAGGTGCAATTCGGAGTTTTACAATAACTTTGTTTTATTATTTCCCCAAAACCTAACAAATGAAAAAGTTATCATTCTTTTTGACCTTTGTATTGAGCACCACCATCCTTTTTTCACAAAACATTGATCCCAATTTTGCTCCGAGAATTTTGCGAGCCAGTACAGGATTTAGCATCATCGCAAAAGCTGATAATCAGTTATTAGTGCTCAGTAGGGGAAAGGGCTTTGTCAACAATACTGAAGTAAGTTATGTATTTCGGTTGGATGAGAATGGGAGTGTCGACACCAGTTTTCACTACCCCCTTCAATTGAGCAATGCCCCAGATCAAATTGAATTGCAAAAGGATGGCAAAATCATTCTTGGGGGCAATTTTACAGACCCAGCAGGTAAATACCTGGGGAGCTTGTTTCGTTTGATGCCCAACGGTGCCATCGATCCTTTATTTAGGCCTTTGATCAAAGAGAACTTAACCATAACCAATCTTTGCATTTTACCTAATCAAAAGGTTTTTGCATCCGGGGTTTCACCCAAGCAGGACGGCACTCTGGGAATCTTCTACAATGCTTCACTTTTTTCAAAAGATGGTCAGCCCGATCCAAATTTTCGAGGATTTAGTTTTGCTACCGATGCAACAGGAACCACAATCAGTGTAGATGAATTGGGGGTTCAGTCCAACAACGAGTTGATCATCGCAGGTACAAATTTACAAATTGACACACGCGTCCAAAACATTTACCGAGTAGACTCGCTGGGCAGAGTAGACACTACTTTTAACCCCTTACTGACTGGTGTGTCCAACTTTAAGGTCCGCAACATAGGCATTTTTACCAATGGCACTATTGGGGTATTGGCAGGCGATGAAAACAATGTTAATATTTTTGATCGGGATGGAAAGCGAATTTTTGCTCAATACCTGCCGAATAGCCAAAGTATCATTCACCCTAATGGGCAGGATGGATTTTTAGTTTTTGGGGAACGGGTTTATGACGTCAAGGTGAATGGTACCTTCGCCCAGATTGTGGGACTGGGGGCCAATAGTTATGTGTTGGGGGCAGCCAATCAAAGTGAAGATCGAGTAGTTTTGATCGGGAGCTTTTCCCAATTCGGTACAGATTTTAAACCTGGGTTGGTCCGATTAAAAACGGGTACGGGTACACTACCAAGCATCGATCAATCTTTTAATGCCGGCCTCTATTCCATGGGTTTGATATCGGATCTTTTGGTGCAAAAGGATGGGAAACTTCTCGTGGGTGGTTTTTTTCACCTGGTCAATGGAACTCGGGTGAATCATATCGCCCGCTTGCTGGAAACGGGTGAGTTTGACTCTTCCTTTAACCCCAATTTGGCCAATATCAACCGGCAAGTGAACAAAATCCGGCAACAGTCCAATGGCGATCTGGTTATTGGGGCAAATATCCGCCAGGCTTTTGATGGCCAGCTAAATGGTATGAACATTACTGATAAAAATGGCTATAACCTTCGGACTTTACCATTTCCTTATTTTGGTTCGGGGAGCGGCATTCAGTACCTCGATGTGGATGCCAAGGATAAAATCTATGCTGGAGAAGGTATCGCTTATCGCATCAATAGCTTCAGTGGCCAGGAATTGGTGCGCTACAATGGCAATGGTTCACTTGAAGCCGATTACCGGCAATTGCACATTGATGGCTTGTTTCGATACAATGGTTTGTTGGTCGACCCCGCTCAAAGGCTGCTCATTTATGGTCGGGAAATTCGTTATGATGGATCAGACACTACAACAATTGTACGCGCCCTGCCAGATGGAACCCGTGACCAAAGTTTCCAGGCCGAATTGGATGAAAAGGCGGTTTCTTTAACTGCAGTGACGACCGATAGCAATGCCATTTTTGTTGGAGGTTATATCCGTTCCCTGAACAATTCAGCTCGGCCTTTTTTAGCCAAACTGGATCATAGCGGCAAAAAAGTGAGTGACTTTACGGCAAATATTCTGCACAGTACCAGCACTTTTTCCGAGGTTTCACTCATTGAAGCATTGCCCGATGGTCATCTTATGGTCCACGGTTTTTTTGACCGATACAATGACCGCCCGGTTTTGAACAGCATCATCATTGACAAAAACGGAAACTTTGTTGGCGATTTTTTGCCGGAATTACTCGATCCAGGATTTGCCAAACTGGCAAAAATCGATTCGAAGAGTTATTACCTGGGTGGGGTATTTGGCGCACCTAATGACGCATCAGGGCTCATAAAGGTAGGCGGTGTCCGTACAGCCCTCCATTCACCAAAACCCTTAAGCCAGGTTAAACGTGGTAAAATTTTCCCTAATCCCAGCTTCAAGGAGACGATTTATTTGCAATTGGATAGCCAAACTTTTGGAACTGATTTGAATTTTCATATTTGCGAATTGGGTACAGGGAGAATACTCGTATCAGGCCGCATTATAGCCCAAGCGTTTACGCCTTTGGACATAAATGAACTGCCTAATGGGCATTATGTACTGCGTTTAGTTGCCCAAAATTGGGAAGAATCTCATGTGTTTAGCAAAATTCGATAAAGACAAAGCAAGCCAAACCAAAAAAACACCTCCAATTCGGCATTTCATTTTCTGTTGTTTACATTTGTAAGGTATGAAACAATAAAAAATGAGATTAGTCCTTCAATTAACCCTGTTGCCAATTCTGGCAATAGCCCTTTTGCTGGGCGCCTGTAAGCAGGCAACGCAAAAAACAGATCAATCAAGGGCCAAAACAAGCGCCCGCACTAGTGGAGAACCCTGGTGGAAAGAGGCAGTTGTGTACCAGATTTATCCGCGCAGCTTTAAAGACAGCAATGGTGATGGAGTAGGGGACCTGCAAGGGATCATCTCCAAATTGGACTACGTCAAAAGCCTGGGTATCGATATGGTCTGGCTCAACCCCAT
Organism: Haliscomenobacter sp.; assembly: GCF_033763495.1. Classification (GTDB taxonomy): domain Bacteria; phylum Bacteroidota; class Bacteroidia; order Chitinophagales; family Saprospiraceae; genus Haliscomenobacter. The sequence goes on along the minus strand of NZ_JANRKL010000046.1, from coordinate 15,811 downwards.
TTATGCCTCACCCAACAAGGACAACGGCTACGACATCTCGGATTACCAAAACATCATGAAGGAGTTCGGGACCATGCAAGACTTTGATGCCTTGCTCAAGGGATTCCACGATCGCGAGATCAAGGTGTTTATGGATCTGGTGGTCAACCATTGCAGCTCTGAACACGCCTGGTTCAAATCGGCGCGTAGTTCGCGAAACAGCCCCTACTACAAATACTTCCATTGGTGGCCCGCCGAAAAAGGAAAACCACCCTATCGCTGGAGTATTTTTGATGAAAAAGGGGACGCCTGGGAATACAACAAGGCGACGAATTCCTATTACCTACATTATTTTGCCGACGCCCAACCTGATTTGAATTGGGAAAACCCTCAACTACGTCAGGAAATCTACAAAATGATGCGTTTTTGGTTGGACAAAGGAATTGATGGTTTCCGCCTGGATGCAATTGCTTTTTGCTCCAAAGATACCACCTGGCAACCACTTCCGGCAGAGTACAATGGCCAATGGGGCATGTATTACGCGAGCGGCCCCTACCTGCATGATTACATGCAGGAAATGAACCGTGAAGTGTTGAGCAAATACAACGTCGCAACAGTAGCTGAGGCTATGGGTGATGTAGAGCGGGTAATGAAGTTTGTTGATCCCGACCGCAAGGAACTGAATATGGCTTATTATTTCGAAGCCATTGACTTCGGTTACCTGCCCAATGAGTACAAAATGCCCAACCCTAAGGGTTATGATTTTGTTGCCTGGAAAAAAATTTACGCCAAGTGGACTGAAGCCTTTTCCAAAAAAGGCTGGGGCACCATTTACCTCGCCAACCACGATCAACCCCGTATGCTGACCCGTTGGGGCAACGATAGCCCTGAATTTCGGGATGCCGCTTCCAAAATGCTTAGCACCTTCATTCTGAGCATGCGGGGCACTGCCTTTTACTACTACGGCGATGAAATTGGCATGAGCAACATCAAGTTCGACAAAGTGGAAGAGTATAATGACATCGAACTATTGACGAATTACGCCCAGGTGAAAGCCAAAGGTGGCGATCTGAAACGCTTTTTGGAAGGTATGAAAATCTCATCTCGCGACAACGGGCGTACCCCTATGCAGTGGGAGAATAGTGAAAATGGCGGTTTTGGAGCTGGAAAACCCTGGCTCAAGGTCAATCCCAATTACACCAGCGTCAATGTAGCTGCGCAAGAAAAGGATCCCAAATCAGTGCTCAACTACTTCCGCAAGATGGTTCAATTGCGGAAAAAAGAACGGACCTTGATTTACGGCGACTTTACGTTGGTGGATGCTGAAAACCCCTCCATCTTTGCGTATACTCGCTCATTGGAAGGCCGAACCATCTTAGTGTTACTCAATTTTAAAGCTGTAGAGGCAAAAGTAAATATCGATGGATTGGATTTGAGCAAAGCCAAGGTACTCTTGGGGAATTATCCTGATGCCAAGGCTATAAATCAATTGAAACCCTACGAAGCATTGGTTTTGAGCTTGTAAAATATCTTTATTTTAGCAACGAAGGCACTAAGACACTAAGCAACATTTTCTGATCTTCGTGCCTTCGTGGCTAAAATTTTAAAAGGTATCAATGTCGCTAATAGCTGTAACTGGATTATCCATTGGAGATCAGGTGCTTGATTTTGAACTAAAATCCCAGCACCTTTACGAAATCACTGGCCCCAATGGCAGCGGCAAATCTTATCTGGCCCGCGTTCTCTGCGGCAAGGTGTTCAACAAAAACAACGTCACCCGCCAGCTTAGCCTGACTGAAATTTCCTATACCGATTTTACCGCCGATGGTTCGGTGTTTCAATATTCCAGCTCCTATTACCAGGAACGTTACCAAAGCGGCGCCAAACAGGAATCCATTAAAGTCATCGATTTTCTCAAATTACAACAGGCTGATCCAGCCACGGTAGACTTTGCCCAAATCATTTTGCCCTCCAAATTATTGGATCGGGAAATGATCGAATTATCGAGTGGAGAAACCCGTAAGGTGCTCATTGCAAAAACTTTATTAAAACCCGCTCTGATTTACATCTTGGATAATCCTTTTACAGGTTTGGATGCCAAGTCGATAGCGGAATTGTCGGAATTTTTGCGGCATTTTCACGAGCGAAGCGGATGTTGTTTGGTGGTACTCACTGTAAAATCCCATTTTTCAAAAGATCACGAAGTGGAATGCATCCAGTTGGTACCTTATACAAGTCGGAGTGGAGCCATACCCACCCGGAATCAGTTGCCTCAATTCGAAAGCCCACCGGCACCTTTTGACCGTGTTTTCGACATCCACAAAGGACAAATTTATGCTGGCGACAAACAATTGTTAAGTGAGGTAAACTGGTGCATTCGCAAAGGGGAAAAATGGTTGTTGCAGGGCCCTAATGGATCCGGAAAAACAACCTTGACCAGTTTGATGTATGCCGATAACCCCAGTGCCTATGCCCAGGATTTGGTTATTTTCGACAAAAAACGGGGCTCAGGTGAAAGCATCTGGCAAATCAAAGCCCGCATTGGTTTCGTTTCGCCCGAAATCCAGAATTATTGGCCACAAAGTGCAAAAGTATTGGATGTAGTGCAATCGGGGTTAAGTGGAACCCAGGTTTTGGTACGCCCAATCAAAGCTGCCGAAAAAAGCCATATCGATGCATTATTGGCTGCATTGGGTCTAACCATTTTTTCTCAAACTGCATTGGGACAATTGTCCTCTGGCGAAAAAAAAATGGTGATGATTGCACGAGCCCTGGCCCTCAATCCCCCGGTGTTGATTTTGGATGAACCTTTTCAGGGTTTGGATGCGGAAAGAACGTCACTGGTGCAGGCATTATTCAGCCAATTGGCCAATTCAGAGCGCACGATTTTGCAGATTGCCCATGAGGAATCGGAGATTTTGGATTGTATTCAGAGGCGGGCCTGGCTTGAAGAGGGGCGATTAAAAACCTAAGTTTTGGCCCCTCATCCATGAGACTTGCTCGAACAAACTACCAAATAATATAGATCAACAGGGTAGTAAATATAGACAAGCTTATTACATTTGGGGATTAAGAGCACGACGAAGATTTTGAGTTTGGGGTAGAAGCCACCATTTTTTGCTCAAAAGACGATCTGATTCTAAACAAAAAACACCTACAAAATGTCAACAACTGAAGTCGACACCAATGCGGCGTTCAAAAAGGTTTTATTTGAAAGGCTGAATTTTTACTTTGAAAAGAACCAGCTTTCCAAAAAGGGAAACTGGGAGATGACTTTAAAAGTTACTTTTGCACTGGCCTGGTGGATTGGTAGTTATGTATTGTTATTGGCATACGACTGGAATTACACCCAATTCTTTTTCCTGTACTTATTCCAAGGCCTGGGTCAGATTTTTATGTTTTTAAACATAGCCCACGACGCCAACCACAATTCCATTTCGAATAAAAAAATCGTCAACAAGGTTCTCAGCTATGTACTGGATGCCTGCGGCATCAGTTCTTACATGTGGCGCATCATGCACAACAAAGGTCACCATGCGGTAATGAACGTTTATGGCGATGACGAAGGAATTTTTGCGCATGGTATATTCCGCTTTTCACCACACGCTGAGTGGAAATGGATGCACCAGTTCCAACACCTCTATGTTTTTCCCATGTATGGAATTACCACACTTGACTTCCTTTTTGTGAAGGATTTTGAGTACCTGTTTTTCAACAACAACAAGCATGTAGAAGATGTAAAGCACCCACTGAGGGAATGGATAACCATCATCGGGAGCAAAATACTCTACCTTTTTTACATGATTGGCATTCCGGTTATAGTGCTTCATTTTTCGCTTTGGCAAGTCCTTATTGCTTTTGTGGTCACTCATTTGATCATGGGACTGGCCGCTGCCTGGATCATTCAAACTGCTCACCTGCTCGATATCAATGAATTCCCAGAAACGCGTTATGACCTGGATTTTGTAGATCATATTTTTGCCACAACTACAGATTATGCTACCCGCAGTCGCATTGCCAATTTCATTTGTGGGGGCTTGAATCACCACGTGGTTCATCACATCTTTCCTCAAGTGGCACATACGCACTATCCCAAGTTGACAAAAATAGTAAGAGACACTGCAGCTGAATTCGGTGTTGAATACCGTGAAAACCGCTACATGTACCAGGCTATGGCCCACCACCTTAAATTGCTCAAACTCCTGGGTAAACCACCGGTCTCCATGACTTCCCAAAACTTTGCAAAGGACAACAATGCTTCAGTTTCTTAATGAAGGACAACAATTCGAATAACCAATTGACAATAAACGAACAAGCTTTGCCTATGAATTCTATTTTTGAAAGACTTGATTTCTGGGTGGATGAACAACCGGACAAGCTACTCTTTTCATTCCATGATATTTCTGGCAACCAAACAGAGAAATACACGTATAGTGAATTTATCTATCGCACCAACGCAATTGCAAGCAACCTGTATAACGAGCATAACTTTCCAGTAGGAAGCCGAATTTTATTGGCTTATCCCCCCGGGTTGGAGATGATTTGTGCTTTTTTTGCTTGTGCTCGCCTTGGGTGGATACCAGTGCCTGCTTATCCTCCGACTTCTCATGGATTTGAGTCGTCACTCAATAAAATGACCTACATTGCCAAGGATTGTCAGGCCAAAGCCATCCTGACCAGTCGGGATTATTATTGGTCTGTCAAACTGAACTTGTCCCGGACCAATATTGCAGAATCATTTTTTAGCACGAGTTACATCTCCAAACTCAGTTGGATCAATACTGAAGATTTCAGAGACGTCAATAAAAATGGATTTGAGGCAGGCCATTCGGATGTTTTGTTTTTGCAATATACTTCGGGATCTACCAGTGAGCCTAAGGGGGTAATGGTCTCCCACCAGAACATCTTGCACAACTGTGATCTGGCTACTGAATTTGTCCCAATTGGGGTGAGCTGGTTGCCCCAGTATCACGATATGGGCTTAATCGGTTATTACATCTACATTGCTTTAAAGGGAGGAACCACTTATGGGTTTTCGCCGCTTGATTTTATCCAGCGTCCGGCTTTGTGGTTGGAGACCATCACCAAATACAAGGCAACTCACTCTTCCGCACCCAACTTTGCCTTTGAATATTGTTTACAAGCAGGCAAAATTTCTGAACAAACTTTGGAAAAACTGGACCTGAGTTCACTCGAGTACCTAATGACCGCAGCGGAGCCAGTTATTCCGTCTACCTATACTCGGTTTCTGAAATTCTTTGAGCCTTATGGACTCAAAGCAGAAGCTTTGTTTGCTGCCTTCGGTTTGGCAGAGAATACCTTGGCTGTAACCAATTATGGCCGCACTTATGTATCGCTTGATCCTGCCGCCTTCAAACAAAACAAACTGAAGGTATTGCCCGTCTTGTCTGAGCCGGATTGTGGTACCAACATCATGAACTGTGGAGCCCCCCTGGGGGATATCATTGTCAGAATTGTAGACCCCAATACCCGCCACGCACTTAAGGAAGGACAGATTGGAGAAGTATGGTTGAGTGGAAAAAGTAAATGTCTCGGTTATTGGGACAAGCCTGATTTGACCAAAAAAATCTTTCAGGCTTCAATAGTTGGCGAAAACCAAAACGCCAACAACTACCTCCGCACCGGTGACATTGGCTTTTTGTACCAGGATGAGTTATACATTTGCGGCCGCCAAAAAGACATGATCATCATCAGAGGGTTGAATTATTTCCCTCAGGATATTGAAAAAATTGTCGAAAAAACGGCCTCAACCCATGTACGCCATGGTTTTTCCGCAGCTTTTGATGTTTTTGAATGCGAGGAAAAACTGGTGGTAGTTGTTGGCGTCAAGAACCCCAAATCACTGCCCGATCCATTGCCCATTGTCAATGCCATCCGCAAGAGTTTGAATGTACAAACCCACATCATCGCTTTTGTGTCTGCACGAGAAATCCCCAAAACCAGTTCTGGTAAAATCATGCGACACAAAGCCAAGGAGATGTGGGAAACTGGCCAATTTAATGTCCTAGAGCAGTTTTCCGGAGCGGCAGCGGTTGAACATTTTCATGAAGAGCACAAAGGCCCCGTTTCGCCGCTGGATGACCTGAAGCAAAAGTACGGATTTACGGGTGAAGAAACCTACACCTTGGGCAAAGCGGGCCTTGAGTCCATCGATTTGGCCGTGTTGATGCACGACATCAAGGAATTGCTCAAGGAAAAAGGTGCGGATGCCTTATCCAAACAAATAGACCTGCGACTCATTCAGGAAATTTCTATTTCTGAATTGTTTGACCTGGTTGCCCAATTTGAATCCGCATCGGCACTGGCCATTCTGCGTTTGAAAAAAATGATCGACACGCTCCAGAAAGAGCATACCGAGATGGAGCAGAAAATGATGTTGAGTGATGTTCACTTATCATTTGATCCAGTTGCTCCGGTTTACCCCAATGAGCACCGTGCGACAGATGTTTTGCTGACTGGGGGAACAGGATTTTTTGGCCCATTCATTTTAAAAAGTATCCTGGAACAAACTGATCAAAGGGTTTACGTTTTGGTCCGGGCTTCCAGTGAAGAACAAGGTATGGAACGCCTCCTGGCAGCTATGGAGGCAGTTGAGCCAATGAATGCACAACTGGAAACTGCATTTAGAGAACGGGTTATTCCTGTGTGTGGTGATTTAGGCCAGCAGCAACTTGGGTTGAGTCGCGAAAAATGGGAGTTCCTGGCCAATAATGTGCAGGAAATCTACAACAATGGCGCTACGGTCAACTACCTGTTCAATTACGACAGGATGCGGAACGTCAATGTAGTAGGCACCAACGAAATTCTCAAACTGGCTTTCCATGGGAATCCCAAGGTGTTCAACCACATCTCCACAACTTTTATTTTTGGTTGGGCAGTTAGAGATGTATTGTACGAATCGACCACCAACGACGACATCAACCTCCTCGATTTTGGCTACAGCCAAACCAAATGGGTATCAGAAGAAATTGTAAAGGATGCTTTGAGCCGAGGCTTACATGGGCGCATTTTCCGCCCAGCCCTGATCACTCCTTCTATCAACGGGGGAGGCCATAATTTCGACATTTCCATTCGTCTGATTGCATTTATGTTCAATTATGGCATTGGTGTCGATGCGCAAAACCAGGTCAGTTTTTCACCGGCAGACCGGGCAGCTCACAACATCGTGGCCGCTTCCAATATGTCGGCTACCATCAACGAAACTTTCCACGTTGTTCGGGATGTATATTCCAACATGCGGGATATCACGGACATCATTACCGAATTGACAGGCAGGGAGTTTGTGATCTACCCACTCAAGGAATTTGTACCTGTGATTCTGGAACGTTGTACCAAGGATGATTTGCTTTTCCCCTTGCTCGATTTTTTGGTGCGTTCCGTAGAGAACATTTCAGCAATGGAGTTCAAACTCTATGACAACAGCAACTTCCGAGCTGCGCGGGATGCCTCACCAGTGGGTTGGCCTGATCCAAGTTTAAAAGAGACGGTGAGAGGGATTCTGTTGTTTTTGAAGAAAAATGGGATCATCGATTTTGAATTTGTGCCAGCTGAGCAACAACTAAGTTACTCACAGCAATAGGCCCATTCATAGATCCATATGCCCGTTTGGCTTTTAAATAAGCTGAACGGGCATTTTTTTTGTGCAAAAAAGCCACCACAGGTTTTAAATACTATAGTGGTTTTAGATCCAAGACCTAAATTAAGGGTTAGATCAAATCTGCTTTAAATAACATCACAAGGATTTTTTCAGCGCCTATTTGATTTTTTTTAAAAAGAAAACCAAACTATTTCGTTTTTCAAAATCAATGTTTACATTTGCCATATGATAGAATTTTGCTGTGAATACTTTTGACTCTCTTTCAAAAGTTCAATCCCCCTTGTTTATTCGATCTCACTACCACGTACCCTTTGTAATGCTTGATTTGTAGTGCTTTATCACTGCGAATATTACCACTACGCTAATTTTTCGGTTTCATTTCTGTGACTTGGTGTTTACTCAGTCATTAGAATAGTATTTTTATTACTATAAAAAACTTGAATGTTGTTTATAGGCTAAAGAGGTTTGTCTCTTTTGTTCTATAGCGTTGGTAATCAATAACTTTGTAAATCAAAATGTTCTCATGAAAAAAAATTACGACTTGCTCCACGCCGGAAGCGAGGGGTTAAAGTATTGTCTTAAAGCAATAACAAGGCTTTGGGATGATTCTCCCACAATCCAAAAAAAACCGAAGCACACAGGATTGTACTTCGTGCTACCACTTGTAACACTATTCTTGTGGACAGATCTTGTTCAAAAGAGTGTTGACACAAAAGCCAATCGTTTTATTGTTCCTGCCGAAACTTGCAATGAAGTTACTTTCCTGAACAACAGCCAAACTGCGACCTTGAGCCTGCCCAAATTTGATCCCAATCTGGGTACTTTACGCAGTGTGGAAATCATGACCGAGTGCATGATCATGGCCGATGTAGCTGAAAAGGAGGTAAAAGGAAACAATTATGCCTTGATGTTGAGTGTGGATTTGACGGCTCAATTGCCTAACCAAACGCAAAAAGTACATCAATCCAGCGCCAAGTTCAATAAAACAGTGCAGGACGAAGGTATGCAGGAAAATGGCTTTTCTGAAACATTCAAAGATTCCAAACAGAGTAACGAGCTGATTACCAAGAATCTGGATGCCTTCACGGGCAGCGGCAACCTGACGATACCACTGAGTGTGAGTGGATTGATCAACTTTAAAGATCAAGTCTCAACCATCACTTCGAACCTGAAAGCGAAGGTTTGCATCAAGTACAACTACGAATAAGGCTTGATGCTTTTTGTTTTTATTTCCAGTATTGAATACATCATAATCACGACATGAAAAAAATTCACACCTATCTCCAATTGGGGCTATGGTTGATCATTGCTATGGCAATTCCCCATCTAGGGTTTGCTCAAACTTGCGATGTGACACCCATGAACATCTCCAAAATCGCCACCGATTGGACTACCAATTGCGCCAGAGTAACGAAAGATGCTTGTGATCCGACCAACGGGAAACTCTGCGACGGCACTCCAAGCTCCAACTGGCTCTTACTCAATCCAAATGATTATTGCCTGCCCAAAGCACCTTGTAATGCAGTCGGTTTTTCCAAAGTGGAAGTAACCATGACCATGGAAGGTACCTGGAAGGTTAAAAACATTGGGAACCTCTCGCAGAACACCTCGGTGGGCCTTTTGGGCTGTGTCAAAGCCTGGATGTGCAACCTACTTTTTGACCCACTCGAACCTGCTGCGTTTACCGGAACCATTACCTTGGAAGCTGGGGAAGAAAAATCTGGCGACTTACCTACCCGTACTAAGACCTCTCCATACCCGGGCGACTTAGACGCTCTTTTTGCCAAAAATTGCTCAGATAAAGTCTGCATCGAAGGCCTTGCCGATGGTTTCACCACCTTAACCATCAGCAACGGTAACTTACAAGCTGTTACCACCGTTTTTGCTTCACTCAAAGCCTGTGTCAACTACAAGAAATTTGATTGGAGTGTTACCGGATCCGAAGCTGCCTGCGAAACAAGTTCCGACGGTAAGGTTTTTGTCAACTTTACACCAGCTACAGGAACCAACGTCAGCGATTACGAAATTCGGGTCGGCAATGGCGGCACTTGGGCGGTTGCTCAAACTGCAGTCAGTGGTGCCAACACGATCAGCGGCCTTCCCTCTGGGAGTTATACGGTAGCGGTTGTTTATAAGCCGCTAGCCAACACCGTTAAGCCTTCTGACAGCGAGTCTTGCGGCTATTGCAAAAGTTCAGTTACCGTTGCTTCTGCTACGGCTACGATCTCTTGCGCTTCTACCCCTGATTGCCCTGGTGGCGCGGGCGATGGCACCGTGAGTGTAAGCGTAACGGGCTCTAATCTGGGTACGGTTAAGTATCTGTGGGGCAATGGTGCTAACACCTCTGCCATCACTGGTTTGACGCCTGGCAATTATTCAGTAACTGTTACTTATGGTCCGAACGACAAGTGTAGCAAGATTCAAACTTGCACCGTAGTTGCTGCACCGGGCGTTGATGCCGATGTCACCTTCACCAACGTCAAATGTAAGGATGCTGCTGACGGAACCATCACAGTAGATCCTACCAATGGAACTGCTAACTATACCATATCGGTGACAGGCAAATCCAACCAAACTTCGAATGGAGCAACAAAAACCTTCACTGGTTTTGGCCCTGGAATGTATACCGTTACGGTGACCGATAAGAATGGTTGTGTGTATACGGAGGTGGTTGAAATTAAAGAGCCTGACGCCATCACGGGCTCTATTACCCCCACTCCTGCTGCCTGTACTGGTGCCACCAATGGTTCGGCTACGGTAAGTGCAAGTGGTGGTACTGGCTCATACACTTATAACTGGTCACGAGGAACTGTGGCGATGGGTGGCACCCAGGTTACAGGTCTTGAACCTGGTTCCATTAGTGTTACCGTCACTGATGCCAACAATTGTAAGAAAATACTGACCAGTACCATTGGCACTGTAAGTGAAGTATCGATCAACTGTACCCCCACTCCAGAGCAGTGTGTAGGTCAGAACAATGGCTCGGTGAGTGTCGCTGTTTTAAATGCCTCGCCTAATTATGTGGCAAGCTGGATCAGTGGACCAACTCAATTTAACCAGGTCAGTTCTGCGACCAGTCCGGTGGTAGTCAATAATTTGAAACCCGGCAATTACACCATTCGCATTACCGACAACAATGGTTGTTATGCCGAGTGCAGCTTCACCGTTGATAAAGGCCTGGATTTGCCTTGTGACATCACGGGAAGTACTTCAATTTGTCAGGGGGAGACACAGAATGCTCACTCGGTAGAAAGTGTTGCTGGAGCAACTTATGCCTGGTCTTTGGAAGGCAACACTGCTGGTGCTACGTTTGCTGGGGCTACCAACAATAGTACTGTTACTGTTTCCATTCCATCCAATGCAACAGGTTCTTATACTGTACGTATGACCATTTCTAAAAATGGCTGTACCGAATCCTGTACCAAAACCGTCACCATTAAGGAATTGGTCATTTGTACGATCAACGGCCCCGCTTCTGTTTGTGAAGGTAGTACCGCTACTTTCACCACGACTGGAGTTACTGGCCGCACCTGGTCGGTTACTGGTGCTTTGTTTTTTACAGGCCAGGGGACTAATTCAATAACGGTAACCATACCCGACGGAACTGTCCTGACTAATTTCACAGTGAGTTTGTCTGGTACAGCGACCAATAATTGTCCTACCAACTGTAGTACAACAACGACCATTAATCAAAAACCTGAGGTAGACATCGAACCAATCAGCCCGGTTTGTAACCTGGGGACTCCGCAAGGGGCAATCCAGGCCACTGCTACGGGCACGGCACCTTTTGTGTATCGTTTGTACAAGCACAATCCAAGCCGCACTTTGGCAAGTACTTCAGCTTCCACTGCGAATACAAGTTACAATTTTACCAATCTGGGGCCCGGCACCTACGATGTAGAGGTGACCGATGCCAACAATTGCACTTCCAATCCAAGTACCACCCTTATTTTGGTTAAACCAGTTGCATTTGAACCAGAACTGGATTGTGAGTCAAGAAGTGGTGAGAACATTGATATTATCCTGAATATCACCAACGGTACCGGACCTTTCACTTATTCCCTGAACAACAACAGCTTTAGTGTGGTTCCTGCCAATGGTATCATTTCCGTCCCATTTGCTGATGGTTCCAATCAGCCCATTTATCTTAAAGATGCCAATGATTGCCCTGCAATCAGTGAGACCATTTTGTTGCAATGCTGCAAATTGGAGGGGGTATGTAAATTGACTAAACCTTCCCCATTGACGGGTTGTGATTACAGCGTTGTACCAGCAGCAAAGACCAACCCTGCCGATGTCTTCAGCAACATTGCCTTTTGTGAAGAAGCAAAGATCAAGGTGATTACCACTGATGGTGGTTCCTTGTGTGGGGATGGCTTAACCCGCACCTACACTTATATCCTTTACGATGATTTGAACGACAATGACAAGTTTGACGAGGATGACGAGCCTTTCATCGAAGGAACTTGTGCTGAAACCTACGTTGTAAAACCACCAGCGCTATCTTGCACCGTACCAACTGATTTTGCGATTCAGGAGACTTGTACGACCCAGAACATTGCCAATCTGTTTAGCACCTGGAAAAATAGTTTTACCTATACTGGTGGTTGTTCTCCCATGGTACGTTACCTGGTGAGCATCAATGATGGTGTAGAAGCAGAATATCAGAGCATTGCCAATATTTCTGCACCTACCTATTGCGGTGGAAAAGTCAAGATCAAAATTTTGGTCAAGGACGCTTGTACTGCTGAAAAGATGTGCATGTCTACCTTCATTGTACCTACCCGCCCAGATTTGGAAGCAGAAGGACCAAAGGATGCAACCAAGCCAACCTGTGCTTCGACAACTGACTTTGCTAGCTGGAAAGCCGCCTTCAAATACACCAGTGGTGGTTGCAACTACAAGATCAAATACGAAGTATCGATCAATGGTGGTAACCTTACAACAGTTACCGACCTGAGCAAAGTAGTAGCACCAAGCTCCTGCGGCGGTTCAGTTCGCATCGTAATGACGGTGACCGACGATTGTGATCAAATCGTAGTGAAAGACGCTACTTATAGGGTGCCTACCCGCCCAACTTTGGTAGCAGCTGGCCCAGAAAATGTAACGAAAGAAACTTGTGCCTCCACGAGCGATTTTGCTACTTGGAAAGCAGCCTTCCAATACACCAGTGGTGGTTGCAACTACAAGATCAAATACGAAGTATCCATCAACGGTGACAACCTGACAACATTTACCGACTTGAGCAAAGTAGTAGCACCAAGCTCCTGCGGCGGTTCAGTTCGCATCGTAATGACGGTGACCGACGACTGTGGCCAAACGGTGGTGAAGGACGCTACTTATACGGTGCCTACCCGCCCAACTTTGGTAGCAGCAGGCCCTGAGAGTGTAACGAAAGAAGCTTGTGCCTCCACGAACGACTTCGCTAGCTGGAAAGCGGCCTTCAAATACACGAGCGGTGGTTGCAACTACAAGATCAAATACGAAGTATCGATCAACGGTGGTAACCTGACAACAGTTACCGACCTGACCAAACTAGTAGCACCAAGCTCCTGCGGCGGTTCAGTTCGCATCGTAATGACGGTGACCGACGATTGTGATCAAACGGTAGTGAAAGACGAGACATATACCGTACTCACCCGCCCAGATTTGGTGATCAACCTCCCTGTTGATAAAACGGTAAGATGCCTACTTCAAGCTGGCATTGACACAGAATTCGCAGCCTGGATTGCTCAATTCAATACAAGTGGTGGCTGTAGTGCCACTGTGAAATATTATGTGAATGACCAGGAGGTGGCGAACTTGAATAATGTAAAGGCTCCAAGTGAGTGTGGTGGCAAGGTAACCATCAAAATCGTCATGACCGACGTTTGTGATCAAACCCTCACCAAAAGTGCTTATTTCAAAGTCATTCCAAAACCAGTTGGTCTACCGATTGAAAAAACCATTTACTCTTGTATTGCGGTCAATGTAGATTTGCAATTACAAGTGAAATGTGACGTACAAAGCACCTTTAAGTGGTATAGTGTAGCATCGGTAGGTTCCAATGTTCCTTACAACCATCCACAAATTGATGGTGAAACCTTCAACCCTGCGGGAACTAGTGGTGTCATCAATGACCTCCTGACCAATTTGACTACTACTACGCAGACAATTATCTATCGGGTTGTTCCAACCAGTAAGGAAGATTGTGAAGGTGATCCATTCTATGTAACGGTTAACATCCGGCCAAAAGCAGACATCCAGTGTTTGGCCTGCGTGACCGAAGTGCGGGTTACTTTGGACAAGAATTGCCGCTTGTTGATCACTCCTGATTTGGTGATTGATGGCTTTGAACAATGTCCTAACCGTGAACTGCTTCGCGATGCATTGGAAGTACTTATTGAAGATGGCAACAACGATAACTATGTTGATTGTGCTGGAACGCACAAATACCTCGTTCGTCTCAAACCCGAATACGAAGTTTGTTTCGATTATGCACCATGTTGGGGTACCATCATTGCTGATGACAAAACCGGACCAATCCTGGAATGTGCCAACTTTATTGAGGAGCCTTTGGATTGTTACGATGTAAACTACGTTCTCAACAATCGTTTGACCATTGGCAATGTGGGCACTACTAGCTCACCTCGGCCATCGACAAGTAATAGTCAGGTCATCAACAATGCAGAAGGGATTGAGGATGATTCAGCGTGTGGTTTGAAGCCAGCAAGTTTGGTTTCTGACAACATCAAAAACCTTGGGTATCCATACTTCCGTGACAATTGCCGCGATTGTGGTTGCCGAACTACCTTGAAGTGGAGCGACCGTGTTGAATATTATTCTTGCGAACAAATGGAAAAGAATGGTGGTATTTACGCACGTATTTTCCGCCAATGGGTAGCCACTGATTGCAATGGTATGACCACAGATAAGGTTCAAATGATTGATTTCAAACGGCCAAAAATTGCTGAGTTTTCCTTCAATGGAGGAGGTGAAGGCAAATACGACCGCGTTGTGGAATACAATGCTTGCACTCCCGACAAGAGCCTGATCAAAAAGGAGGATGTAACACCATCCATTTGTAGTTATTTCAACACTGGTGACAACAAACGTTGTTTGTACATTGACGAGGTTGAATGCAACTATTCAGTCCAAATCAAAGATACAGAATTCCCCATCTGTGGCGGTAAAGGTTTGAAGATCGACAGAGAAATGTACATTTTTGACTGGTGTGCTGGAGGTATTGTGGATACACTTCACATCCTGATAAAAATCGGAGATTTTGAAGCCCCAACCTATGATTATGCACATGGAGCTCCATTTGATATTTCTACAGGTCCAATGGACTGTACTGCCGCCATACCTGTAACCGCAACTGGTATTAAAGCTGCTTTTGGTGTGACCATCAAAGACAACTGCACACTGGGTAATGTAAGCGTAAGCGTTTACACCAAAGATCGCTATGTTAAAGGTATTTTGGTTTACGAAGGCCCAGATTACCCATTCTGTCAACCAGAACCAGAGGCGCATAAAGCAGAGCTACGTGGCGAACATGAAGATTTGAGGTATTGCAATAAGGAGGACATCTGCTGGGATAAAGTGGAGTATGCAGTAATGAACGGGATGATGATCGGCCTTCCAGTGGGCAAACACCTGATGGTGATTGACGCTTTCGACGGCTGCTACAATGCTTCTACAGCTTGTTTCGTCTTTGAAGTAAAGGACAAGATTGCTCCTGTAATGAAGTGTGATGATGACTTGCACATCACTTTGAGCAATGCCAATGGTTACACCAACGGATATGCCCAAGTTAGCGCTGCAGACATCGACGAAGGATCATGGGACAACTGTAAGATGGCTTGGATTGCGGTACGTCGCAATGTACCTGCTTCCTGTGCAGCTAGCTTCATTGCCAAAGGTTACGACACGAACGGCAACGGTACTTTGGATCCTCTGCCAGCAGACAAGGATTATAGCAAAGCAGACGGTTTTGACCGGAATGGCGATGGCGATATTGAAGATTTTGGTGAAACGTTCATCCTGAAGGGAGGTAAGTTGATGACTCCGCTGCAAGACATCGTTGAGTTCTTCTGCTGCGATTTGTCAGAGCGGGTAACGATCGAATTGTGGGGTGCTGACACTGCGGACAACCCAGCTACAGCTGCAGATGAAACCAACTATAACTACTGCTGGGATGATGTGTTGATCGAAGACAAAGTGGCACCAACTTGT
>NZ_JANRKL010000045.1:0-4385 GCF_033763495.1 Haliscomenobacter sp. | reverse complement strand
TTACCTTCGATCTCAATGGCAAATTACAGATGGAAAACATTCCGGCTTCTGGTGATTGTGATCGCTTCCTGTGGCGAACCAAAGATATTGGAGGCGGCAAACGGCTATTGATCAATAAAGCCAAGGGAGAAAATTCCCCACTCTTACTTTCTGCGTCGGGTGCACTCAGCTTTGCTAGTGGGCAAGGTGTGCAAGAATGGGAAATCAAGCCATCGGATGTTAACAAATACGGTACCAATGCCTACCAATTGATTGGGGCAAATGCAACAAAAGCATTGTCTTTCACCAATGTAGTGCAAGCAGACAACCCCGTAGCAGGTAATAAAAATCAGACCTGGGTGCTCCAGTTTAATCAAATGGTTAGGGATTATTTTCTGCCCTTGCCCACCAAGGCGAACCTGCTCGCCCATTATGTGGACAATCCAAATGTCAACGTGAACACCTCTGCCGAGGCGATTGCTGCATCGTACAACAAATTTTTGAAAGGAACCAATGGCGTCACCTTTTTTGCCACCAATACGAGCAGTGATTGGGTCCTGGTCAATTATTATTTGACGATTACCAACATGCTGAATGCCATTGTTTCCCCCAAACCTTCCGACCCTAAAGTAGACCCTAATCTTGTAAAAACGCTTGCAGCTTTGAAAGGGCAGAGTTTGATCCTTATCAATAAAAACGACCTGAACAGTGCTGTACCCAGTCAGTTTTTTACAACCTGGATGACGAAACCCAATGCCGCTCAATTTAGAGGTATGGCCGCGTATGGTCAACCTAAAAAAGCCATTTTGGCCAACGAAGAACTAACCTGCAAGACCGGGATTGTCAATCGCCCACTGGACAATACTTTCAGAAAATTTGATCATGGCGTACATGAATTTTGGCATGCTGTACAGGAATTGTGTGGTTACATCCCCATAGTAGATGCCAACAACATGTGTGATAGTGAAAGAGGCAAGAGTTCTGAATGTTTTTGTTTTTATGCCCAAACATGGTTCAATAGCAATGGCAGCAATTATTACTATCCAGGTTTGAGAGCCTATGATGCCGCTCGGGCTAGTTTTATGAAGAAAATCTTCAATGAATCCAATACCTGGCAGCCTCCAGTAGATTTGCGCCTGAATGGGTACAATCCCTCTGGTTCTCCAGCCGCAACCACGCCTACCCGTGATATTCTACCTGTTTATTCAATCAGTGCCTACCCCAACCCTTTCGATGAAGTTTTAAACATCGAAGTAAGGCTTGAAAAGGCCAACCCTCTTGAAGTTGAAATCATCGATGCGCTGGGCAGAGTGCTAAGGGTACTTAAATCATCCAATGTTACGGACAAACATTTTTTCCAAGTCCAAAATCTGGATCACGAGGGAATTTTATTTGTCAAAGTCAAAAGTGATGGGAAATATGGCCTCGTTAAAGTTGTAAAAAACAATTAGGCTGGCTCTAAGTATGGCGCCCATTTTTATAGATTGCAAGCAGTTGATCGCGACTGCTTGCAACCTTTTTTTAATGTTCTCAACCTTCATTGTCAAAAAAGTCCGCTCCCTCCATTAAAAAGCACTTAAAATGCGTTAAAATTTTTCCTTGTATTTTTATTTTCACCACTACTTTGTTACTTTTGCCCCAGCGCAGTTGCGCATTCCTATCTACATACAACTTCACATACAATGGATTATCTAACATTTGTCATATTTGGCTTGATCAGCACAATGTATTTTTGTGCCAGGTCTGATTTTTTGGGTACACACATTTTTTGCTCTAACACACATTTTACTCTAACTCTTGAAAAATTTTTAATCCTATGTACAAGTATTTACTCGGGTTGTTGTGCCTGTTGCCATTTTTGGGCCAAGGCCAAACGGTAAAAGGGCGCATCACCGATGCCCAAAACCAGCCGCTCAAAGGCGCTGCCATCCTCTGGAAGGGAGGTAGTACCGGAGTGGAAAGTAACGCTGAAGGGCGTTTTGAAATCGCCCTGCCACCCAACCAAAGTGAAAAAATCTTACAAGTTAACTTGTTGGGCTATGTGCCACAGGAAGTACCGCTGCAGGACGACTTTTACGTTGATGTAAAAATGATCGCCAACAGTATTGACCTCAACACCTTCACTGTACGGGAATTAAGCCAGCAACAGACTGTGATCGAACGTTTGCCGGAGGTAATCGGCACCTACATTGCCTCGGGCAAAAAGAACGAGGTGATTACAATTGCCGATTTGGATGTCAACCTCGCCGACAAAACCGGACGTCAGCTCTTTGCCAAAGTCCCCGGCGTTTTTGTGTACGACATGGACGGCTCGGGCAACCAAATCAACATTGCCACCCGGGGCCTCGATCCTCACCGCTCCTGGGAGTACAACGTGCGCCTAAATGGGGTAATGACCAACAGCGACTTGTATGGCTACCCCGCCAGCCACTTCAGCGCCCCGATGGAGAGTGTGGAAAAAGTAGAGTTGATCCGGGGAACGGCCTCGCTGCAATACGGCGCAACCTTTGGCGGTATGATCAATTACGTGACCAAAACGGCGGATACTACCCGTAAAATTTCCTACGAAGGCCAGTTCAATTATGGCTCTTTCGATACCCGCAGCATGTATCATGCGATTGGTGGCAGAATTGGCAAATTCAGCTATTATGCCTATGCGCACAACCGCGCTTCGGATGGCTACCGCGACAACGGCGACAGCAAATCCAATGGCCAATTCCTGTCGCTGGCCTATGCTTTTTCACCCAAGCTAAGCCTCAAGGCCGAAATCGCCCATTCTTACTACAACTACCACATCCCAGGGCCACTTTCTGACGGCTTGTTTTACGACAATCCCCGGCAATCCACCCGTGCCCGCAACTATTATGCTCCCGACATTTGGGTGCCTTCCCTCAATCTGGACTGGAAAATCAGCCCGCGTACCCAGCTTAGTGTGATTACCAATGGCCTTTACGGTACGCGCAACAGCGTAATGTTTGTAGGTTTTGCAGACAAACCAGACGTGCCCAATGCAGCAGGGATTTACGCCAATCGCCAGGTGGACATCGATTATTTCAATAGCTTCACGGCTGAAGCGCGTTTCAAACACCAGTTCACTACAGGTGGCATCAAACACACCACCATTGCCGGCGTACGCTACATCAACAATGACCTGAACCGTCAACAGATCGGCAAAGGTACAGCTGGTTTTGACTACGACCTGAGTTTGATCACACCTGGATATGGTCGGGATTTGTGGTTCCGTACCGGGAATATCGCTGTATTTGCAGAACACCTCTTACAATTGAACCCACGGTTGTCGGTGTCGGGTGGTATGCGGGTCGAAAATGGTACCACCAATATGACTGGCACCATTTCTTACCTCGCTCCAGCCAAAGTGCCCAATGCAATCATCCACCGTTTCCCACTATTTGGCGCCAGTGCACAGTACAAATTGAATGGCTTTGCCAGCTTGTACGCCGGGATTTCAGAAGCTTACCGCCCGGTCATTTTTGCTGACGTGATTCCCACCAATGCACTGGAAAAAATCGACACCAACCTTTTGGATGCCAAAGGTTTCAATGCCGAACTGGGCATCCGGGGCAATTGGCGCAACCGTGTCCACTTTGATGTTTCCGTTTTTGCCCTGCACTACAACAACCGCATGGGCAGCACGATTATTCAGGAAAATGGCCAGTCTTTGGTGTTTAAAACCAACCTGGGCAATACGATCACCCATGGGGTCGAGTTTTACACAGAAGTGAATGTACTTCAAACCAAAAGTGCCAACATCAGTGTATTTACTTCAACCTCTTATTTTGATGCCCGTTATGTGCAAGGTACTTTGGTATCGGGGGGTAAAATTACCGAAATTGTGGGCAATCGGATTGAATCTACTCCAGAGTGGATGACGCGCAATGGCATCCAGGGGCGTTACCGTGGATTGAGCGCTGCTTTGCAGTACAGTTGGGTGGCCATGAGTTATTCTGATCCAGAGAACACTGTTAATCCAAGTCCGAATGGTTCCAAAGGCACTGTACCTGCCTACGGCTTATTCGATTTCAACGCGACCTATCGTTTCAACAAACATTTCTCCCTACGGGCCAGCGTAAGCAACTTCACCGACACGCAGTATTTCACCAAGCGGCCTACGATTTATCCGGGGCCGGGAGTTTGGCCTTCGGATGGGAGGTCGTTTACGACAACGTTGATTGTTAAACTCTAGAAATATGATTATCAGTGAATTGAAGATTTTTTTGAGTTACGAGTACATGACTTACAAGTTTTGAAGTAAAGGGAGAGTTTTGAAGTGGGGGACCCCCGCGGCGAAGTAAAACAACGTGTACAATAACCAGCGGTGGGGGGAGGGAAAAAAAAAAAAAAAATTATTTTTTAAAAGTGACAAAGAAAAAACGGATGGCAAAAAA
>NZ_JANRKL010000044.1:0-1802 GCF_033763495.1 Haliscomenobacter sp. | reverse complement strand
AAAGCGTTTGCGTTGCATTTCGCGAACCTCCGATTCTTTCTTCACAATCTCGTCTTCACGCTGTCTGCGTGCTTCGTCACTCAAAAGGACTTGCTCTGCTTGAAAACGGTTGTATAGGCTCTTGATTTTATCGTATTCCTGTGCAATTTCCTGGCGCCAGCGGGCAGCCATCTTGTCCAATTCATCGCCAGCAGCCTTGTATTCATTGACACTTTCAAGGATGCGGGATACATCAACACTGGCAATACGTTGGGCTTGTACCATCAGGGCAAAAGCTGGAACCAAGGCCAGAACCAATATTGCTTTCTTAATGAGGTTGAATGTTTGTTCCTTCATGGAAGTTCTATTTTTGTTTTGTGACGAAAATTTGCAATAATGTAACGGGAAGTTTGGTGAAAAGAAAAGCAGCAAGGGCTGGTTTAACTAATGCTTAACCAATGCAGGCTCTATAGCGTTCGGGATAACAAAATTTTAGCATTTTTTACCGTCCCTTTAACGTTTCCCAATTCCTGATCCATACGTCGGTTTGGGTAAAGGGAATTTCAATTTTATGTTCCCGGAATACTCTGTCGATCTCAAAGCGAATGTCGCTCTTTACGTCTTCAATGCCCATAAATTCATTGGACCAAAAATAAACTTCAAAATCCAGGCTTGAGGTGCCGAACAAAACCATGCGGGCATTCACCTCGGGAGTAGGCAAGACTTTGGGGTGGCTTTTGGCTACATCGACTAAAATTTGTTTGACCAACTGGGTGTCAGACCCATATGCTACTCCTACCGCAACGGTAAAGCGGGCTACATCATCGCCGTGGCTCCAGTTGGTCACGTTGTTGATCACCAATCGGGAATTGGGCACAATGACACTGCGGTTGTCGCGGGTTTGTACTACCGAAGTACGTGGTCCAATCCTGCGCACCTTACCTACCAGGCCATCAATTTCTACCCAATCACCTACTTCCACCGAACGTTCGAACAACAACAAAATTCCCGAAAAGAAGTCATTGAAAGTTTGTTGCAAACCAATCCCCACGCCCACCAATAAGGCGACCGCACCACCGGCAATCACCGTGATGTTTACCCCAACAAAATGCAGGGCGATCATTCCGGCAATAAAGTAGATGAGGTAATTGACGAGTTGGTTGAAAGCGAATTGCGATCCAATGTTGATGCTACGCCGACGGTAAAAATTGGCCAGAAACAAATGGATGATCAGCCAAATCAGGAGTTGCGCTGTCAAAATCACCAGAGTTGCGATCAGCACATTGGAAATGCGGAGGGCGTAGTTCCCCTTGCCAACTTTACCTTCAAAAAAGGTGAAATCAGTTTGGAACAAACTCAGCATCGCCATCAGTGTAACGACGTATACTGCATATTTAATGTAGCGATTGGAGGTGCTCAGGGTGCGTTGGAGGCCGCTGGAACCGCCCCCCAGAATCGGGTTTTTTAAATTTCCCTGGGCCTGAAAAAAATTGCGCAAAATAACCCGGCCTAAAATCAGATCCACAATGAAGGCAATTTGCCAAAGCATCAAGCCCTGAATTAGGGTAGAAATTCCAATCCAGCGCATTTTATCCTGATACAAAGTATAGTCTACCTTACAAGTCCACATCCAGGTCAGGACGATCAAGTACAAAAAAAGCGGTTGAAAGCGCCGTCTTACCTGCCGCCGCCGGACTTGTTCTACATCGAATCGGCGGAACAATTTGCGCAACAACCAGAACATAATCAGCCAATCGAGTGCCAACAAGCCCAGTGTTTGTAATGAGGCAATTGTTAATTGTGCACCACTGATTTGAAAACTC
>NZ_JANRKL010000043.1:0-2996 GCF_033763495.1 Haliscomenobacter sp. | reverse complement strand
GCACAAGGGAAAACCAGTTGATCCCGTCGACTATGTAACTTTTTAGGTATACTTCTCTTTTTGTGGCCTTTGCAATCGGTAGAACAGCTTTTTTTCCTTTTCGTTTTTTCTCAAAAAAACCGGATATTGCAGCGTTTTTGTTTGAGTCCACTGCCAATAAATACCAAATTACGCTATCTATCAATCCTTTATCCAAACAGTTAAAGACAATACAACATTTTCATGGACCAGAATACTCAGCAGCTTAAGGCAGCTTATAACGAAAAAGGGGAATCGATCAGTCCGGTACTGCCCAATGAAGTGAAAAATTTCCTCATTGACATCGACGGAACGATTTGTGACGATATCCCCAACGAAGAACCCGAGCGGATGGTGACAGTGTTGCCTTATCCTGATGCCCTCAACATCCTGAACAAATGGTATGATGAAGGCCACGTGGTTACTTTTTTTACTTCACGTACGGAAGAACACCGCCAGGTGACCGAAGAATGGCTGAACCGCAATGGGTTTAAATACCATGGCATTTTGTTTGGCAAACCGCGGGGCGGCAACTACCATTGGATCGACAACCACATCGTAAAAGCTACTCGCTTCAAGGGTAAATTCACCGATTTGGTAGTGGAAAAACACGAAATTGAGGTGTTTAAGGATTAATCGTCCTTAACTATGCATAAGTAGAAAGGGGAGCTAACTTGTAATGGATGCAGGTTAACTCCTTTTTTTATAGGTGATAAAAAAGGAGAAAAAAAAAGCCGACGCAAAAATGTGCCGGCAAATAATTAATGTATGAAACTTAGATTAGCCAAACTATAAAACCTCCATCCAATCCTTAATCCTCCTGAGTTCATTTCACGGTGGAGAGGTCTTCAAATAAAATCTTTGCAATTTATAGACAATTTGCTGTACCATAACGGGGATTATTAGTTTGAGTTACATTTATTAGGGCGAAAAAAAGTCTGAAATTCAGATAAAAATAGAAATCAATGTGTTACAAGGCTGATTCCAAACGCCGCTCGTACCGTTCTTTTACTACCTGAGCCAGGGTTTTGTGTTGAATTTTGCTTTCTACCCAGGATTCAATGTCCAGAAAAATGAAAGAGCGTTTTTCAAATTCATCAGCCTTAAGCTCACTCAATTTTTTACGGAAATCCAGAAACAATTTAGCCGTATCATCCGGTTTGGCGTTGATCAGCCGGCGGAAAAAACCAATGCTGGCCTTTTGCAATTTGCTGGGGTCATGCATTTTACTAATGAATCGTGCTGTGTTGTTGATGACATAATCCAAAAAGTCCATGTTTTTGAGGTCGTAATGCGCCATGATGAACATCAAACTGGCGTAAGCTTGCATGTCTTCCCGCAGGGCCTTTCCGGGGTGGTTCAAAATCTGATTGAGGTAATCGATGGCTTGTGCTGGCTTGCCTGCACCCATCCACAACCAGGCAATTTTGAAATAAAAAATCAGGAGTTTGTGGGCGTCCAGCTTATTGTCGTATTTCCGAATGCGACGTAAGGCGTGTTGCAAGGTGCGTCCTGTGCCTTCCTGAAAACTTCCTTCCAAAAAATGGCGGTTGAAACGTCCCTGGTGAACAAAGAGGAAAGAAAGAATCTGGGAATTGTAGTTGAATTTGGGATAAACCTCTTTGCGGAATTTTTCAAAACGATCCAGGGTGCGAATAAACACCGGGTAATTCCGCAAATAAAACGCAGTAACCAACAACTGGTGCATCCCGATCATGTACATGTCCATGTCCATTTCGATCATCTTGGGCTCGGAAGCGTACAGGTTTACCCATTTTTCGGCGTACTCTTCGCATTTGTCGTACTCCTGCAAAAGGTAGTGGTACCAGTAATAGGCATGGTAGACGTGGATTTTTTCAAAAAAAGTATGGGCTTCCTCTTCTTGTTTGGGGAGTTTGCTCCGAAAATGTTCTTCCAGTTTGGCCCGCCCTTCCTGCGTTTTGATGTGCCCTTCGTTGATAAAAAGGCGTTGCAGGGCCAGTTTAAAATTGGACAAAAGGGCAATTGACAAATTGGTGTTGCTATGGGTTTCGGATTCGGCCTGCAAATCGTCCATCCTTTCGGTGGTACTGCGCGTAATGTGGCGCGACTCGATCCTTTTTTCAAATTCTACAATTTCCAGTTGCAGAATGTCGTGGTTGATTTTATTGGCCAGTGATTTGGCCTTGGCCAGGAGTTTTAAGGATTGTAGGTACAAACCCTTGCCGTACAGAATAACCGCATAATCGATCCACTCCCGGATTTGGATTTCCTCGTGTTTGTGGATCTCCATCAAGCGCAAGCAAGTCAGGATGTGCTGGTACAGGTGCCGCTTGAGGTTGGAGAGTTGGCTTTTATTCGAATCTTTGAGTTTGCGGATAATGGTTTCCTCATCAAAGTCCTTTTGTTTTTCGAGTAAATCAAAAAGCTGTAGAAATTTGGCGTCACTTTCCCCTTGAATTCGTTTGGCATACAAGCGAAAATTGCGTTTTTCAGCCTTGGTTAAAGACTGAATCATTTCAAAAAGCTGATCTCCATGAGAGATGGGCATAACATTGGTTTTTAAACAATAATGCTTTTTTTAACTGCGGTTTTTTCCTTTAATAAACTAACTATCAAATACTTGAAAACGGCAGGATTTGGCATCAATGCAGCAGGTTACAGCAATCAAATTGCGCGAATGCAGGTTGGTGATCACAATTGGCTGCAAAAATGCCTATCCAGACATGAAAATACGACCTAATTTTGAATTGTTCAAACAGGGAAGGAGAAACAGCGTAGTATGCAAAATTAATCCTCTTGACTTGTTTGTTCACCGTTGGTAGTCAGGGGCAGGAACTGAGAGAAAAGGAGACCACGTCTACCCAAGCCCTAACCACCATAGTTGTTGTTGCCCTTTTTTGGGCGGCATTACTCGGTCTATTTGGTTTTCTTATTTGGATAGCAAATCTGGCAGAGTTGAAAAAGGACTGATAGTTTCCGCAAGCCCGGGGGATATT
>NZ_JANRKL010000042.1:0-34544 GCF_033763495.1 Haliscomenobacter sp. | reverse complement strand
GATCCCAAAATGCTCACTGCGTGAGCGGGCTCGACGATCGCAGGTTCTAGATCGTACCTCTGGTCGAGCACAGGTAAAATGCTCAAGGTAACGTAGGCTCTAAAGCCCGCGATCGTAGAGCCCGCTCGCGCAGCGAGCATTTTGGGATCGACGAGCGCCCCGCGTAGCGGTTGGTAAAATATCAAAAAAATATTCCTTTTCAAAAACCTTCAATACATCGTACAAAACTGTTTTAAAAGGAAGAATCTCGCGGTACGTGGCACATCGTACCAGCCACTGCGTGGGATGGTAATGCCTCCAGAGTAAAGGAAATTCTCCGCTAGGTTGAACACCCTACCAGCCACTGCGTGGCGCGCTCTTCGATCCCAAAATGCTCACTGCGTGAGCGGGCTCGACGATCGCAGGTTCTAGATCGTACCTCTGGTCGAGCACAGGTAAAATGCTCAAGGTAACGTAGGCTCTAAAGCCCGCGATCGTAGAACCCGCTCGCGCAGCGAGGAACAGCAGGGGTGGCTTTTGGGCGCTCGTAAAATGTTCGACTTAGAGCGAAAATAAAAAACCCCGATATAGCTTAACTCCAATGTCGTTGATTTAAGGAAAAAGGTGCATTCAGCGCAAAATTGTGCTGAGGTCTGCCAACCCCCGACCCCTAAAGGGGAGTACATTGTGCGTGTGCTTAAAAATTTGATTTTCAGTGTAAAACGAGCAAATTTCAAGCTAACGTAAGCTGTACTCCCCTTTAGGGGTTCTGGGACAAAAGCACACTACCAAATTCAACGCATAAATCCTTAAGTCAATGACATTGCCCTGTAGGGGTCGGGGGTTCTGAGACAAAAGTACAATCTCGCAGGCAATGCGCGGATTTGTGGGTAATTGACAGGTTCCGAGTCCTGTGGGGCCGCAAGGTAGGTATTTTGTCTCGAAGGATAGTGCAATTGCATCCAAAGCCTACAATTCCCGCCAATCAAACTCGTCCACCCCCCGCTTCGCCCTGGAAAAATTGATGCCTACTGCCACTTTGGGCCGCGTATCCAATTGATAAGGCCCCAGGTAGTTTTTATCGATGATTTGCTGGATGGCGATGGCCGCACTCTGCTCTAATTTGAATTCAAAAGCATAGATGTGGGTAGCCGTTTGCACGATGGCATCACAACGCCCCAATGAGCTATTGACTTCACTCTTGAGGTAATTGCCCAGAAGGCTAAATGTGAGGTGTACCAAAGCGTGGTAGTGCAGCTCAGTTGCACCTTTCCAAAGATCAGAAGGAATGCCTGAAAATGCAGTATTGATGATCTCAATTACTCGTTCCAGGTTGTTGCGTTCCAAGGCTTGGCGCAATTGTAACACCGTTGGTAACCCCGAGCCAATACGGTGCAGGAAGGCCCCCAGCATCAGTTGCTCCAAACTGGCTTTTACCTCTTGGTTGGGATAATTCAGCTTACACCAACCTTCCATAATGTTCAATTCCGAAATAGTCAAATAACCAGTTTGAAATAAAATAGTAACCAATTCGATGTGTTCGATGTCAAAATTGGCGAGTGTTAGCAGCGCCACAAATTCATCTGCATCCCACCGAAACCGACCTTCACTGCGCATCCGTTCTACCAAAAACGTTGGGGTGCCTGTCGCAAACCAATAATTGTTGAATTGCCCATCCTGCAAAAAATTCAGCAACGAAAAAGGATTGTACATGGTATCGGTACCGCTCCAATTGTAGCCGTTGTACCAGTTTTTGACCTGAGCGATCAAAGTGCCATATTCGATGTTCCTGATGGTCGCTATTTCGTAAAGTCGATCCTTAAATTGTGATTCCAACTCTTGCTGGGTAATCCCCAAGAGCTTGTTGTACCGTTCATTGATCGAGAGGTCTTTCAGATTGTTCAAATCTGAAAAAATACTCACCTTCGAAAACTTGCTCACCCCCGTGATGAACACCAACTCCAGATGTGGATCAGCATCCTTGAGTACGGAGTAAAACTGCTTGAGCGTTTCTCGATTGGCCTTGGCCTGTTCGGGGGCTTCCAGATAATCGATGATGGGTTTGTCGTATTCGTCGATCAGTAGTACCACTCGGCCTTGGGTCTGGGCTAATTTTTGCAACAACTCGCGGAATTGATCCTTCAATTCCTGGCTGTTCAGCCGAATGGAAAACCCGGTGGCAATGGCTTCCAACTCCTTGGATAAGGCCGCCGCCAAGCCCAGTTTTTGGTAATTCATGGAACTGAAAGGCAAATGCAGGATAGGGTGCTGCTTGCGCCAATCCCAGTTTTTTTCGATCCACAAATCCTCAAATAAATCCTGACTGCCACTGTATATTTCCTTGATGGTAGAAACCAACAGGGATTTGCCAAAGCGCCGCGGACGGGAAAGAAAATAGTATTTCCCCTCCATCAATAGGCGATGGATAAACGCCGTTTTATCGAGGTAATGGTACCCCTTTGTACGGATTTCTCGAAAATCCTGGATGCCAATTGGATAATTCAATCTAGCCATAGCACAAATATAGGAATTTGTAGCCATTCCACCCCCCTTGCCCAGGCGGCTCAAGTTTTTTCCAACATACCACAATGACCACCTCGTTTGGCAGCAAAGGGTTCACCCAACTCCTCCATTGAGGCAGTGGGTCAAAATCAAAAGAAAAGGTTTGTGAGAGGGAGTGGGTTTTAACGAGAGACCACCACGTTTTCCAGTACCAACAGGTCCATTTGGGTGCGCAGGAAACATTCCAGCGCGTGTTCGGGGGTGTTAACGATGGGTTCGTTTTCGTTAAAAGAGGTATTCAACAGGATGGGAACTCCAGATTTTTCAGCAAAAGTTTTGATCAAACGGTAGTAACGCGGGTTGTCTTGCTCTTCCACGGTTTGTAGGCGTCCGGTGCCGTCTACGTGCGTGACCGCCGGGATAACTGCCCGTTTTTCGGGCCGGATCAGGAACACCTTTTCCATAAAGGGCACATCGTCGTCTTGCTCAAAGTAGTCCAACACGGCTTCCTTCAAGATAGAAGGAGCAAAAGGCCGGAAACTTTCGCGGCGTTTGATTTTTGAGTTCAATAAATCTTTGGCATCGGGCCGACTGGGGTCCACGATGATCGAGCGATTGCCCAGGGCCCGGGGCCCAAACTCGGCCCGCCCCTGAAACCAACCAATCACCGCCCCCTGGTGCAGCGCCTCGGCTACGTGGGGGAAGAGCTCCTCATCGGTAAAGCGCTGGTAGCTGATGCCCCGCGACTGCAAATAGGCCTCAATCTGCTCGTTGCTGAAGCAGGCACCCGTGTAGGCCTGGTGCCGGAAGGGTGCCCGGGGCTGATTGTCCAGCTGGTGTAGGGCGTAGAGCGCCGCGCCGATGGAGGTACCCGCATCGTGCCCGGCCGGGGGCACAAAGAGTTTTTCAAACGAAGTATTGGCCAGCAGTTTGCCATTGGCCACCGAGTTTTGGGCTACGCCACCAGCCAAACAGAGGTTTTTTTGCCCGGTTTTGCGCTGCAAATCTTCGGCCAGGTGGAAAATCACTTTTTCGGCCATGCGTTGTACCGAGGTGGCCACATTGCGGTGGTAGTCGCTCAAGGGCTCCTCCGGGCTGCGCGCAGGCCCCAGCAAGGTACACAAGGCCTCGGTGTAAAGGGTGCCTACGTGGGGGGAGCCGCCCTGCCAATCCATGTTGACGCCTTCTTTGAAGTGGCGAAAAAAGCGGGGATTGAGCTCAAACAAACCATTGTCCTTGAGGTGGATGAATTGGGCTACTTTGTCCAGCTCCGTGGGCTGCCCGTAGGGGGCCAGGCCCATCACCTTGTATTCGTCGCCGTAGTGGGGAAAACCCAACCACTGGGTCAGGGCCGTATAAAAAATACCCAAGGAATGGGGATAGGAGACACTGTCGATGACCTCCATTTTGCCGTTTTGGGTGTAGCCGCGCATGGTGGACGAAAAGTCGCCCATGCCATCGATGCTCAACAGGGCTGCATCGGCAAAGGGGGATACAAAATAAGCCGAAGCCAGGTGGCTGCGGTGGTGCTCGGCGTACACTACCCGCGCCTTCAGGTCGGATTCCTGGTAGCCAAAGGCTTCCGCCAGCTCTTTTTTGAAAGCGCCTACGTTGAGGGAGTTTTTGGCGCGGTCCAAGATGCTGCGTAGCTTGACGCCCTTGCGCAAGGTATACCACACCTTTTCCATAAACTTGGCCTGTGGATCGCGCGAAATGGCAATCACATCCACCTCGGCCAGGGTAATGCCCGCTTCTGCGAGGCAAAATTTGACTGCTTCAGTAGGCAGGCCCGCCCAGTGTTTGATGCGGCGGATGCGCTCTTCCTCGGTGGCTACCAATAGCTCGCTGTGGCGGTAAATGCAGGCCGATGAGTCGCCGTGGTAGGCGTTTAGTCCAAGTGTGTACATGTTCTTTTATTGTTATAGAGGGATGAGGTAAAGTTATGCAGTTCCTCACATAAAATTATACTTTTAACCCTTCCTAAAGTAACGGCGAGATCTTTTTGTTATAATCCAAATCGGGAAGTAATTTTTTGCGTCATACTTAGTTGTACCATTGATTTGAAAATACAGGCGGGCTCAGCCTAGCGGGCCTCATTGAATATTATGCTGCCGCAACCAATGTCCCAGCACCACCAACATCCAAACCCTCGACCAAGATATTTTGTTATCATTGTTCAAAAAACGTTGCCAAAGCTGGTGTAGGGCTTTCTCTTTAAAAAAGGGATAGCGAGCCAGGTAAAAGATTTGGGTCTCGCAGTACTCCTTCAATTCATTGCGCATCCATTGGGCGAAGGGCAAGGTAAATCCCATTTTAGCCCTTTGGGTAATGGAGGCGGGCAGGCGTTCGCCCATGGCTTTTACCAAGAGATGTTTATTGGCCTGCCCTATTTTGGCATCATCGGGAAAACCCAATACCAACTCAACCAAATTGTGATCCATAAAGGGCACCCTTACCTCAAGTGCATGCGCCATACTCATCTGGTCCGTATCGCGCAGCAATACATTCTGGAGGTAAGTTTGTATTTCCAAAATGGAGATTTGGCTGTACAGTGGCAAGTTTACAAAACCAGGGTTGAGCAACAGGGTTTGGATTTGTTCCTGAACGCGGTTGTTGGGCAATTCCTGAAAATTGGTTAATTCCATGATTTGCTCATCCATCAATACTTGGCGGTAAATGGGATAAGCTGCCAAGGCGGTGATCTGGGGAAGCGACAATACCTTGGCCGTCTTTTGGGCTGCAATGCCCGGGCGTAAAGATTGGTAGAGGCTGGCGCCCCAACGCCGCACCGACAAAGGAGCCCAATTGAGCCAGTCTCGTTGTTGGAGGCTGTCCAATTGTGGAAATACGGAATACCCCCCAAACAGCTCATCCCCCCCTAAGCCGGATAAAGCCATACTCACACCAGCTTCCCGGGTGACTTTCGACACAACATAGGTATTGGGCCCATCACCACTGGGATGATCCAGCGCAGACAGCGCAGCGGGTAATAAATTCAAAAAATCATCCGCACTTAGTTTGATCTCTTCGTGCTTCGTGTGGCAGCGCTGGGCCATCTCACGGGCGTAGATACTTTCGTCGTATTGATCTTCTTGAAAACTGATGTTAAAGCTACGTACTGGCTGATTGGACAATTGGCTCATCAATGCCACGATAGCACTGGAATCAATACCCCCAGACAAAAATGCACCAAAGGGTACATCGGCGATCAGGCGGCGTTCTACTGCTTTTTTTAAAGCTTCCTGCACCTGTTCGGGCCAATTCCCGGTTTCTTCTTTTTCTGAAGCACCAGGGACTAGCTGCCAGTATTTTTCGATGTAAAAATCGTCGGCAGATTGCCAAAGATAAGTACCTGGTTCCAACATTTGAATACCTGCCACGATGGTATCCGGCGCATGAACCGTTTGGTACCGCAGGTAATCCACTAAGGCGTTGGTATTGAGTTGACGAGCACATAAGCCACTAGCCAGAATGCCGCGCAGTTCGGAAGAAAAAACCAGCACTCCATCCTTTTGGCAATAATACAGCGGCTTGATGCCCAACCTGTCTCTTGCAATGAACAGGGTTTGTGCCTGCCGATCCCAAATGGCAAAGGCAAACATGCCCACCAACTGAGACACACATGCTGTACCCCAGTGCTGGTAGGCCGCCAGGATGACTTCGCTGTCGCTATTGGACTGGAAGGGATAATCAGGCAACTGAGCCTTGAGTTCGCGATAGTTGTAAATCTCGCCATTAAAGGTCAAGACATACCGCTCATCCGCAGAGAACATTGGCTGATGCCCTCCACTGGAAAGGTCGATAATGGACAAGCGGCGATGCCCCAAGGTGATGGGGCCTTCATGCCAGATTCCAGCATCGTCAGGCCCGCGATGGGCCAAAGTTTGATTCATCTGTTGGACTAGCTGGCTGGGCTGACCAACAATTGGGGTTTTTGAAGGGGCGTAAAGTCCGTTGATGCCACACATTGAGCGCTGGGCTTTTTCACCAATCGTTTTGCAACATCAAGCTGCTGCATGATAGCAGAACGCCTAAAACATTACCTGAAGGTAGAAGAACAGTGCAATGGTTTGGCAGCGTTCTATTACAGCAATAGAAAACAAAAAAATTGGCGTAGAACATTGTAAAACAAGCAGATACATAAGTTCAGCCACCTGGAAATTCAGCATTTACCACAATTGATTTCAGGCTTTAAAACTTAGGCACAAGGTAGTGAAAAAAGTGGATGTGGTGGACATCAAGGTAAATAGTAATTTTTTTGTTGAATATGTTTTACAGTGATTTCAATTTCCGGCAAAACATTGGCTACACAGCTATACTACAATCCCAAGCGGTAGGTGCACAACAAACCCACTTCAGCAAAAGGCAGCTTTGCTAAAACTGTATACAAACACCAAATGGCCTGGTGCCTCATATTCCTCGTTTGGAGTAAGGGCATTTTTATTTCCCCTTCGTTCAGGTAGAAAAAGCACCAAAAAAGTTTAGTTGTGTAGAGGGAGATTGTTTAATAGTTGCCGGATTGCATGGGTGACTTCACGGGGGTCAATTTTTTTCATGCAGATATTATCCTGGCAATTTTCAGAAAGGCATAAAGCACAATGAACGCCGTAGGTTCTAAATACCTTATGGTGGTTTTGCTGGGGCGGGAACCACTTATTGGGAAAATCCCGTGCACTAAAAAGGGCCATTACCGGTGTTCCAAAAGCATAGGCCAAGTGCATGGGCCCGGTATCGTTGCTGAGGCACAATACACAGCGTTGGAGCATGAGGCCGCTTTGGATCGGTGAAAAGCGACCACACAAATTAAATACCCCGGAAACTCCAAGGAGGGGTTCGAGCAATAAATTGTCTTCAGGGCCACCGATGATCAGCATGTTAAACTCTTCTTTAAATTCTTCAATCACCGTTTTGAAATGCTCAATTGGCCAGCGATTTTGAGGCCTTTTGGCACCTACAACCACTCCCATAAAAGGTTTATCCCGAATGGCACGGATGGCAAGGGCCTCTTTTTCAACGAGTGTTACATCCGCTTCGGCAATATTGAATTCAAATTGTGGCGTAGCTGGTGCATCAATCCCGTTTTGGGCCAGTATTTTCATCAGCCGCTCAATCTCCTGCTCGTACACGATGGTTTTTTCCTGTAGTTTCCGCCAAAATTTGACCGTGGAATAACTCCAACCAAACCCCTTTTTGATTCCAATGATCAGGCGAAAAAAAAACAGATCCCTAAGAAGGGTTTTCGGCTGAGCCTGATTTTGAGGAAGTTGGATTACTGCATCGTATTTTTTAGCCTTGAGCAAGGGAATCAATTCTTTGACTTCCATCCCCAAATAATCAATAAACTCGTTGTACAGATTTGGGTTGAGTAAGGCTTTTAAAGACACCAGGCTTTTTAGCCCGGTATTGGACATTATGTCAATTTTGGCCTGAGGGTAGGCCTGCCGAATGGCTATAATGGCCGGGATAGCACAGATGCTGTCACCCAGCGAGCCCGTTCGAAAAATCAAAATACTACCTACTTGATCTACTTTTTGATACAATGCTTTGGCAAAAAAGTGCAAAAGGCCATTCATCAGTTTAAAGTAAGCAACAACTAGTACTATTTGGATTGCGGGGAAAAAGGACCGATTGTAGCGGATTTCTTTCATACCAAAAAAAGAACTCACTGTTTGTTTTGCACCCCTTATACAAAAACACTGTCGATGTATTGGCACAAAATATGCCCCACTAAGATATGCATTTCCTGAATGCGGGCGGTGTCCTGAGCTGGAATAACCAGACAAAGATCACATTTGTCGGCCAATTGTCCTCCATCTTTGCCGCTGAGCCCAATGCTGGCTATGCCCAGCGATTTTGCTGTTTCGATGGCTCGGAGTACATTCGGGCTATGGCCACTGGTGGAAATGGCCACTAGCACATCACCACTCTGGCCTAATGCGGTTACTTGTCGCGAAAAAATTTCCTCAAAGCCATAATCATTGCCAATGGCCGTGAGGGCAGAGGTATCGGTAGTGAGGGCCAATCCGGCCAATGCCTGGCGCTCGGTGCGAAAACGGCCGGATAACTCTGCGGCCAAGTGTTGTGCATCCGCAGCACTTCCGCCATTGCCAATGAACAAAATTTTATTCCCTGCTTTTAGCCTTTGCGCCACGAGCTCACAAATGCCTTCAATTTGTGCAACTTGTTGGAGCAGCGCCTCCGTTACTTTTTGATGGGCTGCTATTTCAGCTTGGATCATGGCTCACTCGGTTTGTTTTCAATA
Source organism: Haliscomenobacter sp. (assembly GCF_033763495.1). Taxonomy (GTDB): domain Bacteria; phylum Bacteroidota; class Bacteroidia; order Chitinophagales; family Saprospiraceae; genus Haliscomenobacter. Next base: position 25,801 of record NZ_JANRKL010000042.1, on the reverse strand, counting down.
TCCCAGGGCTTTAGATCGTCCTTGGTGATTGCATAAGTTCCAAATTTGGATACGGCAATACCTGCTGCAAAATTAGCCCGTCGAATGGCATCTTGTAGCGAATAGCCCATCGCCAATGAGACCATTAACGTAGCAATAACGGTATCGCCTGCCCCGGTCACATCATACACACTTTGCGCCTGGGTAGGAAAATGAATCACCTCATTGGCACTGATCAGACTCATGCCCCGCTCTGAACGGGTCACCAAAAGGTGTTGAACCTGAAAACGCTGCCGGATTTCTGCCCCGGCCTGGGCAATGGCGACATCGTCTTCGTTGGGCAGCGGGCTCCCCCATACTTCCGACAATTCTTTGAGGTTGGGGGTGATCATAAATGCGCCCTGGTACTTGGCCCAATTGATGCCTTTGGGATCAACAATGACCATCCCACCTTGGGCAGTGACGGTCTGAATCAGGTACTGACAAAGCGCTTCGCTACACAAACCTTTGCCATAATCAGAAATAATGACGTGCTGATAGGTGGTCTCGCTCAACAAAGCCTGCAAATGGCTGAGCCAACTGGCACTGCCTTTTACCTCCTCGTAATCGTAACGTACAATCTGTTGGTGGTTGCCAATTACCCTGATTTTGGCAATGGTGGGTATCTCCGCCTGGAACAAATGGGGCTCTATGCCATGTTCAAGTACCAGATTGTGCAGCGCCCGCCCATTGTCATCTGCCCCGATCGGCCCAAACAAAGTGGTTTTGGCTTCTAACTTGGCCGCATTGAGGGCCACATTGCCCGCACCCCCCAAACTGATCTCCTCTCGATGCACGCGTACTACGGGCACCGGTGCTTCGGGTGAGATGCGACTCACCGTACCGACGATGTAGCGGTCGAGCATGACGTCGCCGAGGACCAATAGATTTGCTGCTTGTTTCACCTTGGGTTGCTATTTCTTCGTTTCCCGGTTTATCCGGGCTTCCAATAGGTGCAAGGAAAGCAAAAGCTCTGCGAGCATGCGCTGAAAAGCGTAGTACCAGCCTCTCCAGCCATCCAGAATGCCGCCTTTAAGAATCAGGCAATAAAAAAAGACAACAAAAGGAGCCAACATAATCTGCTTACGCACCCAATCATTAAAACGTGTAGGAGAAGCCGTGGAAGATTGAAATTTGGCGAGTTCCAACTGGGCATAGCGATCTTGTGCCCATAGCCAGCGGGAAAGAGACTTACGATCGTCATGGAGGATGAAATGTTTGAAAAGGCCACTTTGCCCTCCTACTTCCAGCAGTTGAGTATGTCCATCATCCACATAACGGGCTTTATTAACTAAAAATAAGGCTTGCCGAGGCGGCAGGATAGTACCGTGTAAAGGTTTACCAAAAACACAATATTTAAAAGGAATAAAATATCCAACAAAATTAGAAACTGGCTTCCATGTCGATAATTCTTGCGTTAACTCCGTAGATAATACATAATCTGCATCTAGTGAAAGCGCCCATTCTGTTTTTACATGCTCCAAGCCAAAATTCCATTGCTGGGCATGGGTATCAAATTTGCGTTGATACAATTTAACCTGCTGAAATTGAGCTATTATTTCTAAGGTTTCGTCGGTGCTGTAGCTGTCAATTACTACGATTTCTTGAGCCCAATTTAGTGCAGTTAAGGTTCTGGCTATATTGGGCGCTTCATTGAAACACAAAACTACTGGAGTGATGTTATCAAGGTGATTGGTCATGACTTTTTTTGGGAAAATTGCTGGTATGCGGCGAGGTATTGCTTCGCCAATTGTTCTGCTCCAAAATCCTCATGTATAAGCGCGGGCGCTTGAGCACGTATCTGAGTGCGCAAACTACGAGCTTCCCATGCGGTTTGTAGTGCCTGAACCCAGGCTTCTTTATTTAACGGGACTACCCAACCCAAATTCTTGGCGCTGACGTAATCATGAAGTCCCACTTGATCGCTAATGATCACGGGAGTTCCTGTTGCTAATGATTCAAGTACTACATTGGCAAAATTCTCGCTGAGCGAGGGCAAAACAAATAAATCGGCATTGGCTAGTGACTGGAATTTTTCAGTGCCATTGAGCCAACCAAGCCATTCTATTTGATTGGCTATTCCGTAATCGAATACTAATTGTTTTAATGATGCCATATATGCAATATCCCCTTCACCCACAATCTGAAGTTTCCATTTGAAATCCAGTTCAGCCAAAGCTGCAAAAAACATTTCTAAGCCTTTAACAGGGTGAATGCGCGATAGGATGATAAAGCGACAGCTATCCACAGTGGTACTTTTATGGTGAAAGGTACCCAAAGTTGGTAGCTCAATGATATTGGGTAGGATGAAATGAGGCCAGTTTGGAATCAAACTTAGTGCCTGTTGGGCTTCTTGTAAGGAAGTAGCGTGGAGGACGGTTCCTCTTAATAGCCAACGTCCAATTACTTGATGAAATAAACGCTTGATGGGGTTTTGTAAGGTGTAAGGGCTGAGCATACCCCGCGGTGATAATACCGGACGGATTCCACGTATTCGACAGAAAAATAACGCAGGAATCACTACCAAATTCCACCAGGAGTGGATGTGAATGATTGAAGTCTTATTTAACTTACGCAAGAAAGCAACCAGCAAAGCTGGTGAAAAGTGGGTATGATCACCAGTCAACCTCGGGTAATAAGTACAAAGAACCCCGTCTAGCATTTGGGACTGAGAGGTTACAACTACTAGTTCTTTTTTCCCATTTGCAGTTGTTGTTAGCACTTCTGTCACATGATCTTGTTGCGATAATGCTTCCACTAAGCGGCTTACCGAAAGTGTAGGACCGCCATAAACATAGGCTGGTTTATATGCTGGTGTGAGATGAAGGGTTTTCATCTACGGGTGGGAATGTTTTCAACTTTTTTCAAAACTCCGAATGAATAAAGAAGAATGAATATAAAAAGCATTAGCATTAAACTCCAAAAAATTGTATTAATCAGAAACTCAAAGCAATTTCCCCGCCAATAAATATCAAATAAACCAGTAAAAAACACACCAGTCCCTAGAATATAACCTCCAAATAAATTTTCAGCTAAAACCGAAATAGTTGCACTGCTCCAACCAAGTAAAAAACAAAAAATCCATGCCCCAAAAATACCAAATGAGATATATCCATCTACAATAATTGGTGGTTTGGCAGAAATTCGTATATTATTATACGACACAATCCCATTTTCACGAACTCTTTTCATTACCAGTTCTTCAGTTATCATTTTATCTGGCACAATAACTCTTGGAACTATTGCTTCTAAGCCTTGTATTACTATTTGAAATCTATAAAAAGGAATTTTACTCGGAACGTTTGATAAATAAATTGTAAACATACTTATCTCTGATAATCGATTTGTTAGGAAACCCCAGTTGGTTTTTATTACGTTATTATTCTGTTTTAACGCATTAAAGGCAGACTTGAAAGCTTCTTCTTTTGCTGCACCTTGCTCCCAAGCATTTACTCTAAATTCATTAACATAAGTGGGTAATAAAAACAACAAAAATAGTAAGAATGGTAACCCTAATATGATGATTTTATTCTTATAAATAGGCATTAAAAACGCACCTAATAAAATAAATAATACTAGCACACTTTCTTTCCATCCAGAGAGTAAAACCTGAATAAGATTCACTGCAAAGAAAGCCAAAGCAAGTACTAGCCCTAACAATTTACGTTCTGGTACAGCTAAAGCTAAGGCTATTGCGGCGGTTACTGAGCTGATATTAGCCGCTTTTTCTCTTAATTGCCCAAGCTGAGGAAAAAAACTCAGTCCAATGTTGATAATGGTAAAGGAGATAGCCAATTTTAGACAGAATCCAGTTATGGAATTGACTTTTGCTTTCATTGCAGGGGGTGAATAGCGAGAAAATATCAATGAACCATGTAAAAAACCTGCATGCCCGAGATAATAAAGAGATTGTGCATAAGCAGCGCGTTCAAAAAATATAGGATTAGCTTCTGGATTAATTTTTTCAAAATAAACATATCCATATAGTGACCAAAAATAAAATATTGATGATATTGCCAGATAACCAGCAAAAATAAAATGAGGGATAAAGATTGGCCGTAAGGGATGATCTTTCCAAGATGTGTTATATCCTTTGGGCTTAAGATAACCATTCAAAACCCCGATTATAAGTAATACCGAACTAGACCAAGATGTCCAATACGAAACTGAAGGATTATCTAATAATCCCCAAGCAAAAACAAAAGGAATATATATTAGCAAGTACTTCAAGGTATATTAATTTAAAAATCTTTTTAAAGGTTCTATTTGCTGTTCAAAAGACCAATTTGCAATAAATTTCGCAGGTTTTCCTATTAATTTCCCCTGCTTTATTTCTTCAATTAATACATGTAAAACTTCTTGGAAGTGGTTAAAATCATTATGTTTAAAAACGTAACCTGTATCTTCAGGATGTATCAAATCAATTGCGCAGCCAACTCGATCACTTACAATCACCGGAATTCCAGAGGCTAAGGCTTCATTGATCGCCAACCCCCAAGTTTCCCCAGGTCCCGATGAGGGGAGACAAAACACATCACCTAAGCGATAAACTATCGGCATCCTGCTCTGGTTTTGAAAATCTAAAAAGTGAACATTGGGATCTTCCTTCGCTAATTGTTTTAACTCAGTTTCTAGTACACCATTTCCTACGTACAACAACTTCAGTTGTAGCGTATGACGAGTATTATATTGCTGAACGGCTTTTAATAGCAAAATTGGATTTTTTTTAGGCTCCAGCTTTCCTGCGTACAACAGAACCTTATCCTCTGGCATAAACCCTAATTGGGCACGCCACTGTACAGCCTTATGGGCATACTGCTTGTTTATATCATCTGCAAATCGTTTATTATCAATAGCATGGGGTGCAAATGCCAACTGGGGCTCTTTAAGCCCTGCTGCTTGAAAGTACCACTTATTGGCTGTTCCTACATAAAAAGCCAAGTCTACCCAGCTAAACACCTGCCTTAAAACTACCCTCTTTATAACTCTTTTCCATAAGGGCTGTTCATCCAACAAATGCGAGTCACCCCGGAACCAAACTGGAATTTGCCCTTTCAGCCTACGCATCAACTGCAAATGGCTGTAGTAGCTCCAGCCATACACTAAAACGGCAGAAGGTGACCAGTGCAGTATTTCCTCTATTAAGTCGGGATTGACGATGCCCATAAAATGATGCGACCCAGCTTGTTTGCTTGTATTGGGAACAAACTGGTAATCATAGCCCTCCAGAAGAGGTACATCCCAATAAATTTCTCGGCCAAAACCCGGATCATACTGGCTCTGCTCCTGATTCCCCCAAGTGTAAAATACTTTTATCGGCCGTTCTTGAGCCAGCAACCTAAAAACCGGTGCAAGGTATTGAATAGGATGAGTACAGATGATGGCTAATCGCTTCATTTCAATAACAATACTTGTTCGAAAATAGATACCTGTTGTACAGTTTTTGCCTGAGCAAAATGAGGCTCAAATGCAGCCCAGTTGACTTCCAATTTTGGAGAGTCGCTGCTCAGCAACAGCAGCCAATACTTTAGCAAAGCTCTTGCAGTGTTTTCATCATCCGTATTTTCGCTAAAAGTAAACACCTGCCCTGCACCAGTGTTTCTCAATAAATCAACTACACTACTTTTCTCCTGAAATACTGCTATAATAGGGCGTTTTGTAAGAATATAAGGATAAATTTTGGAGGCCGTATATTGCGGGTCATCTGAGCCTGGAACTAAGAGAAAATCTGCTTCTTGTAAGGTTTGTAAAGATTGAAAATAGGGCAAGCGATCCGTAATTTCTGTTACGCGATTGCTTAATCCAAATTCTTTGGCTAATGGGGCTATAGTAACTTGCCCTCTCCCTTGTTGGGCATAGCTGGTGCCCAAAAAGAAAAAACGTAAGGTATCAATGCTGGAATGTTTGGCCTCAAGTCCCAATTGGACTGCCCGAAAGATTATCCGCAAGGCTCGCCACATATCTTTGCCTCCCCGACCGATGTAGACTACTTTTTTTTGTCCTACATCTACCGAAAGAGGAAATGCACTACAACCTTGAGCGATTTCCATATCTTTTTCAAAGGCCCCAAAAGTAAGGGTATGACACTGTTCTGGCTTAATCCAGGGATAGCGTGCCTGCAAAGTTTGATGATATGCTTCAGACACTGCGATAATAGCACTCACCTGGCGCATGGAAATAGGCTCAAGATATTTGTTTAAATAATAGGAAAACCAAAACTTTGGTGGGCGTTCAGCTTTGGGCTTATCCAAGTAGTGGGTGGAGTACCAAGGATCTTGCATGTCAATGACATAAGGTACCCCGAAGCGCCTTTTCCAATAGTTACCTAATATTAGTACGGGAAACTGGGTGGTTGAGAAAAAAATCAGGTCGTATTTTTCTTCGTGCAAAAGCTGGTTAACAGCCCGATAGTAAAACCAAATAGAACGTAAGGCAAGGCTTCCTAAACCTACTTTACGGGTAATCTTGGGTGAAAAAGCTCGAAGAGAGATAATCCGCAGATTATTGGGAATACTTTGTAGTAAGAGATTGTCTTTAACAGCTTCGACATATTCAGGTTGTACACAAACTACCGTCGGCTCCCAACCAAATTTTGGATAGTATGGTAGACTTTGGCGGATTCTGTGCATGTCAGCGCCGTTGATAGGCGGAAAATGAGGGGATATAATAAGTAGTTTCCTCATAGTTTAGACGGCATTAGAATTCAGCACTTTTTCAACTAGTGGCAACCATTTTTTTTGTTCTTCTTCCCAATTAAGTTTTTGATCAGCCAATTCCCATGCGTTTCTTTTGGTGCTTCCTAATAAATCAGGGTTTAAATAACAGGTTTTTAAGATATCAGCAAGTTGATTCGAATCGCGTTGAGGGTATACCCATCCTACTCCAGGGTTGTCCGCCATGAAGCTTTTTTGAGCTTGGGTATCAGAGGCGATAATTGCGTTACCGGCCAAGAGATAGGTAAAGATTTTATTGGTTAAACAGATATCCCGGTTTTTTGGTGTACTCCTTTCCAATGCAAAGCCAATGTGCTGTTGATTGGCGATTTCGAATAGAGCTATTTCTGAAACTGGCGCTTGGAAACATAGTTTATGCCTCTCACTTATCAGCATTTCTTTTAGCTTGTCAATTGTTGTTGAGTTCGCTTCCCCCACTAAAGTAAATTGGATGGGAATATCGGGTATCAATTGCATAGCTTTGAGTATATCCTGTATCCCACGATTTAGACCAATGGTTTGGGAAAACCACCAGACGAAAAGCGAGGTATTGGGTAATTGTGGTAGTGGTTTTTGATACTTTTTAGAAAAAACGTTATTGATGGTTGTAAAAGACTGCGTGGGGTAATGTTGCTGGTAAACTTTTGAGATTAAAGGGCTCGCTGTGGTTACAAAGGCCGCTGATTCAAAAAAATAATCTTCTATTTTGATTTTGTTCTTGGTTGGAGCATCCAGTGTTATTGATTCTCCCCGGTGATAATCTTCGGCGTCAAAGGCAAAGATAGCTCTACTTTGTTGAGCTGCTCTAGCTGCTACAGGTAATGCACCAAGATTGTGCGCAATATACAGTTGGGCTTGGGTCTTTTTGGCTTCAGATAGCATTTCATGGTATGCTCGAGCCTCGCTCTGATACCTGAAGTGTGAAATAAAACTTAAATATTTGCTAACCTTATGCCGCAAACGAGTGTACCACCAGATCAATCGGCCCCGCTCAGGTGTTCCTCCTACAAGTACTGCGCGCCATTCTCTAACTTGAATTATTTCCGGGTCATAATCTTGTGCCCATTTTGCCCAATAGCAGTATACCACTGTAACTTGATAACCTGCTTCAAATAGGGCGTTTGCTTCTTTGACCAAACGAGGATTAGTAGAGGGTTGACCAGTAGTGAGTAGAGTGATTTTTGGACTCAAGATGAACGATTGATTAATTTAAAGTACAATTGCTCGTAAGCGCTAACAATCGCTTGGTCACTGAATTTTTTTTCGGCAACCTGGCGACAAATCAAGCGTTCAATTTGATTAATCTTACCTACTGCAGTGATCAGATCTTCTATAGTTGTGCCAGTAAAACCGTTTACTCCATCTATGATTATCTCTGGCACAGAGCCTCTCCTCAAAGCAAGGACCGGGGTGCCACAGGCCATTGCCTCCGCCATCACAATACCAAAGGGCTCATCCCATAAGATCGGCATTAGAAATGCAGAGGCTTGTCCTAATAGCATATTTTTTTGCTGATCATCAACTGGACCAATATATTGAATTTGCTGATCATCGATTTGCGGAGCAATTTTTTCTGTGAAATAAGTTTGAGCCACAGAATCTGAAGGAATATTTCCCGCTATGATCAATTTTCGACCTGTTTTCTTTGCTATATCAATAGCCAAGTGAGTGCCTTTGATATGCTCAATTCGTCCCAAAAAGACCAAAGGGGCGTCGTTATTTATCTCTGGTTGAAAATCGTACTTATGTATGGGAACTCCATTAAATATTGTGAATGCTGGGGCTAAAGGCTTGATTTGAGAAGTAATGTAATCACTGCACCCTGTGAAAAAAAGTGTATTCCTTTTTGAAATAGCCATAGCCCTTGTAATACCTGATAGAGTTGGCTCTCGCTGATAGCTCATTAGTTTGGGTATATTAGATGGTAGCGCTGGTATTAGGTAGGCCAGTCGGCCGAACGAGTGAATGAGATCATATCGGGTTGTCGTAATTTCTTTAAATAATGCATAGATATTATTCAGAGTATCTAAACTACTTCTCGATGTTTTTCCTGAATAGGGTAGGAGCTTAGTACAACCTACACTAGAATCGTAGTGTGCCATCAAGGTAACATTATGTCCTTTTTCAACCAAGCCCTGAACTAAAAACTCAACTATCCGTTCGATTCCACCGTAAAACCTGGGAGGAACTGGTATTTCTGGATCAGCTGTAAGGAGTATTTTCATAACCGAATTGTTTATAATATATAAAGTCAATACACCTCGAAGGAGTAGATGTGCTCAGAGGATTAGATGTGATTACAATTAATTGACTTTTTGAGCTATGGCAATTAGATTCCCACATAAACTTGGAAAGAATCTAGCTAGTATTTTAGAGATTTTTTCAAAAAATGAATACCTCAAAATTCTTTCAGGTAAAAACTTAACGCCCGTGATTTTTTTGACCACAAATCCATTTTCTTGAAGTAATTTGGAGAGTGTTTCTATATTAAATAATCGGACATGATGAATAATGTTTTTGTATTCTAAATAAGCCGGGTATTTACCAAAAGGAACGATTAACCTATTTCTTAAGCAATTAATATTTGGTGTAGAAATTACTAAATACCCATTTTCTGCCAGACACGAACTACATGCTTGGAGAAAAGACTCTGTATCAATCATATGCTCCAATACCTCTAGCGCAGAAATAACATTTGCTTTATTTACTCCAACCAATTGAACCCATTTATCATCGGCAAGGTCAGTTTTATAGTAATTAAAATTTGTAAAGCCTAAATCCTGTTTTAAGTCCCAATCATCCATGCCAATTGTTTTGTAATGGAAAACCTTTTCTACCAATTCTAGGAATTGGCCATGGTGGCATCCTAGATCTAACCAAATTTCATCTTCATGATGATCTTTAAACGGAACTTCCTCGACGATTCTAGAGAATCTGTAGTATGGATCCGTGCATATAACCTTATCAATTGGTTCAGATTTACCATATTTTTTATTGGTAAATTCCAAGATTTTACTTTCTTTAAGAATTGGTTTCAGATCGATGGCCATAATGTAAATGTTTAAGGCTAATAGGCTTGGAGATTTAAATCTTTTATCAAACCTACGCAGATTAGAAGACAAATTTGGTTTATTGATTTAAAATTGACAGGGTGTAATTCAAATTGTCGCACTCCAGATTAATCCTATTCATGGAGCGAGCAAATCCAGGAAGGTTCGTTAGATTAAAATTTTCACTATGCGACAATTTGAATTACACCCAATTGACAAGAGTATGCCTTGCACTGTGTGTTTGAGTTGAACCTATTTAACGAGATTTTGCATAAAACGGGACTTTTCGATCCTATCTACGCGAAACGGAAAGCGGTGTCGTTTAAAATTTTTTTTACGAAAAATTATTTACTAAATTGATTTGTATAGATGAAGCATTATTTCAGTTGATTTTTCTATAGTAAGGTTTTCCAAAATATAATCGCGAGGACTGTAATAATGTTGTTTAACATTTTCAAAAAAACGAGGGAATTTAATTGAAAAGTCAGCAATATTGCAGAAAAAATCACCACATCGTTCATCAAAAAATGGAATTGAAGTGGCTGGAACAACTGGTTGGTTATATTTAAACCTTACTGGATCAAGCCAAAAACCTTGGTCCCACGCAAAAACTGGTACATTTGAGGAAAGTGCTTCTAAACATGCAAAACCTTGAGTCTCATGTGCAGATAAAAATATCATACAAGATGATTTCGATAGTAAATGCTGGTAGTCACTAATTAAATATTTCCCATATCTAATAATCTTGTAGCTTAAGTTGTTGATATTTAAATGTTTAATAATATTATCTAGCACTTCTTCATGGTAATTTTTATCTTGCCAGTATAATTTATCATATATTAAAACGTCAAATTGTTTATTATGGGTTGAAACATCAATCCAAGTATCTGTGTCAATACCAGAAGGCCAAGTTTTGAAAATATGATTAGGATAAACATGTGCTGATCTCACTAATTCCAGTGCCCATTTAGAATGCTGCAAATAGTAAGCAATATTATACTTTTCACACAGAAAAGGAAGTTCAAGTGGGTGAGGAAAGCCTATAGCCGCAATAACAGGTTGTGATTTAGTAACTCCAATTAACCCTCTTTCGCCCAAACCAAATGATATTATTGGTTTTGTTCTATTGAAAAAAAAGAACCCCTTATTGAAATTATAGCTAACTCTTCTTTTATCCAAGCCTAATAAAAAATTCTTAACCACCATTTCCATTCCACTATAGCGATTTTTTTTTCTAATTAATTTTCGTATTATCGGTCTAATTAACCTGTCTCCTTTGACCCATCGGTCGTACTCTTGATTATATCTTATTTCCATGAGATTATTCAAAATTTTCGTGGAATACAATTCCTTCTTTTATGTTTTTTTTCTTCAGAAATGGGAAAATCTTTTTTACCACTTTTTTAGATACGTTAAAAGCACCATTTACGGACTCTCCAACCATTTCATTTAAAAATTGAGGCCGATACTTATCCGCCTCTAAATATATGTACCGGCTATCTTCAAGAACTTCTAGTTGAATATTTTTGCTAATTGGTTCATTAGGAGCCCAAAATCCATTCTGTGGTCTCGGGAAATATATTTCTGTTGCATCAGAAAGATAGGCAGCCCACCACAAAAACGTGCTATTTGAAATTATAATTTTTTTAAACTTTTTAATAAAAAGGATATTATCGATTGCACCCGGTGGTCGAACTATTGCGTTGTGTTTTTTTTGAATATATTTTATGAACTGATCATTAGTATTGGAGCATATAAAGACTCTATCGTGCTTAGTTAATTGTATTGCTTTTTCATAGTAGCTCAAAGGTAAACCATGCTGAGGTATATAATCTTTACCTCTCCTTACCCCTATGACTAAATCGTTTTCCCCAATTTCATCATAGAGAAAATCGTCCATTTTAAGCCATTCCCGTATTTCCGTTCGATAATCCTGATAATATTCATACCGCTGAAAATACCCGGTAAGTATAATGTGTGCTTTTAAAGCCTTGTTCTCGAGAAATGACAAATCAACTTTTTGACCTCGTAAATATATTTTTTGCTCTTTTGAATAATCCTTCCCTGAAATTTTTTCACTAGTTCCTGGGAAACCATCAATAGGATTCGCTTTTAATGTATAACCTAGCTTTAGTGCTAAAATCCTACCAAAGCAATATTGAAATAGATTGTTGCCTAGATTACCATCGTAAATAACTTCTACCATTTTTTATTTTTTAATATTTAACAACTGTTATGAAATGAGTATATTTCATTGACTCTATTCTGTTGAAAAGAAAGAAGTTCAATAACTTAAATAGAGGGCTACATTTTTTATACCAGCCTTCGTTATTTAATACGGTAAAGCCAGATTCATTGAACAATCTAAGTATGCTTTTTTGAGAATAAAATCTAAAGTGAGTTTTATCTAAAATCCCAGAATCTGTATATCTCCAATCTTGAGTTTTTAATATATTGAGTATAGTTCCATACTGCAAAATATTAGGGATAGCACTCACAATATAGCCATTTGGCTTGAGAATTTTTTTACAAAGATTTAGGGCCGATTCAGGATCTATTAAATGCTCAATCACATCAATGAAAAAAACGCAATCAAACTTTACATCTAACTGATCTAGAATAGTTTCATCAAATACTGAATTAATGACGCGATCTAGCTTTTTGCTTGCGCTTAATGCCGCTTCCTCATTTGGTTCCACTCCCCATACGCCTATGCCCCTTTCTTTTAAAAGAGCCCCAAACCCGCCTGAGCTACATCCAACATCTAGCACTAGGTTCAAATTATCTGGGACATATTTCAAAATATGGTAGTTTTCTCCTCCAAAATATGATGAAGGTTTTTTGCTATACATTTTTTGGTAATCCATTGCAGATTGGTTAAGTATTGTGATTTATTGGATATTTCTTGGGGATAAAGCTCCTTGCCTATTCTAAGAAACTTTAAAGTAAAAGTTCAAAGTTTTCTGGACCAAAAATTGTGATAACTACTATATTAATTCTTTTTCATGTTTCTTAGAGATAAATCTAGATTTTTATTTTTTCTACGATTTTCTTGTACTTTTCTCTATCTTTTTGAAAAGGGGTAATATCGACATGCGGAAGCACTATTCATTTATGTGTGTGTGTTCGCAATGAACCAACTACTTTTAATGCTAAAACTTTTTCAAAATAACAGTTGCATAGTTCCAGTTTTTTGACTTTAATCCTCTATCAAATGATTTTCAAAAGTACCTGCTAAGCCAAATAATCCAATATTATCAATTCTTTGCACATTTAGCCCCATTTTCTTGATTACAGGAACACTTGCTGCTTCAACTGAATAAATGGGGTTTAAATATGAATAAACATTTTTATTAGGCATAAACTGATTGATTAAAAACCTTTTTAGAGATCCCGCTCCAATTATTCTTGCGGAGTGTGCATAAATCTCTTCAAGCATATTGGTTAAATACTGTTCAAAGATTTTTTTATTGGAAAATATATAACATCTAGTAGCCATCGATTCCTTTGTGGTAAACAATTTGGAGTTGTGTCGATAGAATTTTGCTCCTAGCTGAAATTCCATGTGGTTAAAATCAATTTTTTTAGATAATTGATATCTCCCAGAGATTTTAATAATCGGTATATCGTCAGGTAAATCATTAATTGCTGATAAAAGCATAAATGTTTCTGAAATGCCTTTATTATCAAACTGATATTGGGTAAGTGTTTTTACTGTAATTTCAGGGAATTCTTTTTCCAAAGTGCTTTGGTACTCTGTTCCTGAATTATCGTATAAACGAATATCTTCATACCCTAATCTTTTGAGAGAGGTTATTGTTTGTCTAGTCTGTTCAGTCCTCTCATTGCTTGAATATACAGATTTGAGGACAGAATTAGAGTTCACTCGAGGAGTGAAAATTGTTGATGAAATTAAGGTACATGGGTTCATGATATCTTAGGTTTTCTTGAGGCGTGCGACCACAACAAATTGTATGTACTTTAGGTCTGACAACCTATTCATTAAAATAAAATTAATAATTTTGAATTTAATACTGGACACAGGGTTAATTCCCTCTATATTGGTTATTTCAAAATTGACATCTGTAAATAATCTGATTATAGATTTTTTTGAAAAAAACCTTAAATGGGTAACGTCCATAATTCCAGAAGATTCGTACCTGATATCTTGTGTTCTTATTATATTTGATAAATTACTATAAAATAAAAAATTTGGAATTGAAGCAATAATCACTCCCTCTTCAGAGAGAAGTTGCTTTGCTATTTCTAGTGCCTGCCATGGCTCTTCTAAATGTTCTAATACATCATTAAAAAAAATACAATCGATAGGCTGATTATATTTTTTTTTGACAGCATTTATGGAGTTTTGAGTGAAAAAATCATTTATGATGAAATCTGCGTGATTTTGTGCAACTATAGAAGCCTCTCTGTTAGGTTCAATACCTATCCTAACTATTCCTCTATTATTAAAATTATTCAGAAACGTACCTGCTCCACAGCCTACATCCAACATTGATTTGATGCCATTTGGAATGAACTTTAATAACTCAGGCCTCGTGTTATAGTAATACTTTTGAGGATTAACAAATTTATTTTCCATAGAGCATAGAATTATAGTGTGGAGACTCAAATTTTGGTTAAGAGCCTGTAAAAAATTACGTTTTCCGCAATATGAACTGAATGTTAGCGATTAAAATAAAAGTCTCACTAGTCTTGGTGTCGGCTTCGTAATCAAGGGGGAGCCTTCTTGACCACATGAGCCAGGAAATCGTCATCTCGACTTTCCATCGCTGAGGTAAGACTTCAAAAGGCGTTTTAGCAGTGTCACTGCGTTTAAAAACCTGGAGTACCCATTTGAGTTTTTCCAGCAACCATTCAGCTAAGTGTTCATAGGCACCATCTCCAATAATGATTTTCATTCGCTTAAAGCCTACCAATGCTAACTTTTGAAGTAACATTTTAGCAGCGCAAGCATCATGATTGTTTGCAGGGCTAACCATAACGGCCAAAGCTAAACGTAGAGAATCAATAACTAAATGCCGCTTTCGGCCCTGGATTTTCTTATGACTATCGACCCCAAGTCCTCGCTCTCGATTTTTAATCGACTGTGAATCAATGATCGCAACACTCGGGGAAGCAAATCGATCCTGTTTGATTCGTTCTTGTTCAACTACATGACGATTGATCCGCTTCCATAGACCACTTATTTGCCAACTCCTAAAATAATAGTATATAAGGAGGGAAATCTTTGGGGAGCATCCGCCACTGAAACCCGCTGCGAGTTAGATAAAATATGGCGTTGATAGTCTCCTGCAAAGAATATTTCCGTTTACGTTGTGTATCATACAAAGAACTTATAACTTCCTCTTGGGAATAAGTGATGTTAGTTGGGTACATATTTGCAAATTTTTTCCAACCAAATTACCCTTGATTCCTTTTTTATCAATCCTCACATCTGTAAAATCCTAAATTTTTACAGGTTCTAAATGGTTTTTAAAAATCTAGCTTTGCAGGATTTCGTCAAAACGATTTGCACTGGATACTAAAAAAAGCCAAAATCATTTTTCTATTAAGGCTCATTCATATGGTTGATGGCACGCTCAAAGTTTTAGGTGCTTGACGTTTGGCATCTTGATTACCGTTAGGCATAGCCCGATTTTCGCCAAAATACACCAATACCATCAATATCTATTATCTCGTCTAAAATGTTATGCTGTTCTCTGTAATCAAGCACTGCTTGTTTACAAGCAGGTACTGCACCCCAGTCATCAACAATGATAAACCCTCCTTTAGCTAATTTGGGATATAAATATACTAAACTGTCAATTGTAGATTCGTACATATCGCCATCAAGTCTTAAAATGGCTAAACTCTGAATAGGCGCAGATGGCAAGGTGTCTTTAAACCAGCCTTTCAAAAAACAAATATTATCGTCGAGTAAATTATATTTTTTGAAATTGTTTTTCACGGTTTCTAATGAGACAGAAAGCTCCTCCTGAAGATAATGAGTATCTCCTTTGTCATAAATATATTTATCTTCGTCTGGCCGTGGTAGGCCTTCAAAGGAATCTGCGACCCAGATTTTTCTATCTTTAACGTTACTCTCTTTTAATAATGCAGCCATAAAAATTGTTGCACCACCTTTCCAAACACCGGTTTCGATTAGATCACCTGGTATTTTATCTTCTATTACTTTATTAACACAATATTCAATGTTTTCCATCCTTTTAAGACCAATCATAGAGTCTGCATAAGTTGGCCAATCAAGACCATTGATTCTATTCTCTTTCTGGTAGTTGACTATATCACATATAGCCATTTTTTTCTTCGAAAGTATGTTGTCCAATTTTAGTAAGATCCTCCTTTTCAAAGAATGTTTTTTCCGATGAATTGGTTTGTATTCTACCTGATTTACCCGATGAAGGTCAAGTAGGCATATTTTCATTAATTCTAGATACAACGACATAGAATAACAATTATAAGGTTTGAAAATTAAATTCAGGACTTCTTTGCAGTGCAGCAGACAGGTCAAAAAGCAGCTGCTAAGAATTATGTTAAAACAAGAGTATGCCTAAAAAACTATTTTGCTTACCGGGTCGTTGATTTCAACATTGAAGAAATATTGGTCAAGCAACCCAAATAGCAGAAATCCATTAGGTTTTCTCAAAATATTTGGCCTGTCGCGGTAGAAATTAAACCTGAAAATGGTTTTCCAACTACCCATTGATAGGTAAAAGCTTGAAAACTATAAATTTTGTATATATAAACGTCAAAGATACTTAGCTGCTCTTTTTTTTAATCTTATTGTTTAGATATGTGCTAAAGATTTATTGTTGTTTTTCTTGCCTCATGAATATGTTAAATCTCTTTTATAAGATTTGCAGTGTAAATGAGATAATTATATTAGAAATGGCTGGCGTCAAAAAGTTAGAATGCTGACTAGATCACTTATTTTGAAAAAAAAATTGCCGGGCTTTTTGATAACCCAGGTTTATTTATGGAACGATGCCTTAATTCATAGGCTCTTTTGGTGGGGAGTCTAAATATTCTCATCAATTTCCCAAAACCAATTTTGCCTCACAATGCTGTTGAAAAAATCATGATCTTGAGTATTGTACTTACTTCCGATTCCATCTAAATTTGAAAGAGAAAATGGAATTTCAATAGAAGGAATTAAAATCCTTTTTAGATAAGCAATTCCAATGTCAATTTCTAATACGTAATCCCCCGTTGCTAAAGTATAACTTGGAATACGGACTCTGAACTCATAAACCTTTTCCTTAACCACCTCGATATTATCTCTGAAATCGTTATAGTATGAACTTGCAATTGGTGAACTCTTGGAGTTTTTTATAAGAATACCAAAGACTAAATTATTTATATTTACTTTGAAAATCACTTTCACCTTTATGGTTATTTCGTTCTCAATTAAAAACATGTCATCTTTAACTATAATTACATTTTCAATAATTGATAAGTACTTATTATCTATTGTTGAGCTTATGCTTTTATCTTTAATAATCTGATAATACTCGTTTATACCTTGAATCTGAGAGCTAAATTTTGATATTTGACCTTGCTTTAATAAAAATACAGAATTGCATAATCTACTAATTGCATCCATATTATGACTCACGAACAGCACAGTTCTCCCCTCATTCTTACTCACGTCCTCCATCTTCCCGAGGCATTTCTTCTGAAACTCAGCATCGCCTACCGCCAGCACCTCATCCACTACCAGAATCTCCGGCTCTAAGTGCGCAGCCACGGCAAAAGCCAGCCGCACATACATACCCGAAGAATAACGCTTTACAGGTGTATCAAGAAATTTCTCCACACCAGCAAAATCCACAATTTCATCAAATTTCTTTTTAATTTCGGCACGAGTCATTCCCAAGATGGCACCATTCAGAAAGATATTTTCACGGCCGGTCAGTTCGGGGTGAAATCCGGTACCAACTTCCAGTAAACTGGCTACCCGACCGTGTATTTCTACTCGCCCCATTGAGGGTTCGGTTATTCTACTCAGCACCTTCAATAGGGTGCTTTTTCCAGCACCGTTGCGCCCGATGATGCCCACCCGGTCGCCGCGTTTGATCTCAAAATCAATGTCGCGTAGCGCCCAAAACTCCTCAACCGTATCTCCAGCCAGCAGTTGTTGACCACTGAATACCTGCCGGGTTTTGTTCAAGACACCTTTCACATTCCGTGCTAATACATCGCGCAGTGCGGTATAGCGTTCGCGTTCACTTTGGTGGCCAATGAGGTACTTTTTGCCGAGCCCTTCGGCTTTGATCACTATGTCAGACATTGGTACTTTTTAAATCAAATCCGCAAAACTCTTCTCCATGCGTCGAAACAGGGCAATGCCCCACCACAAGAACAAGGCTGTAACCCCCAAGCTCAAATAAAACCCCGGCCAATACACCGTACTATCTGCCCCTAGTATACACCAACGAAACCCATCGATTACCCCCACCATAGGATTGAGGCTGTACAACAAGCGCCACTCAGCGGGCACTACACTGGTGCTGAACCCTACGGGTGAAACGTACAGACCAAACTGTACAATAAAAGGGATGATGTAGCGAAAATCGCGGTATTTGACATTGAGTGCGGTCATAAGCAACCCGGGGCCCAGGCTAGCCAACAGTGCCAATACCATGAACAGCGGTAAAAGCAGGATATTCCAGCTCGGCGCGTATTGGTAGTAAATCATCATACCCACCAGGAGTACGAAGCTGATCAAAAAATCCACAAAGGCGGTCACTACTGCTGCCGTAGGTACGATCAGCCTTGGAAAATACACTTTGCTGATCAAATTGGAATTGCCAATCAAGCTATTGGAAGCTTCGCCCAGGGAAGTGGCAAACAGGGTCCACGGAAGCATGCCCGCAAACACCAGCAAGGCATAGGGTGCATTGCCTTCGGTAGGCAGCTGCGCTACCCGCCCAAATACGACCGTAAAAATGACCATGGTCAGGAAGGGGCGAATGACCGCCCAGGCTACCCCGATCACGGTTTGTTTGTACCGTACGGATACATCCCGCCAGGCCAGTATAAAAAACAATTCCCGATAGCGCCAAAGGTCGCGCCAGTAGTTTTTTTCGGCCCGGCCAGCTTCGAGAATGGTGAGGTGTTCCTGGTGACTCATGGGGATTGGGTAGGTTTAGTTCCTGGTTTCTAACGATGGTGAAAAAGCCTTTACTTTATCCGCGATGCTTACGCGCAGCTGCACCCATTCCGGGTCGCGGCAATAAACAATCGAGGAGTGTGTTTCGGCAGGATGTATTGGATGCAGTTTCTTTAGTTCCGGTTCATAGGTATAGGTCTCAAACTGCAAGTCCAGCAATTGTTGCTGAAGACTTGGGGGGATTCCCGCTTTTGTTTGCCCGGGCTGTTCAAACAAGATGACCTTTAAGTAAGGGGTCAGCAAAAACTGGAGTCCCTTCTGGAACACATCCATTTCCAGCGCTTGCGGATCAATGCTGATCACATCGGGCATGCGTCGGATGTATTGGTTGAAGGCATGCAGCGGTACTGGGGAGGTATCGTGCGTGTGCTGTCCCTGGCCATTTAGTATAGGAGCCCCCGGTGCTTCATCAGAAGGAGTGGCTGGGGTAAGCTGTATGGGGGTCACCAGTTTTTCCAAATGGTTCAGCTGGATGTTGGTTTGTAGGTGCTCAAATGCCGCAGGGTTTGATTCAATGCGGTAAGCGTAAGCGCTGCGTACACCTGAGGCCAAAATGCTGTAGGCACCCGTGTTCACTCCTGCAGCTACAAAAACGTCTCCAGGGCGCAGTAAGTCCAGGATAAAAGCCATATTGTTGAGCTGATCCAGAGTAGGTATCCCCTTTTCCTGCATGAAGGCCCAAGTGGCTTTGCTGAGTTTGGTGCCACCAATCCAGGGGATCACTTGTGGATCGGGGAAAAAACGGGTATAAATCTGCTGGAACAAAGTCTGCAAGGGTGGAGTACTGGTTAACGAAAAGGAATAGAAGTAGTGGAATTTTGAAGCATATTAGTGGTATTTTATACGGCTTCGCCGCTAAAAAGTCGCACTACTTTTCAGCCTCCTCACCGCGAGCGCGGCAATCACAACAAAAAACAATAAGCAATGCGAACATACTATAATATTTCTAAACCGTTGCATTTTTCCCCTACAAACTCCAATAAAAATCCGCTTCGTCCCGCTGCCCCTGGTACAATCCTTTCAGGTCAAACAAGATCAGGTCACCGTGGGCGATGCTGCGGAAGTAGTTCATCCCCAGGGTTTTGTACTCCTGATGCCCGACTGCCAGGATGATGGCATCGTAGGCCGTGCCCACCTGTTCGGTCAGCGAGAGTTTGTATTCATGCGCCACCTCATTGGGTGAAGCCCAGGGGTCGGTGATTTGTACATGGATGGAGTAGGACATCAGTTCTTTGACCAGGTCCACCACTTTGGAGTTGCGGATATCGCCTACGTCCTCTTTGAAGGTGATGCCCATCACGAGCACCTTACTCGTACTGGGGTTTTTGCCTTTTTGGAGCAGGGTTTGCACCAGGTTTTTGGCAATCCAGATGGGCATGGCGTCGTTGATGCGGCGTCCGGCGGCGATCACCTGCGGCTCGATGCCCAGTTGCCGGGCTTTGTGCAGCAGGTAATAGGGATCCACGCCGATGCAGTGGCCGCCCACCAGCCCGGGGGCGTAGCGGTGAAAATTCCACTTGGTGCCTGCTGCGGCCAGGGCGGCATTGGTATCGATGTCCATGCGGTCAAAAATCATGGCCAGCTCGTTGACCAGGGAGATGTTGAGGTCGCGCTGGATGTTTTCGATCACTTTGGCGGCTTCGGCTACTTTGATGTTGGGTGCTTCGTAGATGCCCGCCGTGATGATCTGGCGGTACACCTGAGCGATGGTGGCGAGTGCTTCCGCGTCGCAGCCCGATACAATTTTGAGGATGGTCGGGAGGGTGCGGGTTTTGTCGCCGGGGTTGATGCGTTCGGGGGAGTAGCCTATTTTGAAGTCCTGGCCCCCTTGGAGTCCGCTGTGGGCTTCGAGGATGGGCAGGCAGTCTTCTTCGGTACAGCCGGGGTACACCGTGGATTCGTACACCACGTAGTCGCCGGGTTTGAGGGCTTTGCCTACACTTTCCGAGGCTTTTTGCAGTGGAATCAGGTTGGGTACCTTGTGCTCGTTGATGTCGGTGGGTACCGCTACAATAAAGAAGTGCGCTTGTTGCAAATCGGCGGCATCGGCGGTGAAGTGGATGTCGACGTTTTCAAATGCAGTTGGTTCCAATTCCCGGGTAGGGTCGATGCCCTGCTGCATGAGGGCCACCCGTTCTTGATTGATGTCAAACCCGAAGACCCGAAAGTGTTTGGCCAATTCGAGGGCCAGGGGCAGGCCGACGTAGCCCAGGCCAATTACGGCGATTAATTTTTCTTTTTGGATTAATTCAGTAAACAAGGGGTATCATTTGATGATGAAACACTTGATCAAATCTGCGATATTTTTTTCCCATCCTTCGGATTTGCCCGATAGCGCCAAAGGTCACGCCAGTAGTTTTTTTCGGCACGGCCAGCTTCGAGAATGGTGATGTGTTCAGACATGTGGGGAATGACGAATTATTCGAATGACGAATGGCGAATGGGGTGCCTTGGGTCGGGTGTGTACACGCTCTTCATCGACAGGAGAAGAGGCCTGAAAAACAATGGAATGCTAAAAGCTACTTCCTTCCTTTTTTTTCTCTATTTCCGCGTGGGCGTTTGCCATATTTCTCAACATGCTGTTGAACGTGTTCCTCCTCTATTTGTTCGGCGGTTTTTCGGCCAGGAATGTCTCGGATCAGTATTTTTCCAACAAACCGTAAAAAATTGGCTACCAGATTAAAGAGTGACAATTGATCTCTTAATCAGGCCGAAAGGCCATCCTCATCAATCTCATCGTCAGAGACACCGTATTTGTACACCTCATCCTCTAGCGTATCCGTTATTTCATAGAGGTGATGTAGGTTATTGTTTTGGTGAGAGTTGCCGTGGGGCATCGCTTTCAGCTTTTATTCCTCCCAACCCGCTTCATTACTATATGTCTCATACGACTTCCGAGGGATATGGACCAGGGTTTTCCCCGTTTTGCGCTCATACGCCAAGCCTGCTGCCGACAACAAACGCTCAAAGGACAAGCCAGTTGGGAATTGGGAGGGATCGTGCAGTACTTCCTCGTAAAATGCTTTGCCGTTGGCTACTACACAGCAGCGGTCGTACAGGAAATAATCTACCGACAGGTACTTCTTTTCCCGATCGCGGATCGAAGCTTCGGCGTGGGCGCGGGTGTCCAGGAGCCACAGTTTTTCGGCCATGATGTCTTCAAACTGGTGGATGTTAGAAATGGGCAGATTGGCCAGGGCTTGCACCAGCGGTTCGATCACAGCATTGTCGTCGCCTGCGTTTTCCCAATCCAGGCGTTCGATTAATTGCCAGAAGCCATCCTCGGTGAGCCAATCTTGAGGTGTTTCGGGTAGCAGTATTTCCACCTCGGCTGCACCATAACGTTGCCGTAGTTCTTCGATGAAGGACTCGTCTAAGGCATTGAGGTTGATGTGGAGCGAGGTAGTCATGACTTGGATTTGGCTGCTATATTAAGCTTTTGTGAGCCGGGAAGCAAGGGGGAATGACGAATTATTCGAATGACAAATGACGAATGGGGTGCCTTGTGTCGGGATTTTCCCCAGCGTTCAAGGCCTGTTTTTACATCAAAAGCATTGATTGTATGGTACTGTCAGAAGGCTTCGCCGCTGAAAAGTCGCAGTACTTTTCAGGTATTTCGCCGCGGGTGCGGCAATAGTGGTAAAAAAACAAAAACCAACGCAAACATAGTGTATTTTTTTTAAACCGTGGTAGTTTTTTACGGTAAACTTTGGCGAGGGACGAATTTTTCGAATGACGAATGACGAATTGTCGCGTTGGGTTCGGGGATTTTTGGAGAGGCAAAAGGCGGGCCAAAGCGACATCAATGGCAGCGCGGAGGACGCGGATTTTGGCGGATTTTTGCTCACGCCTTCGGCGCGAGCGAGATCATTTTGAGGCACGATAAAAAAAAACACTTTGAAACAAGCGCTACCTTCCAACAAGCGCAATTGTAATGCCTTTGCCCTGAGGCAGCAGCTTCATTTTTTATGCTGAATCAAACGTTTAAGCGTTTCCATTTCCGTGCGCAGCCCCTGGAGTTCACTTTTGATGGCCTGGAGTTCATTCAGGATTTTGTCGCCCCGTTCGCCTTCTCCCCAGAGCTGGAGGGGATCGATGCCGTGTTCCTGTTCCAGCAGCTCGACGATGCGGCGGAAGGTTTTTTCGTTGCCGCCGCTGAGGGCTGTACTCACTACACCCTGGGCCAGTCCGAAGCGTTTGGCCAGGTCTTTTTGGCTAATGCCTACGCTTTTCAGGGCACCCTTTACGCGTTGAAAAACCAGGGGGTCAGGATCATTAGGTAGTGGCATAAATAAAAATTTTATCTTTTATTTGAGATATTAATTCTCTTTTTTTACCTTTGTTCCCAGCATAGGAACTGATCCGAAAAGTAGCATTTTATTCACTGATTCCACCCCAGGTGGTTAAAAATTCCTTTATGAACACGGTATCAAAGAAGTATCAGTCAGTACCTATGCGCCTCCCCGCTCCCCAAAATCCCAGGAATCCGCGTGTGGCTTTGCGTATATTGTTGCTTGGTAGTTGTATCTTGGCGTTAGTAGCGGCCTGGAAGGGTCTTGGTTTTTTGGATCAGGATGCCGGGGGGGCTTTGATCTTGTCTTCGGAGCGGGAGGCTCAGTTGCAGCAGCGGCTGCGGCGTTTGCAGCGTTGTGAGCAGTATGTGTTGCGGGCCAAATCCAATGGTTTTTATCCATGTTACGCTTGCGTGGGGGATACCCAGATTTTTTTGCGCGCGGGTGAGGTCTGGAAATACGGCATCAGCATCCGGGGGCAAAAGGGGCGCTACGGCAACAATTGGATTGCGGCGCGGGGCCTGAATTATCGGGTGCAGTATCGGGGTTCGGTACAAGCCTGTTTGCGTCAGGAAGCTTTAAAAATATACCACTATGCTTTGTTGCCGGAAAACATCCGGCGGGCGGTGCCCCTGATGCGGCCTCCGGGCAACAAAGTGGACTTGTAAAACCTTAGAAGATCATGTTGTACACAGCTTTTGTCGTTTCCAGCATTGTGGAAGACAATTCCATTGGAGACAAAATTGACAGCCACAATGTGCAGTTGCTGGAGCAGGTGTTGAATGCGCGTTTGCAGTTGGCGGCCTATGGCCCGGGGCTACAGGGCATTGGGGTGGTGTTTTTGGGTACCGATCCGGCCGAGGATGGCATTCACGAGGAGGAGTGGCGCTTCGAGGCCAGCACGGGCGAGCTTTATTTGCAGCTGCGTTTGCCTTATGCGCTGCTGGAGCAGGCCAGCGAGCAGGAGGTGCTTCGGCTGATGGGGCAGCGCTATGTGCAGGGGCTGCGGGAGGCAGCGGAGTTGGTGCCGGAGTTTGATTGGGAAGGCTTGTTGGTGGATGTGCAGGGAGTGGTGACGAATGACGAATTTTTCGAATGACGAATTTTTCGAGTGACGAGTGACGAATTTTCGCGTTGGGTTTGGGGATTTTAGGGGAGGAAAAAAGGGCAGGCCAAAGCGACAACAATAGCAGCGCGGAGGAGGCGGATGAGGCGGATTGACGCGGATTTTATCACGCCTGCGGCGCGATTAGAACAAGAGTAGCCACAAAGGCAGAAAGCCACGAAGAAAGCATTTTTGATTCAGCCTGCTTTGTATCTTGGCTCCTTGGTGGCCAAAAACTTTGCCGCTAGCTTCGAGCGCTAAATTCAAGCCTTCAACATCATTCAAGCAAAGTTGCACTTTTTGCTTAATCTCTATCATTTCTTTCTGTCGCTTTGGCAATCAGGTCTTCAATATACTCCATGTCTTTGTTGGCCAATTTAGCAATTTGCTCGATTGGCATTTGAAATTCCTGGTAGAGGGAGAGGATCATGTTGTTGATTCTTTGGCGCTCTTCTTCTGCGCGTTGGTGTTCTTCTTGGGCGCGTTGGTGTTCTTCCTCTGCGCGTTGGCGCTCTTCTTGGGCGCGTTGGCGCTCTTTTGCTGCTTTTTGCCGCTCTTTTTCCACTTCAGTCAGAGGGTTGATGCCAAAGACGTGCTCGTAGAGGCCAGCTGCAAAATCTTTTGATCCTTGTGAAATGGTCATATCGTCGGAATTTGGAAAAACCAAGGAATATTGAGTTTGTTGGAACTCATTTTCGAATTCGGGTGACAAATCGATAAAATCCCTTACAAAGTTAAGGATTTTGACGATTCGGTCAAAGGGAATATTTTTTGTCCGAGCCAATTCGAACAGCTTGTTCTTTAATGCAAGGCGCTTTTTTTCATCATCTTTGCTTTGATTCGCATACTGAGCTGCGAGAAGCGCGATTGCAAAAGGGTTATCAGAGGCATCAATCAGGAATTTTTCTGGATAATTTGCGGCCACTATGCTCGTGAACTGATACTGAAGCATGGTGCCATAAGTTCGCCGCTCGTATAAAAGTTCGTCGACAGGGGGCGGGTCATCCGTAAAAACAGCGAAGGCGCTAATCTCTTCGATCCCATAGCGCAGGCCGGCGATGGCTCGGTACTCATACATGCGACGGCTAAAGCCGGATTCGTAGTTGTGCTGGAACTCGATATGGACAAAAATGTAATGCTCCTTGCCTGTTTTAAGCTGAACTTTAACCAATTTATCTGTATGCCTTCGTTTGCCTTTTATTTTCCACCTACCTCGAAATGCGTTGATCAGTTCCTGTTCGAGGAAAGTATATCCTTTTGTCCAGTCGATAGCTTCGTACAATTCCGGACTAACAAAGGCAACAAAATCCTGGAAAAAGTCGGTGACAAAGTCTTTGAGTAGGGCGTCGTAATCGAGTATTTTGGCCATACGGACGAGGGTTTAAGGTTTGTGATAGCCAAATTTAGTTGTTTTTTGTATTTTTTAAAAG
>NZ_JANRKL010000041.1:0-41609 GCF_033763495.1 Haliscomenobacter sp. | reverse complement strand
TTGTTATTCTTTGTATCCGCAAAGCCCAAAGCTCCACTGTGAAGCATTTTATCGTTTTTTACGACACAATATGCGATTGAAGTGGTGTTGCTTTTTTCAAATTCCGACTTCAATTTTTCTTCAAGTTCTTCTTTTGAATTTACAGTAAGGTCGGCCGCTTTCTGACAGGACCATACGCTCAAAAGCAAAAAGCCAAGTAAGATTGTCAGAATTCTATTTTTCATGATTTGTACAAGTTTAGCACCCCACCTCCGGTGGAGTGTTTTTTAGAAATTCAGCCACAAATGACACAAATTTTCACAAATTAAGGCACAAACTTGCGTTTGTGCTTCCGACACGAACGAAGTTCGTGCCTTAATTTGTGAAAATTTGTGTCATTTGTGGCTGAAAAATATTGTTTCGCTTCGGCGAAGGCGAGGTGCTAAACTATTACCATGATTTTTAATTTAGTGGTTGTTGTGTGTATTTCCGCTTTGGTTGTACCAGATTGGACATTCAAGAATAAAAAACAATCCTTGCAAAATACATTTTTTCTCCCTAGTAGCTGATCTCTTGTAGGTAGTATAGTGCTTTGCTTTCATTTGGCACTTCAAGCCCCCGACTTTTCAGCAATACCAATTGATCTTGAAACGACAGAGGGACTTTAGTGTATACGTGTTTATTCATAGCTTATAAAAGAGAAAACCCTCCAAGTGTGCTTCGTCGAGAGGCATGGAGGGTGTATTATCGTTATTCCGAGAATGTCTAAGGAGAATGACCCGCAAGCAGATCTTACGGTATGCAAAACGGGTACTGTTGGTGCAAAGATAAATGCCATTGTGAAAGGTTGTAAATGTTTTTTGGTTGCGCCAGGGTGTCTAGCGCAGCCAGCAGTCACGTTTGGCTTCGAGCCAGAGCGTGTCGGCAGGTAGAGGTTTTCGATCAATGAACCCCTCAAAGATTTATGTTCAATATAAATTTAATTTCAAACAAATTTTGTTTAGATTTGCTATTGGTTTTTAAATGATCAACTTACTACTACCACCTCACCTACCATGAGCGAAAGTCAAAACACAGAGTGGAAAAGTACCTGGCGCGACGAATACATTAAATGGATATGTGGCTTTGCCAATGCCAATGGTGGGAGGCTTGAAATAGGTAGAGACGACCATGGAAATGCAATTGGTCTTGACGACGCCAAACGGCTGATGGAAGATTTGCCGAATAAAATCAGGGATGTATTGGGCATCGTTGTAGATGTTAATCTTTCTTCAGAAAGTGGCAAAGATCTGATTTCTATTGAGGTTGCTCCACACCCTTATCCAGTTAGTTACAAAGGTCAATACCATTATCGTAGCGGGAGTACCAAGCAAGAGCTTAAAGGAACAGCACTGGACAAGTTTTTGCTCCAAAAGCAAGGCAAACGTTGGGATAGTGTTCCCGTTCCTTATGTTGCGGTTGAAGACCTTAGTGCATCGGCATTTGACTATTTCCGAAAAAGGGCAACTCAAACCAAACGCTTGGACAAAACTGTTTTGCAAGAAGATGACCGAATCCTTATTGATAAGCTTCACCTGAAAGAAAAGAAATACCTCAAGCGAGCGGCTATTTTACTTTTCCATCCTGATCCAGAACAGTTTTTTACGGGTGCCTATGTGAAAATCGGCTATTTCCGCACGGAAGACGATCTGCGTTTTCAAGATGAAATTCATGGGCCTTTATTGGAACAGGTGGAAAAAACCATGGACTTGCTTTTGTCCAAGTATTTTGAAGCCTCAATCCGCTATGAAGGCATCGAAAGAATTGAAGAATATCCCTATCCTGAATCGGCTATTCGTGAAGCATTGCTCAACGCCATAGCCCACAAGGATTACAGTAGTGGAAACCCCATTCAAATTAAAGTTTTCGACGGTGCCATTACTTTTTGGAATGCTGGCCAATTGCCCGAAACATGGACAGTTGCGGACCTAATTAAGGAGCATCCTTCCATACCATTTAATCCAGATATAGCTACTACATTTTTTAGAGCAGGCCTGATTGAAGCTTGGGGGAGAGGTACTTTAAAAATGATTAGGGAATGTAAAAATGCAGGTCTGGTCGCTCCAGTTTTTGACTACGATCAATCTGGCTTTCGCATCAAATTTAAAAGATTGGAGGAAAAAAGTTCGGGGAAAAGTTCGGGGAAAAGTTCGGGGAAAATCCTTGAGCTGATACAATCCAATGGCTCCATAACCATTCCAGAGCTTGCCAATATGATTGGGATTTCTGAGCGTGCCGTTGAAAAACAACTGTCCAAATTGAAAGATGAGAACAGAGTAAAACGGGTAGGGGCAGCAAAAGGGGGACGTTGGGAGCTTGTGGAATAAACCATCGATACTCCTAAGGCCAACAACTCGACAGAAATAGAGGCCATCCGGCATTGCCCAACTATTTTTTTGTAATTGTCGCACCACTGGAGCGACAATTGAAGCATTCTTGGATTGGCAGGTATCGCATATATTTTTGGCAATAAAAAAAGCCTTACTCCCCGGTCATTCCGCGAAATAAGGCTTAAAAAGTGGTCCCTGTAGGACTTGAACCTACGACCCCCTGATTATGAGTCAGACGCTCTAACCACTGAGCTAAGGGACCTAAAAAAGAGAGTGTAAATATAGATAAACTTGCCACATCGGGCAAGTGCAATCACACCATATTGTGGAAATAGTTGAGGATATCCTCGTCTTCGTCCATTTTATCGATCAGTTTTTCCACGTCGGCTTTTTGCTCCTCGGTCAGTTCTTTGGTGACGTTGGGGTTGCGTTCAAACTCGGCGCTGACCAGTTCCACGCCCCGTTCTTCGAGGGCTTTTTGCATGGCGCCGAAGTTTTTGAA
Source organism: Haliscomenobacter sp. (assembly GCF_033763495.1). GTDB lineage: Bacteria > Bacteroidota > Bacteroidia > Chitinophagales > Saprospiraceae > Haliscomenobacter. The sequence continues at coordinate 38,759 of NZ_JANRKL010000041.1, read as the reverse complement.
ACCTGCGTAGATCACAATACAATCGTCTTCGGGAAAAAGTTCCTCCAGGCCGTGGTCGATCAGTTCCAGTTCCAGTTCTTCGATGTCGATGCCTTCGGCTTTGATTTTGAATACACTATCGTGGGAGAAGATGAAATCGAAGGTACCCGAGCTGGCCAATGAGCCGCCGTACTTGGAGAAGTAGCTGCGCACGTTGGCAACGGTGCGGGTGGGGTTGTCGGTAGCAGTTTCAACCACGAAGGCGACTTTGTGGGGGCCGTAGCCTTCGTATACAATTTCCTTATAGTCGGCAGAATCTTTGCCCAGGGCCTTCTGAATGGCGCGATCGACGTTGTCTTTGGGCACATTCAGGGCTTTGGCGTTTTGGATGGCAATTCGCAGTTTGGAGTTGGTCTCCGGGTCAGGACCAGCTTCTTTTACAGCAATTGTAACATCCCGGTTTACTTTGGTAAAATTTTTGGCCATACTGGCCCAGCGCTTAAGTTTACGCCCTTTTCTAAATTCAAACGCGCGACCCATATCCTGTTTGGTTGTTAGTTGACCTTTTGTGTTGTTCAATAAACGGCTGCAAAAATACCATCTTGTGGCGTAGGAGTAAAGGAATCGGGATTTTTTTTTAGGATTGGAACCAATTATCTTTGTTAAATGCAGCTTAATCGTTCTGAAATGCGGCCAAAAATCAGTCCACTGGGTGATCAGGGGCTTTTGCTCGATTGGGGCGGGGGGCTAGATCCAGTGGTTCACCAGCAGGTTCAGGGCTGTTGGCAACGTTTGGCGGCAATGGATTTGCCGGGGGTACTCGACCTGATTCCGGCGTACAACACTTTGGCCATCTTGTGGGATCCGGTTTTTTTGCTGAAAAATTACCCGCAGCAGCTGCCTTTTGAGTTGCTTAAGGATTGGATTTTGCCGGTTTTGGCGCAAGAAATGACACACACTGCGGCGGCGAGCACGCGTATGGTAGCCATCCCGGTGTGTTTTGAGCCGCCCTATGCTTTGGACTTGCTGGAACTGGCGGCACAAAAACAATTGAGCCCGGCGGCTTTCGTCGAGCGTTTTTGTGCACGGACCTACCAAGTGTATTTGTTGGGTTTTTTGCCGGGTTTCGCTTACATGGGTACGGTGGAGCCGGAGCTGGCTAGTCCGCGGCGGGCGGTGCCGCGCGCGCTGATTCCTGCGGGTAGTGTTGGCATTGCAGGGGCACAAACGGGGATTTACCCATTGGATTCCCCCGGGGGCTGGCAGGTGATTGGGCGTACGCCCTGGCGGATGTTTTTGCCAGAGGTGGAACCGCCGGTGCGGCTGAGGGTGGGGGATGAGGTAAGGTTTTATGCGATTGGGGCGGAGGCGTTTTTGAAGGAGCAGGAGAAAGAAATAAAGGTCACTTGAACCTAGTGCTTAACTCTCCTTAGGTGAGTCTTAAGTGCCTTAGGTTTCTTAGGTGGTGAAGAAAAACTAGGCACGAAAGTGCTTTCACCACCTAAGAAACCTAAGGCACCTAAGTTACACCTAAGCAAGGCCAAATAACTTGCCTACTCCTCCTTAAACCACCCCGCGTACATCACATAATTGTTCGCGATCCGCTCGATGGTATCTTTAAACGTTTCCGCGCTGATGGCTTTGACCTTTTTGGCGGGTACGCCAGCGTAGATGTGGCCAGCTTCCAGACGGCTATTTTCCAGGACTACGGCCCCGGCGGCGATCAGTACATTTTCTTCCACTACCGCGTGATCCATCACGATGGCGCCCATGCCCACGAGCACATTGTCGTGGATGGTGCAGCCGTGTACGAGGGCGCGGTGGCCGATGGATACATTGTTGCCGATGGTGGTGGCGGCTTTGAGGTAGGTGCAGTGGATGATGGCACCGTCCTGCACATTCACCTTGTTGCCCATCCGAATGGCGTTGACATCGCCACGAATGACGGCGTGAAACCAGACGCTACAATCCGCGCCCATCACTACATCGCCAACAATAACGGCATTTTCAGCCAGGTAACAATTGTCGCCAAATTGAGGGGCAATACCTTTTACGGGTTTGATCAAAGCCATGTGTTGTATTTTAAATAGCTGGAATTTATTCAGGAAATTCGCCTTTGGTCTTGCGGTTTTCTTCCAAAACTTCCAGGGCACGGGCTGCCTCTTCGGCAATCACGAATAAGTTTACTTGTGCCCATTCCAGCTGCATCATGTTGTTTGTTAGGTCATTGGTAATAAAACTGGCAATATTGTTTTTGCGCAAAATGAGTTTTACCAGTTCGGCTTGCCAACTAAAAGGGAAGCGCATGATGCAGACTACATCTGCGTCGGGTGGGATGACAAGATCGTATTCCTCTTCGAGTTCTTCCTCAAAATCATCCTCGAGGTCCTCCTTATGGTTTTCCCATTCAAAATCGTCCAAAACATCGTCCAGTGGCATAATCAGGGTTTGAAGCAGTAAGTTACAAAGGTCGTTTTTTATAAGCAAGTTCATATTCAGTATATCCACCCAACAGAAAAGTCAGCAGGTAGTTCCCCGCAATTTTGGCGCCATTGCTGTTGAAGTGGGTGTAATCGAGGTTGGCCAGTTTGGGTCGACGCCGTTCTACCCATTCCACCATGGAGTCTTCGCCGCCCATTGCCTCGTAAAAGCTGAAAAAACCGCAGCCTTTGTCCATGGCCGATTGGCGTTGGGCTTCGGTAATGCGGTAAACGCTGGGATCGGAGTGCATGGCTGCGCCGTCTTTGATCGACTTGTCGGAGGGACCAACCAACAGGATCGGCACACCGGGCATGGCTTTTTGGAAATGTTCGATGACCTGGTTCATTTCGCGGGTGTACCAGCTGTAGTCCTGGAGTTTGGCGTTGAGTACGTTCAGGCCGTATTGCAGGATGATCAGGTCGTAATCCAGGGCGGTCTGGAAACTGCTCAGTTGTTCCTGGCTGATGCGCATCAGGCTACGGCCAGAATTGCCGCGCAGGGAGAAATTGTCCACGATGACACCATTGGGTGTTTCCAAACTTACACCGTACAAGGGCAAGGAGCCCGGTACTTTAAAATCGGCCCGCAACCTGGTGGTCATGGAATCGGCCAGGATAACAGTGTTCAGGATTTCGCGCCCATCCAGTTGGATTTCGCGGCTGCGGCCATTGTAAGTGCTGGTGACTTTGCGGGTGCTTTGAGCCAGGCTATCACCCTGAGTTTGGCCATAAAACAAACGGACACTGGAAAAACCACGGGTGCCGTAAAAACTTTTGCTGGCGCCCCATTCCGACCAATGGTGGACGGAGATGGGTTTGGGCGGCGGCGCAGTATCAATGACAGCTGTTCCATCAATGGTGTCCTTGGGTACAATCAGGCGGGGGAACAAAGCCCGAAAGTTTTCGCCCGAAATCCCGAAGGGGAAGCGTCCAGGGTCCTTGTCGATTACCGTTTTGCGTTGCCAATTGTTGGAAAAACTCAAACGCACCGACTGCCGGAAGCCGGGAATGGGGTTGTCGATGCCCACGTATCCTACTCCCTTGCCCCCAAAACGTTTTTGGAGGCTGTCGCGGAAAGTTTGGCAAATGAGGTCACCTTCGATGGAAGAGTCGCCGTAATAGGCAATGCGGATCTGGCTTTTGCGCTGGCGCAGTTTTTCAAAAAAATGGGCCAGGTAGGTCAAACCATGGTATTGGTCCTTGGCGTCGTAAGCACTGATCTGGATTTCAGAAGCAGGGTTGATGACTGGCGCAATCGGTTTTTTCGCTTTGGCCTTGGCTGCGTCGCGCTGCTTGTTTTTGGGTTGGGTGCTGCGCAAAGACTCGTAAAAGTTGTAGCCCCGCAGATTGTCTTTTAACCAGGGAATCCGGTTGTGGACAGAAGGGTAAGTCAGCAGCCACAATGCCGCCAACACGATCACCAACCAGGCCCGGCCAAAAACGTTCTTTTCCATAATCGATTGCTACTAAAACTGGGCGAAAATAAGAAAAAGCTAGACTATTTTACTTCACCCGAATTTTAGATCCCACCTTACATTCGTCTGTACTCAAATTGTTGAGTTTTTTCAAACCATCGATGGAGGTTTTGAACTTTTGTGCCAAACTTTCCAGGGTGTCGCCCTCCATCACCAGGTGGTATTGTGGAGCAACAACGGAGCCAGCGGCACTTGTGCTTTGGGTACCCGAATTTGGCACCGGGTTGGACTTGCCAAAAGGATCATTTCCGCCAGAATTGACCGGATTGACTTTGTTGTTTGATGCCCCAACCGTGGTCGTATTCACATGGGTAGTGGGGGCCTTGCTTGGTGGCACTTCACTTTTGGTTCCGGTACTTGTAGTGGTTGGAGGAATAGTAGATGTTGCAGTAGTGGTCATGTTGCCAGGTGTGCTCGTTTGGGGCACCGTAGGCATGGGGGTTGGTTTTTTATCGGGCTGGTCGCTTTTCAGTTTTGGCTGCTTCTTGACTTTTCCACCGCGGATTTTGATCTGGGCATTTTCAGCAGGCTCCTGGCCGTGGCTCATTTTGTTGCGGGTGTAGAGTTTGTCCAGGTCGATGGCATACAACACCGAAATGTCTATCATCCCTTCTCCTTTGCGCACCTTGTGGTAGGTTTCCTGACCACGCCAGGCCTTGGGCTTGGACTGCAAAAACACCCGGGTACCTGCTTTGAGTGGCTCGTCAGCACCACTGATATGGGGGTTGTGGTGCATCAGGGACTTGGGGGATACAAATTGCTTGGAGGCAATGTCTTTAACCGTTTGCCCGGCGCCAGCTATGATGAACTTCACATCGTTGGTCGATTGGGGTACCCCTACCACCAAAACTGGCTTGATTTTTTCAGGTGAATCAGGCTGGGTAAGGGTGGGTAAAGTGCCTATTTCGGACAATAAGTCCTGGTAGGTAATTTCGTCGTAACGGTGCAAGTCCAGGTCTTCAATCAATTTGATCAGTTTGCTGGGGTAGCCAGGGTCGGTGGCGTAGCCTCCTTTTTTCAAACCCTCTGCCCAGCCTTTATAATCGGTACGTTTGAGTTCAAACAAGGGGCCATAACGCTCTTTTTTGGCCGGATTCATCAGGAAAGCCGAATGGTCGCGGTAACACTGCTCGGCGCTACCATAAACGCGGAAGCAGGACTTAATGAGTTCCCCTTTGTCGTTGAGGTCATCGTCTTCTTTGTAATAACCTTCGCCATTCCAGTCTTTGCCACATTTGATGCCAAAATGGTTGTTGGCCAGGCGCGACAAATCACTGGTGCCCCAACGCGACTCCAGCAGACCCTGCCCCAATTTGATGCTGGCGGGGATGCCGGTGCGCTCCATTTCCTCTACGGCCAGAAGGCGATAACGCTCTACATAGGCCACTTTTTCATCCATGTCCTTGGGTTGCGCCTGGGCGCATCCGTACACCAAAAGGGACAAACAAAGCAATAGGCTATTTTTCAAAAAATTCATGAGCAAGGGATTGTTTTCAGACTCGTACTTAATGAATATGTTTTTCAACGAGGGCGAAAAGTTAAACAATATCAGTCGATTGATAATTAAAATTTTTTTAACGTTGCATAAAAACCTGTGAGTGGTAGTGCTGTTCCAGATTCAGGTGCGATGAAAAAACAAACCATGCAAGTACGTGTACATTTTTTAGGCCAAACTCGCTCCATTGACCTGGCTGCTCCGCTCGACATCAGCATGCCGCTGGTGGCTGGCGAGGGCAATGCCAACTGTTTTTATGCCCCTTATCCGGAGTTCTGGCCCGTAGAAGCACCCGAATTTGGCTTCATCGGCGATACCAATCGGGGCGGGGCGGTCAATTTTTACAACCTCAAAATCAACCCCCACGGCAATGGTACCCATACCGAGTGTGTAGGGCATATTGCTAGCGAAAAATATACCATCCACCAGTGCTTGCGCCGCTTTCATTTTTTTGCCAAATTGATTAGCGTTTGGCCACAGCGGCTGGACAATGGTGATCGGGTCATTTTGCGGCAACAATTGGAAGATTTGTTTGTTACCCATGTGCCAGAAGCGCTGGTAATCCGCACTTTGCCCAACGATGAGTACAAATTGCGGCAAAATTATTCTGGCAGCAATCCGCCGTATGTGCACCACGAAGCCATTGCTTTTTTGGTGGATCGTGGGGTACAACACCTACTCCTGGATTTGCCTTCGGTGGATCGGGAAGAGGACGCGGGGGCTTTATTGGGGCACAAAGCTTTTTGGCAATACCCCGATGCTCCGCGGAGTGCGTGTACCATTACCGAGTTGATTTATGTGCCTTCGGAAATACCGGATGGCGATTATCTGCTCAACATTCAGATCGCGTCCCTGGAACTAGACGTCAGCCCCAGTAAACCCGTACTTTATGCTTTGGACATTATGTCTGTCTCTTGAAACCTAACGCAGCCATGTATAAGCCAACGTATTATTCCAAAATTTACCGCACTTTTATGAGCCTGGATGAAACGGCTTTCCAGGAGCAGATTCGTTTTTTTGAAGAAAATGAAAAGGAGATTCGCGAACTGGATTTTGAGGAATATTTCGAGGTGTTGGCGACCTACGTTACGGCCTTGTTTGAGGTGGGGGCCTACCGCGAACATTTGTTGATGGTAGATGTGGTGATTGAAACCTCGATCATGAACAATATAGTGGAATACAAGGGAGAGGATCTTTTTCGGCGGATGTTGTTCCGCAAAGCGGCCTCCTTGTACCATACCGGGCAGTTTCAAAAAGCGGAGCACGTATTGGCCGAGCTGTTGCGCATGGATCGGGAAGACCAGGGCGCCATTTTGTTTTTGAAAAAATGCCTGCGTACCCATTACCCGCAAATCCGCAGCAATGCTCACGCGGTGGCGGTATTTTTGTTCCTGCTCACCGCCTTTGTGATTGCGATAGAGGTATTGCTCGTAAGGCCATTTTATGAAATGCATGCCAAAATGGTGGAGATGTCCCGCAACTCGATTTTTGTGATCGGGATTTTGTGTATCCTTTTTGGGAATTTGTACCATCGGTTTTTGGCGGAACGGGAGGTGCGGGGTTTCTTGAAGGCTTTGCGGAAGGAGAAATGAGTCCCAATTTCTAAGGCACCAAAGGGGCACCTCAGTTGGTAGCGCAAATTACGCCCAAGCTTTTTCCCCCACTTTATACTCCACACAACCATCAAATCTCCCTGGAATGGGGTTGTAACGCAAAGCCTTGGTCATCCCAATTTCCGAACTGAAATACGCAAAAGTGGCCAGTTGTTTGATCAAGCTGAAAGGATGCGGCGGAGCATCGTTTGCTTTACTGCTTTCGTAGGCAGCAGCAGTTTTATCCATGGCAGTAAGGAGTTCATGTCGTTGTACTGCATTCAAGGCATTGAAACTGTTGTTGAATTGGGTTTGGCTCTCCGCCAGGATTTTTTTCAAACCTTCCACAAAGATTTTTTGCTGCTCTTCCGCATAACAATCTTCCACAATGAGCATCATAAATGCACCCGCTCCGGCTTGTTTTGCGCCAGGCGAACCGGTGGTGTCGGGCAGGATGGTGTCGGCGATGCCGTCCAACAGCGCTTCGTCACCCGCTTGAAACAGGGCACTTTTAGCGGATGATTGATTACGCGGGGCGCAACCACTCAGGATGGCTTCCGCGCCAATGAAGGTTCCGCCGAGTAGGAGGGAGGTTTGGTAGAGTGCTTGTCTGCGATCCATAGGGATAAGTTGAGGAGTTGAGAAGGTTGAGAGGGTTGAGGAGGTTGAGGAGGTTGAGAAGGTTTAGGCTCCGCGAGCGATTTTGACAAAGTGCTTGTCTAAGTCGCTCGCGGAGCCTAAACCTTCTCAACCCTCTCAACCTCCTCAACCTATAAATTTCCTGCTTTCAATTCCGCTACCGCATGATTGGCAGCCCGTGCGGTCAGCGCCATGTACAAAATAGAGGGGCTCTGGTTGCCCGTACTGGTCATACACGCGCCGTCGGTCACAAAGACGTTTTTGCAGTGGTGCAGCTGGTTCCATTCATTCAGTAAGGAGGTTTTGGGGTCGCGGCCCATGCGTACCCCACCCATTTCGTGAATGTCCAGGCCGGGAGCTTGTTTGTTGTCGTGGGTGCTGATGTTTTGGCAACCCGCCACCTCGAGCATTTCGCGGCTTTGGGTCAAAAAGTCAGCTACCATTTTTTCCGCGTTGTCGTCATAACCCACCGAGGTGACGAGTAGTGGAATGCCCCATTGGTCTTTTTGATCGGTGCTCAGCCGCACGTGGTTGTTTTCGTTGGGCATGGATTCCCCTTGCATGTACATGTACACTTCCCAGCCCCGGGGTTCGGAAAGTGCTTTTTTGTAGTCGGCCCCAATGCCTTCCGCGGCATCGCGTCGGGCGCGGTAAGCCCCCATAAAAGTGGTATAGCCACCCAGGAAGTCAGTGTCTTGTTTGCCGAGGTTGCGGAAATTGGCCAGGATACATTCCACCGGATTTTTGCCGTACACGTATTTGTCTTCATAGCCCGGCATCTCGCCATGAGCAGAGCCCCGGTAAATGTGGAATCCGATGTATTTGCCCAACAAACCATTGTCGTTGCCCAGGCCATTGGGGAAACGATTGCTTTGGGAGTTCAGTAAAATCAAATTGCTGTTCAGTGCCGAGGCATTGACAAAAATGATTCGGGCTTTGTATTCAATCACTTCTTTGGTATTGGCATCAATCACCCTGACGCCGCTGGCTTTGCCCGATTTTTCATCATAAAGAATGGAGTGAACCACCGAATCAGGCCGAATGGTCAGGTTGCCCGTCTTTTTGGCCCAGGGCAACGTACTGGTGACCGAGCTGAAGTAGCCACCATAAGGGCAGCCGCGCATACAGAGGTTGCGGCGCTGGCAGCGACCCCGGCCTTGTTCGAGGTGTATTTCCTTGGGTTCGGTGAGCTGGGCCCAACGGCCTTGCACCAGGTAGCGGTTTTTGTAGTGCTGGAGAAATTTTTCCTGCAATACTTTTTCCACGCAGTTCAATTCGATCGGGGGCAAAAACTCCCCATCGGGCATGGACTTGATTCCATCTTTGTGGCCACAAACACCAATGAATTTTTCTACATGGCTGTACCAGGGGGCCACGTCGGGGTATCGAATCGGCCAGTCGATGCCGTAACCAAACTGGGCTGGTGCTTTAAATTCGTATTCGCTCCAACGCTGACAGGCCCGCCCCCAAATCAGGGATTTGCCACCCACCTGATACCCTCGAATCCAGTCGAAAGGTTTTTCCTGTATGTAGGGATGATCCTTGTCCTCAATGAAAAAATGAGCCGTATCTTCATTGTAACCCGCCGCCTTACTGATGAGTGGATTTTCCTGCTTGTATTGGCGCGGATGGGTGTTGCGGTGTTTGAACTCCCAGGGTTCGGTGAAGGCAGTTGGGTAGTCGCTGATGTGCTCGATGTTGCGGCCACGCTCCAGCACCAGGGTTTTGAGGCCCTTTTCACACAACTCTTTGGCTGCCCAGCCACCACTGATCCCTGACCCAATGACGATGGCGTCAAAATCTGGCATAGCTATATGTTTTATGGTATCAAATCTAAAGATTTTTTTGTCGGGCTTTGCTCTTTTTTACGTTATTTCAGTACTTTAAATCTTTATTGCAAACACCTCAAACCTACCCAGAGCTTATGAAAAATATACTGGCCTTTCTTTGTTTTTACTGCTATGTACAAATTGGCCTCTGGGGTCAAATCCCGGCTTTCCCCGGAGCTCAAGGATTTGGAGCATTGAACACAAGTGGCGGACGCGGTGGGCAGGTCATTTATGTGACCACGCTCAATTGTGAAGGCCCTGGATCGCTCAACGCAGCCTTGGCAACACCCGGCCCGAAGTACATCTTGTTTAAGGTGAGTGGTATTATCGACTGCGCGGCGGAGCTCATTTGGGGCGACTGCTACATTGCTGGCCAAAGTTCACCGGGCGGCATCATCGTGCGGGGAATCATCATCGACGACTGGTACGAGCCCAACAATGGGGCCAAAAACATCATCATCCGTCACCTCAATTCACGCCCGGCCACCGAACAAATCCGGCCAGGCAGCGGCTGGGTAGCCGACGATGCCCTGCGCCTGGATGCAGCAAGTCGGGTTGTCATCGACCATTGCTCTTTTGCCAATGCCACCGACGAGGCCATTCAAATTTCTCGCAGCAACAACCTCAGCATTCAATATTGTCAGTTGGCAGAAACGCTGGGGGACCACTACGAATTTGGTGGGATGTTGCTCAATTATTCGGCCAACGGGCACCGCAAAGACAGCATCAGCATCCACCACAACATCTGGAACCGCATCGGCGGGCGAATGCCGGAAATGAGTTGTGAACAAAGTGGCGAGGCGCCGAATGACATGTCCTGCCTGCAACATCCGCTGAGGATCGAGCTGTCGAATAACTTGCTGTGGGATCAACAAATCGAGATGTATTACAACTCCGGTTTTTATACCTCAAATCAGGAAGCGCCGGGGATGCGCCTTTTGCCCAATTTTGTCAACAACCTCTCGGTGGTACGCAGCAACATGTGCCATGGCATGTTTCGCGACCTGATGCTGGGTTTTTCCAACAATGAGCTGTTTGTCAGCGGCAATAAACTGAGCAGGTTTCCCAATTATGCCGACTATGACCTGTTTTACTGCTGCAACGATTTTTGCACGGCGCCCAATCATCCCAATCGGGAATTGGGCAAGGCCGTTCGTCGCAGCACCCGTTTTCCTTACCCCACAATTACCTATACGGCCACAGTCGATTTGCTGGCCAATTTGCGCAGCACCGTAGGCGCTTTTAACCCTCACAGTACCCGCCGCCGCGATCCGATGAACCGTCGCTTGCTGCAACCCCTGCTGGACAATGTTATTGACAGCCGCCCTATTGATGGCCGCGATTATTACCAGGATGCTTTCCGACTGGATTTTACAACGGCTCCGACTGCGCCAAAAGATACGGATAGCGATGGCATGCCCGATTCTTGGGAAACCGCCCAAGGTTTGAACCCCAATGTGAAGGACCACAATGGCACCCAGCTGTCGATCAAATTCACAGGACTGGCTGGCTATACCAACCTGGAATGTTACCTCAATGATTTGTCGGATCGTTTGGTCAGTGGCAGTCCTTTGACAAAGGTAGGCGACCGAGGCATTGACAAGCAGTGGCAAAAAATCAATTTCGACAGTTCGGCGCGGATCTTGTATGTGGAAATAGACCAGGCGACTGCTCCGGAAGGTTCGCAGGTACAAGCTCAGGTGTTGAACAGTTATGGTGCAGTGTTGGCCGAGGCCAAAACGCAGGGGCAGCGCTTGCAGATTCCTTTGGCGCATGCACCTGGTGGCATCCATTTTGTACACATTCAGAAAGGCATTCACGGGGTGACAGAAAGGATTTTCATTCCCTGAGTGCAAAGGGTAGCCCTTGGCTTTTGAACTCTTTTGGCTTATTTTTATTCAATTTTTGATCAATTCAATGGATAAACCTGCATCATGAAAACCGACTTAATTGCGCTATTCCTGTGTTTTTTTGGGCTAAACCTAACTGCTCAAATTCGTTTTGAACGGGCTTATTTCATCGACAACCAGGGCAACAAAACCGAATGTCTGATCAAGAATTCAGATTGGAACGACAACCCCAATTCCTTTGTATACCGCAAAACAGACACCGAGCGGACCCACTCCGCATCCATTGAAAATGTCCAGGAATTCGGCGTGTACAATTTTTCCAAATACATCCGCGCCAAAGTGGACATTGACCGCAGTAGTGGCGACATCGGCAAGATGGATTATTTCGGCAATGCCGTTTTTCACAGCGAAGAGCTTTTTTTGAAAGTGTTGATTGAAGGCACAGTGTCTTTGTACCAGTATTCCGATGGCGACCTCAATCTTTTTTTCTTCCAAACCCCTGGCCAAGGCATTCGCCAATTGGTGTACAAAAAATACATTGTAGACCAAAACACCATTGCCAGCAATGTGGAGTTTCGGGAACAATTGGCCGTAGCCAAATGTGCTCAAGCTCGCCCGGAAGTGTTGCAGGAATTGAAATATTACAAGTCCGAATTGGTAAAATACCTGATCGCTTACCACCAGTGCCAGGGACTAAGTTTTACGAACTACGATGGGAAAATCAAACGCGACTTGTTCAATTTACGGGTGACCACCGGCCTGAGCTTTTCCGATTTTGTTTTTACAGGGGTGGATGGTTTTTCTCAAAGAGCGGCACCCCGGCTCGGGCTGGACCTGGAGTTTGTACTGCCTTTCAACAAAAGCAAGTGGGCCTTTTTTGTGGAACCCAACCTGCAAAGTTTTTTCGCCACCGAATCCATTCGCAACGACCTGACCTCGATCAATTACCGAGCCCTGGAAATTCCGGCAGGGCTGCGGCATTACTTTTTCATCACCGAAGATTTGCGCTTTTCATTGAGTGCGGCCTACGCTTTTGAACTGGGCTTCAAGTCGGCCATGAACCGGATTGATGGCCGCCAGTACGAACTCAGCGGGGGCAATGTATTTGCGGGCGGGGCCGGGATGAGTTACAAAAAATTCAGCGCTGAATTGCGCTGGTACGAAAAGAAGGATTTGTTGAGGTTGTATCCTTTTTTGGAGTCAGATTTTTCAAAAGTTGCATTGGTGTTGGGCTGGAAATTGTGGTAAAAAATGCCGGGCGCAGCGCAGGGTTTGTGGTGATTTGTCGTCTCATCACTAAAACCCGCTAATGAAAAAAACGCTCCTCCTCAAAACGGTGCTGGCCGGACTGGTACTGTTGTTCGCAGTTACCAATATGGGCTTGGCCCTGACCATCAGTGGCCGCATTACCAATGCTAAGACCAGATTCATTCATTTCCGCAGCTGTTGGGATCGACGAGATAGCTTTCAACTAGATGAAAAGGGCTACTTTAGTGCTACTCTAAGCATTAGCCCTTATGAGAAGTCTTTTGATCTGATTTGGGTAGCAAAAGATGGTTATGGAAGAGGGGTTTATATGCTACTCGACCCCGATGATGTGGTATCAATCACTGGCAACAACAAAGGCGGAAGAGTGGAATTCATCAAAGGCAATGTCGAGCGCAAAAATTACCTGAATGACCTACTGGAAAAAACGAACGGTCTCAACCACCGGAAATATGATTTTGGAGAAGAAAAAAGGGACTCTATCGATCGGGAGATTTTTAAGTACCTGGATACCCTTTTCATCAAAGACCCGGTTTTGGCCATCGAGTGTATAGGTTTTATGCGTTATACCCTTTTTACCAATGAATACAGTTGGAAAAAATTTCCACACGTCTGGCAATCCCTTGAATCTGTACCTGCGGATGTGAAGGAAAATTCATACACCTATAAAAAACTGAACAATCGACTCTGGCCGGGTAGAACCATGCTCGAACTTAGTTTTGTTGACACTTCCAAAATCAGCCACCGCAGCGATGAATGGTCAGGGAAACCCATCCTTTTGAGGTTTGGCAACAGTTGGTGCAGAGCTTGTTTATTAAATGATCAGGCCTATCTTGCTCAATATGAGGAGTTAAAAGATAAAATAGTGTTGCTCAGTATTGCCAGAGAGGACTACTTTAGCGATTGGCAAAAATACGTTCGTAAAAGTCCATTGCCCTGGCAACAAGGTTTTTGGGTCAGCGATGAAAGCATCGACAGGGATGGATTATGGGAAAACTATCACCTTAATGCCGTTCCACTGGACATCCTCATCGACCAAAACCGAAAAATCATCAGCTTCAACCCCAGCGTTGACGAGGTTTTAGCTTTTCTCAATAAAAAATAATACCAAGTCGCGCAGGTTTTTTAGAACCTTCTCGTCTAACCCCTAAACACCAACTTTTGACCAAAGCCAAAGCACATATCCACAGTTCTCAGGAAGGCAGCAGTACTTTCCAGGACTACTTTTACACCCACAAAGACCGGGTGTTCAATACCGCTTTGTCTTTGTTGCAAAATTGGGAAGAAGCCGAAGAGTTGACCCAGGATGTGTTTGTGGCCGCGTACGAGGCCATCGGCAGTTTCCGGGGGCAGTCGAGCATGCACACCTGGTTGTACCGCATCACAGTGAATAAGGCCTTGGATCGGATCAAGGCCCGTAAAGCGCAAAAACGTTTTGGCATCACCTTGTCGCTTTGGCGGCAAACGGAGCAGGAAGAAAAAAACCTGGATCTACCCGATTTTATTCACCCAGGGGTGCTACTTGAACGGCAGGAATCCAGCGTCGCTTTGTTCAAAGCCATTGCAAAATTGCCGGAAAACCAACAAAGTGCCTTTGTACTGGCCAAAATAGAGCAGCTCAGCTATGCTGAAATCGCCCAGGTTTTGGAGATCAGTACTCCGGCGGTTGAGTCACTTTTGGTACGAGCCAGACAGAAATTACGGGAATTGCTCAAAAACTTTTACGAGAACGATTAATACATTGCCTGATGGACGAATCCAAACATCCTGATCCAATAGAGGCTGCATTGCAAAGCCTGGAAGGCCTGCAAAGAGCCAAGGCGGATGAGGCTTTGCTGCAAAAAATCGAAGCCCGCATCCAGGCCACCCGTGCGGCGCGACAAGTGCAACACCTGCAGGTTCGGCGCATGGCCATTCAAATGGTTGCTGCTGCGGTGCTAATGTTGCTGCTCAATTGTGCGGTCTGGTTCAATGTAGGTTTCAAACAGCAGGAAATGCAAAAAGTGGAGCAGTTTTCCCGCCTGTATTTTGCATCACCACTCAATTATTAAACATGAATGCCATCAAAATAATGGGCGGAGCCCTCTTGCTTTTGTTTGTACTCAATGTCGTTTCGCTGGGTTTACTCCTGCGTATAAACCGCCCCCACGATCGGCCCAATCGGCCCTCGGCTGCGGCGGAATTCCTGATGCATGAGCTGAAGTTCAGCCCGGCTCAAAGGGATGAATACCAACAGTTGATCAAACAGCACCGCAGCAAAATGCAGGCAGTTGAAGCCGAGCGCGTCGAATTGCGCCAGGCCCTTTTTGCCGGAATTGCCCAAAATGATACTGCTGCACTGGCTGGTTTGCGCCAATTGGAGGGCGAAGCGGAGTTGATCACCTTCCAACATTTTCAGGCGGTGCGTAGGCTGGGCGATACGGAGCAAAAACAGCGATTTGACCAAATTATTCAAGAAGTCATTCGCAAAATGGCAGCCCAACGGCCTCATCGACCTAAAAGAAAGGAGCATCGATAGACCGCTACTTAACTCTTTTTTTCATTTCATCACACAATGAACCATCCAATGAACAAGATTCCTTTCAAATTATCCCTGCTTTCCCTGTTGATAGCCTTTTTGTCGATCAGTATTGCTTGCCAAAAAGCAGATGGTGATAGCACCAGCCCAATTGACACTACGGGCAACAACGTCAACCCCAGCAGCAGTGAAATGCTCACGATCTACAAAAAAATCTACGGGGCTACTGATGTGTACCTGGATGGCAATTTTGTGGTGGTAAAAACCAAAGATTTCCCGGATCACAAAAGCCCTTATTTCAAAGGAACGGCCTGGGAAAGCACCAAATACGAGGCATACACGGGCAGCAACCCCCAATTCGCCATCAACCCCAACCGCATTTCCGAAAAGAATCTGACCTTTCGTTTTCCGGTGAATCCGCAGGAAGCCAGTTCAAAATCGGCTACCCCCCTGGGCTCAATTGGCATATCGCTTAATGGTGTGGTGTTGTTCAACCAGTATGCCGGGCCCAATCAGCCCCTGACCAATGAGATCAACTCTTTTGACCAGCACAATGGCCACCCTGCGCCCGGCAATGAGTACCACTACCACGTGGAGCCGATGTACCTGACGGGTAAAGTAGGCAAGGATGCACTCCTCGGCTTCCTCTTGGATGGTTTCCCGGTTTATGGTCCGCAAGAAAATGGCAAAACGGTCAGCAATGCGGATCTCGATAGTTACCACGGCCACAAACACGCTACCACCGAATTTCCCAAGGGCATCTACCACTACCATTTTACCAATGAAGCGCCTTATTTGAATGGCAGTGGTTTTTTTGGCACACCAGGCACGGTTAGTCGATAATGATGATGGTAAACCAGAAAACAAGCTTTGAACAATATGTGCTTGGAATGGTGCTTGCGCTCTTGCTGTGCAACTGTGAGTTGGGCAAGCACCAGATTCCAGCGCAAAGAATGAATGCTGCTGCCGAAAATTGGAGTAGTCAGAATGGTCAACTGTTTTGGCATGGTCAGCCCTTTAGCGGGTATCGCTACGCGCTATACGGCCCTCGCGATACCGCCGAAATGATCCCTTTTTGGCATGGAAAGGAAGAAGGAGTGGCCCGTTACTGGCACCCCAATGGTCGCTTGCGGGAAAAGCGCTTTTTTAAACAAGGCAAACGGGAGTGCATCCATTACGGTTGGTGGGAAAATGGGAAACCTAGCTTTGTCTACCACTTCAAGGCCGATTTGCATCAGGGCCTGGCCTACACCTGGCATCCCAATGGAAAATTGGCCAGCATTTTTAATTATACCCAAGGCCAAGAAGACGGCCAACAACAGGCCTGGTACGACAATGGAGTGTTGCGCCTCAATTACGTGGCGAGGAATGGGCGTCAATACGGATTGACGGGGGTGAAAAACTGTGCTACGGTTTGGGATGCAATGGTGGGGGAGTTCAAGGAGAAGCCCGAGTAATTCAATAGACTTGAGGCGATTCGATTATCAAGTAATTGATGATTTTCTTTTTTGAGTTACGAGTTCCGAGTACATGACTTACGATTTTTGAAGTGAGCTACCGCAGCGATTTTGACTCCGTCTTGGCTGAGTCGTAGCGGTAGCTTACTTCAAAATTCAAAACTTCACTTCAAAACTCAAAACTCATGTACTCGGAACTCGTAACTCGAAAAATCTCTGTGCCAAATTACTAGGCGCTAATTTAATTGCTTGATAATCAAATCGCCTCAAGTCTAATCAATTCCAGGATTAAGCGGAATTCCAAACTCCTCAAAACCATCACCATGCCAAAATCACTCTTATTCATCACCATAACTCTGTGTTGCTACCTGACTGCCTGTCAAAAACCGACACTCAGCACGCTCCCCGTCTACAATAGCCCCAGTTTTAACCCACTTTGGCTAACTGAGTCAGCCCTCAACAGTGACACCATCCATCGCATTGCCTCCTTTGCTTTGTGCAACCAACTCGGCGATACCCTCTCCAATCAGGATTTGGACGGTAAAATTTACGTCGCCAATTTTTTCTTTTCCGTTTGCCCCAGCATTTGCCCCAAGATGACCAGCAACCTGCAATTGATCCAGGAAACCTTTGCCAATGATCCGGGGGTCAAATTGCTTTCCCATACTGTCATGCCTTGGGTGGACTCAGTGGCTCAATTGCGGGATTACGGCGAGCGCATGCACATCAACCCCAAACAATGGCACTTGTTGACTGGCTCGCGGGCCGAGATTTACCAATTGGCGCGGCAGAGTTATTTTGCTGAGGAGGAGATTGGGTACAACCGGGATTCGACCGAATTTTTACACACCGAACATGTGTTGTTGGTGGATACCAAAAGGCGTCTGCGGGGGATTTACAATGGCACTTTGCCGCTGGATATGGAGCGTTTGCGGGATGACATTTGGACTTTAAAGGAAGAATTGAAAAAGTAATTTTAGTATAAAAAATCAGGGCCGGATTACTAGGTATGTTAAACAAATCACCAAGGGCTAATGCATAATTTATGATCTTTGTCTGACGCATGACTCGTGTTCCTGCGTTATTTTGCTGAGAATCAACATAACTCCAAAAAATTGCATTGATGTCCATCAAAACCATTGACCCGAACAGCATCAGCATACCTGATTTGCAGGGTTACCTTCAGGCGGCTGTTGCACCGCGGCCCATCGCTTTTGCCAGTACCTTGGATAAAGAAGGGCAAATCAACCTCAGCCCT
Source organism: Haliscomenobacter sp. (assembly GCF_033763495.1). Taxonomy (GTDB): domain Bacteria; phylum Bacteroidota; class Bacteroidia; order Chitinophagales; family Saprospiraceae; genus Haliscomenobacter. The sequence goes on along the minus strand of NZ_JANRKL010000041.1, from coordinate 20,921 downwards.
TTTAGTTTTTTCAATATGTTTAGTACCAATCCACCGATTTTGGTGTTTTCGCCTTCACGACGGGTGCGTGGCAATAGCACCAAACATACCCTGGACAATGTGCTGGAAGTAGCCGAAGTAAGCATCAATGTGGTGAATTACAGCATGGTGGAACAGATGTCTCTGGCCAGTACCGAATACGAAAAAGGGGTTAACGAATTCATCAAGGCAGGATTCACCCAGGTGCCTTCCACTTTGATCCAGCCTCCACGGGTAGGGGAGGCGCCGGTTTCCTTTGAGTGTAAAGTCCTACAAGTGATCCCTACTGGTTCCGAAGGCGGTGCTGGTAATCTGGTTATTTGCCAGGTTTTGCTCATTCATGTGCAGGAGCAATACCTGGATGCCAATGGTCGGCTGGATACGACCAAGCTCGACCTGGTAGCCCGCATGGGGGGGAACTGGTATTGCCGGGCAAGTGGCGATGCCCTTTTTGAAATTCCCAAACCACTGCTGACCAAAGGCATTGGTGTAGATGTCCTGCCTGCGTCCATTCGCAACAGTACCGTCCTAACGGGAAACAACCTTGGGCGCCTGGGGAATCTCGAATTTTTTCCAACTAGTGAGGAAATAGCTACTTTGCGAACTCAAACCGAGGTTCAGGCTGCTTTGCAACAAGGCGCTGAAGCCCTGCACCAACTGGCCAAATCCTGGATTGAGGCAGGTAAAACCGAAGAAGCGCTAAAAATTTTATTGCTGGAAGCCTGATCCGTGTTAATTTCGCGCAAATTTTTGGATACAATGAAGAACAAAGTAGCAGTGGTTACGGGGGCAAATTCCGGCCTGGGATTCGAAACGGCTAAGGCTTTGGCCACCCAAGGTGCCCGGGTCATTTTGCTCAGCCGCAGCGCCGACAAAGGCCAGGAAGCACTGGATAAAATATTTGCAGCCACCCAAAACGATCAATTGGAGTTGTTGACCGTGGATTTGGCTTCACAAGCTTCGATTCGGGAAACGGGCAAACTCATTTTGGATAAACACCCTGTGATTGATACATTGGTGAACAATGCAGGCACCTGGATTTCACAGCATTCCCTGACTGAGGATGGGGTGGAAACCATGTTTGCCGTGAATCACCTGGCCTATGTGCTGATGAGCCACCTGTTGTATCCTGCGATCCGCAAGGCCGAAGATGGCCGGATTGTTTGTGTAGCTTCGGATTCTCACTTTCAGTTCAAAATCAATTACGCCGACCTGAACCTGACCAACAAATACCACGGCTTGCGCGCTTATGCCCAGTCCAAAGGGGCGAATGTGATGTTTGTGTCCGAATTACATAAGCGTAAGCAAGAAGAAAATGTATCCAGCTATGCCATCCAGCCTGGCTTGGTGAAAACCGATATCGGTGTAAAAAGGACCAATTGGTTGCACGCCCTGGCTTGGAAAATCCGCCGCAGCGGCGGGGTAAGCCCGGCAGAGGGGGCGCTTTGCCAAATCTTTTGTGCAAGCGCGCCAGAAGCCAAGGGCCAAAGTGGTTTGTATTGGGACAAGTGTAAGCCAAAACCTTCGGCGAAGTATACGTACATCGAGGAGGATCGGGCGCAGTTGTGGGAGCAGTGCCTTGAGATGTGTAAAATCGATTCGTTCTTTTAGACTACCTAACTTAGGTGCCCCTTTGGTGCCTTAGGTTTCTTAGGTGGTGAAAATCTTGCTCCGCAAAATTCTTTTCTTTTTCACCACCTAAGAAACCTAAGGCACTAAAGGTTCACCTCAGAATTTTCCCCAACCAACTCAGTGTTTCCTCTGCAATTTTTGGATTAAAATTCCCCTTCGTATACTGCTGCGCTTTGAAGTTTTGATACGCCTCCGTCCAATCTTTACTTTTCATCATAAAATGATCCAGGTCTGGAATGGTCACCCAGGTGGCCGTGTTGGGATGAGCTTCGTTGACGGTTTTTTGAATCATCAGGGGCTCTACCAGGCTACATTGCTCATAATCCGCGCCGCCGTGCAGGATCAGAACCGGGCAATTGGTTTGCCGCCAACTTTCGGCCAGATTGACCGAATCGAGTTGTTGCCAAAAACGCCAATGGCGGCCCCACATGTTGTTGCTGCCAGGCTGGTAATTGAGTTCGGATTCAACAATGGCCTTGTATTCAGGAACTTCATGGAGTTGGGTCGGATTTTTTTTGAGCACAAACAACTCGTAATAAACCTTTTGGATTAGCCGCACGAAGGTTTCGGTTTGCTGGTAACTCAGGTTTTCCATCAAGGGCTTTTGTACCCGGTGCATTTCGAGCAAAAATTCACTCCAGGGTCGGAATACACAAGCAAAAACCATCACGCCGCGAGGAGTATGCCGCTTGGCCACTTCGGGCGCAATGGTGCCGCCCATGCTGTGGCCCCAGATGAATAGATTGGATTTGTCTACAAAAGGCAATTGCTCCATGTAACGGTAGCCCGCATCAAAACTCTCGATGTCGGTGGCCAGGTCTACTTCGGTGCAGTGGGCACAACCATCACTGTCGCCAAGGCCACTTTTTTCAATGGTCACCACGGCATAGCCATTTTTTAGCCACTCATTCATCAGTTTGCCATTGTAGCTGGTGCTGTAGTTTTCGATGCTGCCACAGCCGTAGCCGGGGATGAGCAAGATGCAGGGCAGATTGCTTTTGCCCTTGGGTTTGCGCGTGATCGCCCGCAAGTATCCCTCTTTGAATTTTACCCAATCGTATTGAATGTCTGCAATGGGGGAACTTTCAAATGGTCGCATCACAGCTGTGACGGTTTTAAAATTACTGGCCCCATCGCGCTGAAAACGGACATTGACCTTGTCGCCATTGCGCACAAGGCTGGCAAGGGCGTTGTAATCGGCCATTTTTTTGAGGGCTTTGTTGTTGAGCTCGGTGAGCAGGTCCCCCTTTTTGAGACCAGCACTGGCCAGGGTGGTATTGGGCAAAATGCTGTCGACGAGAATGCCGATGGGGCTTTCTTTTCCCAACAAACCCATGATGGCCTTGCGTTGGGGCTGGGCAAAAGCAGACAGGCTGGAAATGAAGAGTAGCAAAAGAAGGCTGGTGGTGCGCATAAACCGTTGATTTGTTCAGCGAAGCTAGGCGATGAAAGGGAAAGGAATATCCCCCGATGTGGGGGAAATCTACATGTTGGCGAATCCAGTCGCGATCCTGGAATTCGAGGCCAGCGGCGTAGTCGTCGCCGATGGCGAGGCCGAGGAGGAGGTCGGAAAAGAGCATCTAATTAGGATTCACCGAGATCAATGTTCTCCAATCTTCCATAAAATTTGGATTGTAATTTTATCCCAATCTAAGACAAAATTCCCACAAATACAAACGGCGTGAGCAGTCCTTCCGTTCCACCCACGCCGTTCTATTTTCTATCGAATTTACACCTTTTGAAAAATCACCGTTGCCAATGGTGGCAAGGTAAACTCAATTGAGTGTTCCCGGCCATTCCACTCCTGTTTGTCGGCTTTGACGGTGCCGTTGAGGTGATCTCCGGTGCCGTTGTAGATTTTGGCATCACTGCTGAGTACCTCTTTCCATTTGCCCGCAGCGGGTACCCCAACGCGGAAGCCCTGGCGGGTGGTAGGTGTGAAATTGCACACGACCAGCAAGTTTTCCTCTGCTTTTTCACCCTTGCGCAAGTAAGCCAGTACACTGTTTTCCCAGTCACCGTGCTCAACCCATTCAAAACCTTCAGGGTGAAACTGTTTTTCATACATCGCCGGGTGATCGGAATAAAACTTGTTTAGGTCGCGTACCCAGGCTTGTACGCCCTTGTGCGGGCCAAACTCGAGCAACCACCATTCCAGGCCCCGCTCGATGCTCCATTCACTGGTTTGGCCAAACTCGCCACCCATAAAGAGCAGCTTCGTACCCGGGTGTGTATACATGTAGCCGTACATTAGGCGCAGGTTGGCAAAACGTTGCCACTCGTCGCCGGGCATGCGGTCGATCAGCGGGCCTTTGCCGTGCACCACCTCGTCGTGTGAGAGGGGCAACATGAAGTTTTCGGTAAAGGCGTAGATCAAACTGAAAGTGATCTCCCCGTGGTGGTATTTGCGGTGGATGGGGTCCTTTTTGAAATAATCCAAAGTATCGTGCATCCAGCCCATCATCCATTTTTGGCCAAAGCCCAATCCGCCCGCATAGGTAGGTTGAGATACCCCCGTCCAGGCCGTGGATTCTTCAGCAATGGTGATGGCATCCGGAAACTCCCGGTAAGACATCGTATTGAATTCGCGCAAGAAAGAAATGGCTTCCAGGTTTTCTTTGCCACCTTGGGGGTTGGGTATCCACTGGCCCTCTTCACGGGAATAATCCAGGTAAAGCATGGAGGCCACTGCGTCGACCCGCAAACCATCCGCGTGGAAGCGATCGAGCCAAAACAGGGCATTAGAGACCAGGAAGTTTCGTACCTCATTGCGGCCAAAATTGTAGATCGCACTTTTCCAGTCCGGATGGAAACCCTTGCGTGGGTCTTCGTGCTCGTATAGGTGGGTACCATCAAATTCGGCCAGGCCGTGGGCATCCGTAGGGAAATGTGAAGGAACCCAGTCCAGGATGACACCAATACCCGCCTGGTGCAATTTATCCACCAGGTACATGAAGTCTTGTGGTGTGCCAAATCGGCTGGTAGGAGCAAAATACCCAGTCACCTGATACCCCCAGGAAGGGAAGTAGGGGTGCTCCATCACGGGCAGAAACTCCACGTGAGTGAAGTTCATTTCTTGGAGGTATTGCACCAGATCTACCGCCAGTTCGCGGTAGCTCAAGGATTCGTTGCCATTTTTTTTCCAGGTACCCAGGTGTACTTCATATACGGAGTAGGGTTGGGGTTTACCTGCTTTATCCTGGCGCTGTTTGAGCCAGTCCTGGTCCTGCCAGGTGTAGTCATTGTCCCACACAATGGAAGCCGTTTTGGGAGGTACTTCCCAAAACAAGGCATAGGGGTCGCCTTTTTCCACATGTCGCCCGTTTTGGGAGTGGATGTGGTATTTGTAAAGGGTGCCTTTTTCCAGTCCGGGAATAAACCCCTCCCAAATGCCGGAACCATCCCAACGGGAGGAAAGCGGGTGCTCCTGGGTGTTCCAAAAGTTGAAGTTGCCAATCACCGAAACGGACTGAGCATTGGGGGCCCACACGGAAAAGTATACGCCTTTTTGGCCATCGACTTCGATCAAATGGCTGCCCATTTTTTCGTAAATCCGAAAATGAGTACCGGACTTGAACAGGTAAATATCGTAGTCGGTAAAAAGGCTGTGGTTGATTACCTTACTCATACATGCAGAGATTGGAGGCTTCGACAGACCGGGGCCTGTCGTTACTGATGGAAAAAGCGAATCGTATAAAATGGATGAAAAGAGAGGGGTAATACAATTGGATTGTACCCTGACCTAATCTTTGTTTCATACCCTAGCAAAAATAGCAAGGTAATGCTAAAAGAGAAGTGATCTGCAAAAAAAAACGCAGCATTACCAAATAAAGTAATGCTGCGTTGGAGAAATGCTGGAAATAAGCACTATTTCTTAGGCGTCTCCTTTGCTTTTGGCTTGGCAGGTGCTTTGGCTGTTTTTGCCTTGGCAGCCGGCGTAGTAGTAGTTTTAGCTGGAGCTTTAGCTTTGGCTGGAGCCTTTGGGGCTTCTTCCTTTGCAGCAGCAGCAGGCTTTTCAGCCTTAGGGGCGCCAGTTGCTTTAACTTTTTTGCCGCCTTCAGCTTTACCGGTTAATTCACCGTCAACTACAGCAGATACAGAAACCAAAGAGTTGTTGATGCCATCAAAGGGGGAAGGTACATAAGCGTCGGCAGCCCAATCGTTTTCCCAACGTTCGTTGTTGATCGCGTAGCGGAATTCGTAGTTGGCACCCAGTGCCAATTCAGTAGATGCAGTGTACTCCGTTTTGCCAGCCTTCATAACCAGGCCGCTTTGCCAGGCCCAACCATTGAAGTCGCCCAATACGCGAACTTCAGCGCCGTCCTGAACAGCAGTGGTAGGCAAAGAGAAAGTAACTTTACAAACTTTTTTCGTTTTGGAATAATCCTTCTTCAACATGTCATTTGGTATTTGTGGTTGAAAGAATCAATGACTTTGTTGCGATCTAAGCAGGTGATGTAAGGGTGCAATAATTTTAATTGCAAGGGCAAATTTAGGAGCTATTATTTTGATTTTCAAAGCCCAATGCTTTTTTTCTTATTTTCTAAACGCTGGACGAGCTGAAAAAATATCTGGCATTTACGCATTTTTTGAAATAATATTTATCCAGGAACAAAAAGATATCAGGCTTTTTTGGGAGGGATGTGATTCAACAGAATAATCAATGGTAATAAAAAAATGAAAAAAAATAGGATTTAGTTGAAAAAATTGGGGAGTTGAGCAGGTGAAGTTACCACAAACGACAGATTTTCAACTTTCTCAACTCCTCAACTCCTCAACTTTTTAAAACTTACCGTTCTCGTAGTACTGCAAAATTATTTTCCAAATCAAGTGGCGGTATTTGGCTGAGATCAGGTTGCCATTTGATTGGGTCAGGTTGTTCTTTGCCAAAATGTACTCAGATGTATTGGCCGTTCCGGCGGAAAAACGTTTTTCAAACAAACGTACATTTTCCGTTTGGGCAGCTACTTGTTGTTCGGCTGCTTTCCACTGCTCCTGGGTCGCCCGGTGGTTTTGTACGGCCTGTTCAATCTCGGTACGGAGTTGGTTTTTTACATCAGCCAGATTGTTCTCGGCAATGTTTTCATTGATTACAGCCCGTTGTACCTGTTGCTGGAGGGCACCACCCCGAAACAAGGGCATGTACAAGCCGATGCTCATGCTTCCGTTGCGGGTAGCATCCAGTTGTGAAAAGTAAGCTTCAGTACGGGTGCTGGTAAAAAAAGCACCGTAATTCCCCTGAAAATTGATGCTGGGGAAAAAATTGGAACGAGCAGCTTCCACCCCTTTTTGGGCGCTTAAAATACGCAATTGAGCTCCTTGTATTTCGGGAAGGCTAGCCTCTGCTTTTTGCAAAAGTGTTGCCGAAGCCATGGCTTCGGCGGGGCTGTTGACCCTTTGGATCAGGTTGGCATCCAGTTGGGCGTTCATGTCCACTGGCTGGTTCATTTGTTGGAAGAGGTTGACCTTGGCCAACTCGGCATTGTTGCGGGCGCTGACAGCATTGAATTCCTCATTGGCCAGTTGAGCTCTGAGTTCATACACCACTACTTCATTGGCTACTCCCGCAGCTACTCTTTTTTGCGCCAGTTCGATTTGCTGTCGGGTAGCATTCGCTTGCTCCTGGGCTACGCGGAAAAGCTCCTGATTGGCCAGGGCATTGAGGTAAAACGTGATGATGTTGCGGCGAATCAGATTTTTGCTGGTTTCTACATCTTTGATGCCCGCCTGAATGGCCTGCTTCTGTTGTTGGCCCTGGTATTTTAGCCCGAAACCACTAAAAATGGGTACCGATAGGTTCAAACCATAACCATTGCTGAGAAAAACCTCATCAATCCGCTGGTTGGTATTGACGTCGATGCTGCGGCCAAAGTTGAAGTTTTGCCCAAAACTCAGGCTTAGGTCGGGCATTTGTTGCGCCCGAATTTGTCGCAGTGACACTTCGGCCAAATCAAGTTGATACCCTGAGTTTTTGATTTGCAGGTTGTTTTCCAAGGCAATGCGCATGCAGTCGTCCAGGCTCAGGGTACTTTGCGCTGTGTTTTTTGAGGCTCCGAGACTGAGTATAAAGAGCGCCAAAAGTATGTTTTTCATAAATGATAAGTTTGGGGTTGAGGAGGTTGAGAACATGAGTCATCCCAAAAAATTGGGATGACAAACCGCGGATGCGGTTGAATTTAGAATAGCCCCGGTCGTCCGGGGTCATTTTGGCAGTAAAAGGTTTCGCAACCGCGGATGCGGTTGAACTTTTTGCTCAATTGAGTTCAACCACTGCCGTGGTTGCCACCAATTTGGTCCAACTATTTACCCCGGACAACCGGGGCTATTCTAAATTTAATCGCTCCGCGATTAGGTTTATGCCCGATTTTGACTTTTCAAAAATTCGGGATGACTCCTGTTCTCAACCTCCCTCAACTTATTTCTTTCAACTTATTTCGTGGTTTTTTCCTCCCGCTCAACATGCCCATCCAACAAGTGAATAATCCGCTGGGCATAAGCGGCATTTTTTTCACTGTGGGTCACCTGGATGATGGACACTCCTTCTTCTTCATTGAGCTTTTTGAAAATCTGCATGATTTCATCCGCTTGAGCCGATTGCAGGTTTCCCGTAGGTTCGTCGGCTAAAATCAGCTTGGGTTGGCCTATCAATGCGCGGGCAATGCCCACGAGTTGTTGTTGGCCCCCCGAAAGCTGATTGGGAAATAAATCCTTTTTAGCCACCATATTGAATCGATCCAGGATATCTGCCACGCGGCTTTTGCGCTCAGACCCCGAGATTTTTTTGTACAACAGGGGTGTTTCCAGGTTTTCGTATACCGTTAGTTCATCAATCAGGTGGTATTGCTGGAATACAAAGCCGATGTAGTGCTTGTACAGTTCGGTGCGCTTTTTTTCCGAAAGTTTGTGTACGGGTTCGTCCAAAAAGTAATACTCGCCTCCACTGGGTTCTTCCAACATCCCGATGATGTTCAGCAGTGTGCTTTTTCCAGCCCCGGAAGGCCCCATGATGGACACAAATTCACCTTCAAAAATATTCGCGCTAATGTCTTTGAGCACCCAGTTTTTCTGGATGCCACTGTTGTGGTACTTAGCTATGTTTTTTAGTTGCAACATGTGTTGTATAAGTTGTAGTTGTCATTCGTTTTTAATTGCAGTCACCGGATTGGCCAGGGCCGTACGCAGGCTTTGAATGCTTACCGTCAGCAAGGCCAGTACAATCACACTAAGGCCCGCTGCCGCAAATATCCACCATTCTACCTCGATGCGGTAAGTGAATTTTTTCAGCCATTGGTTCATCAGGTACCAGGCAATCGGGCTGGCGATAAGGATCGCCAGCAGTACTGGTCGCAAAAATTCGGTCGACAGCAGGCTCATCACATTACCAACGGTTGCCCCCAGCACTTTACGGATGCCAATTTCCTTGGCGCGGCGGGCCGTGGCATAAGCTGCCAGGCCAAACAAGCCCAAACAGGAGATAAAAATAGCGAGTCCGGTAAAGATGCCAAACAGTTTGGCCATGCGGTCTTCGGCTTTGAAGAGGGTGTCATAAGATTCGTCCAGGAAGAAATATTCAAAGGGTTTATCGGGGCAATGTTTTTTGAACTGCTTTCCAATTGCGGCCATCGTTGCTTGCACATTGGCCGTTTTTGACAATTGCAGGTACAAAGTCCCTTTAAAATCTTTATCCACAATCGACATCGCTAGTGGTGCTTTTTGATTCAGGCTCATTTCGCTGAAGTAAAAATCGTTCAACACACCGACCAGGGCTTGCCCCAAAAGGCTACCTACTTCATTTGCTTGTGTCAGGGACTTTACCCCCAAATCTTGGGCTGCAGTGGCATTAAGCACCATTTTTCCTTCCCAACCTGCCGTGTTTTTTAAATCAGCTGGCGGAATTTTCCAGGTCAAGCCCAACATATCGACCAAATCAGCATCTACCCCAAAGCTATGTAGGGATACTTCTTTTTTATTGATGGGCGAGGTGACAAAAAAAATCGAATTGTAATCCTTGAACAGCGCCATAGATGCGCTCCCCGTTTTTTCTATTCCGTTCAATTGAGAAACTGCATTGCGAAAAGCGTGAAAGCCTTCTGAGGAGGGCGTCATCATCATGATCTGCTCCTTGTTCATTCCCAGTTTACGCGATTGTAAATAACTGAGTTGCTGTTGGGCCACCACAGCGGCAATGACAAGTACAATCGAAGCTACGAACTGAAACACAGTAATGCTTTGGCGAATCTGGATGCCCCCTTTGCTGCTTTTTAAAAAACGCCCCTTCAGTACTTCTACTGGCCGAAAAGCGGAGAGCACCAGCGAAGGATAAGCACCTGCTAGTACAATACAAGCCAGCATCAAACCCAACATAGGCAATATCACGATCGGGCTCAGCATAAAGGCAGCATCAATCTGAAGATCCAGCCGATCAAAAAAGATGGGGCGCAGGAAAAAAGCCAGACCAAATCCCAATAGGAAAGAAAGACAAGTAATCAGCACCGATTCCCCATAAAACTGACCAATCAATTCGCCACGAAATGCACCCAAGGCCTTGCGCACCCCTACTTCCCGAGCCCTTTCATTGGCCCGGGCAGTGGTCAAACTCATATAATTGAGCAGAGCCAGCAAAATAATCAACAAGGCTACTCCTGCAAAAATATATAGGTTGTTGATGCCTCGAGCCTCAGCGCTGCTACTTTCCCCCAGGTGGAGATCGGTGAGGGCCGAGAGCATAAACTTGTGGGTTTTGATTTCTGATTCTGATATTTTGCCCCGTCGCATTAGTTTGGTAATGTTGTTCAAAACTGATGCTTGGATGGAAGTATTGGCCAAATGCAAATAGGTCTGAAAGGAGCCCGGACGCACTACGTTGTCCACTTTGAGCAAGTCGTCTTTCAACTCAGGATTGAGCAATCGTTGAAAAGCAAACAAGGATTGCAAAGGCGCAACAATGTCGTAAGCCAGCGAAGCATTGGAGGGGGCATCTTTAATGACACCACTGATCACGAAATCGAGCCCACTGTTGAGCGTCATGGTGCGGCCCAGTACGTCGCTATCTCCAAAATATTTTTTCGCAATGGATTCACTCACGACTATTTTCCCCGGCTGATCCAAAGCGGTACGTGGATCGCCTTGTAAAAAAGGAAAGCTGAATACTTTGAAGTAGCTGGGATCGGCGAGTACAAAACGTTTTTCGTAAAAAATATGGTCAGCGTCGCTTTTGAATGCTAGTTTTTCATTGAAGGAGGTATACATGCGTACATAGTCCTTCACTCCGGCAGTACTTTCCTTGAGGGCCGGGCCCATGTAGGCTGACATGCCCGTGCCCTGCACTTCCTGATCCCCAAATTTGAAAGAGACCTTCACGCGGTAAATTGTGCTGGCATTTTTATGAAAACGATCAAAACTCAACTCGTGGGCTACAAAAACCAAAATCAGCATGCTCACTGCAATGCCTACTGCCAAGCCACCAATATTGATTACACTGTAGAACTTGTTGCGCCAGAGGTTGCGCAGCGCAAATTTGAGTTGGGTATACTGCATGATCATTTGAGTTTGTGTTGCTCGCTGGAAACCCGTGGTTGGGACAAGTGCAGTTACTTGTCCCTAACCCCAAAAACGGGCCAATTGCAACGAGATTAGTATGAAACAACAGTCAGCGTAATATTCCTACAAGAGTCGGTGTCGGATGTAATACTGGTTCAAAGTCACAGACCGTGCCATTTTTTTAAAAAACTCATTTACAATCGCTTAGTATTATTTTATTGCCAAAACCCTGTTCAGAGTCGAACAGTTTGTGTCCGATTTTGAACAGTGGTAAGCGTAAAATCAACCAATCCGCTGCGCCTTCTCCAAAACCGCCCCATCGTACTCAATGCCCAAGCCTGGCCGAACCGGAATCTCTACCTGCCCGTTTTTTGCTTCCACTTTGCTGCACCAGTTGGGGCGTACTGCTTTGACATCATACACAAATTCTTGCAGGCCATAGAGGTTGGGCACTAGGGCTGCTACCTGCCAAAAAGGAGCAATGAGGGGATCGGCCTTGGGGGTATGGGGCGCAATCCCCTTGAGGCCATATTGACTGGCGATTAGTGATACTTGCAGTGTGCGCAAAATGCCACCATTGTAATACAGGTCGGGTTGCAGTAGGTCGTATACTTTAGTTTGGGCCAGGCGGCGGAAGCGGAATACACTCGAATCTTGTTCGCCGCCTGCCAGGACGATTTTTTTCAACGCCTTGGTCACCTGGCGCATGCCTTCCTCGTCTTCAAAATTGCAGGGTTCTTCAAAAATGGCTACGCCGTGATCCTCCAATAAACGCCCTGCCTCTATACCTTCAGTAACCGTGTAGGAACCATTGGCGTCGGCGTAAATGGTAATATTGTCTCCCAGGCCTTTGCGCAAAGCTGGAATGTATCGCTGGGTTTGAGCGGCGTTTTCGGCAGTATTTACCATGCGGCCACCAATCTTGATTTTGACCCCCTTGGCACCGGTCGCTTTGAGCTTTTGCTGAAGGCTTTCGACAATCTGGAGTGGGTCGCCTTCTCGATTCCAGTCTGAGATGTATACGGGATAAGAACTACGCAGGGCAGTGCCCAAGAGTTGATGAACCGGTTTTTGCGCCATCCGACCCAATAAATCCCAAATCGCAATCTCCACCGAACCGATACAATTCCATAGTGGCATACCTGCATACTTGTAATTGCTGTTGAGTCGGTAAGCATTGTCTACGAGTTGGGCCACGTCCCGTGCGTCAAATCCCACAAAATGAGGCAACACCAAGCCCTTCAGCAGCGAGACCAAATGGGGCATGCGGTCATTGCACTGGGTGATGCCGAGTTGGTCTTTACTGCGCACTACCAGCAGCAGGTATTTTTCTACTTGTAGCAACTCGACGGATTCGATCAGGATTTTATCGGGAAGAATTTTTTTTAAATCAGGTAGCGGCCAGCTCGGCAATGGTTCAGTATTGGTCTCGGCTGCAATTTTTAGCTGTGGTAAAAAGCTAAAGGCTGCGGCGCCAAGGAGGCTATTTTGGAAGAAACTACGGCGTTGCATGTCGTGCTACATTTGGTGGATATACCTGTGCAAACTAATCATTTTTTGTATCTTGCATGAGTAGTGGGGCAAAATAAATTGTTCATTTTCTTTGAGCTAAAGGATTAGATAAGACACTTGAAATGAAGCGTTTACTTATCTAGTCATTTGACAAAATGAACAGTTTATTTTTTATCGCCCCTAACATCCCATTATCACAAAAATATAGGATCATGCCTACCTCTCGTCGCCATTTTTTGCAGCAAACTGCCGGACTTGTAACGGCTTATGCGTTGCAACCCTGGCTCGAACCTTGGGTCGAATTCCGGCGTCATTTCAAAGTAGGTGCCTGTGATTGGTCCTTGGGCAAAAGTGCCGACCTTGCTGCCTTTGAACTGGCCAAAACCATCGGCCTGCCCGGCATTCAAGTCAATTTGGGCAATCTGGCCAACGATCTGCACCTGCGCCAACCGGCCCTACAAGCTCAGTACCTGGCGATGAGCAAAAGCACGGGAGTTAAAATCAGCAGCCTGGCCATCAGCGAGTTGAACAACGTACCGTATAAATCCGATCCCCGCACCGAACAATGGGTCTCCGATAGCATCGATGTAGCCCGCGCATTCGGTGTACGTGTCGTGTTGTTGGCTTTTTTTGTCAAAAACGACTTGCGCAATGACCCTGAGGGCATGCAGGAAGTGATCAAAAGGTTGAAAAAAGTAGCCCCGAAAGCCGAACAAGCAGGCGTCATCCTCGGCATCGAATCTTATCTTACGGCCGAAGAACACCTACACATCATGCGCGAGGTAGGCTCTCCAGCTATCAAGGTTTTTTACGATTTCCGCAATGCCGCCGATGCAGGCAATGACATTTATGCCGAACTCAAAACCCTGGGTAAGGAAAACATTTGTGAATTGCACATGAAGGAAAACCGCCTACTGCTTGGCAAAGGTACCATCGATTGGCCACGGGTAGCGACCGCCCTGCGCGAAATTGGCTACCGGGGAGACAACTGGATGCAAATCGAATGGGCCAAACCGGATGCAGAGGATGTGGTGACCGCTTATCGGTACAATTTGGCGTATTTGAAAGATTTGTTTTGATTGAACTCCTCGCCGAAAGGCCAAGGATTGACGAACCCTCGAACCATTAAACCAAAGCTGCACATGAATCGTATTTTTCTTTTCATTTTTCCCCTAGTCTTGGGTCTATCCTGGCCGACACCTAGCCCTCAGGACCCCCTCAAACTCTACCTCCCCGACGACCTGGAAGTGACACTCTGGGCCGAAAGCCCAATGTTCTACAACCCCACCAACATGGATGTTGACCTCAAAGGCCGAATTTGGGTCACTGAAGCGGTCAATTACCGCAACTTCAATAACGATTCCACCCGTTTTCGCCACCACCAAAAGGGAGACAGGGTGATGATCCTGGAAGATACCGATCAGGACGGAAAGGCCGATCAGTCCAAAGTATTTGTGGAAGACCCCGACCTGGTTTCGCCCCTCGGCATCGCGGTGATGGGCAAATACATTCTGGTGTCTTGTTCTCCCAACCTGATCCTCTACACCGACGAAAACGGCGACGATAAGCCGGACAAAAAAGAGATCCTGCTCACTGGTTTTGGCGGCAAAGACCATGACCACTCGCTACATTCCGTAGTGGCTGGCCCCGATGGCAAGTGGTATTTCAACACGGGCAACGCCGGGCCACACCTGGTCAAAGACCGTGCGGGTTGGACCCTTCGCTCCGGTAGTGTTTATACCGGAGGCACGCCTTATAATACGAAAAACGAAGGCAATCAACGCAGCGACGACGGCAAAATCTGGGTTGGCGGCCTCCAATTGTGCATCAATCCCGATGGCACTGGCCTAAGGGTATTGGGGCACGGCTTCCGCAACAGCTATGAAACTTACATCGACAGCTATGGCGACATGTGGCAAAACGACAACGATGATCAAGTTGTCACCTGTCGGGTTTCCTGGCTGATGGAAGGCGGAAATGCGGGGTTCTTTAGTGCTGATGGCACCCGCTACTGGTCCGCTGATCAACGGCCTGGGCAGGAGATGTTCACGGCGCATTGGCATCAGGAAGACCCTGGTTTTATGCCCGCTGGAGACAATACTGGCGCGGGTTCTCCGACTGGTGTAGTGGTCAATGAAGGTGATGGACTAGGTGTGAAATACCGGGGCATGTTGCTCAGTGCTGATGCTGGCCGCAATGTCATCTTTGCATATCAGCCAAAAGGCCAGGGCGCTGGTTTTGATTTGGGCAAAAGGCAAAACCTGCTGAGTTCGGTAGCTCAGGACGATGAAGGCTACGTCTGGAATGACAAACGCCACGACGCGGACCTTAGCAAGTGGTTTCGCCCCTCCGATGTGATGATGGGCACCGACGGTGCCATGTATGTAGCCGATTGGTATGACCCCGTAGTAGGCGGACATCAAATGAAAGACAGCATTGGTTATGGCCGCATTTACCGCATCACCCCCAAAGGCAAAAAACTGAGCGCTCCCAAACTGGATTTACAAACAGTGGAAGGACAATTGGCTGCTTTTCAAAATCCAGCCCCTAATGTGCGGGCACAAGCGTATCAGGCCTTGCTGGAACAGCGAGCTACCCGGATTCCTGAATTGATGGCCTTGTTGAAAGCGGAAAATCCTTACGTACGGGCGAGGACGATTTTTTTATTGGCAAAAATGTTGCCAGCGCCGATCCTGCTACCCACACTCGAACCTTTGGTGAAGGATGCAGATGCTCGTATGGCAGTTGCTGGCTTCCGGGCCCTGCGCAATGTTTTGCCTACAACTGAAATTCTGGCCTTGTGCTCGCGCCATGCTCAGTCGGGCAATCCGATGTTGCGTCGAGAAATCGCCATTGCCATCAGAGATTTTCCCCTGGAACAAAAAGCTACGATTTTACTCCAACTCGTCCGCCAATACGAGGGCCAAAATCCCTGGGAATTGGAAGCCCTAGGAGCAGCCATGGAGGCCCATACGCAGGAATTGTGGCCACAATTACAGGCCATCTCCCCGCCGTTGAGTGAAGCAGTTTGGCGTAAACTCGCCTGGCGTTTGCACCCTGCTGTGGCCGTAAATTCCCTGCAAGTATGGGCAAGTGATGCCAAAGCAAGTCCCGCAGCGCGTAGCCAGGCTTTGGTGGGCCTGGCCTATGTCAAAGACCGCAAAGCCGCCGAAGCCATGCTGGCCTTGAGCAAAAGTCTTTTGCCCGATGTGGCCGAGCAGGCCAAGTACTGGCTCTCCTTTCGGCAAAGCAACGATTGGGCCAATTTGCTGGACTGGCAAAAAACGGGGCTGGACCTGGCCAAAGAGAAAAAAATGGCACTCTGGAAAGCCCAACGCACCAAACTACTCAATACCAATATTGCGGCCTGGGATCGACTCAACACCGCGGAACGAATGGCAAAAGACTCATTGGGTGGGCAATTGTTGATGGGCATGCTGCTGGAAAACAAATTGCCAGCTGACTTACAGGAGCAGGTGGCCAAGCATATCTTTAGCAACCCCAACCAAGCTGTACGCATCCAGGCCGGGAATTATTTCAAACGGCCAGGAACGGAGAAACTTTGGTCAATTCCTATGATTGCTAAACTCAATGGGAATGCGGTCAATGGCAAAAAGGTGTTTCAGAACAGTTGCGCCAATTGCCACCGCGTTGGGAAAACAGGGCTAAACATCGGCCCAGACCTGACTTTGATCAAAAAGAAATTTGACCAGATAAGCCTGTTGGATGCCATCATCAATCCTTCGGGAGCGGTTGTTTTTGGCTACGAAGCCTGGAGTGTAACCACGCAGGACGGGGAATCGGCTTTTGGTTTTATCGTCGCCGACGGCCAAAACCTGGTGATCCGCGACCTTACTGGTCAACAACATGTTTTCCCTGCCAACAAGGTGTCCAAACGGCAAAAGCAGCCTGGATCATTGATGCCAGATCCAGTGGCGTTGGGCTTGAGTCAGCAGAATTTGGCGGATGTGAGTCGGTTTTTGTTGGAGTTGTAGGTGGGCTATTCAATGATGGTTAGAAAAATTTCCTGTTTGCCTGACATTAAAGCCTTTTTTTCAAGAAAGGCTTTAATGCACGCTCCACAATAAGGAACCGAAAGCAGGTTCAATTCATCACTATTGATAAGCTGGCCATCTTTATATTTTTGCATAAATTGATCGTACTCTTCTTTTAACACCAACTGGGCAGAGCTAAGATCGAGGTCTTTATCTGTAATGGTCAGGCGAATTAATTCTTGGTCAACCAGTTGGCCTTCGTGTATTATTTTGCTTACTTTATTAGAGACAAACCCGATCATATGCTCGCCGTGAATTGGGCAAAGTATCATTCCCATGGTTCTATTTTTGAATTTCTAAAACCTCTATTACTCATTCAAATATGTTCAGATGGAAGTTTCTTTCCGAGAAAACAAGGTCGTTTTTTTGACGATAATCATTTATACATTGACCACAAGTCACTATAAATAATTCATTTATCTCGTCGATTGAAAGTCCGTCATTGAGCAAGGTTTTTTCGAGAAGGAGGACGAATTCATGTTCAAAAATCAAGACTGAAAATTGTATGATTGGCTCATTTGAGTCAATTAAATTCAGAAGAATAACCTCCTCCTGGTTATTAGGCGTTTTCTGGGTCATGGCATGATTCAATTCAATTGAAACGGGTCCTGCAATCTGATCGCCATGTACAGGGCATTTAATTTTTCCCATTTTTTCTCATTTAGGGTAGAGGTCCATCATCATATGTTGGCTGGTTCAAAAAGTAGATCAAACGGGCCTAAATCATTTTGCAAGATGGTAAGGTTTTGCATTTTTTTCAAAAAAACTGAGCCTTTTTGGAACACATGGATGCCATCAAAACACCTTTATCAAAATCACCTAAAACCCATTATCATGAAACCGCAATTGTTCCTTTCCTATTTCAGCACTGTTCTGTTTAGTTTGATGTTGCTGCCTTTGATCGCAGCCAATTTGGTACAAAACCCCAATTTTGAAGTTGTGGGCGCCAATGGTGTCCTGGTCAACTTACCTGGTGCACCTGCCCCTTTTGAATCCCCCGCTAAATCCTGGTTTTTGCACACCAGCAACAACAACGCCCCCCTAAGCTCCCGCATGTTGCCTTCCGACGGGCCAAACGCCCCCCGAATGATCGAAATCCGCTGCGGCGGCAATGAAAGTGGCGTTTTCCAAAAATTCAATCCCAATGGCCATAAAAAAGTAATCGTTACGGCTTATGTAAAAGTGGTCACTGGCCAGGTCCAATTGGGCGTGGGTGTGGATGGTTTTACTAGTCAAGCCGTCTCGGTAGGCCCAACCAACAAGTGGGAAAAACTTAGCTTCGTCACCGACGGCACCAAACTCAACAACTGGGTATGGGTTTACAACCAAAACCCGAATGGCGGCTTGTTTTTTGTCGACTTTGTAGAGGTTGAACCTACCTGCACTCCAGATATTTTTACCCTCAATAGCAACTTCTCCGCGGTCGGCCCACTGGGTATTGCTACCAACCATGTAGGCCCGATGCCTCCTGCGGGCACTCCTTCTGCTTCACTGGAATGGCGGGCGCACAACAGCAATGCTGGTGCGTTGATCAATACCAACCTGATGGGCTCCAATGGTCCCGATGGCGGCCGGATGCTGCTGGTACGTACGCTCGGCAATGAAGGTGGTGTATTCCAGGTATTCAACCCCAATGGAGTGAAAAAAGTAGTGGTTACTGCCTGGGTGTACGTGATGAAAGGCAAGGTGCAATTGGGTCTGGGCAAGGATGGTTTTACCATCCAGGCCGTGATGAGCACCAAGGTTAACCAGTGGGAAAAACTGACCATTGTATCCGACGGCGCAACGCTTAACAACTGGGTTTGGGTTTACAATCAGGACCCGAATGGTGGCGATTTTTATGTTGATTTTGTGGAGGTGAAGTCGATTTGTCCGCTGGTGTTGATCCCGAATTTGGCGCAGCGGAATTAACGAACACAAAGAAAAATTACCAAAGCGGCATATTTTTTAGCATAAACATGAGTCATCCCAAAAATTCGGGATGACTCATGTTTGTGCTAAAAAATGTCGCTCGTATAAAATTGTAATCCAACGGCACTTTTGGATTTAAATCTGATCCCCAGTGTAACATCTTTCCTTTTTTTTTCGTAAAATGCCCCTCGTAAAGCCCAAATATGCGCGAGACCCAATTTATTCAGCAGAACAAGGAAAAATGGGGCGAGTTTGAAAACATCCTGGAGGATGAATACAAAGACCCCGACAAACTCAATAACCTATTTGTACAGATTACGGACGACCTGTCCTACTCTCGTACTTTTTACCCCAATCGTTCGGTGCGGGTGTACCTCAATGGGCTGGCGCAACGGATTTTTCACGACGTTCACAAGAGTCCCTCCTCACCCTGGCGCGCTTTCAACCATTTTTGGACCGAAGAATTGCCGCAGTTGTATTACGAAGCGCGGCGCGATATGTTGATTGCCTTTATGGTATTTGTGTTGGCTTTTGGCATTGGCGTGCTTTCCTGTGCGATGGACCCGGATTTTCCGGAAATCATTTTGGGGGAAAGCTACATTGACATGACCGAAACCAACATCAAAAATGGGGACCCCATGGCGGTGTACAAGCAAAAAGGGATGTTCAACATGTCTTTAGGCATCACCCTGAACAACCTGATGGTAGCCCTTTTGACTTTTTTAACCGGGGTTTTTATTGGTGCAGGATCTCTGATCGTGTTGATTTTTAACGGCATCATGGTCGGTGTGTTTCAGTATTTTTTCATCGAACGGGGTTTGTTTTGGGAATCTTTTCTCACCATCTGGATACATGGTACCATTGAGATATCCTGCATCATTGTAGCCGGGGCTGCGGGCATCACCATGGGGCGGGGCCTGGCCTTCCCGGATACTTATGCCCGGGATCGATCCTTCCAACTCTCGGCTCGTCGGGGGATGAAAATGATGATTGGCATTGCTCCCTTGATTATTTTGGCTGGGATTATTGAAGGTTATTTGACGCGCAATACCGATGCGCCCCAGCTGATTCGGGGCATTTTTATCCTGATTTCCTTGTTTTTTGTGCTGAGTTATTTCTTGTGGTATCCTGCTTTAAAAGCGCGGATTGGCTTTGCGC
Source organism: Haliscomenobacter sp. (assembly GCF_033763495.1). GTDB lineage: Bacteria > Bacteroidota > Bacteroidia > Chitinophagales > Saprospiraceae > Haliscomenobacter. The sequence continues at coordinate 1,095 of NZ_JANRKL010000041.1, read as the reverse complement.
CGCCACTGCATAGCGCCGATTTAACCCCTGACCTCAATCTAAAAATCAACTATCACAGCATTAAACGCAATGGGGAGATTTTTACCGAGGCCTTTTTGTTCATGCGCAATCACCTGCGTTCGGTATTTTTGTTGATATTTGGTTGTACCGTTTTGTACTGCCTGTTGGTTTTCTCCAGCAGTTCGGCCATCAATGATGAAATTTTTAATTTGCCTACCAATTGGTTCGATTTTCTCGACGACTTTGATGCCATAATTTTCAATGAGCATCTGCCCTTATTGCCTGTTTTTATGGGTATTTGTGTAATGATCCTGACCACCGGGATCAATCGTCTGATGATTCGAGACAGCGATGCCACCTGGCCAAGTTGGGGCAAACTCCTGATTGATTTGTTGGCTGCTATTCCCGGAACTGCAGCCTTGTTGCTTGTGTTTTATGCACCAGGTGGGATCACTTGGCTTATTGGGAGTTTGGCAGTCCCACTTTCTATCCTTTGGGTTTTTATCACCCAACGGGAAGCGGAGGGCAACCCGTTTAAGGGAATTCAGCGGACATTCTCCCTGAGCATGCCGCAGTTCGGCAAGATGTGGGGACTCTCCCTGATCATGATGGGCACAGGGATGTTTTTTCTGGGCTTGATGCATACTGGGGTGGTCGGTTTTTTTCTGGATGTAATCAACTGGATCGTCAACCTGCCGGCCAAACAGATGGATAAATTCGGCATCGTCTTTTTGATGGGCTTGCAGGTTTTTATGACCTTTTTTGTCCTGGCCATGCTCCTGATTGGATTCGGGCTCTTGTATTACACCTTCTCCAGTATCCAGGATGCGGGGGATTTGTGGAATAAAATTGCGAAGATTGGGCAACAACGGCGGATTCGGGGTTTGGAGCGGGAGTAGTGTTTGATTATTTTGAGTTAAGAGTTAAGAATACATGACTTATGAGTTTAGAAGTGTGCTACCGCAGCGACTTGGAACAGGACTGTGTCTAAGTCGCTGCGGGAGCTCACTTCTAAACGCAAAAGTCATTTAATCGTCAAACAAAAAAAACAAGAAAAAAATCAACCAAGTAATTTATAAACAACTCGCCGCAAGT
>NZ_JANRKL010000040.1:0-64038 GCF_033763495.1 Haliscomenobacter sp. | reverse complement strand
ATGATAGCGCGGCAAAAACTACAAATGATGGTTTCACAGTTGAATAAAATCAGCATATGAATGATGAAAACTTCGACAAAATTTTTGGCGATAAATTGAAAGAGGGTAAAGATTTTGCTTTCACAGAAGCCAAATGGCAGGAAATGGAGCGGCAACTCCTTGCTTTCAAAACTGATCAAAGGTGGCGAAGAATGTGGCTCTGGCTGGCTCTGCCTCTATTTATTTTATCTGGCCTTTTAGGCTGGAGTACTTGGGCTTTGCAAAAAGCCCAAAACGATATTCAGGTATTAGCTTTTGAATTCAAAACCTTAGGGCAGAGAAAGCAATTCATAACAAAACATCAATCAGAGAAAAATGATACAGTATATCATCATATTATTGTAAGGCGATATGACACCATTTTTCAAACGCTTGTAGTACGCGGAGAACTATCCGGGAATCTACCAGATAGGCAGGATGATTTAGCTTTAGCGAAAAAAAATAAAAACAACGCCGCTTTTTCAAAAGTCGTTTTGAAACCTGATACAACGATGGTCAATACAGACCAAAAAATAGAAACTACACCGCCACAAGTGACCAATAAACCTTTGACTGTTTTGAATTACAATGATTTAAAAGATGTTTCTAAAACGCCAATCGACTCTAAAAATGTAGATTTAAAAGGTTTTGACAAAACAGTTTTAGGAGACGATGAAATACCCAAAGATAGTGTTCTAAATAAAATTGTACTGCCTTCTGACACGTTGAAAGGGAAAGGTGATCAAAAAGCAGATTCCATGGAGATCAAACCTCCCTTCAGCATCAAATTTGCTCCATCAATAAAAGTAAACGATGACACACTTGCAGAAAAAAAACTTGAACTACAGGTGACAAAGCGCCCTCCATTGATCAAGCCAATACACATAACGGGCTACGACATTGGTTTTTCGGGTGGACTAGCAATTATCGACAACCAAAATGTATTTCAGCAAGAAGGACTTAGTATTGGCGCACGTGGGGGAATTTTGCTCGGCGAAAGGCTCAAAATGGTGGGCGAAGCGCAATATTTGGCATTAAATTATGAAACAAATAAGCTGATAGGCAACCTCGACATTCCAATCATCACAGCACCTTCAATTGACGATGAGTTTAAGGAAGTGCGGGTAAAGCAACCATATTTCTACTATTCTCTGGGTTTGCAATACACGGTAACCACAACAAAACTTAAGCCATATGTTGGAGCGAGTGCTTTGGCGCTATCGAAATTAGAAGAAAAATTTGAATACCAATTCGAAAATAAACAGACGAAAGAGGATATTTTGGTCAGCACTCGACGTGATGAAGCTAGTTTCAAGCTGCCTTTTTTGCGATTACACGCAGGCTTTGAGTACCCCGTTTTCAAAAAAATTAAAGCCCAATTGGAAGGTTGTTATGATGTCAACCTAGGCAATTCTCTGCAATTCAAACCGCTAACACAAATAAAAATAGGAATCTTGTACCGTTTCCGGCCCTAATGGATTATTTAAGGTTTTAATTCGAAAATAGAAAGTTGACGTTTGTGTTGGCTTTCTATTTTTTTTTGACCACCTCCCCACGTTTTCAAAATCAGCCTTGTATATCTTTTCAAATGCATCTGATCTAAAAGGCAGCACTGCGTTTTCATCCTCATTCATCCCCTAAATTTTACATCAATAATGGAACGAATACCAATTCACTTTTTATGGTTTTTTCTTTTCTTAACAGGACAATTATTTGCTCAAAACAACCTGTCGGGTTATGTTCGAGATGCAGATACAGGAGAGGTACTCATCGGTGCTACCGTTGCTGTCACAGAATTCAAAACTGGTACTACTACCAATACTTATGGATATTTCTCGCTTGGTATCCCTGCATTAGGTGATTCCGTATCACTAGTGTTTTCTTATGTCGGTTATCAGCCCTTGGCGGTAAGGGTGCGAATAAGTACCAGTTTAGAGCCATTGAAAATAAACTTGTTACCCGAAAACAGTCAACTGGAAGAAGTGGTGATCAAAGCTCATGCCGATAATGAAAATGTGGAGCGAACGAACATGTCAATTATAAATCTATCTGTATCACAAATTAAAGCAATTCCAGTTATTGCTGGAGAACGTGATGTGCTTAAAGCGGTGCAATTCCTCCCAGGCGTAAGTGCAGGTAGTGAAGGAACTACGGGTTTTTATGTGCGAGGGGGGAATATTGACCAAAATCTGGTCTTATTAGATGAGGCAGTAGTGTATAATCCAAATCACTTATTTGGTTTAGTTAGCACATTTAATGTTAATGCATTAAACAGTGTGACCCTGATAAAAGGTGGCTTCCCAGCTCAATATGGTGGTCGCTTGAGTTCTGTATTGGATGTAACGATGAGGGAAGGCAACAAAAAGAAATTCAGCGGTGAGGGCGGTATTGGTATTATTTCCAGCAATTTGACTTTGGAGGGCCCAATCCAAAAAGATAAATCGTCGTTTATCATGTCTGCCCGTCGTAGTTATCTGGACTTATTTTTGCTCCCATTGAACAAGGGTAGCAACAAGACAGATTATAAACTTTATGACTTGAATATCAAAATTAACTACGAACTAGGTAAGAAGGATCATCTTTTTGCCAGTATTTTTAAGGGCAATGACAAGGCACAATATACGGGTGCAAATGCACTTAATTATGGTATCGGTTTTGGCAATAGTACGGGTACTTTACGCTGGAATCATCTCTTGGGAACTAAGGTGTTTGTCAACACCTCACTCATTTACAATCAGTATCACCTCGGATTGAATACCACCCAAGGACAATACTATGCGTTGCTGTATACTCAAATACAGGATTATACAGCCAAATCTTTACTGGAATGGTACCCCAATAACCACCATGCGGTGAAAATTGGCATTCAGTATTCTCAACATGCACTAGCTCCAGCTGCAGTGTCTGCAAAAATCCCCAAAAAAGGAAGCCGCTTGCAAATCAAACCCGATAGTATTCCGCGCAGCTATGCCGACGAATCTGCCTTTTTCTTCAATGATGAAATTCGGCTTGGGGCACGATTTGGGGCAAGTGTGGGGGTTCGGGTTCCCGTTTTTAGCTCCAAATCAAAAACCTATACCGCTTTAGAACCTCGTTTAACGGTGAAATATAGTGTTAACCCAAGCACCTCAGTGAAGGCGGCCTACACTGTGATGAATCAGTTCTTGCATCTGGTACCAAGTAGTACTGCCTCTTTGCCAACCGATATTTGGATTCAAAGTAGCTCAGTCGTAAAGCCGCAAACCAGCCAGCAAGTGGCATTGGGGCTGTTTCACAATTTTGGCGACAACCAATACGAAGCAAGTGTAGAAGGCTATTATAAAAACATGAAAAATCAGGTGCTTTTTAAGGAGGGCACTCAGCTATTGTTGGCTTCTGACCTAGAGAAACAACTCACTTTTGGTGCAGGTAATTCTTACGGAGTGGAACTTTTTGTGCGCAAAAATACAGGCAAACTGACTGGATGGGTCTCGTACACCTGGTCAAAAACAACTCAAACTTTTCAAGAGCTCAATTTGGGCAAACCATTCCCTTTTACTTATGACCGCCGCCACAACCTTTCGGTGGTAGGTATCTATGAACTCAGTAAAAAATGGAACTTATCTGCGGATTTCGTTTTCAATACTGGAGCTGCATATACTTTGGCTACAGGGCGTGTCCCTGTATTCAATGATGGGACTTTGTACGATGGTATTTATTACGATTTCACGGCGCGAAACAACTACCGCCTGGGCAATTACCATCGCCTGGATGTGAGTGCAACCCGTCATCAAACCAAAACTTGGTGGAAGCATAAAGTCGAGACGGAATGGGTGTTTGGGGTATATAATTTGTACAGTCATCGCAACCCGTATTTTGTTTATTTGAGTACTGATCCAGCAACGAGACAGCCATTGGCTAAGCAGGTCTCCCTTTTGCCCATTATTCCAAGTGTAAGTTGGCATTTTAAATTCTAGCGCAATAAATGCAGGCATTTAAACCAATGCCTAAGAAATTCTGATTGTTTCATCAAAAGTAAAAACACAATGTTTTCATTCCCTATAAAATACTGGCTTGCAGTAATTGTCGCACTAACTGCTTTTGCGGCCTGCACCAAAGATGTGAATATTTCTCCTCAAGCTTATGAGGGAAAGCTGAGCATTCAGAGCCTTATCACGCCTGGAAAAGTGCCAACAGCTTACGTATATCGAACTATACCATTTTTTGATCCTAATGTATTGCCAAGCGACCTTTTTGTACGTAATGCAGTGGTCACTTTGAGTTCTGATGAAGGAACTGAAGTCCTTCGGCCAGATTCGATCTTGAATCCAGTACTTTGTTATTACGAGTATTTTTATGTTGGAAAAATCCCCATAAAAGCCGACAAAACCTACAAGTTGACTGTAGCATACCAAGGTGTAAATTTGTCAGCAACGGCCATTACAGATCGCCGAATTGTTCAGTTGGATTCAGTGACATATGTTCCCCAATTCAAAGACTTATATGGAGAGCATGAAGGAATTGTATTGCATTTTAAAGACCAGATTGGGAAGGGCGACTACTATCGATTCGCGATGGGACGTACCTTTGGGCCTAAAGACACAATTTTAGGAGTTGGTAAAGTTATTTCTCAATGCGCACTAGGAAAAACCACTTGGTTGCAAGAAATAGGCCGCACTATTTATACTGATCAAAATGGCGATGGCACAGCGTTTACAATAACTATTGAACCGACTTACAAGCATAAGCAAGGTCAGATTGGATATGTTCGTTTGCAAAGCTTGGATCAGGCAACCTACGTGTTTTATGATCAGTATGATCGTCAAAAATTGGCACAATTCAACCCATTTGTTGAGCCAGTATTTATCAAACCCGGGCAATTTGGTACTCGTGCCATTGGGGTATTTGGAGCATACGTCGTGAGCGACTCAATTCGGTTTGTATACCCTGAATAGTATAGACCAGCACGCCTTTTTTTCAACTGTAGCCCACGGCTTCCTGCATTGACTTGTATATCTTTTTATACCCAATTGGTTTAAATCTGCATTAACTCTTTTGCATCATCCATAAAATCAATAAAATGAACAAAATTGCTTTTTTCATAACTACAGTTTGTCTAATTATGACTTTTAACGCTGTAGCACAGGACACTATGCAGACTTTTCTCAAATTCTCCAGGCCGCAAACCATTGGGCTATATGTTGCTCCTGAGTTTAGTTACGGCCAACTCAGAGGAAGTATGACAAGTTTTGGTGGGGCGTCGGCTATGTTCTTAATGAACAAAAAATGGGCTTTGGGCGCAACCGCCCAAATGAACCTTAAGGAAAATTTTGTGCCTAAAATTCTGAATTCCTTGGCTGTTCAGTCGTTTTTTATCGGCGGTAAAATTGAGTACACGCCTAAGCCAAATGCGCGTATTCACGCGTCCTTTCCACTGATAATTGGCACAGGAGAAGCCTCGATAGATTCGGTTGGGACAAAAGACAACGATTCATTTGAAGAAGATAAGGGTTCTGTCGAAGACAGCCCCGAATATGGTGCAGAAAACTCCCGTACCAATGCTTTCATGCTGGTGCAACCAGGCATTCACTTGGAAGCGAATCTGATGCGCTATGCTAAGTTTTATGTCGGAGTAAACTATCGGCTATCGTTTCTCATTGACAATCAAACAACTCTTTTACCAGCCAACACTTTGCAAGGTTTTTCTATTGCAGCAGGACTAAAGCTGGGCTTGTTTGATTTCAAATTGCATCGTAAAAAAACCATTTCTACCAATGGTAGCAACTAAGACCTTGTCTAAAGCGAGCATTTGCAAGCTTTCAGGGCAAAAAAAAGAGATAAAATCATCTAGGGCATTAACTCATAAGTTAATGCCCTAGGCATCCTGTCACCAGTATCTCCTCTTCAACACTTCGTACATATTAAATATTTGATAAAATGGGTCAGCAAACTTCACCTGCTTTTGAAAGCAGAAAAATTCGCTATGCCTGTGCGGATACACCCGATCAGATTTACAAACAAATCCGTGCACGTGTAGAACATTATTTTTGTAGTAGTGGTCTGCCCAAGCACGCCACTGTGTTCATGGCTTACAAAGCGACAGTGCTCATTATCTTGATACTTGTAGGCTATTGGTCCCTGACACGAATCGAGACTTTCGGCGGAGCTTTAGCGGCTTATTTCCTATTGACATTTACTTCTTTGATTTTATCAATTAATTTGGGGCATGATGCGGCACACCACGCTGTAACAGGAAACAGACGATTGGATGCGCTCATTTTTCAAAGCATTTTCGCATTGCAAGGCTTAAGTGGGTATGTGTGGCAGATTCGGCATAACCACTCTCATCACGTGCTGCCAAATGTAAAAGAGCATGACTCAGATATGGAACTGACTTCGCTCATTTTACTTGATCTCGATACAGCAGAGGTAAAATGGTATCATCGGTACCAACATCTCTATGCACCATTTTTGTACAGTTTTGCGTCCTTTTACTTACTTTTTGTTCAGGATTTTAAATTTTTCTTTCAAAAAAATCATGCTAATCTCCACATTGCTAAAATTCCGACGATTGAATGGGTGAAAATGATTGCGTTTAAAATCCTTTATTTCGGACTTGTCTTTGGGTTGCCTATGACTTATGCGGGGATTGGATACTGGAAAATTGCCTTAGCTTGGGCTTTGGTGCAAATGGTGATTTCTATTTTTGTAGCCTTCACTTTTTTTATTTCTCATCACGTTTCAGAATTGAAATATATAGCCCCCAACTCAAAAAATAACTTAGTGGCTGACTCTTGGATTCACCACCAAATCACCACGACAATCGATTTTGAGCCTGAAAACCGGATTGCAAACTTCATTTTTGGTGGGTTCAATGTACACGTAGCACATCATGTTTTTCCCGAAGTATCACACGAACATTATCCTGAACTAACACGCCTGATTCGAGAAGTTTTGGCAGAAAACAACATAGCCGATTGGTACAAATCTTTCTCCTTTATGAAGGGTTGTGTGTCACATTTACAGCACTTGAAGAATGTTGCACAGCAGGCATTTGACATTAAGAAAAAAAGACCAATCAATTTACCATCTCATGAAAACAGCCATCATTTCTTTACATGATGTTTCTCCACGTTTCAACACCGAGGTCAAAACAATTCTACAGCATTTCGAGGATTTACCATTGTCGTTGCTTGTTACGCCATTATGGGACGGGCAAAATCGACTAACAACCGATTTTGTCAAAATTTTGGGTGGACTTGAAAAAGTGCTGCATGGCTTAACGCACTACAACAACCGCCAGGATTGGATTGGTAAAATCTCTTCTTTGAGGCAACGTTCTGATCGTGAATTGTTTGGACTAACTCAAAATGAAACGGCCAACTTGATTGTCAAAAGCAAATATTTGTTTGAGGATGCTTTCGGTGAATCCCCTACCGGGTTTGTGCCGCCAGCTTGGTGCCATAACCAATATTCCACAGGTTTACTTCAGAATATGGGCTTTTCATATACGGAATCTGCTTGGCAACTTTGGGATTTGAACCGCAAAGAAAAGGTAAAAACACCTGCTATTTGTTATGACTACGGAAATAACGCCATGGTAGAATGGTTTTCTATCTCTTTTTGGTCACAGGCCCTTAAATACACTTCGCCTGATTTGGTGAGAATCTCTATACACCCCAGCGACCTCGAAAATGGTTTCCTATGGCATCTTGATCAAATAATTGTCTTACTTAGGGCAAAAGGTTACATTTTTCAAACTTATCAAGGTTTTTTAAAAAACAGGCCATGCTTTCAATAATCATCTGTACCCTTAACGAGGAACTTTACCTACCAAAACTTTTAGATAGCCTTGGCGCTCAAACTTACCGCTACGACTACGAAGTTCTGGTTGTTGATGCTGGTTCAACCGACCAAACAGAAGTGGTAGTTAGACAATACCAGGTCTCCAGGCCTTTCTCTTTGCGTTTTGTGGCGTTCAATCAACGTGGTATTGCCCGCCAACGCAATGAAGGAGCAAACCTCGCTCAATATGAACAACTCCTTTTTCTGGATGCTGATGTGGTATTGGATGAAAAGTTTCTGACGACAGCAATGCAGCAAATCGCAAAAAAAAAATTGCCGATCGCAGGAACGAAACTTTACGCAGCTGAGCCTGCTATCGGATTTCGGGCGGCTTATTGCCTCTACTCAAACATCTATCTACCGATCATACGATGGTTCAATCCGATTATTCATGGCTGCTCAATTTTTGTTACCAAAAAAATGCACCAACAAATTGGTGGCTTTAAAGAAGGCATCTTGTTTGAAGATCATTTCTATGGCTCGGAGGCTGCCAAAATTTTTCGCCCGCCTTTACTCAAAGGGCGGGCATATGTACGCACTTCGGCGCGGCGGTTCTACAATTTTTCGCCAAAAGCAATTGGAGAACTGGTCTGGGGAAGTTTCCAGTCTTTTTACAAAGCAGGTATTGACCCTGCTACAATGTCGAGTTACGAGCAAAACACGGGAAATCATACCCCACCACACTATTGACTGAGTACAGAATATTTAGTGATCTGTGGATTGAAAAATTCATAATTAATCCAATGTCAAAGCAATGAAACGGAATATAATCGGTTCCATTTTCCAAAACATTTTTGTTGCCAGTTTTTTCTTATCACAGATAGTGATCGGAAAAATGGTAGCTCAAACTACTATGATTGAAGGCTATATCGTCGATGTGCTCAAAGGAGATACTATTCCTTACGCAAGTATTGGCCTTGTTGGTACTTCAATGGGTACATCGGCAGACGAACATGGCTATTTCTATTTTGCTTTTTCAGACTTAAAAGATACTTTAGAAATTTCAGCAGTGGGCTATAAACCATTCCTTCAGCGCGTTCAAATTGGCAAATCCCAATTGTTGACCATTCGACTAGAAAACGTAGTTGTTGACTTGCAAACGTTCGTCGTGCGCCCTGCCCGTTATCGAAATCGTAGCAATCCCGCAGTAGACCTCGTTCAAAAAGTCATTGCCCACAAGGCTGCCAATAGAATTGAAAGCCACAATTTTTACCAATATGAACAGTATGAGAAAATGACGTTGGCTCTGGTAGACGTTCCCATTAAGGTCAAGAATGGACGGCTTTTAAAGAATGTAAAGTTCTTTTTCGCAGATGCCGATACCGCTTCAATAAAGGGAAAAGAGTTGATACCTGCCTACCAAAAGGAAACGGCAACGGAGGTTTATTTCCGAAAATCGCCTAACACTAAAACGACTATTGTACGTGGGACAAAACATACTGATTGGGTAGGCGCGTTCGATGATAATGGCGTAGCAGCTTATTTGAAGCACCTATATATTGATGCGGATATTTACGACAATGAAATCCTTCTATTCAAAAAAGCTTTTCTTAGTCCTTTATCTCCTTTATCACCCCAATTGTACCGATTTTATATTCTCGATACTTCAATAGTTGACGGCCAACGCTGCATTAATTTGGCATTTTTTCCTCGCTCAAAAACAGATTTGACTTTTAAAGGAAATCTCTATATCACTGATGATACAACTTATGCAGTTCGGAAAGTAGAGATGAGTATCCCAGGGAACATCAATATCAATTTTGTCAATGGCTTGAACATTATTCAGAATTTTGACCTGCTCCCTAATATAGGCTGGAATCTTGTGCGGGATGAAGTCAGTATCAATTTTTTAGGAGGCGACGATTCAACCAAGACTTTCGGTGTCTATGGTAAAAAGACTACTTTTCGAAAGCAGTTTGTTTTCGACCAAGCGGCAAATACGGAATTTTATCGCAGCGACCAGGCTATTGTCAAAATAGCTGATGCCGATAAACAGCCCGATAGTTTTTGGTCAACTTTCCGCCAAGAACCCCTCAGTATCAGTGAACAAGTGGTATATGCGAAAGTAGATAGCCTAACCAAAACCGCAGATTACAAGCTATTTGTAGGTTGGAAATACTTTTGGACAACAGGTTATTGGAAGAACAAGGGCCTTGAGTTCGGTCCTTTTGGAGCATTGTATAGCCACAATGCACTTGAGGGTGGCCGTATTCGCCTAGGTATAAGGACAACCTATGGCTTGAGTCATCATTGGAGGGCTGAAGGCTATAGCGCTTATGGCGTTTTGGATAAAAAATGGAAATATTCAGTAGCTCTTACTTATCAAATCAATGATAATTTTTTTAATAATCGTCCACAAAATGCCTTCCATCTTTGGTTACTTAATGATGTAGAAGTACCTGGGCAAACCCTTGAAAATGTATCAGGTGATAATGTATTGACCTCATTTAGTCGAGGTAAATTCGACAAAATGTACTACAAAAAAGCGGTTGGGATTAACTACATCAATGAAAACAACGCAGGGGTAACTTACCAAATTGGTCTTCAGCACAGGCAACTTACTCCTGCAGGTAGCCTTGGGTTTGAACTCATGGGTCTTGATTACCCTACCAAAATCAAACACCTCACCACAAACGAAGCTACAGTTAATTTACGCTTTGCTCCAAATGAAGAGTTTTTTCAGGGGCAGACTTTCCGAAAGCGTATTGTCAATAAATACCCTGTTTTCGGCTTGCATTATACTTATGGGATTGGGAGTGATGGGGCTGCCAATACTTTCAAATACCATAACTTCAGCGCGGATGTCTTCAAGCGTTTTTTTATTGCACCATTAGGATACACTGATGTACGCTTGGATGTAGGGCGTATTTTTGGGAATAACCTGCCGTATCCAATACTCCATGTGTTTCAAGCCAATCAGACCATGAACTACGAACAGTTCGCTCTAAATCAAATGAACTACCTTGAATTCATTAGCGATAAATACGTATGCTTGAATGTAGAGCATGCTTTCGATGGTTTTATTTTGAATAAAATTCCTTGGGTTAAAAAACTCAAACTGCGCGAATATACCATGTTTAAAGCTGCTTACGGAGGCTTAGATACAGTGAACAATCCTCTGATCAATCCCTCTATTTATCGCTTCCCGACTGATGCTAATGGGCAATCCCTGACCTATAATTTTAATCAGCAACCTTATTTGGAAGTAGGTTTTGGTATTGGCAACATCTTTAAACTTCTTAGAGTAGACCTTACAAGGCGTTTGAATTATCTCGACCATCCCGATATTTCAAAGTGGCGGATACAAGGGGAGATTTTATTTAGCTTCTAATAATTTCATAACATGAAATTTCTTGTTTTTACAATTTTAGGGGTTCTGCTTTGTGTTCAAGTTTCAATTGCCCAAAACAGGCCACAGGTAGGCACCTTGACGGTTAATGTCAGCAATGTACAGCACAGAGTAGGCAACCTAAAAGCTGTTTTACAAAATCGTTCAATTTTTTTGACTCCTCAGTTTATTGCTTGTATTGAAATCCACCCAACAAGCAATGAGGAACAAATGATTTTTAAAAACCTCCCATTCGGTGATTATGCCGTAATGATTTACCATGATCTCAATACCAATGATATTTTTGATCGCAATTTGTTGGGCTACCCACGCGAGCCATTTGCAGTTTCTAATAATTTACACATTTTAAGGTTGTTACGCCCTTCATTTGATGCGGTAAAAATCACGCTGTCAAGTAGCGAAATGGCTGTAAATATTAATTTATTGCATAATTAGTCATCGGTTTGAACAAAAAAATAAGGGGACGATGTCTTGATCATCGCCCCCCAAATTATAGAAATCACAATTGTATCAGCAACAAAAACTCATTCCTTGCTTTGTGGCTGAAGCTTTCCGCTGGCATCAAAAATAAGATCCTGGTGCACTTCTGCTTCGTATACGGTTGTGCCGTCAGCTCGAACAATTTTGGCGGCTTCACCAACCTTTTTTCCTTTCAGTGCAGCCTGTACCGCAGCCGGTAATTCAGCAAACTTGATTTCAGTTTCGGTTTCTAGCCATTTGCCATCAGCAGAAAAATTTGCACTCATTTCAAGGCCATTGTTCTTAAACTCGGCTTCCCATTCGCCATTTTTTTCTTTCCCCCATTCAACTCCTTTCACATCCTTGAATTTTTTATTGAATGCAGCAACAACCGCAGTTGGTGGAGATTTTTGAGCGATAGCGGAAAAACCTACACCACAGCAAAGTGTCAGAAGAAACAGAATTTTTTTCATGATTGAATTTTTTTTGATGATTGATAGCACAAAGCTATGGGTTGATTTAGGAGATATTCTGGATTGGTATTCAACTTCAATAATTCAGAATGTCTCCTAAATTGCGACCTATCTTTGTGTCCTATCAGCCTCTCAAAAAATCCTGATGTTTATGCGCTATATCGTTTTTCTGTTTTTAGGGTATACATCGGTACTCTTTGCTCAGGAGCGGGATCTGGACTTCTTTATCAAAACGGCCCTCAGCAATGCCCCTGCTTTTCGGGACCTCCATAACCAGGTAGCCATCAACCGACAGGATAGCTTACTGATCCGAGCCAGTTTGCGCCCGCAAGTGATAGCTGGTACTGCTGTCAGCATTGCTCCTCATAAAAAAGGTTTTGGTTATGATGTGGCGATAAGTAATGGTGGATACCTCAGTACCCTTATTGGCGTAAGCCAGCCTGTTTTTGTGCCAAAGCAGAACCTGACAGCCCAATTCAATACGCTTGCTGTCCAGCAAAAGGGCCTCGATAATGCTGCCCGGCTTACAGAACAAGACCTTCGACGTACAGTTGGAACACAATACATCACCGCTTACAGCACGGCGCAACAATTGACCTTCAACCGGGAAACCCTCGATTTGCTCCAGCGCCAGGAACTTGTCTTCAAGCGGCTTACCGAGCAAAACATCTATCGCCAAACCGACTATCTAACGTTTTTGAATGCACTACGTCAACAGGAAACGACAGTGCAACAGCTCGAAGTCCAATACCGCAACGATTTGGCCACTTTGAATTACCTCTGTGGAATTACCGATACCACTAGGGTTGCTTTGGCTGTCCCGGGATTGCAACTACCCGTTTTACCACCCGTTGAGCATACCGTTTTTTATCAAAAATACACGATTGATAGCCTGCAAATCCGCACTGCTGATCAATTGATTGACAACCCCTACCGCCCTACCGTTGCCATTTTTGGGGATGCAGGCTTTAACTCTTCATTTATAAGTCAGGGTTGGAAAAATTTTGGATTCAGCATTGGAATTGGAGCAACTTTGATCATTTCTGATGGCAAACAGCGCCAGTTGCGCCATGAAAAGTCAGTGCTGCTCGAAAACACTCGACAAGGCTACTCCAGGTTTTTTCTTCAACAATATGCACAAGAAATTGCTCAGGCACGTCAACAACTTGCTGCGCTCGACCAGCTGGATCTTTCAGTCAAGGCCCAGCTTCAAAACATTCACTTACTCATCGAAGCTACTGGCCGTTTGATTCGTACGGGCGATGCCCGGGTTTTGGATTATCTGATCGCGATCAGCAATGAATTGAATGCCCAAAATCAATTGACCCTCAACCAAACGAGTCGGCTTCAAATACTCAATCAACTTAATTTCCGCAATGCGCCGGAGTGATCCCTGTAAATTTCCACTAGATGTCTATTGCTAAATATATACCCATTTTGCTTGTTTGGCTTGCCTTGGCTTGCCATTCCAATGCCCCAACTGCACTGCCTAAATCGCCACCATCGATTCCTGGAACACCAGTTACACTGACGACTATCGAAATTAGCGCGATGCAAGAAACGATTGAGCTGAATGCAACTGCAGCGTTTTTGCAAAAAAGCATTGTAAAAGCCAATGCCAATGGTTACCTGCGCAGTTGCAGTATTCAATTGGGTCAGTTTGTGAAGGCTGGGCAACTCCTCTATACCCTTCAAAACAAAGAATCCAGTGCCCTCGGCAATCTTTTAGTAGAGGTAGACACGAGTTTCCATCCCAATAAGTTGATTAATATCTTTGCCAATCAAAGTGGTTTTGTCACCCAACTCGATCGACTAGCTGGCGACTATGTGCAGGATGGCGAACAGTTGGCCCTGATCAGTGATGCCCGCAGTTTTGCTTTTGTTTTGGATTTGCCCTTTGAGCTGCGCGGCTACTTGCCCCAAAATCACTCGGTGGAACTGATTTTGCCCGAGAATACCCGACTGCGGGCCACGCTTACTTCGGCTTTGCCTTTCGTGGACCTTGTTTCACAAACCCAACGTTTTGAACTCAAAGTACCCAGCGCCTCTGCTGGGCGCAGCATACCTGAAAACTTGATCGCCAGGGTTATATGGGTCAAATCACTCAAACCCCAGGCGGCTTCTTTGCCAAAAGCTGCCGTGCTCACCAACGAAATGCAGGATGAATGGTGGGTCATGCAACTCATCAATGATAGTACTGCGGTAAAAGTACCCATCCGGAAAGGCATGGAAACAGTAGATCGGGTGGAAATTTTATCGCCCAAATTTGGGGTGAACGACCAGATTTTACAGAGTGGCAACTTTGGATTGGAGGATACCGCGAAGGTGATTGTATTAAAACACGTCAATTAAAAATATACCTATGAAAAATGCATTTCTTGGTCTTTTTACTTTAATGGTGCTGTTTGCTAACCACAATAGGCCCATTACGCCTGTGCCACCTTACAAAATTACCAATCGAATCCACTTGGAAGGTGATGGATTCTGGGATTACTTGACAGTGGATCAATTGACCCAACGACTCTATGTCTCACACGGAACCCAGGTTCAGGTGATCGATTTGAAAACAGACAAAGTCATTGGGGCCATTCCAAATACCAAGGGAGTTCATGGCGTCGCCATTTCAACAGATTTTGGCAAAGGTTACATCAGTTGTGGCGGAGATACTTCTATTGCTGTATTTGATTTGAAATCATTGACCATAACTGGCAAAATCAAGGCTACGGGTGCAAACCCCGATGCCATTCTTTACGATGCTTTCAGCAAACGGGTATTTGTTTTCAACCACAGTGGCAAAAATGCAACGGTTATCGATGCTGCCAGGAACAAGGTTGTTGGAACAATCCTACTTGATGGTACGGTCGAATTTGCAGTAACTGATGGCAATGGTAAGGTATTTGTCAACATTGAAGACAAAAGTTCCATCGCCGTTATCGATACAAAATCCTTAAAAGTTGTCAAGGAATGGCCTGTTTCTCCTGGTGAAGAACCTACGGGATTGGCCTTTGATGCTAAAAACTACCGCTTGTTTTCTGTTTGTAGCAACCGAAAAATGGTGGTTCTGGATAGCAAAACAGGCAAAGTTGTGCAAACATTGCCCATTGGTGCAGGTTGTGATGGTGTCGCTTTTGATGTAAAAATGCGACGGATTTACTGCTCCAACGGTGAAGGAACGATGACCGTTATTGAGCAAAAAAGCCCGAATGAGTACCAAGTAGTAGAGACAGTAACTACCCAGCAGGGGGCAAGAACCATCACCCTCGATTCAAAGAGCCATCGGCTGTTTTTGTCCACCGCAGAACGGGAAGCTCCAGTGGGCAACGCAAGACCAAGCCTCAAGCCTGGCACCTTTGTGGTACTGGAAATTTCTCCGCTGTAAGCTTGTTAAACTATAATACCAATGTCGAACACCAATCGTCCTTTCTTTTTCAATTACCGTAGTCCAATAGCTGTGCTGACCCTTTTGTTGGTGTTCGGCGGTTTTTTCGCTTACCGGAATCTGCAAACTGCATTGTTTCCGGAAATCACTTTTCCTAAAATCAAAATCATTGCAGATGCCGGGCAACAGCCAGTGGACAAGATGATGATTGCGGTCACCAAACCCCTCGAAGATGCAGTGAAGCAAGTCCCAAACCTTAAACTTTTGCGCAGTACTACCAGCAGAGGGAGCTGTGAAATTTCGGCTTTCATGGACTGGAATACGGACATCGACCTGGCTAAACAACGCATTGAGAGTAAATTGAGCCAGGTGCGCAATAGCTTGCCACCCAATTTGCAAGTGTCTGTCGAAAAAATGAACCCTTCCATTTTGCCAGTTATGGGTTACACCTTGGAAGCCAAACACCGCAGCCCCGTTGAACTCAAACAACTTGCCCTTTTTACCATCAAACCCTTCCTTTCACAAGTTGAAGGGGTGAGCGAAGTACGCATCATTGGGGGCAAAACCAAAGAATATTGGCTCCTGCTCGACGTGCCAAAAATCAGCGCATTAGGCATCACCCCAGACCAAATCAGTGCTACTCTGGCACAAACCAATTTTGTACAAAGCAACGGCTACCTCAACGACTACCGCTACATGTACCTCAGCCTCACCGATGCTGTGGTCGACAAACTGGATGAACTGGAAAACCTCGTAGTCAGTAACGATGGCAAACGGATTACCTTGCTGCGCGATATCGCTAAGGTGCAGGTTCAGGAGGCCAAAGAATATGTAAAGATCAACGCAAATGGGCGAGATGGCATTCTTTTGGCCATTGTCAAGCAGCCCAACGCCAATCTGGTGGCACTTTCCGATAGTATGGAAAATAAAGTTGCTGACCTGCATAAGATTCTTCCCAAAGATGTGAAAGTGAAGCCCTATTACGTCCAGGCGGATTTTGTGAAAGACGCTGTACGCAGTGTTATGGATAGTCTTTGGATTGGGTTATTGCTGGCCATCGTAGTGGCCATGTTGTTCCTGCATTCCTTGAAAGCAAGTGCTACGCTACTCATTGTTGTTCCAGTTACGCTCGCCTGTACTTTGCTTGTATTGTACATTACTGGAGAAACTTTTAATATCATGACGCTTGGGGCCATCGCTGCCGCCATCGGCCTCATTATTGACGATGCCATTGTGGTAGTCGAGCAAATCCACCGAACCCAGGAAGAACACCCTGACGAAGCAACACCAGATTTGGTTCAAAAAGCCTTGCATTACTTATTGCCGGCCATGATTGGCTCATCCATCAGCACTATGGTCATCTTTTTACCTTTTGTATTGATGAGCGGAGTGGCTGGTGCGTATTTCAAGGTAATGACCAACACGATGATGATCACGCTGGCTTGTTCGTTTTTTGTTACCTGGCTGGCCTTGCCCGTTGTTTATTTGCTCTTTTCTAGAAAAACCAAAGCCGTAAAAACGGCCCAAGTTCATGGAGAAATCAAACGAAAGTGGGTCGTTTTTTTTATCCAACGCCCTTGGTTAAGCGTGATGTTCGTACTCTTGTTGTGCGGGCTGATTGGGTGGGTTTTTCCAAAATTGCAAACTGGCTTTCTGCCGGATATGGATGAGGGCAGTATTGTGATGGATTACAATTCACCGCCAGGTACTACGCTTAACGAAACGGATAGAATGCTGCGTGAGGTGGAAAAAATTATTGTACGTATACCGGAGGTGGCTACCTACAGTAGGCGAACAGGCACCCAAATGGGCTTTTTTATTACTGAACCCAACCGAGGCGATTATTTGATCCAGTTGAAAAAAAATCGTTCGCGTACAACTGAAACGGTAATCGCCGACATCCGTGACCGGGTGGAAGCCACTCAACCTGCTTTGACGATTGATTTTGGACAAGTGATCGGTGACATGCTGGGTGATCTAATGGCTTCTGTCCAACCCATTGAAGTCAAAATTTTTGGGGCAGATCGAAACCAGCTTCAAGCACTCTCTCAGCGTGCGGCAGGGCTAATTGAAAAAATTTCAGGAACAGCAGATGTGTTTGATGGCGTCACCATTGCTGGTCCTTCTGTCAATGTAGAACCTGATTTTACGCGTTTGGCACAATTTGGTATCACACCCATCAGTCTTCAATATCAAGTACAAACCGCTTTGGAAGGAAATGTAGTTGGTCAGGTTTTTGAACAACAACAATTGGTCAATATTCGCTTACAATATCCAGGCAGCAGCAACCTTAGCATAGCCGCATTGCGGAAACTCCCAATTTTTCTACCCAACGCCAAACGTATTCCCTTAAGTGATCTGGCCAAGGTAAATCTATCTCCTGGCGATGCTCAAGTTGAACGCGAAAACCTACAACCACTGGGTGTGGTCAGCGCCCGACTGGACAACCGTGATCTTGGGAGTGTTATGAACGATACTCGCCGCGTTTTGGCCGATAGTCTCCAGTTGCCTGTGGGCTATCACCTTCAATATGGTGGTGCCTATGCGGAACAGCAGCAATCTTTCCAGGAGCTTTTGCTCATTTTGCTTACCGCCAGCTTTTTGGTTTTCGGTGTCATGTTGTTTTTGTTCCGAGAATTTGGTGTTTCCTTGCTTATTTTATTGGTTGCAGTACTCGGTATTGCTGGTAGTTATGTTGCTTTGTATGCCAGTAATACCCCACTCAATGTAGGCAGTTACACTGGACTGATTATGATTGTGGGCATCATTGGCGAAAATGCTATTTTTACCGTATTGCAATTTCGCGACAATCTCCACACCCGTGGGGTCGATGACGCCTTGGCTTTTGCTATCTCTACTCGCTTGAGACCCAAATTAATGACGGCCTTAGGTGCAATTATCGCCCTGATGCCCTTGGCTTTGGGCATCGGAACGGGTGCTCAACTGCACCAGCCCTTGGCCATTGCAGTCATTGGGGGTTTTTTGACTGCTTTGCCCCTGCTGTTGATCGTGTTGCCGGCTGGGCTGCGGGTAATCAACGGGGGCAGATGGTGGCCTCAAAAAACTGGATCAAAGCAAAATGATCAATCAATTAACTCATAAACACGCCAAAAACGATTAGATAGAATGAAAGTGTACAATGCTAGTCCAGTTTCCATTTTCAAACTTGACTTCCAGTGTCCAGCCTTGTTGATCACAGATCTCTTTAACAATCGCTAATCCAAGACCTAGCCCTTCACTTTGGCTATCACCACGTCGGAACCGGGCTAAAAATTCAATTGGGGGAACTTCCGGTTGAGTGCTCGAATTGCAAATATTCAGACTTGATTTATCCAATTGTATTTGGATCGATCCCCCCTTTAAGTTGTGTTTTACGGCATTGCTGATGAGGTTGCCAATCAAGGTTTCGGCTAAAAAAGGAGGGAGCAATATTGAAAAATCTTCGCATTCATTGCTGATGTGTAGGTTTTTAGACACAATAAAATCTTCAAGCATTTCCAGTTTGCTGGCTATTAGTTGCTTTAAACTGATGCTTTCTTGCCCTCGAAATTGGCTGTTTTCAATTTTTACCAACAACAATAAATTTTGTTGTAGGCGGGAAAGGCGAGCAGCAGCGCGTTGCGCATTGTGTAAATGCGTTAGCTGTTCTTCATTTAGCCCTGCTGATTGAAGGAGTGTGTCCAATTTGATCCGAATTACAGCCAAGGGTGTTTGTATTTCATGGCTGGCATCTTCGGTAAATCGTTTGAGCGAACGATAATCATGCCGTACCCTTTCGCTTAGTCGTTCGAGAGATGCGTTCAGTTCCACAAATTCATCCGTTGTCGTTTTTGCAAGCAATAATGGGTCTTTTTGGGTAAGATGAAACGAACGTAGGCTTGCTAGTGTGTGGTAAAAAGGCTGCCATAGGCGTGCGGATAATTTTTTTTGTGCCCAAAATAGTCCAAACACCGTAGCTAAAATTAAGATTAAATTGAGCGACAAGACCATGCCTACTATATCTTCCGTTTCAACAACGGATTGCAATATGTCGATTTGATAGTTTTCATCCCTTAGTCGAAGCCCAAAGCGCAGGCAACGAAAAGGTTCTTTTTCTTGCTCTATGTCATTAAAAAGAGTGGTGTCTCTAAAAGAATTTCCCTGCATAGCGACTGAACGATGTGCCAAAAGTTTTGCACTGGTACTTTGAAAAAAAACGGGCAAACTATCATACCTATGCACATAATTCAGCACTTCTGCCTGCAATTGAACAAGTCTTTCATCAACAAAGTGATCAAATAATTTACTTACGCCCCACAACAAAGTAACGGTATTGAGCACCAGTGCGATTAAGGAAATGTAAAAATAGCGCCGATTGGTTTGGGTTAATAATTTCATGAGTTTACCGAAAATTTGTACCCCACGCCATAGACTGCTTTCACGTAATCATTGGCGCCATGGTCGTTGAGTTTTTTACGCAGATTTTTGATGTGCGAATAAATGAAATCAAAGCTATCCATTTGATCAGCATCATCGCCCCAAAGATGCTCGGCGATGGTTTCACGGGTCAATACTCGGTTTTTATTGATGAAGAGAAAAAGCAAAAGGTCGTATTCCTTACGGGTCAGGTCGATGGGCTTATCCAACACAAATACCTGCCTTGCATCCGGGTTGATTTTTATTTCTGCATAGGAAAGCTCAGCATTTCCTGCAAATTGCCGTCGCCGGAGTATGGCTTTTATGCGCGCATTGAGCTCCGCGAGGTGAAAGGGCTTGGCGAGGTAATCATCAGCTCCAAGCTCTAATCCTGTCAGTCGATCATCGAGTGCATTTTTTGCGGAAAGGATCAAAATTCCAGCTGCTGAGGCTTGTTTTTTTAAACTGTGAACAAGATCTAGCCCACTACCTCCTGGTAGCATAATGTCTACCAAAATGCAGTCGTATTCATACACTTCGATCTTTTGCACTGCTGTTGCAAAATTGAGCGCATGTTCTATCAAGTAGCCATCCTGGCGCAAGTACGCTATGATGCTTTGCGCCATAACGTGCTCGTCTTCGATGAGTAATAATTTCATTTCCCTTTAGTTGGCACTAAAGATAAACCGTAATCTTGTAGAAAATTTGGAGGGTGATATGGCTTTGTATATCTTTGATCCGTGAAACGATTAAGCGCTATATTTCTTCTAGGCCTGGTTCTGTACAACGCCTTTGGCTATCATTTACTGCTTGCCTATGAAAAACACCAAGCAAGACAAACGGCTATTTTACATACCCCAGAATCCTATTTTAAAGTCATCAAAATCAAAGTAGCACTTTATACCTCGATATCAGATACGGACTTCGAATATGTAGACGAAGAATTGCGGTTAGAAAATCAGGTATATCACATCGTCAAAAAACGCATAAAAAACGATACAGCAGAGCTTTATTATTTCCGTAATTTTCATCAAGAAAGCCTAACTAAAAAATCATTTCAATTTCTGAACAATCTTTCCTCCGCCTCATTTCCAAACTCAAATAACCCACTCAAAAATTTACTGAAGGCCTTTTTAAAAGATTATGTACCCATCGAAAGCAATTACGAATTCTTTGATGTAAAAAAGGGTTGTCTTGAGTTTGTTTGTCGCATGATTCCTTTTGAAGCGGACCGAATGCCCTTTATCTTTCAACCCATTCTCACCCCCCCTCCAGAATGCTTGTCCTGAGCTAACGCTTAAGTATAGTCATCATGACTATGCTTCGAATTTATTTTTTCATCTGAAATTTAATGTCATGCAAGTCAAATTAATGCTTGTCACTGCAGCCTTGCTGCAAATGGTCTTTTTATTTGGTCAAACCAAGGATACCATCAAACCTCAAACCCTTGAGAAGGTTACAGTTCAAGGTTACCGTTTGCCATTTCAAGAAGAATTACTCCTTGGTAATCTACACAATACCTACATCACTACTGGAAAAAAGAGTGAAGTAATCACAGTCCAAGATTTACCAGCAAATCTAGCCGAAAAAACAGGGCGACAGATTTTTGCGAAAATTCCTGGTGCATTTATCTATGATATGGACGGTTCTGGAAACCAAATTAATGTGTCTACTCGTGGTCTTGACCCACACCGCAGTTGGGAGTATAACGTAAGGCAGAATGGAGTCATGACCAATTCAGATTTATATGGATATCCTGCGAGCCATTATAGCCCCCCCATCGAGGCAATTCAAAAAATTGAAATTATCCGGGGAACGGCTTCCCTACAGTATGGTTCTCAATTTGGCGGAATGATCAATTATGTCGTTAAGCCTGCAGATACTAGCAAAGTTGCAAATTTTGAAAGCATCAATTCAGTTGGTTCTTACGGCTTAATGAGTTCTTTCAATGCATTGGGAGGAAAGATTGGCAAACTGAAATACTATGCTTATTATCAGCGCAGAGTTTCAGCGGGTTATAGAGATAATGCTCGCTCTGATGCACAAGGCCAGTTCTTTAGGATTCAATATGCAGCTTTTCCTAACTTTGAAGTTAAGGCTGAGCTGGGGCGGAGTCAATACATTTACCAAATGCCTGGCCCACTAACCGATGCGATGTTCCATGACCAGCCTCGTCAATCTACGCGTAGTCGCAACTATTTTAACCCGGACATCTATTTACCTTCTTTAACTTTTGATTGGAAAATAGGCACCAACACACGGATTAATTGGACGAGTTCAGCAGTATTGGGAGCTCGAAATAGTGTCCAATTCATCGCTTTTGCCGATATAGTTGATGCCATCGACCCGCTTACGCTACAATACAAATCTCGGCAAGTAGATATTGATCAATTTCACAGTTACAGTAGTGAATGGCGCTTACAGCAAGACTATCGGATTGGTCGACTAGCCCAGTCACTAGTAAGCGGAATTCGTTATACAAACAATGATTTACATCGTCAGCAACTCGGAAAAGGCTCAAGTGGAACCGATTTTGATTTAAGTATTACTGGTGATTTTGGTCGGGATATACACTTCAAAACCCAAAACATTGCCCTTTTTGTAGAAAATTTGTTCAAAATAAGTGAAAAACTTAATGTCTCTGCTGGAGTAAGATGGGAAAACGGCCTCAGCAAAATGAGTGGAAGAATTGCTTATCTTCCAAATGATCAAGTTCCACAAACAATTGAACACCGATTTCCTTTATTGGGAGCGAGTGGGGAATATAAAATTGATGCAAAAAACAAGATTTATCTGGGATGGTCGCAAGCTTATCGGCCCGTAATTTTTGCAGATGTTATCCCAGGCACCTTGTTGGAACAAACAGACCCAAAACTACAAGACGCATTTGGTCACAATGCAGAAATTGGCATAAAGGGTACAATATTCAAGCGACTGAACTACGATGTCACAGCTTTTCAAATCTTGTATCGGCATCGCATCGGGTCACTTGTATTGAGCAATGATATTGGACAGTCCTACATATGGAAAACCAACATTGGTGATAGCCGTACCAATGGCCTAGAAGTGTTTCTCGATTACAAAATAGTAGATCAAGCCAGGTACCGCATCACTTTGTTTACCGCTTCATCCTATTTTGATGGCGTATATTTGAATGGTCAAATTCGAAACGGAAATGAAAATACGGAGATCAAAGGCAACAGGCTAGAAACCGTTCCTAAATGGATTTCTCGGAATGGTTTACAGGGGGCCTATAAACAGTTTGCAATTGTGCTACAGTACAGCTACGTATCTGAAAGTTTCTCTGATGCTGTCAATACCCAAAAGCCAAGTGCAAATGGAGCTAAAGGACTTGTGCCAGCCTATAGTCTTTGGGATTTAAATGGTTCAGTGCGCATCACAAGCAGGCACATTTTACGTGTGGGCGTCAATAATCTGGCTAACAAGCAATATTTCACCAAGCGCCCAGTAGGGTATCCTGGGCAAGGCGTTTGGAGTTCTGATGGTCGAAGCATTGTTGTGAGCTTGGGAATAAAGCTGTAATGACCAGCCATTAGAATTAGGGAAAAGAGCATGGTCTGTACTTCTGAGCTGAGCCGTCTTCGGGTAGTTCAAAAGTACAAATCTTTTTGATGAAGTTTTTCTTGTTAAAAACCTGTTAAACCTCCTTGTTTCACTAAATTGGACTACCTTTTCCACTGAACCAACAAAATATCCATTATCTTTGTACTCAAATGATGCACCAACGTTTAGGCATATTATTACTACTTACCGCACTATTTTCCGTTACATCGGTCAATAGCATCAGTGCATGTAATGATATTTCTGAATACCATACGGGCATAGTCAGTGAAAATAACGCTGAACAAGCCAGGTATGGAGAAGACATTGACAATTGTACTCAAGTCTTTGACGACTGCACCCTTGCCCATCCAGGCCAAGATTGCCCCCCCGATTCAGATGGATGTGGGCATTGCCACTGCCCAGGCTGTGGCTCTATTTTTAATATCTTAGTGGTACATGCAGCATTCGCTCCTTATGTCTGTCATACTGTAACCTTGTCGGCAGCCCTTGCTCGGCAAGCATTTTACTTTGCCAAGCATGTACCCGAACGCCCTTACCTCCCCATCTGGCAGCCGCCGCAAATAAGAGCATAATAGTTTTCTGTTTCTCAATTACGCCGCTCCAACCCTGGTTTCGAGTGGGCGATTTTTATGCTTTTATTTGAAAACATCATGCTGGATAAGATCATTCTTTTTTCCATCAAGAATAAGTTCATCATTGGCTTATTCACCCTGGCATTGGTACTAGTCGGGATTTATTCCTTATCCCGATTGCCCATCGACGCCCTGCCTGACATCACCAATAATCAGGTGCAAATCATCACTTCCTCGCCCACCTTGGCTGCGCAGGAAGTAGAGCAATTCATCACCTACCCCATCGAACAATCGGTAAAGCCTATTCCCAAAGTGTTGGAGTTGCGTTCCATCAGTCGCTTTGGTTTGAGTGTAGTGACGGTTGTATTTGAAGAGGAGGTCGACATCTATTGGGCAAGAGCTCAAATATCCGAACGCCTCAAAGAAGCGGAGGACAATATTCCCACCGGCTTGGGTATTCCCGAAATGGCCCCGATCAGCACAGGGTTGGGGGAGATTTATCAGTACGTGGTTTTTCCCAAAAAAGGCTTTGAGCGCAAGTACGATGCCATGGAATTGCGCAGCATCCAGGATTGGATCATCAAACCCCAGCTGATCGGCACCAAAGGCGTAGCAGAGGTAAACACCCTGGGCGGTATGCTCAAACAATACGCGATAGCTGTACAACCGGATAAGCTGCGCAGCATGAACACCACCATGGTGGAAATTTTTGATGCCCTGCGGCGCAACAACGAAAACACGGGTGGAGCGTACATCGATAAAAAACCCAATGCCTACTTTATTCGGGGCGTAGGGATGATCAATTCCTTGGAAGACATCCAAAAAATTGTCATCAAGAACCAAAACGGCATTCCCATTCTGGTACGTGATGTGGCCAGTGTACAGTACGGTAGTGCCGTGCGTTACGGAGCTACCACCAAAGATGGAAAAGGCGAAGTGGTCAGCGGCATGGTGATGATGCTCAAAGGCGCGAATAGTGCTGAGGTAGTTGGATTGGTCAAAGAAAAAATGGAACAAATCCGCAAATCTCTGCCCAATGGGGTGGAGGTGGAACCATTTCTGGACCGCACCAAACTAGTGGATAATGCCATTGGTACCGTCGAAAAAAACCTCCTCGAAGGGGCTTTAATCGTGGTATTCATTTTGGTGCTCTTGATTGGTAACTTCCGCGCTGGCCTGGTGGTTGCCTCCGTGATTCCCCTGGCTTTGCTCTTTGCCGTCACCATGATGAATATTTTTGGGGTGAGCGGCAACCTGATGAGTCTGGGAGCCATCGATTTTGGGTTGATTGTGGATGGAGCGGTGATCATTGTGGAAGCAATAGTCCACCGTTTGCAAATCGGCAACAAAGGCAAACTCAGCGCTGCTGAAATGGACAACGAAGTGTACCAGGCTTCTTCTAAAATCAGAAGCAGTGCTGCTTTTGGCGAAATCATCATCCTGATTGTTTACCTGCCTATTCTGGCACTCATTGGCATTGAAGGCAAGATGTTTAAACCCATGGCCCAAACGGTTTCTTTTGCCATATTGGGCGCTTTCATTTTGTCTTTGACCTATGTACCCATGATGAGTGCCTTATTTTTGAGCAAAAACACTGGGCATAAGCTCAATTTATCCGACCGCATCATTGCTTTTTGTTACCGTGTATATGGCCCACTGTTGGAAGGGGCTTTGAAAATGAAGGTGTTAGTGGTAGGATTGGCTTTTGCATTTTTTATCATTGCAATGCTCATCTTCAGTCGCTTGGGAGGTGAGTTCATCCCCACCTTGGAAGAAGGCGACATTGCTACTCACATCATTATTCCGCCAGGTAGTTCCCTTTCTCAGGAAATCGAAGCAACCACCAAGGCCGAACAAATGCTCAAAGCCAAATTTCCTGAAATAATAGAAATTGTTTCCAAAATTGGCAGTGCCGAGATTCCAACCGACCCGATGCCGATGGAGGCCGCTGATGCCATGGTCGTGATGAAGGACAAATCAGAATGGACTTCTGCCAGCACCAAAGAGGAAATGATGGAAAAAATGGAAGAAACCCTGGATAACATCCCCGGGGTGACTACTGAGTTTACGCAACCGATCCAAATGCGTTTTAATGAATTGATGACCGGAGTGCGCAGCGATGTAGCCGTCAAAATCTTTGGAGAAGACATTGGCCTTTTGGCTTCCCTGGCCGAACAAGCCCTGCCGATGATCCAAAGTGTAGCTGGAGTAGAGGATGCCCGCGCCGAGGCTGTAGCGGGCTTGCCCCAAATTACCGTCCGCTACAACAAAGATAAACTAGCACTATACGGTTTAAATGTGGGCGACCTCAACCAGGTAGTGCGTACAGGATTCGCGGGTGAAAAAGCCGGAGTGGTGTACGAAGGTGAAAAGCGCTACGACTTGGTGGTGCGCCTGGACAAAAGCCAGCGACAAGACATCACTGACCTCAAAACCCTTTACGTATCACTGCCTTCGGGTAGCCAAATTCCACTGGAACAGGTAGCAGATATTGATTTTGAACCTGGCCCCATCCAGGTCAGCCGCGAAGAGGGCAAACGACGTATCGTGATTGGCTTCAATGTACGCAACCGGGATGTAAAAAGTGTCGTCAACGATATTCAAGCTATTCTGGAGCAAAAAATGGATTTGCCTGCCGGGTATTATGTGACCTACGGGGGGCAGTTCGAAAACCTGGTCGAAGCCAATAAACGTCTCGCTGTGGCTGTACCCGGAGCTTTGGCACTCATTTTTGTACTGCTGTACTTTACTTTTGGTAGCATTAAACAGTCTCTGCTCATTTTTACGGCTATCCCCTTATCGGCCATCGGAGGGGTATTTGCGCTCTGGCTGCGGGGAATGCCCTTCAGTATTTCGGCTGGTGTTGGTTTTATTGCCTTATTTGGAGTAGCAGTGTTGAATGGCATTGTGCTCATCGGTTATTTTAATCAACTCAAATCCGAGGGCATGAGCGATGTGCTGGAACGGATTAGAGAAGGCACTAAAGTCCGTTTACGGCCAGTCATCATGACAGCTGCGGTAGCCTCGCTGGGTTTTTTACCGATGGCGATGAGCAATGGTGCTGGCGCAGAGGTACAAAAACCCCTCGCCACAGTGGTGATTGGTGGCTTGATTACGGCCACTTTACTCACGCTCATTGTGCTGCCCATCCTGTACTACGTTTTTGAAGAAAAACTAAAAGGCAGGATAAAAAAAGTGGCTTCCGTTTCCGTTCTGCTTTTGTTGTTTTTTGGGCTTTCCAGTCCTTTGAATGCGCAAGTGTCAACAATCTCGCTTCCTCAAGCCCTGGAAATGGCTTACCAAAACAATCAACTGCTGCAAGCCAATGCTTATGAGCTACAATCGCAACAAGCGCTACAAGGGGCTGCGACAGTGTTGCCCAAAACCAACATTAATGCTTTGTTGGGGCAAACGAACAGTTATCGTTTTGACGAAAACATCTCCATTGCGCAGGACATCCCCAATCCTGCTCTGGTTAAAGCTCGGCGAAGTTTGGCCATCCAAAAAGTAGGCGTCAGCCAAAGCCAACTGAACATCAGCAAGCAGGAACTGAGCTACCAAATTCGGCAAACCTGGTATCAAGTGCTGTATTTTCAAGCACTGAAAAAGGTACTGCTGCAAGAGGATAGTTTGCTTCAGGAGTTTGTACGCGGCGCATCGCTGAAATTGAAAACGGGCGAAAGTAATGTATTGGAAAAAACCACGGCGGAGACCAAACAACAGCAGTTGCTGCAAAGCATTCAACAAACCGAGGTTTTGCTGGCCACCGAAAAACTCCGCTTGCAACAATGGATGAACACCACCACGGATTTTACACCCACTGAGACCAGCTTTACTGCGCTGACTTTTAACGAAGCAGCGGACACCAGTTTGCTGAGCCGCAATCCTTTGTTGTTGTTTGCCCAACAACAAATTGCAGTACTGGAGGCCGAAAAAAAGGTAATCAAAACCGAGGCACTACCCGATTTCACCCTCGGCTACTTCATTCAATCCCTGGGTGGTCCGCAGGAAAGGGACGGCGAGGTAGTGAATTACAATGGAGTTCCCCGTTTTCAAGGTATACAATTGGGCATCAGTTTGCCGCTGTTTGGAGGCAAAGTTTACAAGGCCAGAAATGAAGCGGCCAATTGGCAAGTGCAGGCACAGCAGAAAAATCGCGAGTACCTGCAAGCCCAATTGTACAGTCAACTCCGTGCGTATGTGGGGGAGTATACCTTTTGGCAAAGCAACATCGCGTATTACCGCAATTCCGCTCTGCCCAATGCCCGATCCATCGTCAGCAATGCCACCCGTGGCTACCAAAGTGGTGATATCGGTTATGTTGAGTACGCACAGGCTTTACAAACCAACCTGGATATTCAAAAGGCTTACCTGGAGGCCATCAACAATGCCAACCAAGCCGTGATTTCCATCCAATTCCTCATCAACCAATAAATTTTAAAGCAATGAACAAACAACTCAAAATATATGGCGGCCTGGCTTTGGCCGCAATCCTTGGTTTATCCTTGTATTTTGCCTTCCGCCCTGCAGCTGTACATGCTGAAGGGGATGGGCACGACCATGAAGCAACGGAAGCACACGATGAGGAAGGACATGCCGAGAACCCAATGGTCAAAGAAGTCCACCTCAATCAGGCCCAGTACCAGGCCGCAGGGGTAGAATTAGGTGGCTTTGAAAAAAAGAACCTCAGCGATGTGATCAACGCCAATGGCTACACAAAATTGCCGCCCCAAAACCAGGCCCAGGTGAGCGTACCCCTGCCTGGTACCATCAAAACCATTAAAGTTATTGAAGGGCAGTATGTCAAGGCAGGGCAAGTTTTGGCCACCATGCAAAGTATGGCGTACAACAATTTGCGCCTGGAGCGGGCAAAACTGATGGAGCAGCTGAGTGCTTCACAAACCAACCTGGAATACTTAAAGTTAGAATTCACCCGCCAAAAAGAATTGAGCGATGAAAATGTAAACGCCAAAAAAGTATTTCAAAAAGTGAGCGCTGAACTAAACGCCGAGGAGGGCAAAATCAAAGCCTTAGAAGCGCAAATCAGTATTTTAAGCCAAAACATCCAAATCGGTGGCAATTCCACCTCCCCTATCATCAACATCACTGCCCCCATCAGTGGCCACATCACCGAAGTAAACGTGACCATTGGCGCAGCTGTCGATGTGGCTAAAGCGCTGTTCAGCATTGTGGACAACTCCCAAATGCACCTCGACTTGTTGGTATACGAAAAGGATTTGTTCAAAGTGAAACCGGGCCAAACGGTACGTTTTGTGTTAACCAATCAAAACAATCAGGAAATCAAAGGCAAGATTTTTAGTGTGGGCAAATCTTTTGAAAATGAAACCAAATCGGTTGCCGTCCACGCAGATATCATCAACGAAAAACAAATGCTCATTCCCGGCATGTACGTCAATGCTCTAATAGATGTGGGCAGCGACGCGGTAGATGCACTCCCCATCGATGCGATCATCAAAGCAGATGGACGGGAGTTCATTTTTGTTTTGGAGGAAAAAGACCAGGATGAATACCATTTTCAACGGATTGAGGTAAAGTCCAGTACCACTCAATTGGGGTATGCGAAGATCAGTGTATTACAGCCTCTGGAAACCAAGCAAAACATTGTGACCAAAGGAGCTTATTACCTACAATCCCATTTGACCAAATCTGAAGGTGGTGGTGGTCACGAGCATTGATCCCAGCCACAGATTGCATTCATTAAACTGAGCCTAAGCATAAGTTTAGGCTCAGTTTAAAAACTTCCAAAAATGAAATCACTTTTTGAAGTTTCTATTTATGCCCTAATCCCTTTTGTATCCATTATCCTTGGTGGGATTGTTGGGGTGTTAAAAAAGCCTAGTGGAGCGTTCAATAGTTCTATTTTACATTTTGCCGCTGGTGTGGTTTTTTCGGTAGTTGCTGTAGAGTTATTGCCCGATATCTTAGAAAAGCACTCCCCCATTGAAGTAGCAATTGGTTTTTCCTTGGGTGTTGCTACTATGCTTTTGGTGAAATATTATGCAGAGCAGCTTGCTAAAAAAGACAAGAACCTTGCTTCAGAAAGTACACTACCTATAGGATTGCTTGTGACCATGGCCATCGATTTATTAGTGGATGGCTTATTGCTTGGAGTAGGCTTTGCTGCTGGAGATAAAGAAGGGATATTGTTGTCGGTAGCCTTGGCATTCGAGGTATTTGCATTGGGGCTGGCACTCAGCCTTACTTTTAAGAAAAAAGGGATGTCAACCAGGCAGAATATTGGGCTTTTGGCAGTACTGGGACTAACTTTTTGTGTCGGTGCTTTGATTGGAATTTCTTTGCTTTCCAACCTTTCCACCGAAATGCTTGAAATGGTGTTGTCCTTTGGGCTAGCTGCATTATTGTTTTTAGTGATCGAAGAGCTACTCACTGAAGCGCATGAGGAACAAGAAACCTTGTTTCAAACTACTTGCTTTTTTGCAGGATTTTTACTGTTTCTGATTATTGGTATGATTGCCTAGCGGATCACTGTGGGCACTTTAATACACAAAAAATAAAACAATGGAAAACAACAAAACGACAAACCATGTGCATCGCTATGACAAAAATGGCAAACAGCTTTGTTGTACTTTGGAAGAAAAGATCAATCAAAATACTTCACCGCAAGAAGTACATGATGACCACGATGGTCATGATCATGACCATACAAAAGGACATAGCGATTTCCAGCTATTCCTCCCTGCTTTAATTTCCTTCATACTACTCATGCTTGCCATTGCTTTTGACGCTGACTGGATTCCCAAACCAGCCCTTTTTATGGGCAACATTCGCTTGATTTGGTACATCCTAGCCTACCTACCCGTGGGATTTCCTGTACTGAAAGATGCACTAAAAGCAATGGGCAAAGCCGAATTTTTCACCGAATTCCTGCTGATGAGCATTGCCACCATTGGTGCTTTTGCCATTGGGGAATACCCAGAAGGAGTGGCCGTCATGCTTTTTTACGCCGTAGGTGAAATCTTCCAAACCCTGGCCGTCAGACGAGCCAAAAGCAACATCAAAGCCCTGCTCGACCAACGCCCCGATGAAGTGAACATCCTGGAAGATGGGCAGCCCAAAACCATGAAAGCCGAAAAAGTGGAGATCGGAGCAATCATCCAGCTCAAACCCGGCGAAAAACTGGCTTTGGATGGTGCGTTACTTTCGGATACTGCATCTTTCAATACTGCGGCCTTAACCGGGGAAAGCAAACCCGACACCAAAGCAAAAGGAGAAACGGTATTGGCGGGCATGATCAACCTCAACACGGTGTCTCAGGTGAAAGTGACGGTAGCTTATACTGACAGCAAACTCTCCAAAATCCTGGATTTGGTGCAAAATGCGACTGCACAAAAAGCACCCACGGAATTGTTTATTCGCAAGTTTGCGAAGTACTATACTCCTGCTGTGGTGTTGCTGGCGGCCTTGATTTGTCTGGTTCCTTATCTTATTGTAGCAGATTACAACTTTCGAGATTGGCTTTACCGGGCGCTGATTTTTTTGGTCATATCTTGTCCTTGTGCCCTGGTCATTTCGATTCCCCTGGGGTATTTCGGGGGTATCGGTGCAGCTTCCCGCAATGGCATTCTGTTCAAAGGCAGCAATTTTTTGGACATCATGGCCTCGGTCAAAAACGTGGTGATGGACAAAACAGGCACCCTAACAGAAGGGGTATTCAAGGTACAGGAAGTCAACATAAAGCCCGGATTTGATCAAGCTGAAACGCTAAAATGGGTCAATGCGCTGGAAAGCAAGAGTACCCACCCGGTCGCAACAGCCATTAGTCAATACGTGGGTGAAGTAGATCATGCATTGACATTCACTGAAATAGAAGAAATAGCCGGGCATGGCCTGCGTGCCAACTTAAACGGCAAAGAGGCATTGGTTGGTAATTTTAAACTAATGGACAAATATGGCGTTGCTTATGACCTTGATCCCGCACAGGTCGTCTATACGGTCATTGCCATTGCGTTGGACAAGCAATTTGTGGGCTACCTCACCATTGCCGATCAAATCAAGGAAGATGCCCAGACCGCAATCGATAAACTTCACCAATTGGGGGTAAAGCTGACGATGCTGAGTGGCGATAAAACTTCAGTGGTCAAATACGTAGCAGAAAAATTAAACATTGACACGGCCTTTGGCGACCTTTTGCCCGAAGACAAAGTAAATAAAGTCAAGGAAATTAAAGCCCGCAATGAAACCGTAGCCTTTGTGGGTGACGGTGTGAACGATGCCCCTGTTGTAGCGTTGAGTGATGCGGGCATCGCCATGGGTGGCCTGGGTAGCGATGCCACCATTGAAACTGCCGACATTGTGATTCAAGACGATAAGCCTTCCAAAATCCCGATGGCCATTCGGATCGGGAAAACCACGCGGCAAATCGTTTGGCAAAACATCACCCTGGCTTTTGTGGTCAAGGCTGTAGTATTGTTACTCGGTGCTGGAGGACTGGCCACCATGTGGGAAGCAGTGTTTGCCGATGTAGGGGTGGCACTTCTGGCCATTTTGAATGCAGTGCGGATACAAAGGATGAAGTTTTGAAAAGTTGTTGAAATTTAGACAGGAGTGTGTTTGGCATCCAGCAAGCACTCCTGCCTAAACTTTCATCTTCATTTTAAACAGCTTTAGTTCTAAGTTCATATCTTTAAGCTTGAATTTTGTGTGTACATGAAAAAATGCCTATTGATTTATCTGGTCTTTAATCTGCTGGCAGTCAACCTGCCCAAGGACTATGTTATTTCAATTTGCAAACTCGGCAATTTGTTTGTCCACTATTACCACCATGCTCATGAAAAAAACGAGCACAATATCTTTGATTTTTTAGCCGATCACTACGCCGGGCACAAGCACCACCAAGCTGAGCACGAAGACCACGAAAACTTACCTTTCCATCACCACCATCAGGAAGATTTTTCTCATTTTGCCGCTCAGCCTATTTTTGTCTTGCCTCAATCGATGGAAAAACTGGCTTTTTTCCCCGTACAGAGGGTCATAAAAGCGCTGAATTTTTCGGCACCAAAATGGTATGCTCACCAAATCACTGGAGACATTTGGCAGCCACCCAAAGCTTAATTCGCCCATCTGAACCGCACGATCGCTGCGGCTACATCATGCCATTTTTCTCTTAATTTCAATTGTAACCTAATGAAAAAGTCATTGCTGCTTTTGGCAGCGTTGTGCTATCTATTGGTGGCCTGCAACAGCAATTCGCCCGTGGCGGAAGCTGATCATGCTCACGATGCAGCAGGCAATCACCTTGCTGAACTCGAAGCCTTGGCGTATACCCTATACACCAACAAAACCGAACTTTTTGTGGAATTCAAACCCTTGGTGGTGGGAACCGAAAGTCGCTTTGCAGCACACTTCACCGCGCTTGGGGATTTGTTCAAAGCCATTGGCAAAGGCACCATCAAACTTTCACTGGTAGGCCAGGGCACCAGCCAGTCCATCACGGCCACGGCACCAGAAGTGCCTGGCATTTTTCGCTTGCGTATAACGCCTGAAAAAGCTGGAGACTACCAGTTGGTTTTTGACATCCAGACCCCCACTTATACGGATCAGATCATCATCGAAAACGTAAAAGTTTACCCCGATGAAAAAACCGCGATCGCCCAACAACCCGCAGCATCTGGCGGCGGTAGTGATATCACTTACCTGAAAGAACAGGCCTGGAAAGTGGAATTTGCCAACGCTCCCGCTCAAATAGAACCTTTCAGCGAAGTGATTCGAACGGGAGGACAAATTCTAGCTGCTCCTGGCGACGAAGCCGTAATAACCACACAGATCAGTGGGGTTATTTCATTTATTGGGAAAAACTTTGCCCCTGGCAGCGCCATTCCTGCTGGTATGTCACTTTTTATGGTAAAAAGCAACGAGGTGGTGCAAAGCAACCTGGGGGCAGAAGTGACCAAAGCGGAGACGGATTTGGCTACAGCCAAAAAGAACTTTGAACGCTCCGGTGAATTGATCAAAGACAAAATCATTTCCGAACGGGAATTTTTGGAGGCACAATTGCGCTATGAAAATGCTCAGACACAACTCAAGTCCGTATCCGTTTCCAGAAATTTCAACCAAAACCGACAAAGGATCACCGCACCAATGGGTGGTTTTTTGAAAAACATCCTGGTGGAAAACGGGCAATTTGTAAACGCCGGGCAACCTCTGGCCACCGTTTCCAAAAACAAAAAATTGCTCTTGCGGGCCGATGTGTCGCAACGCTACTTCCCAAAACTTGCGGCGATCACGGCAGCCAATTTTAAAACTACCGATGGCGACCAGGTTTTTAATACCCGGCAATTGAATGGCAAGGTCTTGTCCTTTGGTAAAACTGCGGCGGCCAATTCTCCCTT
Organism: Haliscomenobacter sp.; assembly: GCF_033763495.1. Classification (GTDB taxonomy): domain Bacteria; phylum Bacteroidota; class Bacteroidia; order Chitinophagales; family Saprospiraceae; genus Haliscomenobacter. Next base: position 29,614 of record NZ_JANRKL010000040.1, on the reverse strand, counting down.
CGTACCCTTTACCTTCGAAATAGACAATGTTGGTAATTTCATTCCCGGCTCCGTAGTGGAAGTGTTTTTGCAAGCAGCTTCCCAACCCGCTTTGGTGGTGCCAGTGACCGCATTGCTCGAAGAACAAGGTGTTTTTTACGTGTACGTACAAACCGCAGGCGAAAGTTTCCAGAAACGGGAAGTAAAAATTAGTGCCGCGGATGGACTCCGGGTACAGATTCTTTCTGGCATTGCCGAAGGTGAACGTGTAGTGACCAAAGGGGGGTATCAAATTAAATTGTCAACCGCGTCAGGGACCCTGCCTGCCCATGGACACGAACACTAAAACCCCGAATCATGCTGAATAAAATAATTGATTTTGCGCTGCACAACCGCTTGTTGGTCGTTGTGGCCTCGGTTTTGCTCATCGGGTTCGGTTCCTATGTGGCCTCGCGGATGGAAGTAGATGTATTTCCTGACCTCACGGCACCAACGGTGGTGGTACTCACCGAAGCACACGGTATGGCCCCCGAAGAGGTCGAAAAACTGGTTACTTTCCCCCTGGAAACGGCAGTCAATGGCGCTACCAATGTACGCCGGGTTCGCTCTTCCTCCTCAGCGGGTATTTCAATTGTATGGATAGAATTTGAATGGAATACCGATATTTTTAAAGCCCGGCAGATTGTCAATGAAAAGATAGTTGCCATCAGCGAACGGCTCCCGGTTGGTGTTGGCACGCCAACGATGGCCCCGCAAGCGAGCATCATGGGCGAAATCATGCTGATCAGCCTAACTGCCGACAGCACTTCCCAAATGGATTTGCGCACTATTGCCGACTGGTCGCTGCGCCCGCGCTTACTGGCTACTGGCGGTGTGGCGCAGGTAATCGTCATTGGTGGCGAGTACAAGCAGTACCAAATCCTGGCTTCTCCCCAAAAGATGAACTACTTCGGAGTATCCTTCAATGAGCTTTTAAAAGCCTGCCAGGAAGCCAATGGCAATTCATCGGGTGGTTTTTTGAATGAATACAGCAATGAGTACATCGTGCGCGGCATGGGTAGAACCAGCGATTTGGCTGAACTCGGAAAATCGGTCATCAAAACTACAGCACAGGGAACGGTGAAAATTGAGGATGTAGCTAAACTTCAAATTGGTGCTTCACCCAAAATCGGAGATGGCGCTCTGCGCGGAAAACCTGCGGTGATCCTTACCGTGATGAAGCAACCTGCTACCAATACCCTGGCTTTGACGGAAACCATCGACCAGGCTGTTGCCGATTTATCAAAAACCCTGCCTTCCGATGTTCACATCAATACCCGTATTTTCAGGCAAGCGGATTTCATCAAAGCTTCCATCAGCAACATTCAAAAAACCCTCTTGGAAGGCAGTGTTTTTGTGGTGATTATCCTCCTCTTGTTTTTGATGAACTGGCGCGCCACGCTCATTTCCTTGCTGGCCATCCCCATTTCACTGATTGTAGCCATTTTGACCTTGCGCTACCTGGGTTTTACGATCAACACCATGAGCCTCGGAGGTATGGCCATTGCCATTGGCGCCTTAGTGGACGATGCCATTATTGATGTTGAAAATGTATTCAAACGTTTAAAACAGAATGCTGCGTTGGAACCCGCTGAACGAAGAGGAATCCTCCCCGTCGTTTTTGATGCCTCAGTAGAAATTCGAACCAGCATCATCAATGCTACCTTCATCATCATTGTGGCTTTTGTGCCACTGTTTTTTTTGTCGGGTATGGAAGGTAAACTACTGGCCCCGCTGGGCATCGCCTTCATTGTGTCCTTGTTTGCCTCGCTCATTGTGTCGATAACCCTTACGCCAGTGCTGGCAACTTACCTCTTGTCGAACGAAAAAATGTTGCAACGACAGCATGGCGAAAGTTGGTTGGTACGGCACTTACAAAACGGGTATGCTGTAGTGTTGAAAGCAGCCATGCGGGCCAAATTCGCAGTCATTGCCTTAGCCTTGGTATTGCTTGGCGTAGCGATTTATCTGCTTTCCGGGTTGGGTCGTAGCTTTTTACCGGAATTCAATGAAGGTTCGCTGGTTATTTCTGCGGTCAGTTTACCCGGCATTTCTTTGGCGGAGAGCAACAAAATTGGGAATAGGGTAGAAGCAGAGCTGCTTAGTATCCCTGAAATCCAAACCACCACCCGGCGTACAGGCAGAGCTGAACTGGACGAACATGCCCAAGGGGTGAACGCTGCCGAAATAGACGCACCATTTGTGCTCAAAGACCGGACACGCGCTGAATTCATGGAAGAAGTGCGGGCTAAATTGGCCAATGTTTCGGGGGCAAACATCACCATTGGGCAACCGATTGGTCACCGCATCGACCACATGCTTTCCGGTACACGCGCCAACATTGCCATCAAAATTTTTGGCGCAGATTTGGCAAAACTGTTTTCCTTGTCCAATGAAATCAAAACCGCGATTTCCGCTATCGACGGCTTGGTAGATTTGAGTGTGGAGCAGCAAATTGAAATTCCACAAATACAAATTAAAGCAAAACGGGATTTACTCAGCCATTACGGCATCTCAATTGGCGCTTTTAATGAATTTGTAGATGTGGCTTTTGCAGGGGAAAAAGTAGCTGAAATTTATGAAGGCAGCAAAAGTTTTGACTTAATGCTGCGCTTTGACGATGCCAATCGGGGCACCATCGAGAACATTCGCAATACCCTGATTGATGGCGCAGATGGACAAAAAATCCCTTTGCACTCCGTTGCTGAAATTGTCAGTACTGCTGGCCCAAACACCATCAACCGGGAAAATGTACAACGCAAAACAGTGGTATCGGTGAATGTAGTTGGTCGGGATCAAAAGAGTGCCGTTGAAGAAATTCAAAAAGTAGTGGTCGAAAGTATTCAGTTGCCCGAAGGGTACCGCATTGAGTATGGCGGTCAGTTCGAAGCTGAAGCCGAAGCCTCCAAAACCTTGATGTTCGCTTCACTACTTTCCCTTTTGGTGATTTTCCTTTTGCTGTTTCAGGAATTCAAAGACCTAAAAATGGCTTCCATCATCCTGTTGAATTTGCCACTGGCCTTGATTGGCGGGGTATTCAGCATTTGGGTCACCTCCGGGATTTTGAGCATTCCAGCGATCATTGGGTTCATCACCTTGTTTGGTGTAGCCACCCGCAACGGTATCTTGCTGGTATCGCGTTACCAAACGCTGCAAAATGAAGGCAGACCACTTTATGAAACCGTGATCAGCGGGTCGATTGACCGATTGAGTCCCATTTTGATGACCGCGCTCACCGCTGGGCTTGCCCTGATTCCGCTGGCTATTGCGGGTGACTTGCCCGGCAATGAAATCCAAAGCCCCATGGCCAAAGTGATTCTGGGTGGTTTGCTCACTTCTACCTTGCTCAATGTGTTCATTGTGCCCGTGGTCTATTTTCTCATCCATACCAAAAAGGAAGTACAATGAGCCGCATAAGCATATTAATCCAACTGTTGATCTTGCTTCTGGTTGTGAGTAGCCAAGGGCAAAACAACATTAAAAACGTTTTGGCTTCCATCGAAAAAAACAATAAAACGTTGGTTTCGCAGCGTCAATATTGGGAAGCCAAAAAGTTGGAATACAAAACCGGGCTGACCTTGCCTAATCCGACCGTTCAAGGTCAGTACCTGCTCGGCTCGCCCGCCACGGCAGGCAACCAGACGGATTTTTTTGCGGTACAGCCTTTTGATTTTCCAGGAACTTATAAAAAGCGGCGACAACTTGCCGAAACACAAGCAGCTCAATCAACTGCTGGATTGGCAGCTACCCGCCAACAAGTGTTGCTGGAAGCCAAATTGAGTTGTGTTGAACTGGTTTATCGGAATAAGTTGAGGGCGCATTTGTCTCGTCGTCAAGTGGCCCTGGAGCGCATTGGACGTGATTTTCAAACGAAGTTGGATCAAGGTGAGGGGAATATCCTCAATGTCAATAAGGTCAAATTGCAGCTTTTGGAACTTAGTCAGTTGATTAAGGAAAACGAGACGGCGCAACAGGGACTGTTAAACCACCTCAGGGCCTTAAATGGAGGATTGGCCATCGTTTTTACAGACACCATTTATCCGCTTGCGCCGAGCAATTTGAGCTTTGAACAAATTGAACAGGAAAATGAAGCTGCTGATCCGCTATTGAAAACCCTGGAACAGGAGCAAGTCATCGCGGAAAAACAGGTGGAACTCAGTAAAATCTGGCGATTGCCCAAATTTGAATTGGGGTACCATTACCAGAGTATTCTCGGGCAGCGTTTTAATGGCATCCACACTGGACTTACGCTGCCACTTTGGGAGCACAAATACCGAAGAGAGCAGCAGCAAGCCTTGTTGCAGTTCACCAACTTGCAAGTACAGGATCACCGCAACGAGCATTTTTACACCATCAAAAAACTGTATGATCAACAAGCTGCTTTAAAAACTGGGCTGGAGCAGTATACCTCCGTTTTGTCAGGCATTCAAAGCATTCCACTGTTGGATAAAGCATTGGCCATGGGCGAAATCACTACGGTTGAGTATTTTTTAGAAGTGAGTTTGTATCAAAATGCTTTACTGTATTTTTTGAGGACGGAATGGGAGTACCAGGGACTTATGGTGCAGTTGTTTAAGTATCAGTTGTGATTTCAGGTGGATGAGGTTTTTAGATTGGTCTAAAATAATTTTTCAATCAAACGAAATAGGTTTACCTTTATACCAAGATAAACCATTTGGTCATGGAAAAAAACTTCATCTACCTTTTATCCATCCTCTTTTGCTGCGCCATTTTGTTCAGCACCTGTGAAAAAATTCTACCTCCTGCTCCCGCTGATCACGAGTTGCTCGATGGACCCATTTCTGGATTAAGTGGTGCAGAAAACGCCCGCTTCCTCAAAGGAGACATTGCCTTCAATGATGAGGTTTTTACTACCCAAACTGGTCTAGGCCCGCTCTTCGTAGCTACCTCTTGTGGCTCTTGTCATGCTGGCGATGGCAAAGGAACACCCTTTACCACGCTTACCCGCTTTGGTCAAGTAGACCACACTGGCAATCGCTTTTTGCACTTGGGGGGGCCGCAATTGCAGCACCGTGCGGTGCTTGGCATCCAGCCTGAATACATTCCTGTAGGCGCTACCTTTGCCAAATTTACGCCGCCCGCCAATACTGGCCTGGGCTTCTTAAATTTTGTAAGCGACGAAGATTTACTGGCCCTTGCTGATCCCGAGGATGCCAATGGCGACGGAATTTCAGGTACGCCCAACTGGGTCACCCTGCGTGTTTACCTGAGCCCTCGAACAAATGCCATCAGTCGAGATGGAAAGTACATTGGGCGATTTGGCAAAAAGGCCGCAGCATATGATCTTCTACAGCAAACCGCTAATGCCTACAATCAGGACATGGGCATTACCTCTAATTTTGAACCTCACGATACGTACAGTGGCCACGAAGTCGACCCTGAAGTATCCAATCAGACCATCCAGGACGTGGTCTTTTATTTGCAAACCCTCAAGACACCCCTGCCCCGCAATGTGAGCAACCCACTTGTCTCAACGGGTAAACTGCTTTTCCAAAAAATCCAGTGCGCGGCCTGTCATCGCTCCGAACTCAAAACGGGTTATTCGCCTATCCCCGCCTTGTCTTTTAAAACATTCCAACCATATACCGACTTGCTCCTGCACGACATGGGCGCTGCACTCGACGATGGCTACACGGAAGGCACTGCCACCACTGCTGAGTGGCGTACTCCACCACTTTGGGGCTTAGGTTTGTCCAAAAATTCACAGGGTGGCAAATATTTCTTGCTGCACGATGGACGTGCCAAAAGTATTGAAGAAGCCATTTTGCTGCATGGGGGCGAAGCCCAAAAAAGCAAGAATCAATACCAGGCGCTTTCCAGTATCGAAAAACAACAATTGATTCAATTTTTAGAAAGCCTGTAAGGTCATGGAAAGACGAGACTTTATCAAAAAATCCTGCCTGACTTGCGCGGGCTTGAGTTTGTCCACCGCATTGATGCAAAGCTGTAGTTCTGCTTATGTAGTGATGGGAAGCATTGTGGACAATCGCATTGCGTTGAAAAAATCGGAGTTTTTTTACCTCAAAAAGGAAAAACCCATGATCCGGGAATGGGTATTGGTGAAAACTGAAAAAATCCCGCTTCCCATTGGTGTGTACCGCTTTGATGACCACAAATATGCCGCGACCTATCTGGAATGCGCCCATCAGCAATGTGAAGTGGCACCCGAAGGTGACCACTTGCAATGCCCTTGTCATGGTTCGGAGTATTCCAATACGGGCAAGTTACAAAAAGGACCCGCTGAAGCTGATTTAAAATCCTTTCCCCTCAGCACCGATGAGGAGCATATCTATATCCTGTTGAAATGAAAGCACAACGCTACTTAATCTGGGGAGCATGGCTTTGCTGTGCAACTTTTGTGCAGGCACAAAACGACACCACTTTTTTGAAAAGAATCAATGTTGGAGATTCTACTAAAAGTCTGCTCAACCTCGATGCGGTATACAATCGCCCTTTTTTGCAGGTAGGCAAAACGCCCGTTGCAGTGGGAGGCTATGTGGAAAGTAAAGTGGAGTACCTGCAAACTGATGGAGTATCCGAGGGTTACCAATTTCAGATGCAACGCATGACCTTGTTTGTGTCTTCCTCCATCCACCGGCGCATTAAGTTTTTGTCTGAAATTGAATTTGAAGAAGGCACCAAATCAATCAACATTGAGTTTGCTTCCTTGGATTTGCAATTCAACCCAATGTTCAACCTGCGTGGTGGCATTTTGATGAATCCAATTGGTGCCTTCAACCAAAACCATGATGGCCCCAAATGGGAATTCAACGACCGACCCATTGCTGCTACCCAAATGTTGCCTGCTACTTTTAGCAACGTGGGCATGGGCTTGTGGGGCAAATATGCCAAGCGAAACTGGATTTTTGCTTATGAGGCTTACCTGAGCAATGGTTTTGATGAGCAGATCATCAACAACACCGAAAACAAAACCTTTTTGCCTGCTTCCAAACTGAATCCTGACCGCTTTGAGGAAAATTCCAATGGCCGCCCCTTGTTTACAGGGAAAATTGCCTTGCGCAATCGCAAGTTTGGTGAAATTGGCCTTTCCACCATGCAGGGCATTTACAATAAATTTGTTGATGATGGGTTGATCCTGGACGAAAAACGAACGGTGCGGGTTTGGGCAGTCGATTTTAATACCACGATCAATAAGTGGAACACGTTCATCAATGCAGAATGGGCCTGGGTGGCTGTGGATGTGCCTGAAACCTTTACCCAACAGTATGGCAATCGACAAAGTGGTGGCTTTATCGATATTGTTCAACCTATTGTCAAGCGCAAGATTTTTGGCTTTGATAACGCAGTTGTAAATTTGGCCTGCCGCCTGGAGTTTGTGGATTGGAACATTGGCACGTTTAAAGAAACGGGCGACTCAATCGGAGATAATGTTTGGGTAATTGTACCCGCACTGAGTTTCCGGCCTTCGGCTCAAACAGTGCTGCGCTTGAATTATCAGTACCACGCCCAGACAGATATTTTGGGAAATCCCGCCGCTTTGACGGGTGGTTTTCAATTTGGTTTGGCTAGTTATTTTTAGCCACCCCAAATTTTAACAACTCATTACCAACTAAGTAAGGCAATTAAGTGCAATAAAATGCTGTATGTAAGCATTTAAGTAGTATCTTTGTAGAAGAATTCATAAAAAAGAGTATGCTTAAGTTTTTGCACATCATTTTGGCGCTCAATGTGCTGTTATCCACCAGCGGGGTAACGGTATTCGAGCACTTGTGCCAAATGAATGGCAGAACTGTAAGTATTTTTATACAGCCCAAAGGATGTTGTAAATCCAAAAAAGTTCCACAAAATTCCTGTCAAAAGGCTGCGTGTAGCCTCAAAGGTCACCACCACCCCTCTTTATCTAAAAAACCTTGTTGCGAGGATAAATCTCAACTCCTCAAATCAAATGCTGAGGGATCTACCCAGAAGATTGTTACCCTTGATTTCAATTTTGACTTCATAACAGTCAATTTTTTGCCTTCCATCGTATGGGCAAAAACCATTACACCAACCAGTCAAAAAGCACTTCGCTTCTACCTGTATAAACCACCTCCCATGGTGACCGATATTCGGGTGTTTATACAGTCTTTCCTTTGTTAGATCATTCCTGCTCTATTTTGCCGTTCTGGCAAAATTCGAAGCCAGTCCGGCTTTCTATTCATCTCTATTTTTCTTTATCCACAAGATCAGTAGCCACCTATTGCTTTAAACAATAAGGCCTAATGATGTTGTAAACTTTTCAGCAATGAAAAAGTTATTGATGGCTAGCCTGTCACTGCTTTTTGTATGGGCTTGCTATGCCCAAACACCAACTAAAAAGGCAGACTTTAAAGTCCCTACCGCAAGCCCAGATGCTACTTTTACCCAACATTTTGGGGAAAGTGAAATCAAAGTTACTTATGGTCGTCCCCTTGCCCGAGGGCGTAAGGTTTTTGGCAGCTTGGTTCCTTTTGATAGTCTATGGCGCACCGGAGCGGGCGATTGTACCACGATTGAACTAAAAGAAGAGGTCGGTATTGGGGGTAAAAAAATGGCTCCAGGTAAATACGCCTTATTCACCATTCCAGGCACCGAAGAATGGACCGTTGTCCTCAATAGTGATGTAAGCTTGCATGGCGCTTTTGGGTATACAGCTCAAAAAGATGTACATCGCTTCAAAGTGAAGGCTCAAAAAACAGAACGTTTCTACGAGACTTTTACCATCGAAATCAATGATTTTGCAGCGGATGGAAGTGCTGCTCTGAATCTAATTTGGGAAAATACCCAGGTTAAAATTCCACTGACCACCACTTCCGATGAGCGAATTATGGCCGAGATTCGCCAAAGACTTTTGGAAAACAAGGAGCAAGACGCTGACTTGCTCTTCCAGGCTGCTAATTATTACTACACTACTCGACGCGATCTGAAGCAAGCGACTACTTGGGCCTCAGCAGCCGAAAAACTGGATGCCGAAAACTTCGCCATTCCAAACCTCGCACAGAAAATTTTTGCGGATACAAAACAGTACAGCTTGGCCATCGATGCGGCCAAACGTGCCATTGTTTTGGCAGAAAAACAAAATCGTACTAGCGCAGTAGCCAGTTTGAAAAAACGCATTGCCGAGTGGCAACAGCTGCTGAAATCCAAACCATAACCCTTGTGCAAAACACAAGCCAAATTCCTTGAATCACCAAAATTGATTAACCATGAAACTATTGCATTTTTTAGGGACATTGCTGTTGTTGAGTGCTGTTTTTTCTTGCAAAAAATCAGAACAGCTCAATATTGATTATCCCGCAGCTTTTGTTGTGAATGGAGCTTCCAATAACGTGGCGGTAATTGATTTAAATACCGACTTGAAGACGGGGACACTCGGCCTGGACGGTGCTACTTTTCCTCACCATGTGTACCTCCGCCCCGATAAATCTCAAATCGCTGTGGCCATCACTTCTACCGATTTAAGTGCTGGCCATGGTGGGCATGGTTCCAAAACTGCTACTTACAAGGTAATTATCCTTGATACAAAAACTGGTGAAATCCATCACTCCATTGCTCTTGATAAGTTGCCCCACAATGCCGCCTATTCTCCTGATGGCAAAGAGCTTTGGGTTGGACAGGCAGATGCTACGCAAAGCAAAATTTTGGTGTTTAACACCACTGATTTTTCACAGAAGGCCAGCATCAATGTTGGCAAAGGACTTTCTGAAACCACATTTTCTGTAGATGGCACCAAGGTTTATGCCGCCAATACCGACGACAATACCATTACGATCATCAAAGCTGCGGATAAATCGATCCTCGCTACTTTGCCCGTAGGTATAGCTCCAGTTGGCGCTTGGCCTGCCGAGAATGGCAAAATGTATGCCGATAATGAAACCAGCAAAACTGTATCCGAGATCGATGTGGCCACCAATGCCATTACTGCTACTATCGACTTGGGCTTCAAGCCTGGCTACGTAGCCTACAGCGATCACCACGCAGAATTGTGGGTGAGTGATGCCGATAATGGCAAGGTTGTTTATTTCAAGTTAGTGGCTGGTAAATGGGCCAAACAAGGTGAAATAAAAACTGGTGCGGATGCACACGCCATCGCTTTCAACGCGGATGGCACCAAAGCCTTTGTCACCAACCAAGGCGCTGGCACCTTGTCCATCATCAAAATGAGCGATCATACCAAGATAAAAGACATAACCGTGGGTGATATGCCCAATGGTATTGCCCTCAATCTCTGATCATTATTCGTCAATCTAGCTCCGACTGGGCACAGTCGGTAAAACAAAGCTTTAAACAATCAATGGTATGAAAAACGGATTCATCGCAAGCTTGGTTCTTGCTCTTTCTTTTGGCTTGTTCAGTGCTTGCCAAAATTCAGCCTCCAAAACACCTGTAGAAACTGTTGCTGCTGGGGTAAAATACATCTGCCCCATGAACTGTGAAGATGGCAAAACGTATTCTGAACCAGGTTCTTGTCCAGTATGCAACATGGATTTGGAACCGATGAAGGAAGAAGTGGGCAAAAATACGGCGGAATACTATACTGATTTCGTCAATAGCCCTGCTCAACTGGAAGCAGGAAAATCGGGCATGATGTCTTTTACCCCCAAGATCAAAGACAAGGATGGTACTGCTGTTCCGCTGGATTTGGTGCATGAGAAAAAAATGCACCTCATCTTAGTCAGTGACGACCTTTCTTGGTTTGATCACATTCACCCTGAATATTCAACTTCGGGTAGCTACGACATCAAAGTACTGGCTAATGGGGAGAATTTTACCAATGGCCGTGGACACAATGAAACCCGCTTTGAGGGCGGCGGCAAGTATTGGGCTTTTGCTGATTTTAAACCCACTGGTGGCCTCAATCAAGTCAACAAAATTGAAGTGGATGTTGCCGGGGCACCCACCAAGGCGCTTAGCTTTCCGCAAGCAAAAATGACTACTTCGATAGATGGGTACTCATTGACTATGGAGGCTGGTCACTCCGGTACTGGCCTCGTTTCGGGCAGCCAACAACACATTCCTGTTTCCATCAAACAAGGTGGAAAGGCGGTTGATCCAGCCACTTTTGAAAACTACTTGGGTGAAAAAGCTCACCTGGTGATGATTGAAGTGGATTCAAAAGAATATGTACACACCCACCCAGCCGTGGAAAATGGTAAACTGGATGTACACACCACTTTTGCAAAACCGGGTACTTATCGGGGTTGGTTGCAGTTTCAAACGGCTGGCAAAGTCCATACTGCCGATTTTGTAATCAAAGTTCAAGAGGGCTCAGCGCATGCTGAACACGATGGCCATGCAGGTCATTAAAAACGACAATACGATTTAGAATCATTAAAAAATTCAACCATGAAAATTTCCATCATCCTGTTTTTCTCTTTCTGTTTTGCACAGCTTGCTGTTGCTCAACAGGCGAATACCAGCAACGACAATTTGCAAACCGCCCAATTCAAAGTTTTGGGCAATTGTGGCATGTGCAAAAAGACCATCGAAAAGGCCGCCTTGGGCGCCCAGGCTTCTACTGCCGTATGGGATGTTAAGACGGATATGATCAGTGTCGCTTTTGATAGCAAAAAAACATCGAAGGAGGCCCTCCAAAAAGCCATCGCTTTAGCTGGTTACGACAATGCAGGTTACAAGGCCGATGATGAAGCCTACAAGAAACTGCACGGTTGCTGCCAGTATGACCGCACGGGTGAAGCAGGCGGAACGAAATCATGTACCGCCAACGATCAGGAGCATTAAGATGATTGTACCATAAATTTTTATTTATGTGTTGGGTTCCGGGCCATCGGCCCGGAGCCTTTATTCCTTCCTTATGTTGAATCGAGTTATTCAATTTTCTTTACAGAATCGACTGTTTGTTGTTGCTGCTGCAGCACTCTTACTGGTGTGGGGCACCTGGACTACGGTACATTTACCCGTCGACGTGCTGCCCGACCTCAATCGTCCTCGCGTGACCGTGTTTTTGGAAGCGGGTGGGATGTCTCCAGAGGAAATAGAAGTGCAAGCGGTTTTGCCCATCGAAACGGCGCTAAATGGCTCTCCTGGGGTCGAAGTGGTGCGCAGTAGCTCCTCGCGTGGGATCGGACTCGTGTTTGTAGAGTTTGATTGGGACGTGGATTTGTACCGTGCTCGGCAATTGGTAGCAGAAAAACTCAGCACCGTACCCCTCCCTAATGGCATTGTACCCGTCATGGGGCCAATCTCTTCGGTGATGGGGCAAATTATGTTGGTTGGGGTAACGGCTAAAGTACCCAAAGACAAAACCATCGACCCTGTGAAGGCTGCGGAGATCCGCACCTTGGCTGATTTTACCATTCGCCGCCGCTTGCTGGCCATCAAAGGGGTTGCCCAGGTGATTCCCATCGGTGGAGACCGCCTGCAATACCAGGTGCTGGTGTCTTCAGCAAAACTTAAACAATACAATTTAGCCCTCGAAGACATTAATCTGGCGCTTGAAAAGGCCAACCTGAATTCTACCGGAAGTTTTTTTAACCGCTACGGATCGGAGGTATTGATTAGTGTCCTGGGGCGGGCAAAAAACCTGGAGGATTTACAGCGCACGGTTGTGGTCAATCAAGTGGGCAGCCCTGTACTGCTGAGCCAGGTAGCAGAGGTACAGTTTGGCGCAGCCATCAAACGGGGCGATGCTTCGATCAATGCCAAACCTGCGGTAATCCTGACCGTTGAAAAACAACCCGGTGCCAATACCGTTACTTTAACGGAAGACATTGAGCAGGCACTGGATGAACTGAAAGTTTCTCTTCCCTCCGATATTGAACTCAATCCAAAGGTTTTTCAACAAAAAAACTTCATTGTACATGCCCTCAGCAATGTGGAAGAGGCACTGCGCGATGGGTTCATCCTGGTGATCATTGTTTTGTTTTTGTTTCTGCTTAATTTCCGAACCACCATCATCACGCTTACGGCGATTCCGCTGTCTTTGGTCATTACGGCATTGATTTTTAAATGGTTCAATATTTCCATCAATACACTTACTCTGGGTGGTTTGGCCATTGCCATTGGCGAATTGGTAGATGATGCCATTGTGGACGTAGAAAACGTATTCCGGCGCTTGCGCGAAAACAAAGAGCTGGAAAACCCCAAAAATGCTTTACAAGTCATTTACGATGCCAGTAGTGAGGTGCGCAATTCGATTGTATACGCTACCATTATTGTGGTGCTGGTATTTCTCCCACTCTTCCAACTTCAGGGCATTGAAGGCCGAATTTTCGCCCCGCTTGGCATCGCTTACATTACCTCTATTTTGGCCTCACTCTTGGTGTCGCTTTCGGTTACGCCGGCACTCTGTGCCTACTTATTGCCCAAATCCAACCTAAATGAAGGCAAAGAGTCCGCTCTGGTGAGGTGGCTCAAAAAACAGGATGTAAAACTCCTACACCTTGGTTTAGCCCATCCCCGGATGGTGCTTGGCTTTGCTTCTGCATTGGTTGTAGCCGCTTTGCTGGTGGCCATGCGCTTTGGTACCGAGTTTTTGCCCCCATTTAACGAAGGTAGCTTTACGGTCAATCTCTATGCTCCCGCTGGCACTTCTTTGGAAGAAAGCAATAAGATCGGTACAGTTGCGGAGCAACTCATGCTCAGGGTGAAGGATGTAGAATATACTGCTCGCCGCACGGGGCGTGCGGAGTTGGACGAACACGTTGAACCCGTGAGCAACTCTGAAATTGAAGTAGAGCTAAAAGAGGATGCGCGGCCACGTTCCGAAGTAGTGGCGGACATTCGGAAACAGTTGGCCAATCTTGTTGGGGTTTCCGTAAGCATCGGTCAGCCTATTTCGCATCGCCTCGATCACTTGTTGAGCGGGGTAAGGGCACAGATTGCCATCAAGATTTTTGGGGAAGATCTTACCGAGTTACGCGCATTGGCTGCCCAGGTTCAAGGGGTGGTAAAGGATATCCCCGGAGCGGTTGATGTTCAAGTTGAACGGCAGGTCTTGGTACCTCAACTAACCATTCGGATCGACCGCCAGGCTTTGCAACGCTACGGCATGCAAACGGGGGAAGTGGCACGCGATCTGGAGGTTTTGTACGGAGGACTGGTCGTTTCTCAAATTTTGGAAGGTCAAAAGACCTTTGACCTAGTCTTGCGCGCAGTGGCTGAGGATCGGGAGAATTTGGAAAATATTCGCAATACACAAATCCATACGCCTGAAGGCGTGCTCATCCCACTCAATAGTATCGCGGACATTGAATACGAAAAAGGCATCAATACCGTCAGCCATGAAAACAGCCAGCGGCGCATCATCGTCTCGGCCAACGTCCAGGGGCGTGACTTGGGAAGTACGGCTGCGGCCATCCAAAAGGTAGTAGGGGATAAGTTGAAAATGCCTCAAGGGTATTTTTTGGAATACGGTGGACAGTTTGAGGCGCAAAAAGAGGCTTCTAGGCTCATCGGTATACTGAGTGTGTTTGCACTTTTAGGTATCTTCCTGGTCTTGTATGCCCATTTTCGTTCCTGGCGGATTGTACTTCAGGTAATGTTGAACATTCCTTTAGCACTGGTAGGTAGTGTCATTGCAGTATGGTTGACTGGGGGCACTTTTTCAGTAGCCACGTTGGTGGGCTTTATTACCCTTACGGGGATTGCCTCACGTAACGGAATCATGATGATCTCGCATTACTTGCATTTGATGGAACACGAGGGCGAAAAGTTTGATCAACACATGATCATCCGTGGATCATTGGAACGTTTGGTGCCCGTATTGATGACAGCACTGGTTGCTGCGCTGGCCTTAATTCCGCTTACCCTCGATGCTCAAGCTGCGGGTAAGGAAATTCTTTACCCTGTAGCTACGGTGATTTTGGGCGGTTTACTTTCTTCCACCCTGTTGGACATGATTGTTACCCCCTCTATATTCTGGCTTTGGGGTGAAAAAGCGGTGCACGACTATTTTCAAGGCAAGAGGCAATCGGTCTCTCTAACTCAAGATAAGCATTGACTATGAAAACCTGGTTTTGTGGAATCATTCTGTTTTGCCTTTTGGCTTTTGCTGGCCATGCTCAGACCAATGCCGATGCTGCCGTAGCCGCTGCGCTGCGCAATAATCCGCTGATCAGAGCCGCTACACTCGAAACCGAGGCTAAAAAATACGCTGAAAAAAATGCGCTCCGTTTGCCCAATCCCGAGGTAAATGCAGAAAGCCCTACTGGAGAGTTTTATGCCATCGGTGTATTGCAGTCCTTTGAGTTTCCTACGGTATACAATCGACAAAAAAAGGTGGCGCAAGCAGAAACAGCCTTGGCGCAGCTTGGTCAAAGGGTGAGTGAAAACGATTTGCGTTTTGCAGTTCGTTCGCTTTACCTGGAAACGCAAGCCACGGAATTCCTGGCAAAACAATGGGCTCAACGCGATAGTTTGTACCAGTTGATCAATACTGCTGCTCAACGACAATTTTCCGCTGGTGAAATCGATTTGTTACAAAAAACTTTGGTGGAAAATGAATTGGGCACGATTCATCAAGAGCGCCTGAGTGCCGAACAACTGCTCAATGCACTTCGGCAGCAATTGGCTACATTGACGGGTATAGGGCAACTGGGCACTTTGACTCCACTAAGTCTGGATTCGATCCCGCCAAACTTTGTGCAAAATATTACGGGTAATCCCAATCTGGCTTTTGCACAGCAATCCGTTCAATTGGCGAACCAACAATTGGAATTGTCAAAAACGCAAGTTTTGCCTAATTTTTCAGCAGGGTACCTCAACCAGGGTGTGCGGGGCACCCCTCTGGACTACCGCTTTAGAGTGAGTATCGGTATTCCTCTTTGGGTTGGACAGTATCGCGCTGGGCTACAAAGCGCCGAAAGCCAAGTACAGGCGGCACAAAGCCGAGCTGCAGGCGAACTGCAAACGCTAAACCTTGAATTGTTTCGTGCTCAAGCGGATTGGACTACAGGACTGAACCAGGTGCGCTATTACGAACGGGAGGCATTGCCGCGTAGCCGAGCCATTATTGTCACGGCTACCCGCATGCGCGAGGCTGGCCAGGTAGACTACCTCACTTTTTTACGTACCCTCGACGAAGCTTTTACGATTCAACGTGAATATGTTGCGCAGCTTCAAAATGCCAACTTGTCCCGCATCAAATTACTTTATCTCGCTGGCCAATGATCATTAATATTAAGCTTTTTCATCTTTTTAAATCAGTAGCCATGAATTCGCTTTCGCTTTATCTACGCCTTTTTTCAGTAGTTCTGCTTTGTCTGAGCAGTGCTCCACTTGCTTTTGCGCATGGAGACGCGATTCCTACGGATCCTGGGGTTGCCAAAGACCATTTTACGCTATATGGCCAATCCGAACGGTATGAACTCAGCCTTTACTACCCCGAGTTGAAACCCGACGAAGATGCTCACCTGCGCTTGTTTGTGGCCGATTACCAAAGCAACAAACCAATTGATAAGGCTTCGCTAAAAGTTAGCAATGCCGATGGCAGCGCTTTAAATGTTGAGGTCAAGGAGGTCGCTCCGGGAGTGTACGAGTTACACACCAAGTTTCCTGCAGCCAAAATTTACAACTTGAATATCCAAATTAATCACCCCAATGGAGCTGACTTGATTGGCATTCAAGGGCTACAAGTAGGCAAAGCCCTCGCGCTTGCCGAAGAGGCAGCAGACAACACTGCTGCAGGCACGTCTATGCCCTGGCTATGGTTGTTAGTTGGAGTAGCACTTGGTGCGTTGTTGATGAGTTTGATCAGTCGTCGCAAACGTGTACTTACCATTGTGCTCTTGCTGTTGAGTGCCTGGTTTACCATGCCGAATACAAATGCGGTTTTCGCTCACGGCGACGAGGATCATGGCGCCAGCGCGGCAGGAGGGAGCAGTTTTGGAACGGCAGTATACACACCTAAAGAAACCCAGTTCTTGTTTGAAATCTTCACCGAAGCCATTACCATTGGGGATTATCAATCGGCTGCCACGATATTCGGAACGATCATTCCTGCTTCCGAAGGCTTAGGGGCAGTGGTGGCTCCTCAGTCGGGCCGGGTCACCAAAGTGAATGTTAAAGTAGGTCAGAAGGTAAATGCAGGCCAGGTTTTGGCCATTATGCGGCAAAGCATCGGTACGCCTGATCAGGTTGGAATTGTAGCCAATAATGCTGGTTTAGCCGTGCAGATCGAAACGGCTAAAACCCGCCTTGCCGCTGCTAAGCGCGAGTATGAACGTTTGAAAAAAATTGAAGACATCGCGGCTGGTCGAGACGTTCAAGCTGCTGAGGCCGCCTATAATGCGGCTTTGGCTGAATTACAAACACTGGAACGCCAGGCTGTGGGTGCCAATACTTCTGCCAATAGCCGTACCCTTACTTTGGTGGCACCCATCTCAGGGGTGGTGGGGGCTTTTACCCTGACACCTGGTTCGGAAGTCGTGGCCGGACAGGCATTGCTGACCGTAACCAATTTGAACAAGGTATATGTAGAGGCTCAGGTTTTTGATCGGGATATTCCTTTGATTCAGATGAACAATGATTTTATGGTCTATCGCTCTACTGCCGACCATAAAGCGGTCAAAGTACGCCTGCTCTCCCCAGCACAGTCCATGAATGCTACCAACCAAAGTCAAAGAGTGCTTTTTGAAATGGACAACCCGCAAAATGAGTTCAAAATCGGGGAGTTTGTTACGGTCAAAGTATTGAATCAACAGCGCAGTCGTCAGCTTACTGTGCCCAACTCGGCGTTAACTGAAATCAATGGCCGAACGGCGGTCTTCATCAAACACGCTCCGGAGGAATACGAATTGGCTTATGTCCAAACGGGTGAAGACGATGGTACGCGTACGCTGATTCTGAAGGGACTAGAAGAAAGCAATAAGATTGTTATCAACGGAGCTTACGAAGTGAAAATGATGTACCTAAATCAATAGGGTAGTTGCCCATTGATATTTTTTCATATTTAAAATAATAAACATGAAAACGCTATTGTGTGCTGTTATTTTACTACTCGCTGGGCAAATGTTGTTGGCTCAGCCGATGACGGATTCTAAAGGCCACCGAATCCTTGATTACAAAGGCCGAGTTTACCTGGAGAGTATGAAGTTGGGAAAAATCACCAAAGACAGCATTGTCAAAAATGCCCAGGGTAAAAAAATCGCCTTCGTTCGACAAGGCGGAATCCTGGAGGATGTAGACGGAAAAACGATCGGCCAGATGGGCAAAGACGGAAAAACTTACTACAATGCAAATGGACAATTGGTTTTTAAAGTCAAAGAAAATACAAACTCTGAAACCTGTGACATTCTGGATGCCGATGGCAATGTGATCGGTAATGTGCACAACACGTATAAGCCTTTGGTTTGTGCTATGCATTGCTTTATGAATGGTATGGATCCTCGAACGCATAAAAAGGTCAAGAAATGATTTTTTGATGAATGGTATAACCGTAGTGGGTTACAAAAAAACACTTACGGTTATACCTTCAGCTTGGCGCTAAAGCAGGAAGCTGTTCTTAGAGCAGGTCTAAAAAAGCTGCTGTTGATAAATGCTTATAAAACTTCGTCATGGTTCAAAAAATAATTGAACTGGCCTTACAAAACAAGTTGATGGTATTGATGATCTCAACTGCTTTGTTCGCATATGGTCTTTACTCCATCCAGAAAAACCCTATTGACGCGATTCCTGATCTAAGTGAAAATCAGGTCATCGTTTTTACGGAGTGGATGGGACGTAGCCCCCAGGTCATCGAAGATCAAGTTACCTATCCCTTAGTGAGTAACCTGCAAGGTATCCCACAGATCAAAAATATCCGTGGTACCTCGATGTTCGGGATGAGTTTCGTCTACGTGATTTTTGAAGACAATGTAAACACTTATTGGGCCAGAACCAGGGTCTTGGAGCGACTGAACTTTGCACAACGATTGTTGCCGCAGGGCGTAACACCTTCATTGGGGCCGGATGGAACAGGAGTAGGTCATATCTTTTGGTATCATTTGGAGGCCCCAAAAATGGATCTCGGAGAACAAAGGGCTTTGCAAGATTGGTACATCAAATTTGCCTTACAAACTGTCTCCGGAGTGGCTGAAGTAGCCTCTTTTGGCGGCTTTGAAAAGCAATACCAGTTGGTCATTGATCCGGTGAAATTGCAGTACTACAATATTTCACTGATGGACGTCATGAATAAAGTCAAAGCCAACAACAATGATGTCGGAGGCAGGAAATTTGAAATGGCAGATATGGCCTACATCATTCGTGGCCTGGGGTACATCAAGAACAAGCAGGATATAGAAGAGATCGCTTTGAGTAACTACAATGGCATCCCAATAAAGGTAAAAGACATCGGTAGAGTACAAATGGGTGGAGACTTGCGTCTTGGAATTTTTGACATGGACGGCCAAGGCGAGGTAGTCGGCGGAATTGTGGTGATGAGGTATGGCGAAAATGCCAATAAGGTAATCGAAGCCATTAAGGAAAAAATGCAAGAAGTGGAAAAAGGACTGCCAGAAGGGGTGACTTTTAAAACTTCTTATGACCGCAGCACCTTGATTCAAGAGGCGATAGAATCCGTAAAAGGTACCCTGATTGAAGAAATCATTACGGTTTCGATTGTGGTGTTTATTTTTCTTTTTCATTGGCGAAGCGCCTTAATCATCCTCATTCAATTACCCATTTCAGTAGCGGCTGGTTTTATTTTCCTTGAGTTATTTGGCATCTCTTCCAACATCATGTCATTAACGGGTATCGCACTGGCCATCGGAGTTGTAGTGGACGATGGTATTGTAATGGTAGAAAACGCTTATCGACACATCAGCGAGGCTCAGGTAGAAAAATTCAATTCAACTCCTAAATTGTGAGCATGACAAACAGGTTCAAACGAAAAAAAGACCCATTGACTGCTGAAGAAAGGGAGGCAATCATTAAAAAATCTTCCCAGCAAGTTGGTCCGGGGGTATTCAATTCCACGATCATTGTGGTTGCTTCATTTCTTCCGGTATTTCTGTTGACCGGGATGGAGGGCAAACTCTTTCATCCACTGGCCTGGACGAAGACATTCATTCTACTGATTGATGCAGTTTTGGCGATTACGCTTACTCCTGTATTAATTACATTTTTTCTGAAAGGAAATTTAAAACCCGAAAATGCCAACCCCATCACCAGAACTTTGGAAAAAATCTATACGCCTATATTGACTTTGTGTTTGAAGTGGCGCAAGACGACCCTACTGCTCAATATTGCTGCCTTGGCTGCTGGTTTTGTGATGCTGACCCGTCTGGGCTCAGAGTTTATGCCTCCATTGGATGAAGGCTCTTTGTTGTTTATGCCGGTTACTTTACCCGATGTTTCCAATTCTGAGGTCAAGCGATTGTTGCAGGTGCAGGATAAATTAATTCGCACAGTGCCTGAAGTTGCTCATGTATTGGGCAAAGCTGGCCGGGCGAATACGGCTACAGACAATTCCCCCATTAGTATGATTGAAACCATCATTCTCTTGAAACCCAAAAATGAATGGCGGGAAGGTTTAACCAAAGAATCCATCATCAATGAATTGAACGCGAAAATGCAGATACCCGGAGTGACCAACGGGTGGACACAACCCATCATCAATCGGATCAACATGCTTTCCACCGGCATCCGTACCGATGTGGGCATCAAAGTATACGGGCAAAACCTGGATAGTATCTATTCCTTTGCACAGACCATTAAAAAACACCTGGATGGAATAGATGGTGTAAAAGATTTGTATGTAGAGCCTATCACCGGAGGAAAGTACATTGACATTAGTATCAAACGGGACGAGGTTGGCCGCTATGGGTTGAGTGTAGACGATGTAAATTTAATCATTGAAAGTGCACTCGGTGGAATGAAGCTCACTACTACCATTGAAGGACGTCAGCGTTTTTCGGTGAATGCGCGATATGGGCAAGACTTCCGCAACAACCTCCAAGCCTTAAAAAGACTACAAGTGCAGACCATGAATTTTGGCCCGATTCCTTTGGAGGCAGTTGCCGACATCCAACTTAGCAATGGCCCGCCCATGATCAATTCCGAAAATGCCATGCTGAGAGGTACAGTGCTGTTCAATGTGCGAGAAAGAGACTTGGGCAGTACCGTTCAGGAGGCCAAAATGAAACTGGATCAGATGCTGACCAAGCTCCCTAAAGGGTATTTTTTGGCCTGGAGTGGACAGTGGGAAAACCAAATCCGCGCCAATCGTACCCTGAAAATGATCATTCCTATCGTACTCAGCATCATTTTTATGATTTTGTACTTCACCTACCATTCCGTTAAAGAAGCCCTGGTCACGATCATTACGGTACCGTTTGCGCTGATTGGTGGGGTTTTTATGGTGTACTTCTATGGGGTAAATTTATCCGTTGCCGTAGCCGTCGGCTTTATTGCATTGTTTGGCATGGCCGTGGAAACTGCCATGCTCATGACCATTTACCTCAATGAAGCCATGGAAAACATGGTTAACAAACATGGCAACTCCAAGGCAACGCTCAGCCCGGCAATCATCCGATCCTTTGTCATAGAAGGTTCTGCCAAAAGATTGAGGCCTAAACTCATGACTGTGTCCGTCGGATTGTTTGGCTTGATTCCGATCCTTTGGGCCAGCGGAGTAGGTAGCGACATCATGCGACCCATTACCATACCTCTGATTGGTGGAACGATTAGTTCAACCATTTATGTGCTACTGATCACTCCAGTGATTTTTGAAATGATCAAGGAAAGGGAATTGAATCGAAAAGGCAAAATTGAATTGATCGATGTCAAAGAATAAACTCTTGCTGCTCCTTTTTGCGCTTGGCTTTGGAGGAAGCAGTTTTACACAAACCATGAAGCTGGATGCCATCATCGACAGTGTCATTGCATCGCACCCAGTGGTAAAGATGTACAACCATGAAATCCGCTCAATGGATGAAGCGGCTAAGGGGGCACGAAGCTGGATGCCCCCACAATTTGGTTTAGGGCAGTTCATGACTCCCTACAACGTAGGGCTTTGGCGCAAAAATGGCGACATGAATGGTATGGGCTCGGTCATGCTTTCTGGCGAACAAATGTTTGCCAACCAGAAAAAACTGGATGCTGATGAACGCTACATGAAAGCCATGTCTTCGGTAGAAAAAGAAAAACTAAACGCCACACTGAATGAGTTGATCAACGACGCTAAACAAGCTTATTTCGAATTGATCATCTTGGAAAAAAAGATAAAAATTCTTGAGCAGAATGAAAAGTTGCTGAATTTCATGATCAAGAATGCAGAAATACGCTACAAGAATGGCCTGGAAAAAATCAGCGCCTATTATAAAGCCAAAGCAGCCTTGGGCAATTTGTTGAACATGCGGCTGATGTTTGAAAATGACATCCGGGAAAAATTCGTACGCCTTAATGTACTCATGGGCAAAACCGAAGTACGGGTTTTTGAAATCGATACAGCCTACGTATTGAAGGATTATGCAGGGATCGTTTTCGACAGCACCCTGTTTTACAATAAACGCAGCGACATCAAAGCCATTGACAAAGACATCAACCTGATTCACTTAAAGCAGGAAACGGAAAAACAAAGCCTCCGACCACAATTTGGCCTTCGTTACGATCACATGATTGGTTTTGGTGGTCAACCTATGTTGTATACCATCATGGGCATGGTTAAGGTGCCAATGACCAAATGGTCCTCCAAAATGAATCAAGCCAACATAGAAAGCCTTAAATGGAAGGTCAACGCCTTGCAATCGCAAAAGGAAATGATGGTCAATGAATACAGCGGCATGGCCCAAAGCATGCGGAACGAAATAGAGTTGAAGAAAAGACAACTTAAACTCTACGATGACAACATCATACCGGCTTTAAGAAACAATTACAAAAGCATGCAATTGGGGTACGAGCAAAATACCGAAGAACTGTTCATGCTTTACGATGCCTGGGAAACCCTGTACATGACGCAATTGGACTATACCGAATTATTGAACCAGGCACTCCAGATGCAAGTCAACCTTGAACGGGTTATGGAAACAAAATAGGTTTAAAACGTAGGGTCATGAAAAATGAAAAAAGATATTTCGCGTCCAATTCCAATATTGCTCGGCCTTTATGGTTTGCCTTGCTTGTATCCTTGTTTGCCGCAAGCTGCACCAAGAAAGACGGCCCTGTTCAACATTCACACGCTGAGTCAGCCGAGGCAGTGTACACTTGCCCCATGGATCCTGAAGTAATCAGCGACAAACCAGGGTCTTGCCCGATTTGTAAAATGGATTTGGTGTTGAAACAGCCTGCTGCAACTAAACCAGTTGAAATCTTGAAAACAAAAGAGGTCAAACTTGAAGCCTTACTCAATCCAACCAATGAGTTTGTGGTATCGAACATTCCGGTTACCAGCCCCCAAAAAAGTGCAGAGCAGATCAAAATTGAAGCCTTGGGAAACATTGCCTACGATACAAGGCAAGTGGGTAGTATTTCTGCCAGGGTGTCCGGTAGAATTGAAAAGCTGTATGTACGTTATCGCTTTCAAAAAATCACCAAAGGACAGCGCCTGCTGGATATTTACAGTCCGGAGTTGATGACTGCCCAACAAAACCTGTTATTCCTGCTGAAAAATGACCCCGGCAATACCTCATTTATTGAAGTGGCCCAGGAAAAACTGCGCTTACTTGGTTTGAACGACGCACAAATCAAACAATTGATTCAATCAGGAAAACCTTCGCTGACGCTTCCTATTTACAGCAACTACACTGGACACGTGCATGAAGCTGCCAATGGTAGCACTATGTCCGCCAAGTCCGATGCGATGAACGACCTTTCTTTGCTCACCGAAGAGCTTTCGCTAAAAGAAGGAATGTACTTACAGAAAGGCGAATCCATTTTTACCGTGTACAATCCAGATCGCGCTTGGGCCATTTTGAGCATTTATGGAGAAAGTCAGGGATTGGTGAAAACTGGTAACCTGGTTGAAATTACGCCAGAAACCGCTCCAGATAAAACCTTTGACGCTACCATTGACTTCATCGAGCCCTTCTTCCGCAACGAAAGTAAAACCTTGAGCGCACGGGTTTACTTCAACAATAGCCAGTTGAAAATTCCCATTGGCAGCCAGGTAAAAGCTACCATTTTCGCAAATACGAAAGCTACGTATTGGTTGCCCAGTTCAGCAGTGCTGTCTTTGGGACTTGATGCCGTCGTCTTTCGAAAAACCCAAAGTGGGTTTAAAACACTTAAAATCACAACTGGAATCAGCTATCAGGATTACATTCAAATACTGAGCGGCATCAACAGCACCGATACAGTAGCCATCAATGCGCAGTACCTAATGGATAGCGAAAGTTTAATCAAGATAAAAAAATAAACATGCGACGCATCACCATAATTGTATTATCGCTCGCGCTACTGGTGGTAGCCTGCCACAACCAAATGGAGACGCCCCATGCTACAGATGTCTATTACACTTGTTCGATGGATCCCCAGGTGGTAGAACACAAACCGGGTAAATGCCCCATTTGTAAAATGGATTTGACTCCGGTAAAGAAAAAAACGGGCAAAAACAACGATGAAATCGAATTGAGCGAGCAGCAAATCCAACTCGGCAATATTCATACTGATACCATCCGCAATGGAACAATTGACGACCAACTGCTACTGAATGCAACCCTGAATTTTGATCAGACGAAAACTTCTTCGCTGAGTTCAAGGGTGAGTGGCAGAATTGAAAAATTGTATTTTAAGAATAGTGGTGATTTTATCAAAAAAGGGGATCCCTTGTACGACTTGTACAGCGAAGAATTGAACAATGCCAAACAAGAATACTTACTGGTGTTGGAGCAACGTAAGGCATTTGCTTCCGAAACGGTCATGGATTTTGAGCAATTGCTGCAAAGTGCCAAAAATAAATTGCTGCTCTGGGGACTCTCCGAAGCTCAAATTCAGTACTTGGCCAAACAGAAGAAAGCTACGCCTACTACCACTTTTTACAGCACTGCATCAGGCTACCTGACTGCGCTGGAAATCCAGGAAGGGAATTATGTGATGGAGGGAAGTACAATGGTTAAACTGGCCGATTTATCCACGCTGTGGGCAGAGGCACAAATGTATACAGCTCAATTCTCCACCCTAAACCGCAACAGCATTGCCACCGTCCAACTTCCCGATGCAAGCGGCAAAAAAATACAAGGGAAGATCGAATTTGTAAATCCAGAAATCAACCCCGATACAAGAATCAACTTGATTCGGGTCTCTATCCCCAATCCTGACCATCAACTCAAACCGGGCATGCTCGCTTATGTATCGCTGAAAAGTCCAGCACGGAATACCTTGTCTTTGCCAATTGATGCAGTTATCCGGGATGGAAAAGGGGCAACGGTATGGATACAAACTGCCAATCGAATTTTTAAAAGTGTAATGGTACAAACGGGTCTGGAAAGTGATGATCGAATCGAAATTACTTCCGGCTTGAAATCTGGAGATATCATCGTGATATCAGGGGCCTACTTGTTGCAAAGTGAATACATTTTCAAAAAAGGGGCAAATCCTATGGCTGAGCATGATATGAGTAAGATGTAGTCATTGAGTAAGGATAAAACCTGCCCTGCTTCAGTGATAAGATTGCAAATAATGGATTTTACTGAGTGAAAAGGATGTACCTAATCAACGGAGCGTTAAGCTCTTTGATGTTCTTTCATATTTAAATTGACTATCATGAAAAAGCTATTTTGTATGGTTATTTCGCTGCTTGCTGCGCAAATTACGTTTGCTCAAGCGATGGTGCCTATTCCAGCTACCTTGGAAGGGAGCATTTTTAACCTAAAAGTACAAAAAGGCACTTCAGAAATCTTCCCCGGAAAGCGTACCAATACCATTGGTTACAATGGGGTACAGCTGGGGCCTACCCTAATTATGCAGAAGGGCGAAACGGTGACGATCAATGTCAACAATCAACTTGATGATACCACTACGGTTCATTGGCATGGCTTACACCTATCTCCTGCCAATGATGGAGGCCCACACACGCCGATTATGGCTGGAAATACCTGGTCTCCAAGTTTCAAAGTAATGGATCAAGCCTCAACTTATTGGTACCATCCTCATTTACATCGCAAAACTTTAAACCAGGTCGTTAAAGGTGCCGCTGGTTTTATTATCGTACGTGATCCGGCAGAAGCCGCTCTGAATCTACCCCGTACCTATGGCGTTGATGATGTTCCTTTGGTTTTTCAATGGAAAACTTTTGATGAGTCTAAGCAAATCGTGGAAATGGATGAACTTGATAATGACGTGTTGGTGAACGGGGTTCTAAAAGGGGCTACCCTTAATTTACCGGCACAAGTTGTGCGCTTGCGATTGTTGAATGGCTCAAGCCACCGATATTTCAATTTTGGCTTTTCTGATAACTTGGTATTCAAACAAATAACTGGTGACGGAGGCTTGTTGGATGCCCCAGTGGCGATGACTAAACTAATTTTAGCGCCTGGTGAACGTGCTGAGATTTTGTTAGATTTAAGTAAGTCATTGGGACAAAAACTGATCTTGCAGCACTTCGGTACAGAATTGCCCATGGGGTATCCGGGTGGAATGATGATGATGATGGGCGGTACGGAGAATATGATGGGGCCACTTGATGATACCGATTTTGAGCTAATGCAAATCCAGGTTGTTTCTCCAACACCTAATGCCATTGGTTCTATTCCCCCAGCATTGATCACCAATACCCCCCTGTCAAGCAATGGTGCTTCCAATCGCACTCTGACCATGACGGCACGGCCTCAAATGAGCATGACCAATTTTTTCCTCAATGAATCAAAATTTGAGATGAATACCATCAATTTTAAGGTTTCGAGGGGCGCCGCTGAGGTTTGGACCCTGACCAATCAGACGATGATGGCTCATCCTTTTCATCTACATGGAAATTCATTTTGGGTTATTTCGGTCAACAATCGCAAACCTGCTGCAAATCTTCTTGGACGTAAAGATGTAATTACTGTACCACCTATTAATGGCTCTGTAAAAATAGTGGTGCGCTACGACGATTTTAGCGACCCTGTCACACCATATATGTACCATTGCCATATTCTCAGCCACGAAGACAATGGCATGATGGGACAGTTTTTAGTCACTCCATTATTGAGTGGTACCCATGATAACTTGAGTAAAGAAAAACTAAAGTTTTACCCCAATCCTGCTGATAAAATGGTAGTGTTTGAAACTTCAGAAAAATCACTTGGAAAAGGGAAATTTCAGGTTACGGATGTAATGGGTAGAGTCGTGTTGGAGCAACAAATACAAATCATCAACGGCCAGGGTAATACTTCAGTTGAACAGCTTACACCCGGTACTTACACGGTGAATATGTTACTGCAAGACCAATGGTATACTGGAGTTTTTATAAAACAATAAGCCTTTCATGTGCCGGATCATAATTGTCACTAATTATGATCCGGCACTTTGAGCAACCAAACGCACGAAATTCCAACCAAAATTCTGTCACAATGGGCAAATTGGCACCCTGTTTTTCATTCTTCTTTATGATGATGACTTATGGATTCAACATCCTATGGCCATATCAAAGTGCATTTGCCCAAACACCAACCAAGCACCTCAGCTTGTGCCTTTTTGATTCACTTTATCCTTCAGCTAAACTTTATGCTGTAGAACCGAAGTTTCAAAAGTTGTTGAATACCCATCAACTGATTCCCTTAAAGCGTGATCAAGAAACGTTTAATACGATTCCTGTAGTGGTCCACATCATTCACAATGGTGGAGCCGAAAACATCAGTAAAACACAGATTGAACGACAAATTGCAATTTTAAATGAAGATTTCGGGAAGCTCCCAGGAACACCTGGTGAGGGCAAAGGTGTAGATACTCGTGTACGCTTTCGTTTGGCGAAGCTCGACCCTTTTGGCCGTTGTACCGATGGTATTGTGAGGCTAAATCCCCCCTTAACCAATCATCAGCCTGCTGATCGAAGTGCACTCAAAAATTTATCGTTTTGGAATCCAGCACGCTACCTCAATATTTATGTGGTGCGTACCATCAGCGGCGGAGTAGGAGGCTATGCTTCCTTTCCTTATGCTCCGCCTGATGAAGATGGTGTCGTAGTTCGACACGACCTTTTTGGCGATTCTGGAACGGCAGCAGCTTCTGGTGGTCGTACCTTGACCCACGAAGTAGGGCATTGGTTCGGGCTTTATCATACTTTTAGTAATGGCTGCGGTCAGGATACTTGCACTGGAGGAGATTTTGTCTGTGACACACCACCCGTAGCTGCACCCAATTATTCTTGTAATTTGAATGGCAATTCTTGTTCCAATGATTTACCCGACCTACCCGACCAGGTGCGAAATTATATGGACTACACCCCGGATGACTGCAAAAACATGTTTACTCCAGGACAAAAGAATCGTATTGCAGCCACCCTCAAGGGAGTCCGCTCCTTGATTGTGTCCGCCAGTAATTTGGCGGTTACGGGTTGCGATAGTGCTTATGTTAGGCCACTGATGTGCCCAGTGGCAGCGGATTTCATAACCTTAACTGCACAGGTGTGCCCTGGTACAAAAGTCTATTTTATGGATCGGTCGCTCAATACAGCTACCTCCTGGCAATGGTCTTTTCCCGGTGGTACACCTGCTTTTTCTATTTTACCCAACCCTACTGTAACCTATGCTAATCCGGGTTCTTTTTCAGCGGAGCTTATTGCTAGTAATGGCAACAGCACGGATACTTTGCAGTTGAACAATTACATCCAGGTTTCTAAACCCCAAATTGGACTGCCTTTACCTTTTATGATAAACTTTGATGATGGTGCTTTTCCTGCCCAGGGCATTCGTGTGAATAACCCTGATTTCAATCTTAGCTGGGGACTAGATACACTTGCTGCTCACTCCTTGCCCTACTCGGTCAGTATTGACAACCTGCGAAACCTCAACTATGGTACACGGGATGAACTCGTATTACCAGCTCTCGATTTAAGTTCATCACGGGTAGGTAATAATTTAATGCTGAATTTTTGGTGGGCTTATGCACGTTCTGATCCCAATTATTCTGATCAATTGGTTGTGCAGATTTCTAAAGACTGCGGTGCGAATTATTCCAATGTTTGGAGTAAATCCGGAGATGATCTGGCTACTGGCCCCACCCAAACCACTCCCTTTGTTCCCAACTCCACTCAATGGAATAAAGCTTCTGTTCGCCTTTTTCAATACAAAACGGAACAACAGCTCCAGATTCGTTTCGTAAACGTAACTGATGGAGGCAACCGGCTTTACCTGGATGATATCCAAATCAACGATGGGATTACTACCGGAACAAGAGAACCTCAAAATTTGAAACTACCACTTCAGCTCATCCCTAACCCTACTCAAAAACAGGTGCTTGTACATGTAAAGGGAAACTGGAGTGAACCTATTTACTGTAAGGTATACGATGGCTTTGGGCGTTTATTACGCAATTATGGAATGCTAACAGCACCTGTGCTCGACCTGATCGGCCTGCCTGTAGGCTTATTGTTCGTAAGGTTTGAATCAACTGGACGAATCGCTATTTTTCGTCTGATCAAAGGAAGTTAATTCAAGTAATATGAAAATTTTGACCAGCATACTGATCCTATCCTGTTGTTTTTTTTCACCGCTTTATCCTCAAGAGATAGGGTATAAAGAGA
>NZ_JANRKL010000039.1:0-31060 GCF_033763495.1 Haliscomenobacter sp. | reverse complement strand
AAAGTGAAAAGTGAAAAGTGAAAAGTGAAAAGTGAAAAGTGAAAAGTGAAAAGTGAAAAGTGAAAAGTGAAAAGTGAAAAATTATTTATAGTTTTTCACTTTTCACTTTTCATTTCTCACTTCTTTTTTTATCTTTATACCTGATAATTAACCGATTGAATCAGCCGAATGACTAGAGTGTTTTACACTTACTTTCTGGTTTTTCTGATGCTCTGGCCCGTGTGGAGAACGGGGTTGGTGTGGGCTTGGTTTATGGTTAATCGCAGTTACATTGCTCAGGAATTGTGCATCAATCGGGACAAGCCCGAATTGACTTGTAATGGCAAATGTTTCCTCAGTTTCCAGCTCAAAGCTACGCCCAAAGATGGGGACAAACAAGTAGCACATGGCGTAGAAGACCTAATGGGCAAAACCTTATCTTTTGATTTTCAATATCCTTCTCTAGTTTTTTTTACGCCTAAAGCCTCTCCACTGAATCAACACAAGGATTGTTTTTCTTACCAAATCGTAGTGCTTTCCCCACAAAAGCACGCCCTTTTTAGACCTCCCATTGCTTAAATTTCAGCTGCTCGGATTTGACTTGACCATGCTTTTGCAGAGGTGACCTACGCTATGTATTGTACTGGCGATATAAGCACCTGTTCACAAAGCCTTTAAGATCAAATTTTTATCGCCCGTTTGCTTCTGCACGAGGCGAATAAGCGAGCTATTTCTTTACATCATTCATTTCAATCCACATCATCATGTTTAGCAAACCGCATGCCTTGCTGCTGCTGTTGGCCCTTTGTGTACTAGGCCAATTGCAAGCTCAAAGCCCCTCTGGCAACGTCAACATCCAGTTCAATTTAATGGCTGGCAATCAAGCTCTACGTCTGAACACCGAGCAGATTTACCAAAATGCTACGGGTGAAAGTTACAATTTCACTTTGTTCAACTTTTTCGTGAGCAACATCAAACTCAAAACCCGCAATGGTGCAGAGTACATAGTTCCCCAAAACGACAGCTATTTTTTGGTCCGGGCCAGCGACGCCGCCTCCCAATCCATTCAACTCAAAAATGTACCCAGTGATGACTACACCGGGGTCAGTTTTGTGATTGGGGTAGATAGTTTGCGCAATACCATGGACCTGAGTCAGCGCACTGGGGTGTTGGACCCTGCTTTTGGCGAGCGGGATGGAAACATGTATTGGTCCTGGAATTCGGGTTATATTTTTCTAAAAATGGAAGGACTTTCCACTCAGGCCAAAGCCGACCGTGCGGGCAACCAAAAATTCCGTTACCACATCGGCGGGTTTGGAGGTATGATCAGTAAATCAACCAACAACATTCGGAATTTCAGCGAAGCATTTGAGAATCAGGTAGCAACCGTGGGCAAAGGCACCACCACTACCTTGAACATCAATGTTGATGCCAACAAACTCTTTGATGGCCCCAATACCATCAGCATTGCCAAAAACACTACAGTAATGTCCGGCGATGTATCGGTGTTGATTGCCAACAACCATACCAGTCTATTCAAAGTAGGGCAGATTGTAAACCCTAAAGCTCAATAACGACGATGCGATTGATGATCCCTTTTTTGTGTGCTTGCTTGCTGGCCTGGAGTTGTCAAAACAACAACGGCCATGACCAGGCTGCCCACCAGCATGGCGAGCACGAAAGCCCCGCTGCCAATACCGATACGATCAAAGGTAGCCCCCAGCGTAGTGCCATGGCCAATATTGGCCCGGTGCACGTCCACCTGGAGTACAGTTCGCCCGGAGTACGTGGCCGGATCATCTGGGGCGGACTGGTTCCTTTCGGGGAGGTTTGGGTGACGGGGGCGCACAATGCCACTTCCATCCAGTTTTACGATCAGGTGAAAATTGCCGGAAAAGTGGTGCCCAAAGGCAAATACGCTTTTTTCACCATCCCCGACACCAGTGAATGGACCTTGATTCTCAATCGCAATTGGGATCAACACCTGGCGGATGAGTACGATGCCAAAGATGACATCCTACGCATCAAGGTAAAACCCGATACCCTCAGCACAGTTCAGGAGCGCCTGTTGTACAAAGTCCTGGCAGACAATGATCAACAGGGCAAAATTGAAATGCATTGGGAAAAACTGAAAATCAGTTTGCCCCTTGAGCTGAAGGAATAAGATTATTAGTACTTGCTATCAGGTTGTGATTTTGGTTTGTCGCAACTTATTTGGGTGGGTTCGTGCACTGCACGAGCCTTGCCTTCCCTATGCCCTAGCTTAATAAGAGCATTTTCTACACGTCATTAGAATGAATGTTTTTTCGAGGGCTCCTAGCGGTAGGAGCCCCTCCTTTCTACCTCGAATGGGTAGATCAACACACATTAAACACGGATTCATGAATACCTCTACACCAACGATTGCCGTAGACGAAGAAACAACTCAATCCGCGGCCAGCGACAAATACAGTGCCCGGTTCATGGGCAAATATTTGTTCAGTAAGGATCATAAAATTGTGGCCAAACATTACCTGCTAGGGGCTATATTTTGGGCCTTGCTGGGTGGGTTAATCTCAGTGGCTTTTCGGATTTTTATAGTTGACCCTGCTGCCGATTTGTCCTGGCTCAAACCGCTGTTTGGCAGCTGGATTGGCACGGCAGAGCATCCTGAGCGCTTCAATGGCATTTATTACCATGCCGTGGTGAGCATCCATGGCATTTTGATGGTCTATTTTGTAGCCGCCGGGGCTTTAGTCGGCCTAGCCTATTACCTGGTTCCTGGTCTGTGTGAAAAAGAAGAAATGGCCTCACCCCGGTTGAGCAGTTTGGCTTTGGGATTGTACTGGTTTGCGGGAATCGCGCTGTTTTTTGCCCTGTTTTTTCAAAACACCCCTTTGGGCGGTTGGCGCACCAATCCGATCCTCAATGCATTGTTGTACAATGGCCAGGCATCGATTCCCTGGCTGTTTGGCATTATCCTCTTGTCGGTCGCATTTTTCCTGAGTTGCCTGAATATTTTCAGCACCATTCACCCCTTCCGACTCAGTAAACCATCCCAGGAGTTTTCCATCATCCACTGGTCTTTTTATTGGTTTGGGGGTATGGGGATGTTGTTTTTCCTGCTGTTTGGTGTAGTACAGTTGCTCAATTTAAGCGGCAACTTACTGGGAGGCAGTATTCTTTTTGGCGATTATTTCGGTGCAGGAGTTGAGGACTTGACCGCTCAAAACCATTTGGAACACCAATTCTGGTTTCTGGGCCGGCCAGAAATGTTTTTGATTGGTTTGCCCGCCATTGGCATAGTATCCGATATTTTGACCAAACAAATGGACCAAAACATGTTTGGTCGCCGGGTCATCATTTGGAGCATGGGCATCATCGGAGCGGTGGCCCTGGTGATTTGGCTATTCCAAAACTTCGATGCTGCCAGCCAAGCCTGGAAATTGAACCTGATGGCTACATTGGGTGCCGTGCAGGCCATCGCCATCATGTCGATTGCCCTCAGCTGGTTGGTGACCTTTTTACGTGGTGGAAAATTGCGCTACAACCCGGCCCTTTTGTTTGTGGTTGGCAGCATTTCGGTATTGCTGACCGGGGGCTTATTGGGTTATTTCGTTTCCAATCCCGTGTTGAGCATTGAGATGCACAATAGTTATTACGAGGTGACTTATTTCCATTTGGTGATTGGGATCGGCGCGATGTATGCCATTTTTGCGGCCATCTATCAGTATTATGCCCAAATGTTTGGCCGACAACTGTTGGCAACCTTGGGCAGCGTACATTTCTGGGGCACTTTTATGTTCACCTACCTTTTCCTTTTTGCCCTCCTGATCAATGGGTATTTGGGTATTCCCCGTGGCTTACCACAATTTAAAGATTTTGAAACCCTGAGCACTTCCGCACAATCCCAGGAGCTGATCACCTTCGCTGCCGTGGCCATTTTTACCATGCAAGTTATTTTTCTCAGCAACCTGGTGTACAGCTTTTGGAAAGGGAAAGTATACCAGGAGCAATAATGGTCATGATCAAGATTTGAATTCACCCAAATAGATTAATCAAATAGTTGTTATGAAAAAAATCATTTTCCTATTAGGGCTTTTGTACTGCTTTGCTTGTGAGAATGAGGCAGTAGAGCCTCCCGAACCACCTGCGGCCAAAGGAA
Source organism: Haliscomenobacter sp. (assembly GCF_033763495.1). GTDB lineage: Bacteria > Bacteroidota > Bacteroidia > Chitinophagales > Saprospiraceae > Haliscomenobacter. Next base: position 26,937 of record NZ_JANRKL010000039.1, on the reverse strand, counting down.
CTTTTTTGTTCCATTTGCACAATTACATTGACTTGCAAGAGATCGACTTATACGGAATTGAGTACCAGACTTCCGAAGGTAGAAGCATTGTACTGGACTATACGGAGATGTACATTTCTGAAATTCAGCTGCTCAAAGAAGATGGTTCTTTGTATTCTATTCCGGGTAAAATTCTGCTAAAAAACTTCAGAGACCAAACCTATGAAGTGGCCGAAGTGCCGGTGGGGAAATACAAGTCTGTGCATTTCAAAGTTGGTTTACCTGCTGCGGTGAATGCCCTTGCCCCCAAGGACTCGGCAATCCTGAACCAGCCTGCCATGTGGTGGAACAGTGCTGCTCAAGCCAACGGCTACCTCTTCATGAATGTACAAGGCAAAATAGACACTTCGGCCGACCTGAGTCATTCGCCAGTTCCTTTTGTGTATAAAATTGGCACCAATGCCAATTTCGTGGCCGTCAAAATGCCAGAACGCGAATTTTCGATCAAGGAAGACACCTACTTCTACGGGCACATCATTGTGGATTACAGCCAGTTGTTCAAGGGCCTTGCCTTGAATAAATCCAGCAATTTGTCAGTACAAACCATTGCCGACAACGCCAATACTACTGCCCAGCAAATTGTACGCAACATTCCCTCCATGTTTATTTATGAATGAACATCACCATCGACATTATTCACACATTAACCAATTTATAGCGATGAATACAAACAACTACAATTTCCCTAGAACCGCTACTTTGCTGGTTCTTGCCTTTTTGTGCAGCCAGGCGCTTTGGGCGCATTTTGGCTCCAGAGGCCCATTCGGCGGCTCTGTCAGCGTAGCCATCAGCAATGACTCTACCGTTTACCTTGGTACTTTTAATGGCGGGGTGTATGAAAGCACCAACTCCCGCCTGGTTGCCTGGAGAGCGATTCCAGTTGGCTTGAGAAGCGGTAAAATTACTGCGCTGACGCACAATGGCAGCAACTTGTTTGCTGGAACTGCTGATGGCGGCGTGTATATTTTTAACGGATTGGTAGGAACCGACCGGCACTGGAACCAAATCAACAACGGTTTGACCAATCTCAAGATCAAATCCTTGCTTGCCCTGGATGCCAACACCCTTTTGTTGGGAACGGAAGGTGGTGGTTTGTACAAAACTACGGACAAAGGTGCCAACTGGGCCCTGGTCAACAACGCGGGACTGAGCAACCAAACAGTCACTGCTTTGCTGAAAGTGGGAAGTAAAGTTGTTGCTGCTACTTTGGATGCTGGTCTTTTTGTATCCACCGACAATGGCAGCACCTGGACAGCATTTAACGATGCCAATACCTTGAACGTGGCTGGAACCATCGCCTTAGCTTACAATGCGACCAGCGATGAACTGGCCGTGATCAACGCCAAAGGTTTATTGGTCTTGGGTAGCGCCAGCACGGTTGCTACACCATCCTTTGCTTTGGTCGCTGGCGCACCTGCCAATACTACCCTGCGCAGCGTTAGCACCAGCGGCAGCAACTGGTACCTGGCTACGGATCAAGGCGCCTATGTACTCGCGGCCAACACCTGGACAAAAGCTGGTACTGGTTTGAGTACAAACGACGTAACCGTGGTATTGCCCTTCCGCACCAGCCTGCTGGCAGGTACCCGTAAGGAAGGTATTTTTACCGCCCCTGCTTCGGCCATTACCTGGACTGCCCGCAACACCAACTTCAATAACCTGGAAACCTATGCCATAGAAGCAAGCGGTGTAGCGGTGGTAGTGACCGCTACCGAGCGTGGTGTCTTTGTAAGTCGAGACCTGGCGGCCTCCTATGTACGTGCCAACAAGGGCCTGACTGACAGCTTGAACGTGACCTATTTGCGTTTCTTGGGCACGAAATTGTATGCTTCCACTAAAAATGGCGGCGTTTTTGTAAGCGCTGATACGGGCAAAACCTGGACTGCCCTGAACGTAGGTTTGAACAACCTGAATGTCAAAAAACTTTACGCTTCCAGCAAGGATATCTACCTCATCGACGCGGCCAATGGTTTGTTCGTATACCAAAACGCAAGCTGGGTAGACTTCAAAGCAGGTTTGCCCGCCAATGCAGCACCTACTTCTCTGGCGTTTTACGGCGACAAAATCCTGTTAGGTACCCTCGGACAGGGTGTGTTCACCAAAACTGAAACGGCTAATTCCTGGACTACAGCCAACAATGGTTTGAGCAACCTGAACGTCACTTCAGTGGCCACCCAAGGCAGTAAACTTTTTGCGGGCACCAATGGCTCCGGGGTATTTGTAGCCGATTTGGACGCTGCAACATGGACGCAAGCTGCGCCAGTTTCCATTTCGCATACCGTGTTGATGGGCCGAGATGGCAGCAAAATCCAGGACATGGGCGTGTATTACGGGTATGTTTTTGCCAGTTACCAAGGCGGTCTTTTGGCTACCTCTGACTATGGCAAAACCTGGATCGCCGGGGGCAATCAATTCAATTTGCCTAGTTATACCAATGTACACAAGGTTTCATTTGTAACCACCCGCGTGTTTGTCTCTACTGAGTTCAACTGTCCTTATTCCAATGCCTTGTCGGAGTTGCCAGCCGTTGTAACCGGGGTAAATGACCTCAATGAAGCATTAAATGCGTCCATCCGCATTTTCCCTAACCCCAGCAAGGGTCAGTTTGCCATCGAGCTTCAAGGCTTTAAAGCCAAAATTGAAGGCGTACGCATTTACGACCAACAGGGCAAACTGCTGCAAGACATCATCAATGTCAATGAATTCCAAAACATCAACACAGCAAGCAATTTGCCCGCTGGGGTCTACTTCGTACACGTGCGTACGAACGAGGGCCTTGGGGTGAAAAAATTGCTTATCCAATAGTTAAATGAAACTAGGGTGCCGGCGAGCGCTACTGCTCGCCGGTTTTTTAATTGCTTCATCTTGGTAAGGCAGTAAAAAAACTGCCTTGCACCTCAACCTGAATATCGTGAAATCACTTCAAATGCTCTTCTTTTTTTGCTTTGTTATGCTAGGCTCTACCCTACTCTCAGCCCAAACCACCACTGCAGATTCTTTGGCTAAAGCCCAAAAACACCACGATGAATTGATGGCCATCATCATGACCCAACCCAAAGTGCCCATCAAAACCATTGGCATTTACGTGTACGACGGTTACAATACCCTCGATGCAATTGGCCCTTATCAAGTGCTTTCGGAGCTCATGAGTGTCGACATTTTCTTTGTGGCCAAAGAAAAAGGCATGGTCAAAAACCAGCGGGGTTTGAAAGTGCAGGTGGACAAATCCATCGCCGACGTCAAACAACTCGATATCCTGGTCATTCCTGGCGGTGCCATAGAGACCTTTATGCAAACCCAGGACACAGCAGTACTCAACTGGATTCGCCGCATCGACAAAACCTCCAAATACACCACCAGCGTGTGTACGGGCGGCTGGATTTTGGGTGCTACCGGGCTTTTGAAAGGCAAAAATGCCACCACCAACTGGTACCGCGCCGAGGAATTCATGCAACTGTATGGTGCCAATTTTAAGCCGGAACGCTATGTGCAAGACGGCAAATATTGGACCTCCGCCGGCGTTACCGCAGGCATGGACATGGCCTTGGGCATCATGGACGACCTGATGGGGAAAAAATACACTCAAGGCGTAATGCTGGATTTGGAATACGACCCCAAACCACCTTACAATGCAGGCTCGGTTAAAAAGACCGAACCGATTGTAGTGGATATGATGCTGCAAATGTACGACATGGGACTACAGCCTTTGCTGGAAAAGGAGAAACAGAAAAAGGCGGCAAGTCAAAAAAAATAAACCTAAACCATGAAAATAAGTCGCCTGCTTTTTACCATCCACAGCTATTTTGGCTTGATCACGGGGGTGTTTTTATTGCTCCTGGGCCTGAGTGGCTCGGCATTGGTGTTTATGGAAGAGCTGGATGAATGGTTGAACCAAGACTTACTTACCGTACAAGTACAGGCCAAACCATTGCCTCTGGATTCGCTGTATCAAAAAATCACCCAGCGTTATCCACGCCTCGATGGTTTGGCCTGGATCAACCCAAGTGCCAAAGCCAGTGATGCTTACACTTTTAGGCTGTATAGCAACGATGGCAAATTGCATACCTACGATCTGGAACTCATTTCCTTAAATCCCTACACTGCTGAAGTGTTGCGCGAAGGGCGTTACGATCAGTTCCAGTCGGGCATCATGCAATGGCTATTTCAGTTTCATTTTTCCTTTCATTTGGGTGCGCCGGGTGCTGCATTGACGGCCATTTTTGGCTTGACAATGTTGATATCCATCTTGACTGGTTTGGTTGTTTACCGCAAGTTCTTTTGGAAAGCGCTGACTTTTCGGGTAAAAATAAAATGGAAAAACTGGCGGACTGCTTCTTCGGATTTGCACCGGGTGGTGGGTGTATGGGCACTGCTGTTCAACCTGATCATTTTTTTCACTGGCTTTTGGATGAACAAATTTGCTTTTGATTCCAGCTACTGGAAAGGAGAAACGCAGCCCTCGAAGGCCAATATTGCCATGCCGCAGTCCTTTGATGATATGCTGGCAAAGGCTAAAAAAGCGCTGCCTGAATTCAAACCAACTTATGTGTACTTTCCCACCCAAGAGGAGCGCAATTTTAATGTCATTGGCGAAAGGCCGAGAGATTGGGCTCTATTTGGGGCATCTAACGCAGTGATTGTAGACCCGCAAAAAGGAAGCATCCTTGCTATGAGCACCCTTGATAAGGCTACTTGGAGTGAAAAGCTGGAAGCTTTAGTATATCCTCTGCATGTCGGTTCTTTTGGAGGGCTGCCCATTCGGATTTTGTACATATTGATTGGGCTTACCCCAGGCTTACTCTCCATCACTGGCTTTTTGTTGTGGTGGCGCAGAAGAGGGAAAAAACGGCCAAAATTTGTCAAGTTGAATGCCCAAGCATAGCAGAGTTCATTTCCTAAAATCAATCCATATGTTCACTTTCAGTCTTAACCAAATCAAACATTGGCTTTTCAGCGCATGCATCCTGGCGATCTTTGCAATACCGGGCCATGCCCAAAAAACATCCGCAGCCAAGGATAAAAAAATCGTCTTCCTCTGCCCTCCTTGCGACCTCGATTGTGATACCATCCACTTTGAAAAGCCTGGTCTTTGCCCCCACTGCGCCATGAAGTTGTACGCCGCCTATGAGGGCGTTGAAAATGCGGATGCCTATCATGGTGAATTCACAGACAAAAAGGTGGCAGTGCTGCTCTTTCCGGGGGTTGAGATCATTGACTTTTCCGGGCCCTGGGAGGTTTTTGCCGCAGCAGGTATGGACGTTTACTCCGTGGCTTCCAGCACTTCGGTTGTTGCTACGAGTATGGGCTTAAAGCTCAAACCCGACTATTCCTACGTGGATGCCCCCATGCCCGATATTTTGCTGGTTCCGGGCGGCAATGTCAATCCTGCTGATACAGCTGCGGTCAACTGGATCAGCAGGGTGGATAAAAAGAGCAAACATACCATGTCAGTGTGTACCGGAGCCTTTTACCTGGCGGCAGGTGGCTTGCTGGACAATCTAACCGCCACAACCAATTATCCGGCGGTGGAGGCATTGCAGCAGTTTGCACCCAAATCAAAAATAATCGCCAATGTGCGCTTTGTGGACAATGGCCACATCATCACCTCGGCGGGCCTTTCCTCGGGTATTGATGCCGCTTTCCATTTGGTGTCGCTCTATTTGGGCAAAGCACAAACCAAAAAACTGGCCAACGCCCTCGAATACGACTGGCGCGATGAAAATCCTTTTATCCGCTCCAAATTGGCCGATAAACATGTACAGGATTTTTTGAACACCTTCATCCCTTACGAGTACAAAATGACGACTTATACAGGGGATGAAAACCAATGGCGGGTTGACCTCAAGGTGACTACAGAGCTGGACAAAGCCGATTTACTGCCGCTTTTGGCTTACCAATTGGAACAAGTGGCGGGTTGGAAAAAGGCGCGCAAAAAAGAGCTTTGGAATTTTGAGGAGAATGGGAAAAAGTGGATGGCTGAGTTGGTGATTGGTGATGATGGCAGCAATGCAAGTTTGATCACCTTGAAAGTGAAGCGCTTGTAGGGTTTTACTTTTTCCATCAAATGCCCTTCGGGTCTACTTTTATATCGCCACTAAGCCTTTTGCCCCCCACTTAAAACCCAAAAGATCTATTTTTTCAACTAATCTTCATTCAAAATGAATTTCAAAATTTTCTTCTTGGCATTAACTCTTTGTTTCATAAGCAAGCTCGCGTTTGCCCAAACATTAGAAGGGAGTATTAAATCACAATCTGGCGAAGGCATTGCCTTAGCCAATATTCGTGTGCTAAACACCAGTATTGGAACCACGGCTGACCGGGATGGCCAATTTATCCTTACCCTTTCCGCAGGAAATTATCAACTTGCGGTCAGTGCAGTTGGTTTTGCCAGCCAAACGGGTACTGTTGTGGTGGCAGAAGCCCGTGCTACGCAGGCGGATTTTATTTTGCAGGAAAACACCGCACAGTTAAGCGAAGTAATTGTGAGTGCCGACAAAATCGAAACCCAATTGCAAAAAACACCACTAGCCGTAACGGCGCTTACCGCCAAAGAAATTGAAAACTACCGGATTTGGAGCATTTCCGATTTGACTGCACTTGCACCAAGTTCTTTCACGATCGAACACGGCAACAGTACAGCTTCCACTTTTTTGAATATCCGCGGCGCATTAGGGGTTACCAATGAACAAGCCGTGGCTACCTATGTTGATGGTGTTTATCAATTCGATTTTTTTTCCGCGCCTTTCAATTTCAACAACATTGAACGTATCGAAATCCTGCGCGGGCCTCAAGGTACCTTGTACGGGCGAAATGCCTTCAGTGGTGTAGTCAACGTTATCACCAAAAAGCCAACTAACCAGGCAACTGGAAGAGCAGAAATCAGCATAGGGGACTATGGCCAACAACGATACAATGCGGCAGTGAGTTTGCCTTTGGTAAAAAACAAATTTTTCGTCGGTTTCGGTGGCCAACTCAACAAACGGGGGGCAGTGTACGAAAACCCAACCCTTAATGACCAAGATTTTGACAGCCGTCGATCGCTCAATGGATTTGTGAACCTGCGCTACCTGGCATCCGAAAATTGGGCATTTGACTTCACATTGCGTTCGGAAAGCAATAAAGATGCTGGTTCATTCCCTTGGGTTGCCACCGATTCCATCGCCTTGAATGCACCCTATCAGGCTTTTGGCAACTTCCCCAATACCGAAAGGATAAGCAATACCAACGCCTCCTTCACCGCTCGGCATTATGGCCAGAAGTTCAATTTCACCTCACAAACCTCGGGGATCAAATTTCATGGTTGGTATCCTGACCAATTTGATTTTGATTTCACCCCGGCACGGTTTATCAGTGGGGACAATGATACTGAGCAACAACAAATTACCGAAGAACTTCGCTTTTCTTCGCCAACTACTGCCCAGGCATGGAAATGGACAATAGGATCCTTTTTGTTTTTTGAAAAAACCAATACGGTGGGAAAAACCTATTTCGGGGAAGACTACGCGCTTTTTGACCCCAATGCCCCCTATAGCAGCATCACCAATGGCAAGCGCAACAATCGAGGTGTGGCATTTTTTGGACAAGCAACTTACTCCGTTTCGGAAAAATTTGACCTGACCGTAGGTGCTCGTTATGACACCGAACACCGGGAGCGCACCGAAAACAATGAGTTTGAAAAAAATGGTCTTGTTACTCCTCTGACTGCGGACACCACCGTTCAACGTGATTTTTCAGCATTTACCCCCAAGGTAATTTTGAGCTTTAAGTTGAATGAAGCATCCATGGTATTCGCGTCCTACGCCAAAGGATTTCGGGTTGGTGGCTTTAATGTCAACTCCCGTGCCTTTCCAAGTTACGACCCAGAAAAATCTGACAACTACGAGATTGGCATCAAAAACGACCTACTCGACCGCAAACTGCGCCTCAATCTTACGGCTTTTTATTTCCAACAAAAAGACCAGCAAGTTACGACCAGTAAAGATGGCATCAACTATGCCACGCTTAATGTGGGAGATATGAACAATTTTGGGATCGAAGCAGAGCTGTCGGTACTACCTGTCCGCAACTTACAAATTGATTGGACGGCGAGCACTTCAGGCAGTGAGTATGCCCGCTTGCCGCTTTTTGATTTTGCTACGCTCGCGGTGAAGGATTATAAAGGCAATCATGCGATTTACAACCCCAAATTTCAGTCCATGTTAGTGGCACAATACTCGGTGCCTTTCAAATCGTCGAAGCAAAAACTCGCCGTTTTTGTACGAGGTGAATACCGCTACACGGGTGAATACCAATTGAACTTTGAAAACACTGAATCACAAAAAGGGTACAGCATCATCAACGCCCGCGCGGGTTTGACCAGTACCCATTTTGATCTGGCGTTGTGGGGGCGCAATTTGAACGATGCCAGGTACCTCGGCTGGGGCACTTTTGGTTCGTATATGCTTGGTGCGCCGCGAATGGTGGGAATGACTTTGAGTGTAAGGATTTAATTTCCTCCTGCCTGATCATTAATGTAACGTGAGTCCTCCCTAAAGGCACATTGCAAAGATGCCGCGCCGAGTCCCCTAGTTTTAGGTGAGGTTTGAATTAATTAATTTTTTACCGCAGAGTTTCGCGGAGTAAACACAGAGTTTCGCGGAGTTTTATTAGTTTTTAGGAGTTTTGCCACCTCTGGTGGCTGGAGGTCGATTATGATTAAAATTTGAAAGTCAGGTATTTAGTGTTCATTCAATGCGCCTCTGAGTACTCTTAGCCACCGAAGGTGGCCTAGACTCTGCGAAACTCTGTGTTTACTCCGCGAAACTCTGCGGTAAAAAATGTTGCGAATGAACATCCTTTTTGCAAAAAAAGCACAATAACCCATTGATATTCAATGAAAATAAATCAAAACTCACGTTAATGTATAAAAAAAGAGCCAGTCAAATCTCATGCTGACTGGCGCTTTTTTTGCTCCTCGGATACTCCCTACTTTCCCGGCATCTTCAACGCCTCCTGCAAATTATCCGCAAGAAATTTGGTGATGGATTTATCAATGGTATGATCCTGAGTCACCTTGCGGAAATCCAGATAATCGCTGGCAGATTTAGCCAAAACGCGGTGCAAGTCAACATCTAGGGTGAAATTGCTGCTGCTTTTGTCCTTGATGACAATGTCGGTCAAAAACACTTTTTTGCGAAAAAATTCATTCTCGCCCACGTGGAAAGTGAGTTTGGTAGCGAACTTCCCACTATTGTCCAAATCGGCGTTGCCTTCAATTTTGGTAAAAACGTAGCCCTTTGCCCAGGACCAATAATTGTCATCTAATGGGTGGGGGGGTGTATAGCTGCTTGGGCCTACCGCATTGAGGTCCGACGAAACGCCCAGTCCCAGTTTGAGGCCTTTGTAGATGCCCGGTGGAATATTTTTGAGGCTAAAGGAAATGCCTTTTTGCGCCGCGTCATCGGATTGGATGTTTTTGAAAGATACGAGTTCAACATCGATGAGTTGGAGGCTATCCCCCTTCGGGTCATCGGTTTTTAATAAAGCTACATCCGAAATGTAAAATTGGAACAGTTGCAAACGCAGTTTCATATTGTCCTCGTAAGGATAATCTGCGTTGAACATTTTCAGTTTATTCTGGTCAAAAAAACCTCGGAAATTGAGGGTCAATTCGCCGCCAGTATCATTGATGTTTTCATTTTTATCGCAGGTCAAAAGACTGAAAGCCAACAAGAGGGTAAGTAAAAAATTGATTCTATTCATGGTTTTAAAGGCTTTATTTGATGCAAGTACCCAAAAATAGGTTTTTTTTATCAAATAAACCTCAAAATGTAGAATTTGGTCGGGAGAGGACAATGATCAAAAATGACGACTTTTAAAAGTGACGGTAACAAGAAGCGGAATTTCTTTGGACTCACACCCACACCACAAACACCTTTTTCCCCGCTACCTCTTCCCAGCCGCTCTTCCAGCTTTTTTTCTTGGAATGGTCAAAAACGAGCAGGTAACCTTCCTGTAGGGATTGCCGTTCGAGGTAGTCCGCCAATTGGGCCAGGCCGTCGGCGTGGGCTTCGGGGCCGCGCCAGATTTTGAGTTCAGCGATGTATTTGTGTTGGAGGTAGGTGATGACTACATCCAGGCGCCGTTCTTCCGAAATTTGTGGCTCTTTAAAGTCAAAGCCCGATCCGTTGATAATGGGCTTGATAAAAGCTAAAAAGACCAGGCGTCCGTTTCTTTCCAAAAAATCGCGGTCTTTGGCGCTGTCCTGCTCGCGCATGAAGGCTTGAAACTTGAGGAGGATGGCCTCCATGTTGAGCCGATTGTCGTCTAATTTGAAATTTCGAGGCACATTGTGCGATCCCATCAGCACCTGGGCGGTGGCTTTAGAAGTCATGTAGGCATAAATAACTTCTTCGTAAATGCGGTTGTGGATGCTGATTCCTTGCCCGTTTTTTAAAATGCCGTACATCAGGCCCAGTGCCACCGTAGGGTCGTGGATGGAATAACTTTGGTATTCCAAATCGATCAATTTTTTATACACCAAGCTGTACAAATCGGGGTAATGTTCCAGGTTTTTGATCAAACTTTCGAAGTTGGTATTGGTTTCTCTGACCACTATGGAAGCAGCTACATCAACATCTTCCACCGTCCAGTTTACGTTTTTTTTGTTGGGTAAAAGTTGCTCATCGATGATTTTGCAGAGCTTACTCACCAAAAAAGGATAGCCAGAGGTGTAATAAAAAAGCCGTTCAGCGATTGCCTTGGGGTCTAAACTCACCTGCTTGTCCCGAGCGTATTCCTCCAACATGGGGATGATCTCCATGGGCTGGAGGTTCATGTCCACGGTAAACTCTGCCGCGATGTTCCAGGGGGAGTTGTATTTCTGTTCGGTATCTGAGCGAAGTTTGAGTTTTAGCGATTTGATGTCGTGTACTCCGGCCAGCACCACGGAGTGGAAGGTTTTGGCCAAATCTTGTGCCAGGTACTTGTTGCGCAGCATAGCCAAAAAGTCAATAAACAATTGATTGTTGCTGCTTTTATCCACTTCGTCTACAAGCAATACGACCTCTTTTCCGGCTTTTTCTACCAATTGAGTGATGAAATCATTTAGTTCTTGGATGCTGTTTTTTTGTTTGGCATGTTCGTTTAGCCAATCCGACAACTCAGGTGCACGATAGCGGATATAATTAGCCAGCAATTGGATAAATCCTTGACAAAACACTGGTTCTTCCTCAAAAAAATGGCTACCTACTCCTTCAAAACTGGTGTTAAAAACAAGATAATCCCCTTTCTTCTCCAACAATTCCGCCAAAGTGTACAAAGTGGTCGTCTTTCCATATTGCCTGGGGCGATTGATGATGAAATAATCCCCATCTTCGACCATGGCGAGTGTTTGCGCCAGTTTGCCTGATACGTCCGCCATGTAGTGTTTGGCGGGGCGACAGATGCCAGTGATGTTGAACTTTTTTTGCATGGCGGCTTGAAGTTGCTGGGCAAAGATAGCAAAATTGGGCAATGAACAGATTCGCAGTATGATCAACTGACCAACTAATGCCCAACAACGTAGTGATACAATTGATAGACAAACAAAGCTATCCCTGCCAATACCAAGTACCCATTCACAGCTTTGTAAAAAGCAGGAAACTGGTGATGCTTTCGGGAAAGCGTGATGATAAAAATAATGGGAATCAATGCCAACACTTGACCTACTTCGACACCCAAATTAAAACACAGAATTTTTGCTAAAATTTGCTCCGTTCCCAGGTCAAAAGACTGTAATCGGGTGGATAATCCAAAGCCGTGAATTAAACCAAAAAGCCCCACCATGATCAGTAAATTGGGCGACTTTATCTTCAATTGTTCAAATCCGCCCAAATTCTCAAAACCTTTGTACAAAACGCTCAGGGCAATGACCGCATCTACCAAATGTTCATTTGCGGTTATCCCGAAGTAAGTCGCACCGATCAAGCTGATACAATGTCCAATCGTAAACACGGTGATGAATTTCAAAATATCATTAAAGTTGTTCAAGTAGAACACAACCCCCGCCAAAAAAAGCAAGTGATCATAACCCGTAAGCATATGCGTTGCTCCTACCCGAATGTAAGCCCATAAGCTGCCACCGTGTAAAATCTCTTGATCGGCACTGGAAACATCATGGGCTAATCCCCAAATTGGAACGAACAACAATAACAACAACAACAGCCCTTGCCTTAAAAAAACATACCTCATTGGTTCTTTTTTCTAAATACGAGAAATAATAACCCTATGATTAGCAGGCTACTTACTATAAAAATCCAGGCAGGAGGACCATCCCCATGGTCATGATCATGTGTGTGGGTGCTGGCACCGTGCTTGTGGCTAACCTCAAATGTCAGTGTCGCCCATTTAGAGCGATGGGTTAATGAATCATTATCACTAACTTTAGCCATATGAATGGTACGTAGATAATAGACACCATCTTCCGGTAGGTCTACAAGGACTTTACCTTGGTCATTGGTACGTAATTGTTGGCCGCCAGTATGTGTATGTGATTCCTGCTTATGGTCGTGCTCAGCGTTGGTATGTGCGTGATTTTCTCCGTCGTGCTCATGGTCGTGATCGCTGTGCGTATGGGCCTGAGCACTTTGGATATAGTCAGCATAAACCAGTTGCTGGGGTAGCGGCTTACCATCGGCCAACAACTGCACTTCCAGTTTTTCGCCACTGCATTTTTCGTAAGGATTTGCTTGCGGAACAAACTCGAGAGGATAACCTAGTACGGTGCTCCAGTCCTTCGTTTTTATATCACCTACCTGATAGATGGCTTTGATGTGTTTTTCATAACGCTCTACGGCATCTTGATCTAACAAGCCATCCTTAGTGCGTTGTTCGAGCATATCCAAAACGCCATCGTGTTCCAGGTAACTGTTAAATTCTTTGGCAGGAAGTGCGATATTCTTTGCTTTGGTAGAGACACCTACCACATAAGTTCCCCCTTCACCCGTATTAAAAGTCAATTGGGTAATGGTGCTGTCTTGGTCTTTCCATTGATCTGGCTTGATGGCGACTCTTTTGCCTTGAGCGACAACCGAAGCGTCCAACATGCGGTCGCGAGTGATGATATTTTCGCTCGTCTCAAAGGTTCCATTGTACAGGCTCAGTGTCGCTTTTTGATTGGCCTGCAAAAAATAGGTTTCCATTTTTATATACAGATCGTGACTGCATAGCAGGATGAGGGCGAATAAGAGGAAAATGGGCTTACGCATGGATTTAAATTTCAACATAGTATACTTTATTTAATCGCCATTAAAGAAGTAAGTTGATGCGGTTAAGTTTGCTTTTACGAAAGCTCCCCCAAGCAAAACCAACCCATTCCAAAGGTAGGAAAAGCAGATCAGGAAGGCAATAAGTTAAAGGAAAAATACCAAAGCGGAGACTTGTTAAGCAATAACCAAATCAGCAAATGCTTTAAAAATCATACCTGGAGCTTGGTTCAATCATTGGATTTCTCTCAAAAAGAGGCTGATGCGCCGTTGCTGCTTTGACCTTCAGCAACAGCGCATTACAACGAGCCTCATTTAGCTTTTCCTACAAAATTGTATTGCATCCCGAACCCTACCGTGCGCGGGGCACCGGGTGAAAACCGGGTACGGTCACTCAGCGCGTTACCACGGGAAGCACTGGTGGTATACAGTTCATCAGTCAGGTTCAAGGCATTGACAAACAATTCAACTCCCTTGATGGTGTATCCTACCCGGACATTGAGCAGACTCAGGCCTTTTTGACCCAAAAATCCCCGATCTTCCATTCTTATCGTATTGATTTGGTTCAGGAAATACGGTGAGAGGCTTTGCCATTCTCCAGACAGCCGTAGACCTTTCACCCAACTGGGCTGATAGATGATTTCGGTATTCACGATCCAGCGCGGAGCATTGGGCATCTCGTAACCATCCAGTTTTTGCAGGGCATCGCTGGGTCTGTCCGACAAGCGGAAGTCTTCAAAACGGTGCAGCGCGTTGGCTCCACCAAAGCGGATTTGTAAGTCCTTAAATGGAGTTGCAGTCAGCCCAAATTCTACCCCCTGGTGCAAGGTAGCCCCGGCACTTTGATAATCGGTCGAGTTGTCGGCCTGGCGAATCGCCAGCAATTCATTTTGCCCTTTCAAGCGGTAAACCGAAAGGTCGATCATCACTTTATTTTTCAACAAGGACCACCAGCCACCTACTTCAGTGTTAAAGAATCGAGCCGAACCAAGGTTGTAATAAAATGGATCCTGGCCAGCGATCGGATTGGGGCGTTTACGGAAAATGGCGGTCACTCCGGGAGGAGCAAAACCAATGCTGTAATTGGCATACATGCCCATGTTGTTGCCCAGGTCGTAAGTGGCACCCACTTTGGGACTAAATTGGCTGTATGATTTTTCGCCTTGGGTATTGTCCAGATAGTTCTCATAATTAAAAGCAAAAAGGTCGTAACGTGCGCCCGCGATGAGTTTCAAACGCTCGGAGGGATTGATTTCAAATTGAGAATAAACCCCAGCATTGCGCACATTGGCATCGTATTCCCCCAATTTTACACTAGGACGATCTTCAACGTAGGTGTATTTTTTGACGTTTTTGCCGTCTGGTCGCAGCTCCGCATTCAGCCCAATCTGGAAGGCATTGTAAGTTTGAGGGGTAAAATCAAAGGTGCCTCCTACAATCAATTTTGCTTTTAAAAAATTAAACCGTTGGTTGTGCTGGGCAATGACCCCGTAACTGTTGAACAAGCTCTGGTTCTTTTCACTGGTTGCTGTGGTTTGGCCAGTAGTCCAGCGCACGGTATGGTTAGGGCTCATCTGGTAATCGTTGAAGCGGTGAAATGCGGTAACAAAGGATTCGGCTTGTTTGCCCCAACGGTGATTGAGCGTGACCCGCGAACGCTGAGCAGTGATTTTGCGGTACATAAAGTCGTTGCTGGCTTCGTAGGTCCGACTGTAATACGCGATGCTGTCGAGGCTAAGTCCTTCCTGTCCGTCGTAAAAATTGTAAGCATAGGCCGCGGTAAGCATGGTTCTGGCACTGAGTTGGTATTCCAAACGGGCGTTGACGGCGTTTTTGGTGTAATCGGTGCGTTCACGCCAGCCATTTTTTTGGCTACCCATGAATCCACCTACAAATACGCCCATTTTTTTGTTCAGCATACCCCCTGCGCTGAATTGCAGGCGCTTGTAATTGAATTCGTCCCCCTGATAGCCGATGCTGAAAGTAGGCACAGCAGTGGGGCGTTTGGTGATCAAGTTGATGGCACCCCCTACGGCTTCGGGGCCGTAAATGGAAGAAGCAGGTCCTTTCACCACTTCAATGGAATTGAGGACCATGATATTGGATTCAATCAGCGCATTGTGGTTGAACAAACCCATCGGGCGTACGGGTACACCATCTTCCATGTACAAAAAATAAGCTGAGGTCGAAAGGGGCTGCCGGATACTCATGTTGTGGCCTTCTCCAGTGAAACGCATCATAAATACACCTGGAACTTTGCTGATCAGTTCGGGGAGTGCCACGGCTTTGGTATTCGAAATCAGGTCTGAAGACAGTTTAGAAATCGCAATGGGTGCATCAGAGCGTTTTTGCGCCTCCCGGCTGGCAGTGACTACTACCGCTTGCAGGTTTAAGGAAGTGGGTTTGATACCAAAGTTGAGTTGACCATCGGCGGGTACAGCAACCTGTTGGTTCTCGTACCCGATATAGGATATTTCCAGGGTATTGGCTTCAGTGCTGAAACTGAATTTTCCGGTGGCATCCGTCAAGGTGCCATTCAGGGTACCGGGCACAAAAACGTTGGCTCCAATGAGTGGTTCTTTGGTTTGGGCATCATAAATTTTACCACTCACTACCCGTTGTTGGGTAAAAGCATTTAAAGTGCCGAAGAGGCAGAAGAACGAAAGTAGGTATTTGAAATACATGGTGATTGTTCTTTATTGGATGATAATTATTTGGACAAAAGACTGCCCTGGCTTAGGTCAAACACTGAGACTTAAGCAATTGAAAAACAGCAAAAAAACGAATCATCCAATCAACTCTGGAGGTGGAGTACTGACTTTCTGGTGGAAAGGTTGATAGAAAAAAATGTACCTATTGATGCGCGACATTAAAAAAATAAGCTGCTCTTTTCGCAACAGGAATTCTGGTGCTTTGGCAAGGAGATGACAAGCAAGTACATATTTGCCGAGATAGGTACTGCTGGGCGTCGTTTCGGAAGGTGCATGGTGGTCATCGTTACCATCCATCAAATGTTCCAGTTCGTGATCTACGTGATCGCTATGGCTATGTCCGTGGTGGACCTGTTCGAAGTGTTCGTGCCAAAACAACAAGTGTGCAACACAGTCCTGCACCAATGGCATCACCATTTGGGCAGAGGCATGTAGGTAAACAACCAACAAAATCCAGACTGTGCTTTTTTTCATCTTCTTGTCTTGAAACAATTGATTTTTTGAACCTGTTCCTTAAGCTTCTATCCAGCGTGGTTCAGCCATCTTTTGCGGCGCAACTTGCAGCAGCCCCCAGATTATGGCTACAAAACCAGCCCCCAACAACCAAAGGGTATCCCAAAACCCTGCACGGTTAGCCCGAACAAGTCCGGGCGAGTTGGTGTACTGACTTTGGGGCACCTGATCGTAATCGGCAGCACGCATTTTTTCCTGCTTGATGATTTTTTGGGTAAAAAAGGCGCGGTACTTGGCGTGAGCGGCTTGCATTTGTTGTTCAAAATCCAGGTAATGGGCATCGCCTGTAGCGGCAAGGTTTTCCAACATTTGTTGCACAAAAATCGCTGGGGAAACGAAGCGCCATTGTGCCACCAAACGTGCTTGTTTGTCTTTTTGCGCCTCAAATTTTTCTTCCAGGGGGCGAATGGCTTTTTCCACTTCCAGGTTGACCATCAGGGAGCTTGCTGCAAAATTTTTGGTATCCACTGGTTTGCTGGCTTGAGCGGCCAATTCGGGATGGTCCTCAAAATATTGCGCCAAAATTTGGGCACCGTTCTTTTTGGCTTCCTCCGAGGCTTCGCGGGTTTCAGCAATCAACTCTACTCTTGATGGCATCGGATAATATGCATTTGCTGCTACACTAAGCAAAGCTGGCAATACCACCAACAGTGCCAACCACCCCCCCACCAACACGGCGGCATTAAACCCGGAGCCTTTACCTTGGCTATTGATCCCAAAACTGAGCCCAAACCAAAAGGCCTTGTAAGCAGTAGTTATGCCAAGCAATGCGGCAATGCCTGCTGCCTCTTGTGCAATTGAAACCCCAAAAAATGCCAGCCCCATTACAACCAATCCGCTAAAAAAGAGACTCAACAAAGCAAAACGGAAGACAAACTTATTCAGCGCTACACTGCGCAAGGAGGTGGTGCTAGCCAAAATCAAAGGCAAAGTGCTACGCTCTTTTTCACCTGCCACTACATTAAAAGTCAAAGCGATGACCAACAAGGGCAATAAAAAGGTGATGACAAAAGCCAGATCAAAATGGCCGTTGTACAAAATGGACGCGTTTTCGATTTCTTCGCCGTGGTA
Source organism: Haliscomenobacter sp. (assembly GCF_033763495.1). Lineage (GTDB taxonomy): Bacteria > Bacteroidota > Bacteroidia > Chitinophagales > Saprospiraceae > Haliscomenobacter. The sequence goes on along the minus strand of NZ_JANRKL010000039.1, from coordinate 9,380 downwards.
CAATGCTTGTTTTTTGTGCAAACCAAACTTGTAATAGTAGGCCCGCAAATCACTTTGGCCTACAGCCACTACGGCTAATGGAGCAGGTGCAAGGCTGAAATACCGATTGGCGGCGGAATTGGCGGCCCCATTGGGTTCGGTAGGGTCGCGGTGAGAATTGCCCGTAAAAGGTTTGCCACTCTGCTCCAAATCGGCTACCAACTGCCTTTTTTCAGCCAACTGCCTTTTTTCGGTTGCTTTTACCTTGGCCAGGGTAGTCCTGTGAAAAGCAATCCGCTGCTGGCCAGTCCACAGTGCAAAAGCAACAAACAAGACCAACAAGGCAAAACAACTCAGGAGCATTTTGTTGGCTCGTAGCATCAGCCAATCGTAAAAAGCGATGAAGTAAAAATTACGCATGGCGTTGTATTTTGGAAGGTAGGTTTGGGTTTGCATAAGGCGTTTGTTAATCCAGATGTAGGGTTTGTGCAGAGCGGTATAGGCAGAACGTCAAGCCCAGCAACCAACACCCCAGGCTCAACAAACTGAACCATTGTTGTTGCAACTGCTCGCCTAAACTTTGGTTTTGGTACTGGAATTGCGGTACTTTTTGCCAAAGGGCGGCTCCTGCTTTGTAGTCGCGTTCTTGTTTGATGCCATTGATTTTTTGATCGGTATTCATCACCTTGGCTACCAGGCGGCGGTGGGTTTCGGCTTGTCGGGTAAAATTCAGGTGTTTGTACAAATCGGTTCCCGCCAGTGAACGGGAAACATCGCGCATGGCCAGGATGGGCGAAAGCAGATTGATTTTTTCCAACAACGCATTTTGGGCTTGAAACAAGCGGAACAAAGCGCCGTATTGTAGGTCGTACACTTTCCAATCGCGGTCTTCGCTGGCTTGCAGGGCAATTCCGGCAAAACTTACCGGCAGTTGTGATAAACTGTCTACGCCATAATCACGCAGTGCTTTTGCCTTGAGTGCTTCCTGAAATTTTTCATAGGAGCTTTGTCCATCTAGTCCTTTTTCCCGTTGGATCAACACCTTTTCGGTAAAATCCAGCGCAGAAGGTGTCGGATGCAGACTCATGGCTACACTCCCACTGATGCGCGGTAATAAGAAAGCACCAATGGCCCATACGCCAAGTAATGCCGCCAAACTCAGCCCCGAGCTACGCAGCCATGCCGAAAAGCTGAGACTCAGCACCACGAATACTGCGTAAAACAAGGTATAAAGCACTGCGGCAAGACCCAAACTAGGCAATATCCGGGCAAAGGCTTCCGCCCCTCCAGCCCAACACAAGGCCCCAGAAAGCAAGAGGAACATAGGCAGGTACAAACAAAGTAAAACAGCTTTAAGGATACCCAAGGCTTTACCAGCGAGTAAACTAAAACTACTAATTTGAGTGCTGAACAACATGCGCAAAGTGCCCGATTCGTACTCTTTGCTCAGGCTGTTGTATGCTAAAAGAATGATTAGGAGAGCCAAAATAAATTGCCAAATGAACCCTATGGTGAGCGCACCAAAACGCCCAATGGTGCCCGCATCCTGCACGGTGCGCAGTTTAACTTCATTCTGATTGTGGGCTTCGAGCCAAACCGCGTTGCCGAGGTAATCGTCCATCCCCCGGTCAAAAATGGCCAAAAGGGGAACAGGTTTGTAGGCGTAAAGCCCGTAATGTGCTGCAGAATGGGGATTTTTTTCGCCTTGATCCAACCACTGGCGGTAAGTGTCTTCCTGGGCTTTGGTATAGAGCCGATTCGTGTTTTGGTAATGGGAGACTCCGGTGATCAGGGCCAATACAAATAGCCCCAAACTCACAATTGCCGACCAACGCAAGCGTGCGTCGACGAGGAGAGAGCGAAATTCCTTTTGGAGTACGGCAGTAAGCATGATCGGTCAAGGTGTTCGGTGAAAGAATTAAGCGCCTACAGCAGAAATGGGCGCGGAGATGATTTCAACATAAATGCGTTCCAGTTCGCTATGGCTAACTGTAGCTGCATCAAGGACTTCCACCAATTGCCCAGCTTTCATGATGCCGACCCGATTAGCGACTTCTTTGGCCCGAAATAGGTCATGGGTCACCATCAAAATGGATACACCGCGTTGGCTTAGCTGTTGCAACAAGTTGGAAAATTCATTGCTGGCGAGTGGGTCAAGCCCTGAAGTAGGTTCATCCAAAAACAGCGCGCTGGCCTCTTTGGCCAAAGCCAATGCGATACCCACCTTTTGCCGCATACCCTTAGAATATTGGGCCACTGGCTGATGTATGGCTTCGGCTTGCAAATTGGCTTGTTGTAAAAAATTACTGAGTTCGGTTTTGTTGTATTTTTTGCCGGAAAGTTGGCTCAAATAGGCCAGATTTTGCAGGCCGCTCAGTTCCGGGTACAACATCACGTTTTCGGGGATGTACCCAATGCGTTGTTTGATTTTGGCATCGCCGGGGCGAACCACCAGTTCATCGATGCAGGCTTGGCCAGCCGAAGCTTCGATGAAGCCCATGAAAAGGTTAATGGTGGTGGTTTTGCCTGCGCCATTGGCGCCGAGCAGGCAAAAAATCTCCCCATTTTCCACCTCTAAATCCAGGCGGTCAAGCGCAGTGAAGCTACCGTAGTGTTTGGTCAATTGTAAGGCACTCAGCATATGAAATTAGTTTAATTACTAATCAGTACGCAGTACATGGCAAGATTGGTTTGGGGTTTTATTTAAATTCTTAATAAAGGGGGATTTTATTGATAAAACAAAAGGCTGTAACTCCACCCTCTTTTCAGCCACTTTTCTAGCTTTTTTTCTTGCAGTGGTCAATCATTTTTATCCTCAAAGCACCTGACGCCTACTCAAACCCCATAGCCCAAGTCCCCCAATCACTACAATGCTCAAAACCAAAGGCAAGAGCATTTTCGCCCAATTGACTTCCACCTTCGCCACAAACGACTCTACCCGAAAAGAGTACCAATTTTCTGTTTTCACTGCTCGGTTCTCAAATATTCGGGAATAAAAATACAGCCGCAGCCTTTCGTGAAAACGCTCCGTGGCTTCCCAGTAACCCAATTGTTGCTGCAAATCCGCAGCAGCCAGGCGGTTGAAGGCCAATTGGGTGTGGATAGCAGGCGAAAAGTAGGCGAAAACCGCGGTAGCCTGTTCGCGCTGCTGCAATTTGTGTTTCAATTCAAGTGCCGCCGGTTGGGATTCATCATCTCCCATTTGTTGCATGGCGTAATACCACAACCAACTGAAGGTTTTATCCGGCAGGGGGTATTTTTTGAACTCGGGATAATGGGCATAAAATTTGTCCATCGTCACGGCCTTTGGCAAATCCCATTTCTCGTGGTACCCTTCGCGTTGTTGGATCATCGTGTTTAAGGCTTCGGGCACCGGGTAACGGTTGATCAAATAGGCATTGAGCGCGGCGGGGAACACCAGCGTCAGCAACACCCAAAAACTCAACAGCGCCACCGCATTCAAACCAGAATTGCGCTGCCAGGAAATGACCCAGGAGCTGAGTGCAAACCAAAAGAGCAGGTACAGGCCCGCTACCGCCACAAAAGCTAGGGTTGTACTGTCCAGTGGCAGTTTTAGGGCAACAACAGCGATGCCGAGCAACAGCAGCAACACCGTAAAAACGGCCAACATCCGAATCGACATTTTTCGCAGCAAAAAATACAAGGTCGATCGCGCCTGAGTAGCCACCAAACGCAGGGTGCCTTCCTCTTTTTCCTCAGACAGCAGATTGTAAGTCAAAGCAATGATGAGCAATGGAAAAAGGAAAATGACCACAAAGCTGAAATCCAGATTCCCCATCAGGAGATTCACCGGGTTGTGCAAATCGGTATCGTATTTTTGATTTTCCAAACCACGAATGGTTACACTTTGAATGGAGTTCTGGACATCCCTTTGCCCAATCGATAAAGCGTTGAGCGGCTGATTGGGATTGACCAGTGTAAAGCGCAGGTAATACAACAGGAGCCCCATTTCATCTTGGTGGTAGCGTACATTTCGCTCGATGTGCTCGCGCTGAAACCGGGCTATTTCGGCTTGTGCCTGCTGTTGTTTGGCCACAAATTGCCGCCCGATCAGGAGGCTCAGGCAGCCCACCAACAGCAACAAGACCAAGCCTCCCATTGCGCCTTTGCTGCGCAAAAAATGGTTGATTTCCAGAGCGTACATATCAGATGACTCTTAATTTTTTGGAAGAATACAACAACAAAACCCACAAGGCAACGAGCCAAAACAACTGCGCCAGAATGCTCAGTACTTGTTGTTGAAAAACCTGCCCTACGTTCAAATACTGGTACTGCCAATCCGGCATTTCCCGCCAGTGCTTGCGACTGATTTGATACGGTTTGTCTTGTGGCCCCAACTTTTGATTGCTGATGTAGCGCATTTGCAGGCGGTTCATGCGCTGCGCCAATTGGTAGCGGAAAGTTTCTACTTGTTGTTGAAAATCAACGTAGGCGTAAAAATCCGTTCCTGCCAAACCCATCGACAGGTTTTTCAAAGCCATAAAAGGATTCAGCAAGGCCGAAGTCTCGGCCAGTCGATTTTGTTGGGTGTATACCGCCAAAAGTTGGTGCCATTGCCGATTGTAAATCTCCGCGCTGATCCGCTCCCCCTCGCTCATGATGAAACCACTGTAATTAAAGGGCAATTGTTGCACCGAATCGATTTTATACGCTGCCAACAGCGAATCTTTAATGGCTTTATAGTGCGGATCATCCGGGTTGTGGCTATCCCCTTCTTTGATCAAATCCTGTTCTACCCGGGCTTCAAATTCAACCTTACTGGGCGAAGGGTGCCAATAATTGCCCAAGGCCTGGGTACTGCGCGGCAACACAATGGTCCAAAGCAACCAAAGCCCGATCAAACGCACCAGCGCCGTTTTGGAACTGCTGCTGTAAGCCGATACCAGTACTGCCACCAGCGCAAGCGTGGCCAGAAACAAGCCATACGCGCCTAAAATGCTTCCTAGCCGCAGCCAGTTTTGGCTTTGCTCCACCTCCCCAAAAGCAGTCAAAAACAGCAAGCTCAGCACCACGGGCAGGAAAAAAAGTCCGGCAATGCTCAACAAGCCCAGGGTTTTACCCAACAACAGCTCCTTCCACCCCACGCCCTGACTGAAGAGGATTTTTAAAGTGCCCTGCTCCCGCTCGCTGGTAATGCTGTTGAAACCCAGAAAAAACAACATCAGGGGCAACACAAGCTGAAGCAGCATAGCCATGCTGATGTCGCCAAAACGCAGCAAACCCGTAGAAAAACTGGCCTCCGAAAAATTGACCGTGTTCTGGCGGTGCGCCTCTAAAAACACGGCATTGCCCGTGTAACTTTCCAGTCCGTAATCAAACGCACTCAGGGGGTGTTTGAGCCGAAACACCAGGTAGCCGTAGTGCGCCATGCGGTGCGGATGCTTGTCGGGGCTTTCCTCCCACTCGTGCCGCACCTCGGCCTGGTAATGCTTGCGCAGCTTGTTTTGAACCTGATAGGTCTTCCAACCCGTGAAGGTGGCATAGGCCAACAGGAGGCAAAACAGCCCTAAAAGCGGCAATAAAGCCCCTGATTTCAGGGTATGCCGCCAGAACTGCCGGGCGATGAGCAGGGTTGGGGATTGTCGCATGGTGGGTCACTCTATTAGATTTGAAGTAAAAAGATAATTAGTAAGCTCCAAAATCTGACTAAAGTCTAATCGCGAAGCGATTGAATTCATCATAGCCCCGGTCGTCCGGGTAAATAGTTGGGTCAAATTGGCGGCAACCACGGCAGTGGTTGAACTCAATTGAGCAAAAAGTTCAACCGCATCCGCGGTTGCGAAACCTTTTGCTACCCAAATGACCCCGGACGACCGGGGCTATGATAAATTCAACCGCATCCGCGGTTAGTTCTCCCCAAAATTCTGGATAACCACTCATGTAAGTTCTACCTAAAACCGGTACGTTGCCGTCAAAATCACATTGCGCGGTGCCCCTGGAAACAAACGCAGGTAATTCTGAGCACCAATCCAATAAGTCTCGTTAAAAAGATTGTTGGCATTGAGCGCAATCTGTACGTTGCTTTTCGCGGGAGTGTAGTAAAAGGCTGCGTCGAAGATTGTAAACGCGGGTACCTCAAAAGCCCGGGTAAACCAGGGAATCCGGCTACCCTGGTGCTGAACTCCCAAGCCGATGCCAATGTCCTTCAAAGGCGAATTGAGTCCAAAATTGAAACGCGTCCAGAGGTTGGCACTGTTCGTTGGGGTGTTCTCTTTGTGTTGGCCAATGAGTTCCGCTTTGGCATCGTTCACAATTTCGGCATCGATGTAACTGTAGGAGGCGTTGATTTGCCAGTGCTCGTTGATGTACCCCGCCAAATCCAATTCAAAACCTCGGCTGCGATCCGCCCCGCGTTGCACCAGCAAATCCGGTTGAGCAGGGTCGTTGGCGTTCATCAGGATGTTGCGCTGGTTGATCTCGTATACCGCAGCAGTTAAGGTTATTTTTTGCTTGAACAAATCGGCTTTTATCCCCAATTCTTTCAAATCACTCTCCAGTGGTTGAAATTGGGCGGCCGATTTCGGTACGCCAAAAAACGCCCCGGTGCTGGGCATCAGGGTCACCGTATTGGACTGTGGTTGAAAACCTTGCAAGTAAGTCCCGTATACATTGATTTGCTTCGAAACAGCAAAAGTGGCTCCGATCCGGGGCAATAATTTGGTGTTTTTGAATGAAAATTCGTTGCTGGTTTCGAAGTTGGTGATGTCTTTGTACCATTCCTGGCGCAAGCCCAGGAGGAGGGTCAATTTGCTCCAGGTCAGGTACTCCTGAACGTACAGTGCGTTGTTGGTAGTCAGGGCAGCGGGCAGCGCGGTACGCACATTGAGGGTGTAATCGTTGACGTTGCGGATGGTATAGCTGGGGTTACTCAGGTCAAAATGGTTCACATTGGGGCGAGGGAGGGTGCGACCCGCCGTGGTGATGGTCTGGTAATTGGCCGCATTGGCCAACACAAAAGAACCGGCCACACCGCCATCTTTCAGCAAAAAGCCCCTTGCGGCGTTTTGGCCTCCACCTTTGGTTTTTTCCCAATAGTTCAGGTCATAGCCCAGCAAGATTTGGTGTTTGATTTTACCCGTATTGAGTTTGAAATTGAAATAGGAACTTAGGTTGTCAACATTCCAATACTGTTGGCGTTGAATGAATTGCATAGCCGCCAGACTGGTTACGGGCTTGTTTTCGATGTCCACGGCAAAAGCATTGGTGGTACGGTGCTCTTGCAGGTTTTCCGTCCAGGATTGCTTCATGTACGAAGTGGTGAAGCTGATATTGGGGGTAAATTGATGGGTGAAGTTCCCCATCAGAATCAGCTCTTTCGACTTAAAAAAGTCATTGGTGGCACCAAGATTGAGGCTGATGGGGGTGCTATTGAGCTCCGTCACGCCAGCCTGAGCCCCAAAAATGGGTTGCCCCCGATCCAGTACCCCGTTCATGTTGCTGAAAATCAGCTCGGCATTGATGGCCGTTTTTTTGTTGGGCAAATAGCTGAAGGAAGGTGAAATCAACATGGATTTATTGCCCGCCAAATCGCGGTAGGAACGAGCTTCCTGGTACGCCCCATTGACCCGATACAACAAGGTTTTTTCTTCATTGAGTGGCCCCGTGAAATCCAGGGTGCCCCGAAAAGTACTGAAACTGCCCACACTCATGCTGACCTCTTTGCGGTCCTGCTTGAGTGGTTTTTTCGTCACCAGATTGATGCTCCCACCGGGGTCTACACTGGCAAAAGCAGCACTGGCCGGCCCTTTGAGCACTTCTACACGTTCAATGTTGGTCGTCAGTGGCTGCAAAAAATAGTACTGCCGGGTACGCATCCCATTGATGATCTGGCCTTCTTCATTTTGGCTGATCCCCCGAATGGCGTACTGGTTGTAATAACTGGAAGGAATGACCCCGCTGGAGATTTTCACGGCATCGGCCAATTGAAAAGCCTGGCGATCAGCGATCAATTCCTTGGTCACCGTGCCAATCGACTGCGGCAGGTCTTTGTTCAAAACGGCGATTTTGGTGGCCGAAAAAGAATAATCACTGTTGTAGTCTTTTTTGAGCCGACCGGTGATTTCAACGGTTTGTAGTTCGAGTTTTTTGAGGGTGTCGGTGGGGGTGTTGCTGGGGGTTTGGGCCATTATACCCGTTACAAAAAACACCAGCACAATGCTGAATTTGAATGGTTTGATCATGATAAGTGAGTGTGTGATAAAGAAAGTATTGGTTTAAGTGTTTGGGTCAGTGGTCAATTCATCATCTCCGGAAACGGATCTTCAAAATACCCGCCCTGCCACATCTGCTCGATTTCCTCGGGCGTGCACAAACAAGCCCGCAATTCCATCTTGATGCGCGTTTGATCCAAATCCTGACCGATGAAAACCAACTCATTGGCCCGGTCTCCAAAAACCGGATCCCAGTCTTTTTTAATTTCTTCTTGTGCTTCCAAAATAGAGGGAATGTTCATGCGGCGGTGTAGCGGCATACTTGCCCACCAATGCCCGGCAGAAGAAGCCTGCAAGGAACCACCCGCCTGGCTCCAGTTGAGCGCATCGCTGGGGCGGGAAGCAATCCAGAACATACCCTTGCTGCGTACGATTCCGCCGTCAAAATCCTCGCTGAGGTATTGCCAGAAGCGTTCGGGGTGGAAGGGGCGTTTATCGCGGAATACAAAGGAACTGAAACCATATTCTTCTGTTTCCGGTGTATGTGCTCCCAGGTTCATCAGTTCGCGGATCCAGCCCGCCGAATTAGAGGCCACCTCATAGTCAAAGCGCCCTGTATTGAGGATTTCTTTGGGGGCGACTTTGCCGTGTTTGGTGCCGATGATGACTGCGCCAGGATTGAGGCGTTGGAGCATGGCGCTGATTTCGGCTACTTTCTCGGCAGGCACCAGGTCGGTTTTGTTCAAAATAATCACATCGGCAAACTCGACCTGATCGGTCAGAAGGTTCACAATCGGGCGGTAATCGCCTTCTCCCGCCTGTAAGTCGCGGTCGGCTACAGTATGGGTACTGCCAAAATCCTGCGGAAAATTGAGCGCATCCACCACCGTTACCATCGTATCGACGTAGGCCCAACGTGAAAGGTCAATGTCCTTTTCTTCATCCACAAAACTGAAGGTTTGGGCCACGGGTACGGGTTCTGAAATCCCGGTACTTTCGATGAGTAGGTAATCAAAGCGGCCTTCTTTGGCCAGGCGTTCCACCTCCAACATCAGGTCTTCGCGCAGGGTACAACAGATGCAGCATTGCTCATTTCCACCAGCTTTTCTTCGGTGCGCGAGAGGGTGTGTTGTTGTTCCACTAGGCGAGCATCAATGTTGACCTCGCTCATGTCGTTGACGATCACCGCCACTTTTAGCCCTTCTTTGTTGTGCAAAACGTGGTTGAGCA
>NZ_JANRKL010000038.1:0-55730 GCF_033763495.1 Haliscomenobacter sp. | reverse complement strand
ATGCCCTGGCTTTTGAAGCAGGTGCAAGATTTGTCGTTTGGAAAGGTTTGAACTTCCGTTTGGGCGTAATCGCGCTAGCGGCTGAAGGGCAAAGCCTCAAAATCAATCCCACACCAAGCATTTCCTATTCCATCAAATTTTGATGAGGAAGGCCCAACCTGCTTCCATCATTCTCGCCACAGCGGATTTTGAACCAACGACAGCATCAAATTTGAAGGATCACTTTTAACTGAAAATCAAATGATAGTGATATTGGGAACGGGGCAGGTTGGCCGGGCTTTGCTTGACCAATTGCAAATGGCAAAGCCCGGAAGTAACATTCTTTTGGTCAACCGACAAGGCAAAGTAGACTTTGATTTACCGAGTGGAACCAACATTTTGGGGTTGGATGCTACTGTGCCTGAACACTTGATTGACCTTTTTCGAAAGGCCGAAATTGTGTTCAGTTGTACAGATGTACCCTACCAGTTTTGGGGCAAATTCTACCCCTTGCTCTCTCATGCAATGGTTGAGGGGCTGAAACATTCTGAGGCCAAATTGGTATTTGCGGACAATCTGTATTCTTATGGCAACCTGAAAGGAGCCCTAATCCATGAGGGATTGGAGCACCTTGCACAAACCCAAAAAGGCAAAATAAGAACAGCATTGATCAATGACTTTGCAACGAATGGGGTATCCAATCGGGTTGCCATCGTGAAAGCATCTGATTTTATCGGCCCGCGTATCGAAAAAGGTCTTTTTGGAGTGGATTTTTTAAACAGTATACACCATCACAAAACCGTGTACCTGCCAGGAAAAGTGCAGCTTCCCCACCACTTCACTTTTATCGAAGATTTTGCAAAAGCCATGCTGGCCGTTGCATTTGACGCCGAAGCTTACCACCAAATCTGGCATGTGCCTAATGCTTCTGCCATTTCTCAAAGCGCTTGGATTGACTTGTTTAGCCAATATACTGGATTGAAAATCAAGTATCGTTCCATTCCAGCCATAGCTTTGAGGTTGGCAGGCGTGTTCAATCCATTCGTAGCAGAGCTAAATGAACTTTCGTACCAATTTCAATACCCATATTTAGTGGGTTCTCAAAAATTCGTTGAGCGATTCGGCGATATTTCAACACCACCGGATGTAATCGTTCAAAAAACGGTGGAATGGTTTTACCTCAAAAATTCAGTAAATGCAAACGAATAAAATCACTGGATTGCTTTTCATCCTGGGCGCAATCGGGGTGTTCATTCCATACACCATCTTAACCATGACCTTTGACTATCCTGATATTTTAAGGGAAGATGTTGGTTTGGTTTTAACAAAATTTCACCAGGGTGGCAACATCCTGATTTTGACCTGGTGGCTTTTTGCAATACTTGGTTTACCCATGTTGGTGGCTTACCAGCAATTGGGCAAAAAACTTGAAAAACAGTCCGCTTCAGTGGGCTGGTTAACTACCATCGGCATCGTTGGGCTGGTGGTACAAATGATCGGCTTGTTGCGCTGGACCTTTGTGGTTCCAATCCTTGCCAACAATTATGATCAAGGTGACGAAACGGTTAAGGCAATTTCCAAGGCCATGTTTCAGGTTGTGCATCAGTATGGTGGCGTTGTTTTGGGTGAACACTTAGGGCAGCTGTTTACCATTATTTGGGTCGTTGGAATGACCAGGGTCATGCAAGTGGGCAAATTGGTTCCAGGGTGGATAAACTATCTGGGGTATATTTCCTCCTTCATCTACCTATTGGCACAGGCAGAATTGTTCGCTACAGTAATACCTAACTTCCCAGTATGGGACATGGCTGGTTTTTTGGGCAGTACCTTATGGTTGATCTGGTTGATTGCAATGGGGATTTATTTAATGCGTGCTAAAGACTCTTTCTGATGATGAAGCTGCTCTCCGGCCTTAGAGATGGGTGGTTTAAACTAATGGCCAAGCAACTGCGGCTGCCATCGGGCCTATTGGCAAAATTGACTGGCAACAGCATGAACAAGTCTAACGAAGTACTGTACCATCTCACCCTGGAAAACCTGAATTTAAAAGATGGCGACAATGTTCTGGAAATTGGATTTGGCAACGGAAAGTTCTTTTCGGAACTGAATGCCAAAGCCAATGAGTTGAAGATTACAGGAATTGATCATTCCCCCGAGATGGTAACTGAAGCACTGAGGCTAAACCGTAGTTTGTACGAGTCTGGCCGGCTTAAAGCAATGGCCGGGAGTAGCGATTGTATGCCCTTTGACAATGACTCATTTGATAAAATATTCTGCATCAACGTAATTTATTTCTGGGAAAACCCGGCATTGCACCTGCAAGAAATTCACCGCGTCCTGAAACCCGGCGGTTACTTTTGTATTGGGATCAGACCAAAAGAAAACCTGATGAAGTTCCCTTTTGCAAAGTATGGCTTTACACTTTACTCAGCAGAAGAATGTAAAAATTTAGTAGAAGAAAATGGTTTTCAATTTGTTAAGTCACAAGATGGAAAGGATTTTGAACAAAATACAAATCAATTGAATACTCCGTTTGAGTCTTTGTGTGTGGTTTTTGTTAAATGAAGTGAAGCGTTGAGCAGTGTCTTACCTTAATGCACCAGACCCTAAAAAAAGAGCTTAGAGGAGCAGTTGTCCTCTAAGCCTTTGCACTGAAAATTAACAACAATAGTAGGAAAAAGTGTATGGTCTTATTGGCCTTGTCCAAGTGAAAATGCTGGTTTACCATCAAAAGCGTACAGGTTCTCTGTTTTTACGACATCAATCTCATGTTTCATGGCATTGATGAGTAAGGTGATGGTATCGTGTTTGATGAATTTGCCTTGCTGCCCCTGGTAACGGCAGCGCCAGTGGTCGGTGCAGAAAGTTTCTTCAAACCCTTCAGGCCATACCTTGATGCCTCGATTGGTGATCATCTTCAATTTGACCTCTTCCACTTCGAGTTCTTTCATCAGATTGGCCAGGTGATCGGGGTTGGTGCCAGGCCAGTGGACAAACAAATCAACGCCCATCAGTTCTTTTTTGGCTGACTTTTTGCGCTGGTAGCGCGGCAGTTGGATCGGTTTGCCTTTTGCGTAGCTCACAGCAGACAATTGTTGTGGTTTTTGACCCAGATTGGCAATTACAGCAGCTGCAAATTCTTTGGTGCCGACTTTTTGCTTGCTCACACCTTCTTTGTAAATGTCGTAGGTATGAGTACCGTCTTCAATGGTTTTTAACCAGGCATTTTGCACTTTTTCAGCTACTTCGGTTTGGCCAAGGTGGTTGAGCATCATGATGGCACCTTGCAACAAACCTGAGGGGTTGGCCATATTTTGCCCGGCTCGCCGTGGTGCAGAGCCGTGGATGGCTTCAAACATGGCACAACTTTCGCCGATGTTGGCTGAACCAGCCAGCCCCACCGAACCTGCAATTTGAGCGGCTACATCCGAAAGTACATCCCCATACAAATTCGGCATCACAATGACGTCGAAAGCTTCGGGAGTGTCGGCCATTTTCGCTGCACCAATATCAATGATCCAGTGCTCATTCTCGATATCGGGGTATTCCACCGCAATTTCATCAAACACCTGATGGAAAAGCCCATCCGTTTGTTTCATGATGTTGTCCTTCGTAAAGCAGGTAACTTTTTTGCGACCATACTGACGGGCGTATTCAAAAGCATAACGTACAATTTTCTCGCAGCCTGGTCTGCTAATCAACTTCAGGCATTGCACCACCTCATCGGTTTGTTGGTGCTCAATACCAGCATACAGGTCTTCTTCGTTTTCGCGGATGATGACCACATCCATTTGCGGGTGTTTGGTTTTGACAAAAGGGTGCAAGCTCATGCAAGGGCGTACGTTAGAGTACAAACCCAGAAACTTGCGCGTGGTTACGTTCAAACTTTTGTAGCCACCGCCCTGAGGCGTAGTGATGGGCGCTTTCAGGAATACCTTGTTGCGGCGGATGATGTCCCAGGATTCCTTGGCAATGCCAGCAGTGTTGCCAGCAAGGTAAACCTTTTCACCTACCTCAATTTCTTCGATCTCAATTTGAGCTCCAGCAGCCAGAATAATGTCCAGTGTGGCGTCCATGATTTCGGGACCAATACCATCCCCCTTTGCTACAGTTATCTTTGTCATATCCGTCGTTTTGATTGTTGACGACACAAAGTTCAGGAGATTTATTTATATGTTTTTATTTATATTTGCAATGAAAATCATAAACAAAATTTATGAATTACACTTTAAACCAGTTGCAGGTATTCCAGAAAATTGCCCAAACCCAAAGTGTGACCAAGGCAGCGGAGGAATTACACCTTACCCAGCCTGCGGTGTCTATCCAGTTGCGCAATTTCCAAAATCAGTTCGATATTCCCCTGACTGAAGTGATTGGCCGCAAAATTTACATCACCGATTTCGGAAGGGAAATTGCAAAGGCAGCCGAGCAAATTCTGGAGCAGGTATCGGCCATTCAACACAAAACCCTGGCTTACCGTGGGCAATTGTTTGGCAAACTCAAAGTATCGGTGGTGTCTACCGGAAAATATGTAATGCCTTACTTTCTGGCCGCTTTTATGAAAGCACATCCCGGAGTTGAGCTGGAGATGGATGTGACCAATAAGACCAAAGTCATCAAGAGCTTGGAGGCAAACGAGGTGGATTTTTCACTGGTTTCCATTTTGCCTGAACACTTACTTTTGAATCACATCGATTTGTTGGACAATAAGCTTTATTTGGTTGGCAATCAAAATACAATCCTCTCCGAGCAAGTTGATTTGAAGGTGTTGTTTGAGCAAAGCCCTTTGATTTTTCGGGAAAAAGGCTCCGGCACTCGTCAGTCGATGGAGAAATTCATCGCGGCACAACAACTTAATGTGCCCAAAAAAATGGAATTGACCTCCAATGAGGCAGTCAAACAAGCCGTTCTGGCAGGTTTAGGTTACTCCATTATGCCCTTGATTGGCATACGCAATGAGTTACAAAATGGGGCAATGAAAATTATTCCCGTGGAAGGTTTGCCCATCCATACTGTCTGGCAACTGATTTGGTTGAAAGGCAAAAACCTGTCTCCGGTAGCAAATGCGTATTTGCAACATGTTGAAATGGAAAAGGAACGAATAACTGATTTATACTTCGCCCATTCCAGTTGAGCTACTTCCAAATCCCAATTGCAGGATCATTTTGATCGTCGTAGAAAGCTACCAGGCCCTCGTCGGAAATCTTCCACTGAAATGTGAAGATTTAGTATCTTTATCATCATTTTTAAACAAAACAACCAACATGACTCCCGCTCGTCATTTTAGTACAAACCCGAAGTTCAATGATCGTCTGCGCCAAGGTGGTCTTTATGTAGCAGTTGCTGCCTTATTGGCTACCCATACCCAATGCACCAACAGTGGGGGAGGAGGTGATTGGGAAGCAGTAACCACTTATGAAGTCACTAAAGGGGTACAAACCACCCTGGAAGAAGTAGAGCCCGATAAATTCGAGGTAGTAGACGAGCAATTACTCGAAGGCAAGGCTGCTTCCAGTGTCATCATCAAACGTTTGACCGGCGAAGTGGACACCCTGGGCCTGGCCGAAGCTCAAGCACTGGTTACCAGCCAGGATACGGTTTCAACTCATTCTAGTACCCATAGTACCACCCATTATAGACATGGTTATGGAATTGGCCCGGTGTTGTACTGGAGTTCATTCGGGCACATGATGGGACGGAATTTTAATACCCCTTCTCCATACAATGTTTACCGCAATAATGGTCTTGCCAGTTCAGGTGTAACCGATCAACTGCGCAGCACTGCCCTTTCGCGTACAGAAATGCGGCCAGTACGTGGACGCACTGGATTTTTTGGTGGAAGTGGTCGCTCGCGTTTTGGTTCCTAAACTAAGTTTACATGCAAACCCACCAATTGCCCCAATTGCCCAGCGCTGTGTACGAGGAAATGGGCTGGAGTTACTTTTTATCTCCGGAAGGAAATGCCTACCTGACGGAGGAAATTGTTGAAATCAGTGCCGCAGAAAGGGATGCTTTTTATGCAGCGGGAAATCACCTCTACGAACTATTTGCGGATGCCGCAGATTACGTTTTGGAAAATGACCTCCTGCACACCCTCGGTATCCCTCCCAACTTATACGACCTGATTGAGTACACCTGGGAGGACGAACGACACCTGCACCTTTATGGCCGTTTTGATATAGTGGGTGGTGTGGATGGTTTGCCGATGAAGGTTTTAGAGTTTAATGCCGACACCCCTACCTCTGTTCCCGAAACAGCGATTATCCAATGGGCCCAATTGCGGGCCAATGGCATTGCTGAAGATCGGCAATTTAACTTTCTGTACGAGGCGCTGGTGGACAACTTCAAACGCTTGAAAAAACTCAATCCTGGCCGGGAAGCCGCGATTTTGTTCTCCACCCTGGCTGGTGCACCGGAAGATGATCACAATGTGGAACTCCTACAAACGGCTGCACGGGAAGCGGGTTTTGAAACCACTTTTCGCTACATCAACGAAGTGATCTTTTCGGAAGTCAACGGGATTTTTGTTGAAGAGGCGGACGGAAACACCACGCAATATCCCTTTTGGTTCAAACTCATCCCTTGGGAGTATATCGCTGAGGATGAACCGGAATTGTGTCGCATGCTGACCAACATCGTCACCCGTGGCCTAGCCGTTGTGCTCAACCCAGCCTACACCATGCTATTTCAGTCCAAAGCCATCATGGCCTACCTCTGGCAACTGTATCCGACGGAGCCTTTGCTTTTAAAAACGACCCTGGAAGAACCCGTCGGGCGTGAGAACTACCCCTTTGTGGAAAAAGTCGTTTTGGGGCGAGAGGGTGCCAATGTGGCTATTTTTGACGATGATGGCCTGCCCGAAACGGCCCGTAGCGGGGATTATGAAAATCAGATCAAGGTGTATCAATCCCTGGCGCAATTGGCGCGTGATGAGGCCGGAAACTACTACCAGGCGGGTTTGTTTTTTGCGTACGAATCTTGTGGGGTCGGGTTTCGGCGCAGTGCTCACCGCATCATTGATAATGGAGCGCAGTTCATTGGGCACTGGGTACGCGTCTAAACACTACCTTCTATGGTGTCCCTTAGGTGCCTTCGGTTTCTTAGGTGGTGAAAAAATACAATGCCTGCGAAGCAGGCTTTTCTATTCACCACCTAAGAAACCAAAGGCACTAAAGAATCACCTAAGGAAATTCCAATTCAAGCTGTATCCCTCCCTCCGCTTCATTTTCCTTCTCCAAATTGGATAAAGTCACGCCCAACAAGCGCACCACTGGCGCCTCTTCCAGGTGTTGATCCAGCAAGTCATGCACAATCCGAATCAACTCGTCAAGATTACGAATTTCCGAAGCAAAGGAACGGCTACGGGTAAGGATTTTAAAGTCGGGAGACTTGAGTTTCAGGGTTACCGTACGCCCAAAGTTTTCTGTTTTGCTCATGTAGCGATGCACCCCTTCCGCCAAATCGCTGAGTTTGTTTTTCATGACTTCCGGGTCACTCACATCTTCATTAAAAGTGCGTTCCGCCCCAATGGATTTGCGAATGCGGTGTGGATTCACCTCCCTATGGTCCTCTGCCCGCACGATGCGGTAATAATGCCGCCCGGCTTTTCCAAAAAAACGTACCAAGTCCGCCTCATTGCGCTCTTTGAGGTCGCCTCCTTTGTAGATGCCCATGTTGTGCATCTTGCGGGCGGTGACCTTGCCCACTCCGTGGAATTTCTCTACGGGAAGTTGCTCCAAAAAGGGAATTGCCTCTTCAGGAGTGATGACCTTTATGCCATTGGGCTTGTTGATGTCGGAAGCTATTTTAGCCAAAAACTTGTTGAAAGAAACCCCGGCTGAAGCCGTCAATCCGGTCTCTTTTTCGATGCGTTGGCGGATTTCCTGGGCAATCAAGGTGGCGGAGGACATGTTCTTTTTGTTTTCACTCACGTCCAGGTAGGCCTCATCCAGTGAAAGCGGCTCCACCAGATCGGTATAATCCAAAAAAATCTCCCGGATTTGGTTGGACACCATCCGGTACACCTCAAAGCGGGAGCGAACAAACACAATCTCCGGGCACAATCGACGGGCCATTCCACCCGACATGGCACTGCGCACTCCAAATTTGCGGGCTTCATAGCTGGCCGAAGCCACCACACCCCGTGGGCCGCCACCACCTACCGCCAAGGGCCTGCCGCGCAACTCTGGGTTGTCCCGTTGCTCCACTGAGGCGAAAAAGGCGTCCATATCGATGTGGATGATTTTGCGCATGGCAATTATTGGTAGCGGGGCAAAATGAACATTTATTTTTGTATCGCCCCTTGGCGTTTCATGTGCAAAAATATAAAAACTTATTGGTGACTTTTAAAAAGAAAAATTTCAACTTCTGTTCATTAAGTCTTTTTAGTATGTTGTGGCAAAATTTAATCATCATGAGATTCACACTGGTCGTCCTCCTTCTTGCCCTGAGCCAACTCTGCCTGGCTCAGCCTCAATTCAAAGGCAAATGGAAACCCATCTTCAACGGCAAAAACCTGAAAGGTTGGGATGTAAAGATTCGGGGTTACGCCCTCAATGAAAATTTTGGCAATACCTTCCGGGTGGTAGATGGAAAGATGCAGGTGAATTATGAAGCATACACCGACTTTAAAGAACAGTTCGGGCATATTTTTTACAAAAAACCTTACAGCTACTACATCGTCGCAGCAGAATACCGCTTCATCGGCGAGCAGGCGCCTAAAGGACCAGATTGGGCTTTTCGGAACAGTGGCATCATGGTCCATGGCCAGCCCGCCGCAACCATGGGCAAAGACCAGGATTTTCCCATTTCCATTGAGGTGCAACTCCTGGGACAAGACGTGAACATCAAGGCACCACGCACCACCGCGAACCTTTGTACACCCGGCACCAATGTGGAGATGAATGGAAAACTATTCACCCCGCATTGCACCAACTCCAAATCCAAAACCTATTACGGCGACGAATGGGTACGCGTAGAAGTGATGGTTTTGGGGGATTCCATCATCAAACACATCGTCAATGGGGATACGGTTTTGACTTATCAAAAACCACAAATTGGCGGTGGTACGGTTAGCGGCTTTGATCCTGCGGTCAAAAAAGATGGCCAAATGCTTACTTCTGGCACCATCTCCTTGCAAAGTGAAAGCCACCCCGTGGAATTCAGAAAGGTAGAGGTGATGGATTTGGAGAGGTATTATCGGAAGAAAAAATAATAAATGGTTGAGGGAGGTTGAGAAGGTTGAGGAAGGTTGAGGCTACCGCAGTAACTTAGACAAGGACATTGTCAAAATCGCTGCGGTAGCCTCAACCTTCTCAACCTTCTCAACCTTCTCAACCTTCTCAACCTTCCTCAACTTATTTGCATGCAACCCATTTCCCTTTTCGAGCTCCAATCCTTTCTACGTCAAGTTGTTGCATTGAACTTTCCAGATGCGCTATGGGTGCGTTGTGAAATTGCGCAATTGAGCCAGTCGCGGGGGCATGTGTACCTCGAACTGGTTGAAAAAGCGGAGAATGACAATGAACCTACTGCTCAAGCTTCGGCGGTGATTTGGCAAAGTGCCCAGCGCAGGTTGCAAAGTAAATTAGGTGCCGCCAATTGGAAAGCCCTGCTGCAAGTAGGCACTGAGGTGCTGCTGCGGGTAAAAGTGGAACACCACGAACGCTACGGCCTCAAATTGATGGTGGACGACATTGATCCCAGTTACACCCTGGGGAAACTGGAACAACGCCGCCGCCAATTGTACGAGCAATTGAAACAGCAAGGCCTTTTGGGAAAAAATGGGGAATTGCCTCTGCGTCCGGTTTTGCAGCGCATTGCGGTGATTAGTTCCGAAACAGCAGCAGGGTACCAGGATTTTTTACAACACCTGGGCGAAAACGCTTACGGCTATACCTTTAAGACTAGTTTGTTTCCCGCTGCCATGCAGGGTGCCCTGGTGGAAGCAGAAGTGCTGAAACAACTGCGGGCCATCCAGCGCCGGGTAACCGCTTTTGATGCTGTAGTCCTGATTCGGGGCGGTGGTGCCAAGCTGGATCTGGCGGGTTTTGATAGTTTGGCGCTGTGCGAAGCAATTGCCAAATTCCCTTTGCCCATTTTGACCGGGATTGGCCACGATGTGGACGAAACTTTGGTGGATTTGGTGGCCCATACAGCCCTGAAAACACCTACGGCTGTCGCCGATTATTTGCTGCAACACAACCTGCAATTCGAAAGTCAATTGCTTGAGCTGAGCCAGTTCCTGAGGTATCAAGCCGCCGAAAGTTTCCACGCCGCCGAATTGCAACTCAGTACTTGTATCCAATCTTTACAAACCATCCCTCAACTGCTTTTGGCTCGGCAGCAGGATAAGTTGCAGCGCCTCGCGGCGGAATTGCCTCTCATCGCGCGATACCAACAGCAGGCACAAGTGCAAAAAATTGAACAGCTAGAGCAGATTTGCCAGCTGTTGAGCATTGAAGGGACCTTGCAACGAGGCTTTGCGCTGGTGTCCAAAAATGGCAAGCCGGTTGCTTCCGTGGAAGGTGCGCTGACTGGTGAAAAGCTGGAAATTGAATTTAAGGACGGGGTAGTGCAGAGCAAGGTGGTCTGAATGTCAGGGGCGTACCTCCAGCCAGGGAATGCCCCAGCGCCCTTCAAAAAACAGGACCCTTACCGTATCACTAATGGCTACTCGCTGATACGTAACCTTATCTACTTGAGCTTCATCAAGTGGGTAATCGAAATCCAATGGCTCCAGGCTCAGGTGGTAAGTAGTTGTTTTTCCGGTACTCCTGTCTTTGCCCAGAATCTGGGCATGAAATTCAGCAGCATTGGATTGATCCAATGCACAATTGGTGCACAATATTGCCCCAAAGCCATATGCTGAGGTGATGCCCAAAACGACTAAAGCCATTAAAATACTCTGGCCCTTTCGCCAATCAAACTCTCTGCTTCCAAGCAGCACAACCGCGGTTAAGGGCAGCACCATCAGCGGTAAAAGCCACCAGAGTTTTTCAAAATTATAAACATTCAAATCCAACATTGCCCTGAGGAACAAAGCCATGGATGGAATAAAAAACGCCAAAAAAACAGATGGATGAGGGCTGTTCTTCTTTTCCTCAAGGTGAATGAGTCCATTAAACAATCTTAAAAGCACTATGGCCGCAATTGGACACAATATGGCGGCAATAATGGCCAACAGGTAGGGATGTGGGTAAAAAAAAGTCCAGGCTGCAATGATCCCTGCCACCCAGTTGAGTATTTTGGCGCTTCTCCGGGCAGTTTGGAATTGAGATTGCCTTTCCGAAGTAGAAAACCCAAAACTGTTGTTTTCCATGATTTTTTGATACCTCTCTTCCGCTTCTAGCTCGTCCAGATCATGATATTTACTGTCCAGAAAATCGATCAAATCTTCCAGATTACCAAAATATTTACTGATTTTAATTCGCTTCACGCCTGAGGTTTTGGGCTCGATGCACAAGTATTTGTCATCGATCCTGAAGCCCTTGATCTCATTCAATTGGATGGAACGGCTGAAGAGAATGTTTTTATACTCAATGGATTGTTCAGTCAGGGTGACTTTGCTTACAATGGTGTCTGCAATTCCTGCAATCATATAAGCAATCAAAATAAGTGAAATGGGGACGGCAAACCAAAAAAAATCAGCCGTTTCATTCGTTCTCCAACTTGGAATCAATAACAACAGGATGGGCATGAATAAAAATCCAATCATTATTGGTGCGGCTATATAAATAAAAATCGCCCAACCCTTGGCCGTTTTGTATTCTTTCATTAAGGTTCATTTTTCAGTTAAAATATTTTTCACACAATTTCGACCCACAATTTAAGGGATATTATCTTTGCTCGCTATGGAAACGACTTACGAAAGCGCATTGGAAGAACTTCAACAAATCACGCAGCATTTGCAGGAGGGTAAAATTGGCATCGACGAGTTGGCTGTACAGTTGCAACGGGCGGCCGAACTGATTCGTTTTTGCCGCGAAAAACTGCGCAGCGTGGAAAAAGACATTGAAGGGCTTTTTGAAGAATTGACATAATGTCTAATAAACAAATGGAGAGGGTTTATCTGGCTACGGGTAGCAATATGGGTGACAAATCGGCCCATCTGGCTAAGGCATTGGAGCTCATCGAAGTTTACGTTGGGGACCTGGTCCAAGTCTCCGGGGTGTACCGCACTGCCGCCTGGGGAATCGAAGATCAACCCGAGTTTTTGAACCAGGCCATGGCCGTGGATTCCAATCTGGAGCCGGAAACCTTGTTGTTGGCAGTTCTGGAAATCGAACGCCAAATGGGGCGTGAACGCCGCATCCGTTGGGGGGAGCGATTGATTGATATCGACATTCTGTTTTTCGGAAACCTGGTCTCCCAGTCCCAGCGGCTCACGATACCACATCCCTTTATCCAGGAGCGCAATTTTGTGCTGCAACCGCTGCTCGAAATCGCTCCGGATTTTTGCCACCCCGTTTTCCAAAAAAGCATTCGTGAACTGGCGGCGGACTGCCCCGATCCCCTGAAAGTGGAACGGATTTGAACGACCTGATTATGAACGACAACACCTTTCCATACCAGTTCATCGCCATTGAGGGCAATATCGGCGCTGGCAAAACCACCTTGTCCAATCAACTGGCTGCCGAGTACGGCTGTCGCCTGATCCTGGAGCAGTTTACCGACAATCCTTTTTTGCCCCTTTTTTACGATAATCCCGAACGTTATGCCTTTCCAGTTGAGTTATTTTTTATGACCGAAAGGCACAAACAGCTTCAGGAGGAATTGTCTCAAACACACTTGTTTCAGCAGTCGATCATCGCCGATTATTTTTTTATCAAAACCCTGTTGTTTGCCAAAAACAACCTCAAGGAAGAAGAATACCGCTTGTTTCAACGTTTGTTCAATGTGTTGAACTCTACCTTTCCTCGGCCTGATTTGTTGGTGTACCTGCATCGCCCCGTAGAGCGCCTGATGTACCAAATCCGCCAACGAGGCCGGACTTTTGAGCAGGACATCAGCGACGCTTACCTGGAACAAATCCAAGCTGCCTACCTAGAGTTTTTCCGCACCGAAAGTTCCATTCCTATTCTGATTATCGAACTGGAGGACCTTGATTTTGCCCACGAACCAGAAGCTTATCAGCAAGTCAAAGACCTGATTTTTCAAACTTACTCCTCTGGGGTACACCGCAAAAAGCCATGACCTCATTAAAAATCTACAATACTTTTGGCGTAGAAGCCCAGGCTCCAGAAATGTTGATAATTGAATCAGAAGACCAACTGATAGAGCTGTTGCGGACGCGCGCCAAACGGCCCTATCTCATTCTGGGTGGGGGTAGCAATGTGCTGTTTCGCCAAAGCCCCAGTGGTACCATTTTGCTCAACCGCATCAAAGGCAGGGTAGTGGTGGAGGAAACGGAAACTGAGGTTACCATCGGGGTTGGAGCGGGTGAAAACTGGCACGAACTGGTATTGTGGGCGCTTGAACACAATTGGGGCGGACTGGAAAATCTCTCCCTAATTCCCGGCACCGTCGGAGCCGCACCCATTCAAAACATTGGTGCTTACGGCGTAGAGTTGAAAGATACCTTTGTAGGGTTGGAGGCCATTGAGTTGCGGACTGGGGAAGAACAGGTTTTTTCGGCCGAAGATTGTGCCTTTGGTTACCGGGATAGTTATTTCAAAAGAGCTGGCAAGGGTAAATATTTCATCACCCGGGTGTATCTGACTTTACAGAAACAGCCAGTGGTTAATGTTTCTTACGGGGCGATCAAAGAGGTATTGCAAGCTGCCCATATTGATCATCCGACCATTCAGGATGTAAGTAAAGCGGTGGTGAAAATCCGCAATTCCAAGTTGCCTGATCCAGCGTTCATTGGCAATGCGGGGAGTTTTTTCAAAAACCCGGAACTGGAGGCTGAGGAGTTCTACCGCTTACAAGCTGAATATCCCCAAATTCCCCATTTCACTGCTCCAGAAGGCCGGGTGAAAGTGCCCGCTGGCTGGCTCATTGAGCAGTGTGGCTGGAAAGGCCAACGCCGGGGCAACGCGGGCTGTTATGAAAAACAAGCGCTGGTGCTGGTCAATTTGGGAGGAGCCACAGGTGCTGAAATTTGGGCGCTGGCGCAGGAAATTATGGAAACGGTTAAAAGGAAATTTGGGGTGACGTTGGAGGTGGAAGTCAATGTTATTTAACCCCACTTTCTATCGATTTTTCGATATAGCTTTTGCAGCGTTTGAGGATAGAGAAAATTTTGAAAAGGTCAATGAGTTCAGCTGCATCGTAAGAATGGGACACAGCGTATTGTTTTTTCTCTAAAACCACAAATTGCCAAAACTTCCCAATGATATAGGCTCCAAACAAGGGTCTATCCAATTTATTTAAACGTTGAGTGGCCAGCATAGCAATCAGTAACTGCCCGAGAGGATCACTAGGAGTAGTTTTAGTGAGTGGTTTGTATTCATTAAGGAAAAAGAAAGGCTGTCTGGGAATCTGTTCTCCCATCGCTACAAAAAATTCAACCCTGCCTCTAAGTGTAACTTCATTTTGTTCAAGATCGGGTAATTTTACTTCAATGGTGCGTTGAGAAAAAGAGGAGTATACTTTGGGTTTTGAAAAATTCACCAAGTTGATTATATGAGCAAGGAAAAAGAATTTTAATTCATCCTCATTCCAGGCATCTACCTTACGGGCCAATTGATCGTGTTGACGGCGAAGGGTTTTTTCCTCAAAATCATCCATGGGTTCTTCCGCCTGTAGCCATACAGTCAATGTAGGCAATTCATCAACTCGTTCGATGCCAAAGGTCAATTCTATTTCTTCATACTTCCAACGTTCAAATGGCTTCATACTTTTACTACTTTGCTACAAAAATACTGCACCTTTACCTGAAAAGCCAGCCTCAAGCAGGAAGTTTTCTCATTCCGGGTGAATGGTCTCGAAATTCCCTGTCTTCCGGTTTTTCCGCACATTGTCCCAGTGGAAATAACGGCCATTCATCACCACGTACACCCCTGGCGGTAACATCTGCACAAAAGCCAAGGCGCTCCCCATGTTGAAGAATCCATCCGAAGAAGTACCAAATGCATAGGGAATCATGGCACCAGTAAGCACAATGGTTTTGTTCTCAAGCGGGGTATTGGCCAGGTAAGTTGCGGTTTCGACAATGGTATCGGTGCCGTGGGTGATCAAAATTTGTGTGTGCTCATTGCGCTGGCAATTGTGGGCGATGATGGAGCGATCAGTATCGGTCATTTGCAGGCTGTCGATCATCATCAGGGTTTTGACGTCAACATCGAGGGTGCAGCGCCCGGTGACCAGCATTTTGGGCAGGTGAGTATCCTGGAAATACAATTCGCCCTTGATGTAATTGTATTCTTTATCGAAGGTACCGCCGGTGACGAAAATTTGGATCATGGTTGGATTTCGGATTTCGTGATTTCGGATTTCAGTTGCTGTTTAGCCTGAGTTACCATTTCCTGCACAAAGTTGGTGTTTCAGGCTTGGAATACCCAACATAGTACCCAAAAAATATTGCTGCAACCGAAATCCGAAATCACGAAATCCGAAATTCGGTTATTCTACCTTAAACTTGGCATCATCCAGGCCCTTATTCCATTCGATGGATTTGACCTTGAACTCCAGGGGGAAAGGCAATACCCCGGCAATGACAACTTTGCGCGGGGCAAAAATCCCATTTTGCTCTTGATAATCAGCAAATTCAGTGGTTTGAGTACCTGCTTCGCTGACTTCAACGTTTTTGACCATATAACCCGTTTTGACATCAAAAAAAGTGGTCTCTTTGTTGCCTTGCGGGTCTTCGATGACCACTTTATGGGCTTCACTGCCATTCACGGCTTCGGTGCCTTTGTAGCTGAGTTTGTACCCCAATTTTGCGTAGTGCAATTCTGGGAAAATCAAGGCTTCACCCTCGGCTTTTTTTAGCTCCTTTTCACCCATCACTGTTGATTGGCCTTGCTGTGTTACTTTGCCTTTTTTTCCATCGAATACCTGAGATTGCACCTCATTGCCCATGACAGTCACACTGACTTTGACTTTTCCCGGGTCTTTTTTCATAGATACCATTTCCAGGGTCATGCCTTGTGCACTTGCTTCCATGCTCAGGCTTTCATCCTTGACGGCCATCAATTTTTCTTTGCCACCAATGGCTTGGATGTATTTTTCGATGACTTGCTCGGCGCTAATCCCGCCAAGGGCGGGAGCAGCAGGAGCTTTAACCGGATTGCCGTCGGTATCGAAATAATTGACTGTACCAAAGGCTTTCAACTTATCCGCCACATCATCCTGGCTGCCCACTACTACGATATGGGCATTTGCAGGGAGCAGGTATTTTTGAGAAGCTGCTTGAACCTGTTCAGGAGTGATTTTGCTGAGGCGTTCCAGGTAAGTATTGTAATAATCTTTGGGTAAGCCATAACGAGCAATGTTTAAGGCATAATTTGCAATGGTTTGGGGGCTCTCTAATCCCCGGGCATAATTACCAGCCATATAAGCTTTGACTCTGTTCAATTCTTCAGGTAGAACCTTAGTGTCTCGCATTCGTTTGAATTCTTTCATGAATTCTACAATTGCACTATCTGTAACTGAATTACGGAAACTACCAGAGGCAGAAAAATTACCCACATTCAAATCGGGGATAATGCTGGAACCTGCTCCATAAGTGTACCCTTTGTCTTCTCGCAAATTCAGATGTAAGCGACTGAGCACATCTACCCCCAACAAATTGTTCATCACCATGGTAGCCAAATAATCAGCCTGGGTGGGCTTCAGTTGTACAGGGTATGTAATCGAAACAACTGATTGTACTGAGCCATCCCGGTTGACAAAACTAACCTGAGTTTGATTTGGCGCTGTTGGTACTGGGTAAGTCGTTTTGGGAACCACGCCTTTTTGCCATTTGCCAAAATACTGTGTAGCCTTGGCTAAAGCTTGAGTAGGGGTGATGTCACCAACAATGATGAGATAGGAAATATTTGGCTTAAAATAAGTTTGATAATATTTTCGACACTGTTCCACTCCGATCTTATTGACCGTCTCTTCGGTAATCAACTCACCATAGGGATGATTTTTACCATAATTCATCACATCGACAATATTGCTAGAAATGGATTCAGGTTCCTCTTTTTCTTGGGCCAAATTTGATAAAGTTTGTCTCTTTAGTTTGTCAAATTCATCTGCCGGAAAGCTGGGGTTCAAAAGTATGTCACTCATGATTGCCAACACTTTATCCTGGTGTTTGGTGAGGCCAGAGCCAAAAACCCCATTGCCATTTGAATTGATGTTTGCACCAATGAAATCAATTGCTTCGTCCAACTGCGCTTTGGTTTTTGTTTTAGTGCCATTGGCTAGAAGTTCGCCCGCCATGTCACCTACGCCAGCATATTCTCCTTCCAAATTAATAGGTTTGTCCACGAAAACGCGAAAAGTAACTTTTGGCAGTTTATGGTTTTCTACAACGATCACTTTCAATCCATTGGGCAATACATTTTGTACGTAATTGCCCAATTGAATTTTGGGTGCGGGTAGAGGGCTGGGCGCTGTTTTGCGGAAATCCTCTTGAGCTACTATTTTGATACTTAGTAGCATACCCAACACTGCTGAAAGAAAAAAGACCAAATATTTTTTCATGATTTAACATGTTATTTTTGTTATCCAATTATTGTTTTTGCTCAGGTAACCAGTACAATACAACCCGGTTGTTGTTGTTTAAGTACTTTTGGGCTACTCGTTGCAGGTCTTGCCGGGTTACTTTGAGGTAACGATTGATGTCCGTATTGATGAGATTAGCATCACCATACATGATTTCAAAAGTGCAAAGATTTTCAGCTATACCTTCCAGGGTACTGTTTTGGTCAACCAAGTCAACTTCTAATTGATTGCGAAGTTTTTGGAATTCAAGTTCAGGGACTAGTTCATTTTTAACTTTTTCTATTTCCGCATTCAAAGCAGCCTCCACCTTGCTGGTTTCAATTCCAAGGTTGGCAATCCCATAAATGATTGTTGCCCCAGGATGCTCCAAGGAAAAGGAAAAAGAACCTGCACTCACCGCCAGTTCTTGTTCATCAACTACGGACTTGTAAATACGTGAGCTTTGACCTCCAGAAAGCAGCCGATTGAGCATATCCAAAGCATAATAATCGGGATCGTTTTGAGCTGGGATGCGATAAGCCATCAGAATACCTGGCAATTGCACCCGATCATAAACGGTATCACGAATCTCATTTCCTAATGGTGGTTCTACAACAGTTGGGCGATAAACAGGCTTGATACTTTGAGGAATCGTACCAAAATATTTTTGAATCATCGGTTTTATTGCTGCTGGGCTGAAATCTCCAGCAATTGTCAATACTGAGTTGTTCGGAACATAAAAGTCTTTGTAGAAATTTACGTAATCTGCTTCTGTAGCCCGGTCTAGATGTTCCATTGAGCCAATGGTCGTCCAGCGATATGGATGCACTTTGAATAAACGGGTAGCCATTTCCTCCTGAAAGCGGCCATAGGGCTGATTGTCAATGCGCTGTCGTCTTTCCTCTTTGACTACCTGTCGTTGGGTCTCGACACCTTTGGTTTCTACTTTTGCATGAAGCATCCGTTCAGACTCCAACCATAAGGCCAAAGGTACTTGATTCGAAGGCAAAATTTCGTAATAATAGGTGCGGTCCTGGGAGGTGTTGGCGTTATTGTATGCACCAGCTCCCGACATGTACTTGTCAAACTCACCCCGACCAACATTTTCAGAACCTTCAAACAACAAGTGCTCAAAAAAATGAGCAAAACCCGTGCGTTCTGGGTTTTCGTTCTTGGAACCAACGTGGTACATCACCGACACCACCACAATTGGGGTAGAATGATCTTCGTGTAAAATTACCTTGAGGCCGTTGCTCAAGGTATAGCGTTCAAATTTTACAGGGTTCAACTGAGCATTGGCCCAAAAAGGCAAACTCAGCAGACACAACAGCAGGGAATACGAAATGCGCATAGGGCTGATTGGTTTAATGGAGAAATGAAATAAGGTATCTGGTTTATCTATAAAGACAAATCCAGATTTAAAAGTTGGCATTAGAACGCTGTTCTTTTAAATTCTTGGATGAAAAATTGGAAAAATATCGACCAATGAAAAAAGTTGGGAAGTTGATCAATCGGTCGCTGAGCGTAGTCGAAGCGTCGATTGTTCAATTTCTCAACTTTTTTCCGTACCCTTGCCTATCCAATACCCATACACCCATGCCAGACGTAAAAATTGAAGCCTCCTGGAAAGCCGCCTTGGCGGAAGAATTTGAAAAGCCTTATTTTCAGATTTTGATTGATTTTTTGAAAAAAGAAAAAGCCGCCGGGAAAGTCATTTTTCCACCGGGACCGCTCATCTTTAATGCATTTGAATGCACGCCTATTGATGGGGTAAAAGTGGTGATTTTAGGCCAGGATCCTTACCACAACCCTGGTGAAGCCATGGGCTTGTCCTTTTCGGTACCCAAGGGGGTCAAAGTGCCTCCCTCCCTCAAAAATATCTATCAAGAGCTTTTCACCGATTTACAAATCCCCAAAGCGGAGCACGGCGACTTGAGCAATTGGGCCCGGCAAGGGGTGTTTTTACTCAATACCATGCTAACCGTGGAGCAAAAGCAGGCGGGATCGCATCAAAAAGCTGGCTGGCATTTTTTTACAGATGCCGTCATCCAAACCCTTTCCGAGAAGCGGGAACATTTGGTATTCATGCTGTGGGGTAATCCTGCCCGGAAAAAGGCCGAATTAATCGATGGGAATAAACACCTGATTCTGGAGGCGGCTCACCCTTCACCGCTCGCAGGTGGTGCATTTTTTAACTGCAAACATTTTTCCAAGGCCAATGCTTACCTGAAAGAGCATGGAATGGGTGAGATAGATTGGAAGGTGTAAAGAATGGAGTTTTGAAACTCATTTAAAGATTTCCGCTACCACCTCATCCCGCTTTCCTCTGCTGATCGGGATTTTTACCGCCCCAATCTCCAACATGTTCCCATCCAGGGCACTAACCTTGGTTTTGGCGACAATGTAGGATTTGTGTACCCGACTAAAAAGTTGACTGGGTAGTTGTTCCTCCAGGTTGCGCAAACTTTCGAGGGTGATGTACTTGCGGTTGCCAGTGCAGACAAAGCGGACGTATTCTTTAAGTCCTTCGACGTAGAGGATGTCATCTACAAACACTTTAACCAGTTTACCATCCACTTTCAGGGATAAAAAATCAGGAGTAGTAGTGCTTATTGCAGAATTCCCTGCCAGTCTGGCGTTGAGAAGTTGTTTGGCTTTTTGTACCGCCTGTAAAAAACGCTCAAAGGGAAAAGGTTTGAGCAAGTAGTCTACTACATTGAGCTCATATGCTTCGATGGCGTATTCTGTATAAGCAGTGGTGAAAACGACTAAAGGTGGATTTTGTAAGGTTTTAAGCAAATTGTTCCCACTCAGGACTGGCATTTGAATGTCGAGAAACAACAAATCAACCTGGCTTTGCTGCAAACATTCCAGGGCTTTCATGGGCAATTTTTCTTTGCCAATTATTTCCAAATCGGGCACCTGCTGGGCATAAGTTTCCAGCAAATTAAGTGCAAGGTATTCGTCGTCAACGAGAAAGGTGCGGATCATAATTTCAAGTTTAAATTTACTGAAAAGTGATCTTCCAGGTCTTGTACTTCAAACTGATGCACACCCGGGTACAATAGTTCCAGGCGTTGGCGCAGATTATCCAGACCAACCCCTCCAATTTTGTCCTTTTGTATATTCTGTACATCATCTTTGCTGTTCCGGGTTTTAAATTGCAACCATCCTTTTTCGACACTCAATTCAATCTGAATATAAGCATTTTCATTCAGGTCAAAATCAGCATGTTTACAACAGTTTTCAACCAGTGGAATCAGTAGCATGGGCTCGAGGCGAGCTCCTTCAATGTTGCCATTCACCACAAATGTAATGTCGAGTTCTTCCTCACTGCGCATGCGAAACAGCTGCAAATATTGCTCTATGTGGGATATTTCAGTTTCCAGTGGGATTTGTTCGGCTTTGGAATCGTATACGACATACCGTAAGAGCTTGGAAAGCTGCATGACCATATCCGCTGTTTGTGGCGAACGAACTACTGCCAGAGAATAAATATTATTCAAGGTGTTGAACAAAAAATGCGGGTTGATTTGGGCGCGTAAAAACTGCAATTGAGCCTCATTTTGTTTGCTGATGATGGCCAGGTTTTGTTGCTCGTGCCGAAAACGGATCTCCAGGATTTGGTAAAAGGTACTGACCAAAAGCGTCAGGATATTGGTTAAAATAGCGCCAGCCCACCACTTGTTTCCTCCTGATAAAATGACTGTACTAGGCAGGATGGGAGGAAATAAATCATTCAAGTTGATGCGGATTGCCGCAATGCCAAGCATGAGCAGCGTAGCCCACAGGAGAAACTGTACATAATGGTTTTTTTCAAAATAGCGCTCAACCAACCAAAGGTTGGCATAAAACAGCAACGCCATGGGCAACAAATTACCCAGGCCCCTTAAAAAACTTATCCCCAGATTGCCGTACAAAGGCATGAACAACCAGGCATATACTACAATCAACACCAGCCAGACGCCAATGTGAAAAGCTGCTTTTAGGCGGTAATTGTTCAAAAAATGCTTACTCAGTGTCATAGCTTGAATGTGTTACCTCAAAGCTACACAACGGCTGATTTTTCAGGGTATACTTTCAATGAATGGTAGGAATTTTTAAACGAAAAGCAGGAAGCAGAAAGATGAAAGATGAAAGCGGTAACGCGAATCTTTCATCTTTCATCTTTCATCTTTTCACTCTTTTATTTCTTCACAATCTTCACCACCTCTGTTCCCAGTTCTCCCAGGTTCAATTTGAGAACGTAGAAACCAGCAGGTAGCCCATCCAAATCCAATCCGTCCAGAATTGCGCCCGCTTCCACCTTCTTGCTGTTTCGCAAGCGGCCGTCGGCGTTGAACAGTTCCAGGGTAATTGCACTGTTGGGTTGTTGCAGGAATTGGATCACGAGGCGGTCGGTAACGGGGTTGGGATAAACACTGAACAATTCGTCGGCTCCTACTCCTACCTTAGTGTTAGCCAGTTTGGAGAAAGCATCTTTACCCGAAGCATTGTTGATCATCCGGACCCTATAAACATTGATGCCTCGTTTGGCCTCGTAGTCGATGTATTCGTATTCCTGATTGCCATCCTTGATGCGGACGGGTTCTTTTACAGTGCCAATTTTGTCAAAAAGCACCGCATCTTTTGAACGTTGTACATCAAAGGTATAAGTGTATCCATCATTGCGTACTGCCCAGTTGAGCCGGATGGTTTGATCGTTCATCGGCACCGCATCGAGGCCGAAACTGTTGACACCACCACCACAAAGGGTTGGGTTGTCACTGACGGACAGCGCAGTAGAGAAACTACCCACGCAGTTGTTTTCGGAAACGGTAACTGTGACTCCAAAGCGGCCAGCATATTCAAAATTCACCGTAGCTACCTTACCATAAGCAACCCTTGGATTGACCCCCGATTCAAAATCCCAGCGTACTCCAGCGTTCTGGGTACCTGTTTCAACTTGTAAAACGGCTCTGTCTTTTGCACAAAAACCAGTTGGGCTTTTCCAGTCAATTTTGACATCATTACCAACCTCAATGGTTACTACGTTGTTTTCAATAAATGGGCAATTGGCATCCTTAATCCGTACACAACGAGCAAAATAGGTAGTCTGTTGTAGTGGCCCTGGGTCGTATTCTGGAGCATCGGAATTAGGGATGGGTTCAAAAAACGCCATGTCAAAACGGGAACTACTGACAGATTTCATCCACAGGTATTCAACTGGGCCAGGAGCGCCGCTTGGTGAAACAATATTCACCAATTTGGCAGGATCCGTCCCAGGCGCGCAAAGCCTTTGATTGTATCCGATCAATCCTGCATCAGTTAGATTGATACAGGGTTTGTACAATCCTGCGTCAAGCGTAAGATTGTATTCCCCTGATTTCAGCACAACTTGCTGGGTCATACCGTTTGCATTGATGTCCGAATCTTTAGCATCGTCCCCACCTTGATTTGCAGGGCTTACGGTGTATCCGCTGGGAACGTTTACCATTACCGAGTAAGTACCAGGTTTCAAACCACCGAATCCATAAAGTCCTTTGCTGTCGGTAGTGTCTGTTGCTACGGTTTTCCCATTGGCGTCCAGCAGCTTCACGGTTACACCTCCAATGCCAGGTTCCCCACTTTCCTGGACGCCATCGTTATCATAGTCTGCCCATACATAGTCTCCCAAACCAGCTACACAGGTAGAATCAGTGTTGTTGAGCAGGACGTTCAATACTACCGTTTTAGGGCATGCGCCTTTTATTGTGTCGTACCCTTCGGGAACCCATCTGATGTACAATGCCACAGTACTACCTGGTGGGTAATCGGTCGGATTAAGGGTAGTAATTGGGTTCCGCTTTGCGGCCTCAATGAAAATGGACTCATCAACATTGGGAGCAAGTACAAAGGGCTTATTCTGAAGGAAATGGTATTGAGATTCTCCAAATCCGGGGAACAACTTTTTCAAATCGATTGGATCGCCAAAGGCACAAACTGTATCCAGACGGCCATCATAGAGCTCTAATACATTGGTACAAGCTGCACTTATACCTAAATCAATCGGCCTGCCTGAATTCAATGAACTGGTGCCATCGGTTGCAACCAAACCATAACCTCTTGGTTCCTGGTGAAAGAATTTGTACTCATAAACTCCTGGAGACACCTCAGTAAATGGAGTCCCAATGGCGTTGTAAGGTTCTGGAGAGTAGTCCACACTTGGTCCGTCTCTCAGCAATCCAAAAGTCATTGCGTTAGAACTGGCGCTTTTGTTTATTACGCGCCACACACCTCCTGGGGTGGCTTTAATCTGTACCCTTTCCGTATAAATGTAATTGGTATTATTTGGGTCCTTAGGAATGTAAATAATCCTTTCATCACAGCCGCAGGGGTCTGAAATTTCAGGAACTGGGCTTCTGAAAATCCCCATGTCAATGCTAAGGTCTATTTCTCCTGATTCCAAAAATATCGTTTCGGAGCGATAAGTACCCCGATTGATGTCACTATCCACATTGGTGTTGGTACCTGCCCGAACTGTGGTGATGACATAGCCTGTATCTGGATAGGTCGTATTGTCAAACTTGATGTAATAATTACCCGGAACGAGTTGAGTAAACAGGTATTTACCATTTGCATCCGTGGTCTGGACACCTATCAGTGTACCGTTTTCATTTGGGGTACCAGTGGGTGAACCCTCAATTTTATACAATTCTATCTTGACTCCTGCTACTGGCAACTCAGGCCCCAATACAATCGGATTGCCGTTGTTGGCATCAATGCGCTGATCCTGAATACCATTTTGGTTCAAATCGTACCAGACATAATCGCCCAAAGCGCCGAATTTAAAAATTCCGGCATCAATGGTTGGGTTGTTTTCACCAGAAGCCAGGGTAATTACCCCGGTCATTCCATTACTATTGATATCACTGTCTTTGCTGTCATCACTACCAGCATTTGGGGTGGTAATTTGGCAATCCGCAGGAACATTCACCATGATCACATAATTACCAGCGACTAGATTATCGAATCCATACAGACCGTTGGCATCGGTAACATCTGTAGCAAGGACAGTACCTGCTGGATTGAGCAATTTTACAGTAATCCCTGGTAGGCCAGGTTCACCAGGCTCCTGAATGCCATCCCGATCCAGATCATGCCACACGTAGTCACCAAGGCTTGCTGGGCAGTTTTGGCGGGTGATGACCAACAAACGGCGCAAAACTGCTTCACACTCATTGAAGTTGCTTGGCGATAAACGTGCAATAAGTACATAAGTGCCTGGTGCCAAAGTACTTGGGTCGATTCGACTTACAGGTTGTCCGTTAAGGGTAAAAGATATTTCGCCAGGAATTGAACTACTTGCCTGCAAGATCACTGGTGCTGCATTTACACAAAGGGTGTCCTTAAAGTTGTTGATAGATAGGGTAGGGTAGGCACAAGTATTCTGAAAAATCATGGTGTCTACTCCATTGGTTATACGCATGGTATAGCCTATTGCGTCAATGTGCCGGAAAGCCAGGCTAAATATGCCCGGACTGGTGCTCGGAAGTGTAAAACCTACGGAAATAGGCAATGGAGCAGCCGGAGGGTTAGGGCTGTCGTCCCGGAAGACCCCGCTTGCACTGACAATGCGCCAGGTTTCACCAGGCAAGGCATCAATAGTAATGTTTTCACGGAAATGCCCGGTTTTGGCATCCGTAGCGTTGTTGAGACAAACACAGCTTCCAAGAGTGTTGCCTTTTGGACTAAGGGTTACCCCTGCATCCCAATCTAGGTTGGTGCTACCGGGTTCAACGCAGAAATTAGTAGTCATGTAAGTGATAGGGTCTGCATCGCTGTCAAGAGCATCATTGGTCCCCTGGTTGGCCTGAGTGGGCCGCAGTGTATCTGGAAGTGCAAAAGTAACTTTGTAACAACCTGGGTCAACAGTAAAGAGATACTTTCCATTGGCACCGGTTGTAGTCATTTCCATGGACGTATTGCCCGCATCAAGGCGATTGAGGATGACTTTGATCCCCGGAACACCCGCTTCACCTGCGTCCATGATTCCGTCTTCGTCTTTGTCAAACCACACCATGTCGCCAATCACTGCTTTGTTCGGGATAAGTGATATGGTGCAGGAAGTTGTGCAACCCAATGCATCAGTTATGGTGACGGAATAAGTGCCTCCACTCAGATTTTGTACTGCTCTGGTGGTAGACCCATTGCTCCACAAGTATTTGTATGGGGCTGTGCCGTTGCTTGCGCTTACTTCCGCCTCTCCATCACTTGCTCCAGGTGCGGAAACCACTTTGGTGACTGTAATCTGGCACAAAAGTATCCCGGGATCCAGAACCCGGAAAGAGTCAATAACCTGGCATTCCCGAGCATCAGTAACGGTAACCTTAAATGAACCACCATTCAATTGATTGATGGCGGAAGTAGAGGCACCATTACTCCATTGATAAGTGTAAGGAGTTGTGCCTCCAGATACAGTAGCGCGTGCAGACCCGGATTGTAGTGCTCCACACAATAACGCATTACCACTCATCGTGACGATCAAAGCATTAGGTTGGGTGATAACAAAACTAGTGTCCTTACTGCATAAACTCTGGTCCGTTACAGTGATGCGGTAAATTCCCGGTGGAAGATTATTGATGGTACTTTCACTACTGCCATTGCTCCATTTGTAGCTAAGTGTGCCATTGCCCCCACTTGCATTCACAGCAATACGACCATTGTTTTCACCAAAACAATTTACATCGGATTTGATCGCGGTTATTTTTGGGCCTGAACTGATGAGTATGGTGTCAATGGCTGTTTTGATGCAGTTTCTAGCATCGGTAACTGTAATGCTATAGATCCCGGAGGGAATGTTTTGTACACTGGAGGTAGTTGCCCCATTGCTCCAACGGTATTTATAAGGAGCTGTTCCTCCACTTACCGTGATTTGCCCGGTACCAGCGTTGCTATTGCCACACAAGAAATCGGTGACCTTGAGATTCACAATCAAGGCCGGTGGATCAAGCAGGGTAGCAGAGCCTTGTACTACACAGGCTTTTGCATCGCGCACAATTACCCCATAAGTGCCAGGTGCCAGGGTGTCAATAGTTTGGGTGGCTTTTTTATTGCTCCAAGCATAAACAAAAGGTGCGGTGCCTCCACTCACCAGAGCGCTGAT
Organism: Haliscomenobacter sp.; assembly: GCF_033763495.1. GTDB lineage: Bacteria > Bacteroidota > Bacteroidia > Chitinophagales > Saprospiraceae > Haliscomenobacter. The sequence goes on along the minus strand of NZ_JANRKL010000038.1, from coordinate 28,987 downwards.
GCGGCCATTGTTTTGTCCCGTACAGTCAATTTGTTTTACATCCAGCGTCAACTCCATGCTGGGGGGCTCGGTAATCGTGGTGGCGCCAAATTTCTGGCAACCTTTTGCATCGGTCACTGTTACCCGATAAGTACCACTGGCCAGGTTTGAAATCGAATCGGTAGTAGCTCCGTTGTTCCATAAATAAGTGAATGGTCCAACCCCACCAGTGGCTTTTACCTTAGCTGTGCCTTTGGTTGCTCCACAAGTATTGTTGTTGGTCGAACTTAGCGTAATTTCAATCGGTGGTGGAGATTTTACCTCTACATCTACAATCTTGGTACACCCCTTGGCATCACTTACGGTTACCCTGTAAGTGCCAGGTGCCAATTTGCTGATGGTATTGTTTGTTCCGCCGTTGGCCCAATTGAAGGCGTAAGGCAATACACCCCCACTGACTTCAACCAAAGCAAAACCATCAATGTTACCTGGACAAGAAACAGGAACGCCAATTGGTTTTGCTGTCAAATTGGAACCAGGCACCAGGGTATCGATGGCCGTAGCAGGGCAACCTCGAGAATCGGTAACGGTAATGCTGTAGACACCTGCGCTCAAACCTGCAATGGTATTGGTTGTAGCTCCGGTGCTCCAGCGGTAGATGAAACCTCCGTTGCCACCACTTGCACTTGCAGAGATGGAACCATTTAGGTCGCCCGAACAAATCGGGTTACTTGGATCCAACACAATTTGAATTGGGTTTTTATTGCCGACTGTGGTTGTTGCGGTACCCGAACAGCCGCCAGCATCGATAACTGTAACGGAATAAGCACCGGGCTGCAGATTATTGATGGCTGAGGTGGTGGCTCCATTGCTCCATTTGTATTCATAAGGCGCAGTACCTCCACTTACGGTGACATTGGCCGAGCCATTGTTTACCCCAGGACAGGTAATCGCTGTAGATCTGACATCCAGAACCATCGGATTGATGGACACGGTAAAACAGGCAATTTTGCCACACAGTTTGGTATCCGTTACCGTAACACAGTACTTGCCCGGTTGGGTTGCCGTATAGGTTTGTCCAGGAACCATTCCGTCCCAGGTATAAGTATAAGGTGGAAATCCGCCGCTCCCTGTCGCTTTAATGGTGGCCGGAGAAGTGCAACTTTGTGACTCAAAGGCCACGTTGATGCGGGGTGGATCGGTGAGCGTAGCAGTACCTGTAGCGGTTCGGCTTGCTGCATCCGTAACAGTTACAGTGTAAGACCCTGCTGCCAGGTTGTTGACTTCCCCAGTGTTAGCTCCGGTGCTCCAGGCGAAAGTATAGGGAGCGGTACCGCCGCTCGGCGAACATATTATTTTGCTTCCTACATTTAATCCAGCACAGCTTGGGTGAGTAATGTCGAAGCTTAGAGAAATTTGTGCCAGTATCTCAGTGTTCCAACTACTGGTCAGCAGGGTAAGCCCTAACAAGAGTAGTTTAATCGGCACGCCATACGTTTGGGATAAAATAGCGCTTGGTCTTTTGAACATTGGATTAAAATTTGTTTGTATGAAAAATGAAACCCTTAGCTGTTTCAAACAGCTAGGCCAATGTAAAAGACTGAAAAATGGGTTGGATTACTAACAGATGGGGAAAAAGAAAAATGTAACTATGGCTTTATGTATTGCAAAGTAACAACTATTTTTTGAGAAGGACAAAGCTTTGTGAAAGATAATGCATTTTTTTTTTAATGTTAAGGACAAAAAAAAGTCGCACTACTCACTCGCAGTACGACCAACTACTAACAAATTATAATCCCATGAATATACCTCTCTAAAAAAGGCGAATTTAAGCTTTGCGCTTAATATTCTAGCCTATATAACCAAGATTTTTTAATTTTATTTTACAAAACCTTAAAACATTCTTAAGGCTTGTTATTGTAAAAAGACCTGAACTTAGGGTTTGAATACTGAAAGAACAGCTTAGTTTTGCTATTGGTTTTAGGAACAGGCCTAAAAAAAAATAAGTCGCGCTGAATGAGCGCGACTTACTGCATATAATCCCATGAACTTTAAAAACTAATTTTTTCCCTTGCGGGTATATTTTGAGTGAAGATCACTTCGCGTTTGGAGGGGAAAGGTTTGCAATAGTAAGTCAGACTTTATCCCTAAACCTGACTTACTATTTTCGCAAACAAAGATCCCATAATGCATATCCAAAATTTGTACCCGATTCATTCATCGGCTACGTTCGTTTGACAATACAAATATGAGGCAAAGAATAGGGGTGTACAAGGACAAAATTTACGTATTGTGAAAAAAATAAGATCTGAAAACCGTTAATAGAATCCTTATGATAGGCAATTTGTAGTTTTTTTGTGAAAAAAATCGACTAAAATGAATTCATTTTCCTGAGAAAAAAAATCAAAAAAAATCTTTTTTACCGCTTAAAAGGGTTCGAAAAAGCCGGATTGTTCACAAAAGAAGTATCCGTCAGCATTTTTAGAAAGGCAATCAAATCAGATTTATCCTGCTCAGAAAGGGGGAAACCAGTGATGTTGGCATCCTCGTTGGCTACACCATGGCCTCCCCTGCTGTAATTTTCCAGCACTTCTTCAAGGGTTTTGAAACGCCCATCGTGCATGTAGGGTGCCGAAAGCGCCACATTGCGCAAGGAGGGAGTACGGAAACGGCCATTATCACTTTGTATTCCTGTCACTTTACCTCGGCCCAGGTCTTTAAATGCGCTCAGGTTGGGCACATTGTCAAGGCCATTGTTGTGGTAGTTGTTGTCGGTAAAGAGAGGATTGAAGTGACAATGAGAGCACCCAGGGTGAGCCACAGCTCCGGCATATTCGATGAAAAAGAGTTCCAGGCCTCTTTGCTCCTCATCGGTAGGGAAATCTTCCTTGGCCCAAATCAATCGATCGTAGCGCGAATAAGCGCTGATAAGGGTCCGCTCAAACTGGCTGAGGGCCTTCACCACGAGGTCGCGCGTCAGTTCCGTTTTACGGCTGATGCCAAAAGCCTGCCTAAATTGGCCAGGGTAATCTTTATGGCGACGCAGTTTGCGCTCCACATTGTCCCAGGTGTCGTCCATCTCTAGGTGGTCTTCAATGGGTAGTAGGGCCTGGCCTTCGAGGTCAACCGAACGGCCGTCCCAGAAAAAGCCCCGGGTGTTGTATGCCAGATTTACAAGAGGCATAGCGCTGCGGGGCCCGTTTTGGCCGCGGATGCCTGGACTGGTGGCCATGCCATCGGTAAAGCCCTTGGCTTGTTGATGGCAGGAAGCACAGGATTGGCTACTGTCACGAGATAAAATGGGATCGTAGAACAACATACGACCCAATGCAACACCCGCCTTGGTCAAGGGATTGTTGGGCGTTGGGGGAATGGGTGGCATCCATTTTGGAATGTTCAAGGCATAATTTTCCGGGGCATATGTACCCGTAATGAGGTCGGTATCGGGTTTGGGCTCTTCTTTTTTCTCGTCAGGATTGCAGGACCAGAGTGCTAATGCCAATAGGCATAGGATTAACCACGTAGAGTTGCCTGAACAACCCCTTAATAATATATTGGTATGTCCCAAATTACTTTTCATCATTCAACGTGTTTAAAAAAGCAATAAGATCAGCCCGATCTTGTTTACTTAGCCTCAGCTTGCGCACATTCGGACTTACATTGAGTCCCGGATGCCCACCACTGGCGTAATGATCCAGCACCTCATCCAGGGTTTTAAAACGCCCATCGTGCATGTAGGGAGCGGTGTATTTCAGGTTGCGCAAAGTGGGTACCCGAAACAGGCCATTGTCGTTGCGATTGCCTGTGACGGCACCCCGCCCTTTGTCCTGATAATCATCAAGAGATAACGCTGCAACCAGCCCATTGTTTTCAAAGTTTAAAGTACTGAACAAAGGATCAACGTGGCAATGGTTGCACTCTGAAGTGGGAACGGCTGGAGAGGCATCGAAAAAAATGGTCCAACCCCGTTTTTCCTGCGGTGTAAACTGAATCTCTTCGCGCATTACCCGGTCAAATTTTGTATTCGCACTGATTAGGGTGCGCTCGTATTGGGCCAGAGCTTTACCCACCAATATGCTATCAATTTCCCTTCGGTTTTTGATGCCAAATGCCCGCCTAAACAAGCCTGGATATTCAGCATGAGTTTGCAACTTTTGCAACAACACTGGCCAGGAATGGCGCATTTCCAGGGTGTCGCGTACCGGATGTAACGATTGTTCCTCCAGTGTAGCTACCCGCCCGTCCCAGAAGAGCCCCTTGGCGTAAAAGCCCACATTGAGTAAAGACATGGCGCTGCGCCTGCCAATACGCCCTTCAACACCTGTGCTGAATGCTTTACCATCGGTAAAAGCCAGTTCCGGTTGGTGACAAGAACTGCAAGCAATGCTACTGTCTTTGGATAAAATGGGGTCGAAAAACAACTTGCGGCCCAGGGCGACTCCGGCTTTGGTCAAAGGATTTTCAGCGGGGATGCGCATGGGTGAAAAACTCAGCGGGTGTGCAGCTTCCAAGTATTCAAGCTGATAGGGGAGTTGCTGAAGGTCGGATTGGGGGTGGCATGAGGCGAAGAGGATGATTGTGCCAAGCAACGCGAGCCCCGTTAGGGGCGTAATATGGATAGAAAACGATAATCCCGAAGTTTTCCCGAGTCCCGTAGGGACGTGATGTGGGTATTTAGAGGGGTGAAATACCCACATCACATCCCTGACGGGACTTTGGATATCGCGAGAACCATCGTTTTCTACCCATATTTCGCCCCTAGCGGGGCTTAAAACCTTCACCATCTCCATCCTTTTCAACCTACTCCTGATGCACCTTCAACGCCTCACCCAAATTATCCGCAATAAACTTGGCAATGGTCTTATCCACGGTATGATCTTGCGTGACCTTGCGGAAATCCAGGTAATTCGAGCTGGATTGAGCCAATACCCGGTGCAGGTCAACATCCAGGCCCAAATTGCTGCTGCTTTTGTCCTTGATCACAATGTCTTTCAAAAACACCTTTTTGCGGAAAAACTCATTCTCACCGATGTGGAAGGTGATTTTGGTGGCGTACTTCCCACTGTTGTCCAAATCGGCATTGCCTTCAATTTTGGTGAACACATAGCCCTTGGCCCAGGACCAATAATTGTCATCCAGCGGGTGGGGTGGGGTATAGCTGCTCGGGCCAACGGCATTCAGGTCGGCAGAAACGCCCAAACCCAGTTTGATGCCTTTGTAGGTACCCGGAGGAATGTTTTTGATGGTAAAATTGATGCCTTTTTGCGCCGCATCGTCGGATTGGATGTTTTTGAAAGACACCAGCTCTACGTCGATGAGCTGGAGGCTATCGCCTTTAGGGTCATCAGTTTTTAACAAGGCCACATCCGAAATGTAGAATTGGAACAGTTGCAGGCGCAACTTCATGTTGTCTTCGTAGGCATAATCGGCATTGAACATTTTGAGCTTGTCCTGCTCGTACAAACCCCGAAAATTGAGGGTCAACTCCCCGCCTGTATCGTTTTTGTCGTCATCATTGTCGCAAGTCCAGAGGCTGAAAGCCAGCAAAAACGAAAGCAATAGATTGATTTTATTCATGGTTTTAATGGCTTTTTGAAACATGTGTTCAAAAATAGGTTTTCTCAAAGTATTAAACCATAAAATAGGGAATTTGGTCGGGAAGGGACAATGATTTTTGTTGGGAGTGAGGAAATTACTCAAAAATAAAAGTACCGATATAATTTTACACTCAAAACCTGCCCACCATGAAAACCTTCAGCCGCCTCATTTTTCTCATTTTCATTACCCCGCTCCAAGCCCAGGTCGATCTACTCATCACCCAAGTCAACATCGTTGATGTAGTTACTGCAAAACCTCCATCGCCTTCTCCAGCACTACATCTACTTTTTCTTCAAAAACTTTTTTGCGGGTCGTCAGCAAATGGATATCTGGTGGGAGTCCCTTGCTCTCCCAGTTTTTTCCGGTATGATCCCGATAATCCCCAATGCTGAGGGAATACCGCCAGCCATTGGGCAATTCCCTTACGATGCGATCTGAAAAGGAGCCTGAGGTGGGCAAGCCAATTTGCGTCACCTGCGGCAGCCTTTTCATCGCCATCGTAAAGGTTTCTGCAGCGCTAAAGGTAAAATCTGTAGTCAGCAAAGCAATTGGTTGCGTGTATTGGAAGTTGCCAGTAGGCTGCACCCACCATTCTTGCGGTGCCGTAAATTGGTCATGCCGAGGGCCATTGCGCTTTTTTACGACCATGTACAACGCGGGCTTTTGGGCAAAACGCCCCGCTACATATTGCCCGATGTTGTCCCATCCTCCCGAATGATTGCGGATATCCAATACTAGCCCTTTCGTATCGGCCAGAGCCTTCAAGGCTCGATCCAGCTCAAACGTATAATGCGCCAGACTGGCGTTAAACCCATCAATGTACAGGTACCCAAGCTGATGGGGCAGGCGGCCAAATTTAATTTCCGGGGCTGCATCTGTGTAATCCAGGAGGTACTTATCTCTGATCACTGCCAGGCTCATTTGATCTTGAGAAAGGCTGCGGATGGGGTCAGCTTCGGAGGTATGTCGGGCAAAACGATGATCCGTAGGTTCCAATACTACGTGGTTGTCGTCAAGGGTATTGAGCATTTGGCACAAAACAGCGTACAATTCCGGATCACCGGAGACAGTACTGAGTTTGGGGCGATAAACCTGGTAAACGGAATCCCAATTCAAATTGCGGACCTGAAAAGTGCCATAGTGTTGGTCAAAATCCTTCCACAAGGCATCAAAGTTGGCGATTGCATTGGCGTTGGCCTGGTCTTCGGCCAAAAAGGAGCAAGACTGGAAAAACAATGCTCCCAATAAAAAGCTGAGCAAAAAATACTGTTTCATGAAAAATTGCTTGAACGATTGTTGAATAGGGTGATTAAAAAAGCCGGGTAAACTGGAGCTTCAGGTGTTGATTGAAGATTTGGAGTTGCTGAGGTTTTGAGTGCTGCAGAAAACTCATGTCATATTGAGCCCCCACGCGCCACCGCAATCCCAATTGATGTTGATAACCCATCCTAAAGTCCAATGCTGCCAATTGAGTACCCCAAACCCATTGAGTATTGTTGCGGTAAAAGGCATTGAATTGGCTGGACTCTCCGGGTAAAGCGATAGAGGTGTGCCACCAGGGTAAGCGGGTGAACACTCCGCCCAATGCATAACCCAACTGTGCGTAGAGGAGCTGATTTCTCGGCCCATTTTTTTCTATTCTGGCCACCAGTGGAATGCTGCTTAAGGCGATCAGGCCTACATAAGGCTCTGCCCCTGGGTAATCAATGCGCTGTTGTAGTCCCAGACCGAGGTAAGTGCGCAAAGAATGACTTTTTTGTACCCTTCTTAAATATCGAAAAGCAATTCCTCCTCTGAGGATTTTTCCCTCCAGGTGGACTTCCACCTCACCGTAATCCACGGTACGCCCTGAGTAGGCACTTGCATCGAAAGCGCCACCGGCAACAGTAGCTTCGATTTGGAACAATCCTCGTTTCTGCTTGTGGGAAAAATCCAGACCAATAGCGGGCAGAATGCCCTGGTAGTGCAGTGGACTGGCTTGACGGTCGGCAACCAGGTGTTGCTGTAGCCCTAGGTACAAGGAAACCTGGTTTTTGAATTCAGATTGAGCTGGCAGGGGTTTCCACAAAACCAGACACAACAATAGGAGCAAAAAGGTACGCATGATTTCTTTTTTGCAATATAGACTTCGAAAAAAAGTACGAAGTGGCAGCAAAATCAGGCACTTTTTGCTGAACGGTTGAAATCAAAACCTGAACGGAAAGACTTTTTACTTGAGCGGTAGCTTAATTTTCCAGCCAATTTTTGAATTCGGCTACCCTGCGCCGGGCTACACTGACCTGCTCGCTAAATTCTGGATGAATGTCCAGCAACAAACGCCCTGACCCCTCTTGTTGTACCCGCCGAATACTTTGCCGATGGGCCAAAAACTGTCGATTGATGCGAAAGAATTCAGTAACGGGCAACTCGGTAGCCCATTGTTCCAGGCTTCCTTCAATGCGAAAGGTGTTTTGTTCGATCGTTTTGACCCAACAACTGTCACCACTTACAAAAATATACGCCACTTGTTGCACATTCAGGGGTACCCAGCTTTTGCATTGATTGACCATCAGGGTTTTTCTTGCAGGTGAAATGTCTACGTTTTGCAAAGGCGTTGACGTGTTCGGGGTGGGCTGAACTTGGACATAATGGACTAACCATAAAAGGGTATAAATCAAGTGTTGAATGGATGTCAGTAACAGCAAAACGGGCAGATCAAAAACAAATAAAAAACCAACATCATAATCAGGCCGAAAAGATTTCATTAAATATTCATTGTACACAAAAATAATGAGCAAGCCGGGAAGACTGGTGATTAAAAAAGCAGCTCCAGCCTGAATCAGTGCTCGTTGCCCGGGTTGTTTCAGCCAGGAATAATGTCGGTCGAGGTAGACAATCCATGCGCGATTGAGCTGCCAAAAAACGGCCAGCGTTAAAATAGCTACCGGTAAATCGATGTAATAGGCGGGGTCGTGGAAAAGTTTGAGCAAAGGGTTCATCTCGCCCATATGGCGGTAGATGATGCCAAAAAGAGGAATCAATAAGAGGCGTAACCAAAAGTCGGGATAGGTAATCTTTTGCATCGAAAACTAATATTAAATCAGGAGTTGCTGCACAAATGTACATCAACTCCTGAATCAAATCAGGCATCAATACTTAGCTGGCTGCCCGGGCTTGGGCAAAGACTTTTTGATGAACTCCCGGATATCCTCATTGCTGGTCTCCAGGTCTTCCTTGCGCAGGTACATCATGTGCCCGCTGCGGTAACCCTTCCAGCTCATGCGGTCCTTCAGTTTGCCGCTGGGGTCCATTTGCCACATGTTGTATTTGGCGTTGAAGTAGTCGCAGGCGCCGTCGTAGTAACCCGATTGGACCATCAAGTGCAGGTAAGGGTTTTGGGCCATGGCCTGGCGCAGGTTTTCACCCGTGCGGTCGTTGCTGCGGTCCCAGGGGTTGACGGGGCCAAACATGTTGTATTTCAGGTCAGTTTTGTACTTCAATTCTTCGCGCAGGTAGATGTTGATCGGTGGCGTGAAGGAATGCAGCCAGGAGGTAAGTTCCGCGCTGTAATCGGGTGCCAGCCCAATGTCCTGTCGATCGATTCCCAGGTACCGCGAATCCAGGCGGCCTACAGTATAACCTTTGTCGCGCAAGAGTTCCTTCCAGAAGAACTGCACCGTAATGTCCAGATTGGCTTTGAGAATCACATCTTCCTTAAGGCCGGAATACTTGGCAAATTTGGCCACCACCGCTTTTTTCCGGGCCTCGTCTAGTGAGTGCCCATGGGCAATAGCAGGCAGCAACTCATTCATGGTGAAGGCTTCAACTTCAGGCAATAGGGCGGTAAGGTCTTTTTGCTGCAAATCAGCCGATAAGGCTTTGTGGTACCAGGCGGTAGCCGCAAAGAAGGGCAAACGGAGCGCCTGATCAACCGCACCGTCGCGCAGAATACCCAGTTCGGTAGGCGACACCAGGATCACCCCATTGAGGTACATCCATTGGGAGTTTTGCAATTCCAGTGCCAGGCCCGATACCCGGGTCGTACCGTAACTTTCGCCAATCAGGTACTTCGGCGAAGCCCAACGGTTGTAACGACTGACGAAGGTGTTGAGCCATTCCGCCAGGTACTTGATGTCGGCGTTTACCCCAAAAAACTTGGCCGGGGGCACATCCTTGGCCACAATGCGCGAAAAGCCCGTATTCACTGGATCAATGTGCACAATGTCGGCCACATCCAGGATGGAGTAGGGGTTGTCCTTGATGCCGTAGGGCATGGTGGGATAACCCTCATCGTCGATTTGCAGGATGCGCGGCCCCGTGTAGGCAATGTGCATCCATACAGAAGCAGAGCCGGGGCCACCGTTGAACGAAATCACCAGTGGGCGGTTGGCGCGGTCTTTGACATCGGTACGTTCGTAATAGGTGTAAAACAATCCTGCCAAAATTTTTCCTTCCTCATCCCACACTGGAATGGTGCCCGCGTGGGCCCGGTAAGGCACCCTCTGGCCTTTGATGGTCACTTCCCGGGTGGTTTCTACAAAATGATCCGGGTTGAGGACGCGGGTAGGGGAAGTCATTTTGTCCTCCTTCGGCGCTGCGCCGGTTGTTGGCGGCGGCAGGGGAGGAGTAGTGGTGTTTGGATTGTTACCTGGTCTGTTTTGGGCGTTAACCAAATGGAGCATCAGCATACTTATGCCGACAATGAGCCATTGTTTTTTCATGGAAAATCGAGTTGGTGTTGAAAGTTTTATACTAATCCCGTGTATTACACTTGCGTTGAAATTATTGGAAAAAAACAAAACGCGGAAGGATGGAGGAAGGAAATAGACGGAAGGCAGAAAAGATGAAACGAATGGCGAATGCCATAAATGACAAATGACGAATAACACCCTACTCCGGGCAATTATTCGTCATTCATCATTCGAAAAATTCGTTACTCAAAACTATTTCCCGAATCGATACCCAATAACCAAAGTCGTTGGTATATCCCAATTCAAGAAGGGAACATCATCCAGGTTAACGGGCTCTGCGTTGCCAATACCTTTGATGTTGTACACAAAAGCACGTCCAAAACCAATGTTGAAGTCGAAGTGGAGGCGTTCGTTGCGGGCGAAGGTTTTAAAACCTACCAGGAACCCTCCCGAAAAACGATTGGTGTTGTACTCATCGGCCTCCTCGGCAGTACTGCGCGCTTTGCCGGAGGAATAGCGGGTATACAAGCCCGTATAAAACTTGTTGAGGCCAATTTCGCTGGGATTGAAATAATAACGACCATTGACACCAAAACGCAAGGTGGTGTTTTTGAGGTCATCACCTTCATCAAAGTTGATTTTGTTCCAGGACCCGCCTACAATGGCTTCCAACCCAAAATTGTCGGCCAGGCCAAATTCGCTACGTAGATTCAGTGTTCCGAACAATGGACCCAGTGGGCCAACTTTTACATCTACTTGGGCAAAGGAAGAGCTGATTGCAGCCATACAAATGACTACAGCAAGGATTAATTGCTTCTGCATGTTTAACAGTTGATTAGGTGTAGAAAAGTGTTTTGTGAGCTTGAATTATAAATGTTATAACTCTTATGTCGGGTGTAAAGTTCCTCTAATCTGCTTTTATATTCAAGCTTCTTAGAGGAACTTTAACTTATTTTAAAACTTTTTAACGCAATTTTCCAACTGCTTCGGCGATGCGTTTGATTGCTTCGTTCAACTCTGCCTCAGAAGCAGCATAAGAAATCCGGAAACAGTTGTCGGCCCCAAATGCTACGCCTGAAACAGTAGCAACATGGGCCTTCATCATCAAGTAGTCACAAAAGTCGTTGGCGTCGTTGATGGCTGTTTCACCATCAGTGGTGCCGAAGTAAGCACTGATGTCGGGGAAGATGTAAAAAGCTCCTTGTGGCTGATTGACCTTGAACCCAGGGATTTTGCTCAAACCAACAATCACCAGATCACGGCGTTTGAGGAATGCTTCCCGCATTTCATAGGTCGGTGTCATATCCGCCAACAGGGCATAGGCCGCTGCCTTTTGGCTAAAGGAGTTGGCCCCGGAGGTTACCTGACCCTGGATTTTGGTACAAGCGTCGGCCAACCACGCGGGCGCACCGATGTAGCCCAGGCGCCAGCCTGTCATGGCGTAACCTTTGGCAAAGCCATTGACGGTCACTGTTTGGTTCTTTACGTTGTCAAAAGCACCAATACTGACGTGTTTTTCACCAAAATTGATGAATTCGTAAATCTCGTCCGAAACGATGAGGATGTCTTCGTGTTGAGCGATCACATCGGCAATGGCTTTCAATTCCTCGTGTGAGTATACCATCCCGGTTGGGTTGGATGGAGAGGAGAAGATAATGGCCTTGGTGCGCTCGGTGATGGCTGCGGCGATTTCGGAAGCGGGTACTTTGTAATCTTGCTCAAAGCTCGACTTGAGGATCACCGACTTGCCTTCGGCCAATTCTACAATCGCCGAATAAGATACCCAATAAGGAGCCAGGATGATCACTTCATCACCTGGATCCAGAATGGAAAGGAAAATATTGGCCAGAGATTGTTTGGCACCATTCGATACCACAATCTGGTTGAGGTTGTAATCCAGGTTGTTGTCGCGTTTGAATTTCACCTTGATGGCTTCCCGCAGCTCCTGTAACCCTGCTACTGGCGTGTATTTGGTAATGCCATCATCCAGCGCTTTTTTAGCTGCTTCCTTGATGTGGCTGGGGGTATCAAAATCCGGCTCCCCCAAACTCAGGTTGATCACATTGTGGCCCTGGGCTTTGAGTTCCCGAGCCATTGCCGCCATTTTAAGCGTCTCGGATTCTGCCATCTGCAGTACGCGCTGAGACAGACGAGAGGTAGTCGCAACAGACATGTTTTGAGTTTTTTTAATGATTAAAACCTAAGGCTGTCAGTAAATGGTTAGGCAAAAAATGACCTTAGGCAAAAATGCGATCAGGACAATCGACAGCAAAAGTACGTGCAAAGTCGCAAAGAACCAAAGAAATTTGGCTATAGGGCGATAAAAAAATAAGTGTTCATTTTGCTAGAGGATTAGATAATAAAACGGTTCATTTTAAGTGGCTTATCTAATCATCTAGCTCAAGAAAAATGAACATTTATTTTTGCCCACTACTATGGAGACTCTGAATTGAGCAAAATCAACAAATGTCAGCCCCGAATAATGACCATTGCTTCCTTTTTCGCCACTAAAAAGTTGCTATCTTTCCCCCTCGAAGAAATCGTTCCAATGAAAGACAAGCTTTTGACACTCGAACAAAAAATCGCTGAGGCCCGGCTCGGCGGTGGGCAGCAACGGATTGATGCTCAACATAAAAAAGGAAAACTGACCGCACGTGAACGCGTCCATTTTTTACTTGATCCGGGTTCGTTTGAAGAGGTGGGGATGCTGGTCCAGCACCGTTGTCGGGATTTTGGCATGGAAACCCAACACTTCCTGGGCGATGGGGTCATTACGGGATACGGTACCATTGATGGGCGTTTGGTGTATGTTTTTTCACAGGATTTTACCGTCTTCGGAGGCTCTCTTTCAGAAGCACATGCCGAGAAGATTTGTAAAATTATGGATCTGGCCATGCGCAATGGCGCCCCGGTGATTGGTTTGAACGACTCTGGTGGGGCCAGGATTCAGGAAGGGGTGGCTTCTTTAGGGGGCTACGCCGATATTTTTTACCGGAATGTAATGGCATCAGGGGTAGTGCCACAAATTTCTGCCATCATGGGGCCGTGTGCTGGGGGCGCAGTGTATTCACCTGCCATGACCGACTTTATCATTATGGTGCAGGATACCTCCTACATGTTTGTAACAGGGCCAAACGTAGTAAAAACGGTCACCAACGAGGACGTAAGTTCGGAAGACCTTGGGGGGGCTAGTGCCCACTCTAGCAAATCTGGCGTGACCCATCTCACTGCTGCGAACGACATTGATTGTTTGCAAAAAATCCGCCAACTGGTCAGCTACATGCCCCAAAACTGTGAAGAAAAACCAGGGCTAAAGGCTTATGAATTGGGTGAAGAATGGAGGGAAGAATTGCGCAACATCGTACCCGACAACCCCAATCAACCCTACGACATGCGCGATGTCATCAATGGCATTGTGGATGAGGCTTCATTTATGGAAGTGCAGGAGTCCTTTGCTGAAAACATCGTGGTAGGTTTTGCCCGTTTGGCCGGGCGAAGCATCGGGATCATTGCCAATCAACCGATTAGCCTGGCCGGGGTATTGGATGTGAACAGCTCCCGCAAAGGTGGACGTTTTGTCCGTTTTTGCGATAGCTTTAATATTCCCTTGTTGGTGTTGGTTGACGTACCTGGCTTTTTGCCGGGAACCGACCAGGAGTGGAACGGGATCATAGTCAATGGAGCCAAGTTGCTCTACGCATTCAGCGAGGCCACCGTGCCACGGATTACGGTCATCACACGCAAAGCCTATGGCGGGGCTTACGATGTGATGAACTCAAAACACATCGGTGCTGATTTGAATTACGCCTGGCCCGGAGCAGAAATTGCCGTGATGGGAGCGAAAGGCGCCTCGGAAATCATCTTCCGCAAAGAAATCATGGAAGCGGAGGACCCAGAGGCCATGCTCCTTCAAAAAGAAAAAGAATACCAGGAGGCTTTTGCGCATCCATATCAGGCCGCAGCCCGCGGCTATATCGACGAAGTTATCGATCCCTGCCTGACCCGCCGCAAACTCATCAAGGCATTTGCTTCGATCGAAAACAAGGTGGCGCATTTGCCGAAGAAAAAACATGGAAACATTCCTTTATAGAGATGAAAGATAAGAGATGAAAGATGCTACCGCAGCGTTTTTGATAATGACCTTGTCTGAGTCTCTGCGGCAGCATCTTTCATCTCTGATCTTTCATCTTTCATCTCTAATTTCCCTATTTTTGCCCCACAACAAAACAATTGGGTAAGTGACCATGCCCAATTTCTAAAGTCTAAATTAAAAAAGAGCTTATGAAAAAGTTATCTAACTTCAGCATCTGGCTGTTGTTTTTACTTCCCATGACCACCTTGTTTGCCCAAAACATTCAGGAAAACGAACGCACCATGAGCCAGGGCTCCAAACCTGGTTTTGCCATGAACGTCAGTGATTTGGACGCCAAAGAAACAGAGCGTTTGTGGATCGATTATTTGAAGGATTCCAAGGCTAAAACCAAAAAAGACCGCAAAACCAATGAGGTAGTTGCCGACGACGCTTCCATACCCGCCATTAGCACCAACTTAATGGATATTTACGCCACTTTTACCGAGCGCAACAAACAAACGGAAATCATAGTTTGGGTTGATTTGGGAGGCGCATTTTTGGCCCGTCGCCAACACCCTGATAAAATTGATGCCTTTGAGCAGTGGTTGAGCGAGTTTGGCCGCCGTACCCGCGTGCGTAAAATCGAACTGGAGCAGGAGGCCGAAGAATTGGTGTTCAAAGACCAGAAAAAAGAATTCGACAAATTGATCAAAGAAGAAGAACGCCTGAAAAAAGAAATCGCCGACGCTGAACAACGCATCAATCAAGCGAAAAAAGAACTGGAAATCAACAACGCCAATCAGAACAATCGCCGCCAGGAAATGGAACGGCAGCAGATGAAAATCCAGGAGATTGAGGCGAAGAAGAAGCGGGTAGAGTAAGTGAAAAGTGAAAAGTGAAAAGCTGGTCAACTTTTCACTTTTCACTTTTCACTCACTTCACCACCTTCACATTATCCAATCTAAACGTCGTGGTATTCGTCGTCTTGTCCCCCTTGTGCTGGAAGCCAATGTAAATTGTCCCACTGTACCCACTCACGTCGATATTCCCCGATTGCACCCAATCGTAGTTTGCATCGGCTGCACTAGGCATTTTGAAGGTCAGTTTTTTCCAGGTCGCCTTGTCGATGTTGGTGCCATCGAAGTCGTTGGAAATGTAAACGGTCAGACCATCGTGCTTGTAAAAAGCCTGGGCACTTTCAAAAGTCAAGGTTTTTGCCTCTTCGGCCTTGATGCCGGGCGTAATCAACCACATTTCATTTTCGGTATCGGTACTTTGGAAAGCGGTTGCCTCTGCAAAGAAGTTGCCCGAAAAAGATTTGGTCAACCAGGTACGGGTACCTGTTACCGACTTGTTCACCCAGCCCGTAACTTTCACCGCCTGATTGACGGTGCCGCTGCTGAAACTTTCGTCCAGCAGGTTGTTGGTGCTAGTGCCACCACCGCCGCCAGTCACCACGATGTCATTCAGGTTGCGGGGCGTAATTTGAGCAGTATTGAATTGGGAAACAATGCCCACCAAATCCAGGTTTTTGCCTACTGGTAATGCCGAACCCGAAAAAGTAGCCTGGCTGCGGGTAAATACCACTACCTGACCTGTAGAGTCGGTCAAAGTTTTGGAACCGCTGTAGGTGCCACTGGCGCTGAAACTACCTTTCACCACTTTCACCAAGGTAGATTCCCAGGCATTCAGGTTGGCCACGATTTGAGCGGCGCTAGCTACCCGTGGGGTTGGCAATTGGCCTGCACCATTGATTTTGGCGAGGTTGTTGTCTATGTTGTTTACTTGCAGCAAACCGTTGAATTCAGAAAGCTCCTGGCCTGAAACGGTTACTTCCACCTCCTGACCAAGGTTCAGTTCGTGGTTGCTCTTGAAGCGTACCACTACTCCTGCCACTCCGTCCTGGATCACAGCGTTGCGTGGGTCCGTATTGCCAGCAGCACGGTCAGAGATGACGACACCCTTGATTTTTTTATCCGCTGGAATACTTAGGGTTGTGCCTTTGTGTAGGGCCCGCAAATCGGCCACACTCATCAATTGGCCGCCCCCACCTGTCCCGGCACCTGCGCAGCGTACTCCGGTCATGGCGGCATCACTTGCGTCGCGGATGACCAATTGTTTGGTGCTGCCAAATACAGTGTAGATGGCCGTCAGGGAACCCTTTTTGCTGGGGGTTTTATCCTTGGCAAAATCGGCATAGCCGCTACTGCGCACAATGATGGTGCCGCCGTTGCAATCCTGGAGGTTGCGGTTGACGGACAACAACTTCACCGCGTCTGCCCAGGTTTGGTTGGTGTCTGCTGAGGCAAACTCAACATTTTCCAATTTAACCAAAGTGTTGATCTGAGCTGAAGTCAGGCTGTTGATGGTCGCCACGGTGGGCGTAATAGGTTGGTCTTTAGCCGTTGCAAAAACGTGTTGAGGGATCAACAATTCTTCGATGGCATCGGTTACGCTACCATTCAGCTGATGTACGCCATTGTAATCACCAATGTAGAGGTTTTTGCAGCGCACTGCCACTTTGGTGCCAATCGGGAAGGTATTGTATAGACCACTGGCGTTCATCCGTACACTGATCCCGCCGGTGGCGTCCTGGATGACGATGTTTTCAAAAAAATTGCCCGAGCGGTCGTCGGCTACCACGATGCCTTCGATGATCAGGTCTTCCGTGATTTTGGAAGCTGTAGCCCCAATGACGTGTTTCTTCTTGAGCACATCGATGGTGGTATTGCCTGTCAACTGGGGAAGATCCGTAACCGGTGGCTCGTCAAACATTTGATCCACACAACTCACCATACCAATGGCCAGTAGGGCAGTCAGGGCTATCAGGAATGAAAACTTTTTCATGTTTAAAAATATAAAGGTTGAGAGATGTAAATATTAAAGGCGCAAAGCTAAACTTACAAAGTAGTTGCGGCCATAGCTGTAGAAGTAGTTGCTGGGGAAACGGTTGACATCTTTGGTCTCATAATCGAAGCGGTATTGTTCAAAACCACCCGTGATGAAGTCCTTTTTGTCCAGGATATTGTTTACCCCTACATTCAAATACAGGAAAACGTTGCGTATCTTCCAGGATTTCCCACCAAAAAAATCCACGGTATAGGCCGCAGGCGCTTTTTCCTGTTCAATGATGGTTTTCCACAGCGGTGAACCAGGCTCCACCACCTGATTGGAAAATTCCGGATTGTTCACATAAGAAACGGCACTCACCGTGCGGCGATCGGGGTTGAAATCCAGGTAAATGTCGTCGAAGTAGTTGAAGTTGAAGTTGGCAAACCAAAACTTCGGCGAATTGTAGCTGATGCCAATGGTGCCTGCGGTTTGAGGCATGTTGGGCACAAAGAAATTTTTGATGTAGGCCACGTCTTCGCGGAGTTTGGAGGCCAGGTTGTCCAGGTATACCTCAATGGTGGGGCGGGAGGTATAGATGTATTGGCCCGCTGCCAGCGCGGTGCTGGCTTTCCAACCCGGTGAGAAGGCCCATTCCAGACCAAATTCGATCCCGGCATGCTGGGTATTGATGCCCGACATGGTGTAGTTGACAAAACCACCAGAAGCGGTACCGTCGTCTTCAATCAGGGCATTGTCCAGGTAGAAATTGTTGATGCGGTTCTGGTTTTTGATTTGGGTGTAATACCCGATCAAACGCCCCTTGAGGTAAGGCGAACGCAACAAATATCCTCCTTCAATACTGGTGATGTTTTCGGTACTCAAACCCGGTAAAATCTGATCCCGCGTCCGTGGTGACACATACGCATTGCGCACCTGTGGGGCTTGCACCATGTAAGCAGCGTTGAGCATGAAATAATTGCGGCCATCGGCTTTGAAGGTCAGGCCAGCTTTGGCAGCGTATTCCAGGAAGCTCTGTTTCGGTGCTTCACCACCGGAATTCTCAGGGAATTTTCCATTGGTGACATTGCCTTTGCGCCAGAAGCTGGTATTGCCCAACGAACCACTCACAAACAAATCAAATTTGGGCAAATAAAACTCTAGTTGCGCCCAGGAGTTGTAGCGGCGGTGTTCGTTGGTATAGTCCCAACCAAATTTGTAGCCCTCTTTCAAGATGCGATTGGGGGTATTGATGTCATTTTGGATAAAAGAGCCTCCACCCGTGGTATCAATGAACTCAGCGAACTTGTCGATGTCGAGGTAAAAATCGCCACCGAGCAGGTCGTTAATGGTTTTGAAGTTGTGGTTGCTTTGTTGTTGGTAGCAGACCCCGCCAGAAACCTTGAGTAACTCGCTGATGGAACTTTCAATATTGGAGTTGAAAGACAAGAGGCTGCGGTCGAAGCGGCGCTCTTCAACCACGTATTGGGAGCGTTTGCCAGTCACGGAGTTGCCTGGGATGCCGTTGGCGTTGTTGACCGTCAAGGTATTGCCCCGGTTGGTATTGTAAAGGTAAGCCCAGTCAATTTGGCGTAGGGCTTCGTTTTCACGCAGCAATTTTTCCACTTCTACGGCCTGATCACTTTCGATGTAGCTGGGCAAGCGGCGGTAGTAATTGGGACGCGGGTCACGGGCTTCGTACCAGTCCAGGGCCGTGGTACCATTGCGTCCGGTTTGGTAACCGATGGCAGTAGTCAGGCGGGTTTTTTCCTGGATTTGCCAGTCATGGCGCAAGACTGCCAGTGGTTGATGGGTGTTTTGGACCCGGGCATTGCGCTTTTCCCCCTCCTGGTAGCCCCAAAAGGAGTTGTAATAATTGCTGCCAGCCAGGTCGTACATTTCCTGGGTAGCAGGGGCGCTGCGGCCTCTTTTTACGGGTGAACCTAGGGCGGTAAAACTTAGGAAGTGATTGTCGTTCAATTTTTTTTCTACCCCAACAAAATAGGCATTGGCGTCGTAAAAAGTACCGTCGATGTAGCCTTCCTGCGCCCAACGACGGGAGGCTGATACGGTAAAAGCCCAGCCACTAGCGGTCAGACCAGTGCTATAGGTAGCCATGACCCGATTGCGGTAAGCGCGGTTGGACGCCGCGTAAGAAACCCGCAACTGGGGGCGGTGGTGTGAAGCCCGCACATCTAGGGCAGTGATGCCACCCAAGCCGCCAAACCCATTGGCATTAGGGGCCAGACCTACGGAAGCAGTACGGCTGCGCACCACGTCGTTGAGGCCACTCCAGAGGTTCCAGCCCGGGAAACCGGTTTCCACATCGTTGATGGGAATGCCGTTGAAAAACAGTTCGTTGTGCTGGCCATCGTACCCGCGCATGCGGAAGTTGGTGAAGCTGAACTGAAAAGAGGCGGCACTGACAAATACGTCGTTGGAAGCGGTCAACAAACCGGATACGTTCTGGTCGCCATCGCTGTCCAGGTCGTTTTCGCTGAGGGTGACGACCGGCACAAACTCTTCGGCAGAGAGGGCATCGGTACCTTCTTTGCTTTCCAATTTGACAGTTCCAAAGTTGACCCGATTGCGGCCCTGGGGTTCTACACTTACTTGTTTCTCCTGAAAACCGGACTTAAAAATGGAAATCACCAATTGAGTAGACTGGCCAATGTTGGCTTTGAATTCAACATTTCCTTCAGCATCGCTGAAAAAGGTTTGAGTCGGAAGGCGGATTTCGGCACCGACTATACCTCGCCCGGTAGCCGCATCCAGCACCTGGCCCCTGACTTCTACCTCCTGCGCCAAGAGGCTCAATGGCAATAAAATCAGGCCGAGCTGAATCAACAGGCTCTTGATTCTAATGAACATAATTGATCTTTAAGTGGCAAATAAAACGGGTTGAAATTAAATACGATTTGAACAATAACCCACCTGCTTATAATTCTTTAGCAGTATGTTAATGTTAAATTTACATGGATGGACGAACAATAATGAAAGCTTGTATTTCCTTTGCAAAAGAATTCGAAACGTAAAACGCATGAGAAACGCAAATCGCTGCTGCGCTATTATTCTTCCGCTGATTTTATTTTTTACCAACCATTTTTCGCTCAATGGGCAGGATCGCTACAAGATCGCCGCCATTGGTTTTTACAACCTGGAGAATCTTTTTGACTTGGTCAATGACACAACGATCAATGACGAAGACTTTTTGCCTACGGGTTCCTACGTTTGGACGGAGGACAAATACCGCCACAAACAGGCCCATATGGCCAAGGTGATTGCGGAGTTAGGCACTGACAAAACCCCCGACGGGGTAGCCATTCTGGGGGTAGCAGAAGTAGAAAACCGCCTGGTTCTGGAAGACTTGGTGAATGAACCCGCCATTGTAGCCCGCAATTACCAAATTGTGCATTACGACTCGCCGGATGAGCGGGGCATTGATGTTGGACTTTTGTACAACCCCAAATATTTTAAGGTGACTGCGAGCAAAAGCTTGCCCGTATTGATCTATCAAGGTGACGAGCGCAACTTTACCCGCGACGTGCTGCTGGTAAGTGGAGTGTTTGATGGCGAGCCCATTCACGTAATGGTCAACCACTGGCCTTCGCGCAGCGGGGGCGAAAAAGTATCCGAACCCTGGCGGGTAGCCGCGGCGATGGTGTGCAAAAAGGCTTGCGACTCCTTGCTCCAACAAGATCCTAACGCCAAATTTGTCGTCATGGGTGACCTCAATGATGACCCCGTAAACAACAGTGTAAGAGAGGTTTTGCGGGGCAAAAAAGACAAGGAGGAAGTGCGCAAAGGGGATACTTTTAACCCTTTTTACAATCTCTACAAAAAAGGTCTGGGCACTTTGGCTTACCGAGATGCCTGGAGTTTGTTTGATCAAATTATCCTGTCTCCCGCCTGGATCCAAGCTGAAGTGGGGGGCTACCAGTATTTTCAGGCCAATGTACATGGGCCCAATTACCTGCGACAGCAGTCCGGTCAGTACAAGGGTTATCCGTTTCGGTCTTATGTAGGTAGTTCGTTTGAAGGGGGGTATAGTGATCACTTTCCGACGTATTTTTATTTGGTGAAGAAAATTTGAATGGGGAAAAATGGGTATACCCTAAGGAGGTATGTAGTAGATTCCAATGTTAAGTTTTTGCTTTTTGAGAAATTAGCAACTAGTGATTTGCCCGGGTTTCGGAAAGGCAGTATTACCTTTGTAAAACAACGACCTTTTATATCTAACTTGGACAAATCACAATCTCGCATGAAAAGAATTTTACAATTCTGGTTCACTGCAATTCTACTTTTGCACCTTGCCAGTACCCATTCGTTCGCACAATTGAGCGCTGGAGATATCGCCTTTGTCGGCTATAACGCTGATGGAAATGATGGCTTTGCCTTCATCGCGCTCAATAAAATTCCTGCTGGAACGGTGATCCACTTCCAAGACAATGAGTGGAATGGTTCAGCTATTGGCTCTGGTGGGGCTTTTAATACAGGAGAAGGCAGCACCACTTGGACAAATGGTGGAAGTGATATAACGCCAGGTACGGTCGTTGAACTGCTTAATACTTCTAATTCAGGATCACGAGCAGTTAACATTGGTACCCTAAGTGGTGGAACGCTATCATTTTCGGGCTCTGGTGAGTCAATTTTCGCTTTTCTTGGGACCAATGCGACAACGCCTTCCTCTTTTCTAGCTGCAATTACAAGTAACAATGGTGGTTTCTCTGGTGCTACCACAAGTGGCTTACTTACTGGCACAGACCTGACTGCAGGTTCTACTGCATTGGTGCTCCCTGGAACAGGTGGGGCCGATGTTGCTGCATACAATCCAACTGCTGGAGGTTCTTCGTTCGCATCAAAAGGCACTGCGTTATCCGCATTCAACAATCCGTCCAACTGGGTTGCCCAGGACGCTTCAGGAGATCAAGATGCTGATGCCACTTCCCCTGATGCCCCATTCCTTACAGATGATCAATCCCCTCTCAAAAGCATTACCTTTTCCATTGGGGTCAACCTTTCAGTAAATTTCTCCTCGGGTACAGAAGCCGCTCAAACGGTTATCACCGTCAAGGCTACTGCTTCCGCAGCGGTTACTGGAGATCAGACCCTTTCACTTGCCGTAACTGGAACTGGGATCACAGCAGGAGATTATAATTTGAGTATTGCAACCATCACCATTATGGGTGGTCAAACTATGGGCTCAGTAACCTTCACTATTCTAGACGATACTGACGTTGAAGGACTGGAAACCGCTACCTTGACCATCAGCAGCCCCTCAGCAGGCATTACGCTTGGTGCGACTACAACCCAAGACATTACCATAACAGACAATGATTCCGCTCCAAGTACAACCATTGATCTTTCTACCTATGTCCGTATCGGTCGCTACAACTTGCCAGTGCCTTTACGTGCCACTGCACCAATGGGCAACCAGTTGGCGCTGGAAGTATCTGCGGTCACTTACAATCCAGTTAATGGCAACTTATATGTTTTAGGCGACGAAGGAACTTCCATCGTTGAAGTCGGCAAAAATGGGCAGTTGATCAGCACCATGACGCTTACAACAGGTGATTTTCTCGATCCAGAAGGACTGACTCACTTCAGTGGCAGTCAGTTTGTATTGGTTGAAGAACGTGAACGCCAAGCCAACCTCTTCACATATGTGGCGGGTGGCACCCTTTCCAGAGCAAACGTGCAAAGCGTAAAATTGGGTACAACCATTGGCAATATTGGCTTAGAAGGTATCTCCTACGATCCACAAACAGGTGGATATATTTTGGTAAAAGAAATAACCCCTCAGGGCATCTTCCAGACGGGGATTGACTTTGGCGCAGGTACCGCTACCAATGGTTCGCCAAGTACCGTAAACTCGACTAATTTATTTGATCCAGCCCTGGCAGGCCTTACTGATATTGGCGATGTATACGCGCTTTCCAATCTGCCGACTCCGCTTACCGACGACAACCTGTTGGTGTTGAGCCAAGAAGATGGCAAGGTCATCAATATTGATCGTACGGGTAGCATTGCCAACTTCTTGTCGATCACTACGGATCCAGGGAATCCACTCAACGTAGCTGAACAAGGGCACGAAGGTGTGGCTATGGACAATGCTGGCTTACTTTACATCGTGAACGAGCAAGGTGGGGGTGATGGCAATCATCCACAGTTGTGGGTTTATGCACCTGCTACTTATGTTTATTCAAACGCTGCTCCAGTTGAAGTCAGCGTTGCTAATCCCCCCGCCAGTTTGCCTGAAAACACCAGTACCGCATCCCGAGTCAAAGTTGGCAACATCATTGTAAGTGATGACGCTTTGGGCACCAATGTGCTCAGCCTAACGGGCGCCGATGCTGCTGCTTTTGAAATAGTTGGCAATGAGTTGTTCCTCAAAGCGGGAACAGTGCTTGATTTTGAAACCAAGCCTAGCTACAGTGTCACCATCAATGTGGATGATGCCAGTGTAGGTGTTTCTCCCGATGCCAGTAGAGCCTTTACTTTAACAATCAGTGATGTTTTTGATAACCCCTCTCCTTTGTGCATCACAGAGGTCGCCCCATGGTCTAGTGGCAATAGCCCTGGCGTTTTGGCCGATTGGTTTGAGGTGACCAACACAAGCGCTGCCGCTGTAGACATCACTGGCTGGAAAATAGACGACGATTCGGGTAGCTTTGCTAATGCAAGTGCACTCAGTGGTGTGACTAGCATTGCAGCAGGCCAGTCCGTTATCTTCGTTGATGGAGATGCAACCAAAATAACGGCCTTCATCAATGTTTGGTTTGGCGGCACACTTCCCTCTGGAGTGCTTATCGGTAACTATGGAGGTCCGGGACTAGGCGCCGGCGGTGATGCGGTGAATCTCTTTGACGCCAGTGGCAACTTGATTATAGGAGTGACTTTTGGGGCATCTCCTTCGGCTTCACCTTTTGCTACTTTTGATAATACAGCATGCGACCCTGCGGTTTCGACTTTGAGCGAAGAAGGTGCTAATGGAGCATATGATGTGGTAGATGGAACTGTTACGCTGATTGGCTCGCCAGGAAGTATCGAGTGCGCTGCGCCTACCGCAACCATCAGTGGCGGCGGCAGTGTATGTTCACCTGCCACTACGGCTACAGTAACCATCACTGGGACGCCCAAAGCCATCGTTGTACTTTCAGACAATACCATGGTGACCATCGAAGGAGATGGTAGCACTGATGTTAGCCTGGGTGCTGGAACGTATACCATTAGTAGTGTAACTTCGGCAGCGCCGGTATCTTGCCCGGGTACGGGGAGTGGTACGGCCATGGTGACAATACAAGCACCCACGCCAAGTCCAGTTTTTGCTGATGATGCCAATTGTACCACGCCAAATGGTGACGTATGTGTAGGTACCAAACTGAGTTTCAGTGTTGATGCCAATGCATCGAGCAACTTGCCCAATGGTTCAGTGATCGAATGGGTATTGGACGCGAACAACAACGGTGATGTATACGATGAAGCCAATTCGGCCGTTTTGGCTACTCAAACCGTTACCAAAAATACAGTAACCCTACCTAGCGGAAGTCCAGT
This sequence comes from Haliscomenobacter sp., assembly GCF_033763495.1. GTDB lineage: Bacteria > Bacteroidota > Bacteroidia > Chitinophagales > Saprospiraceae > Haliscomenobacter. The sequence continues at coordinate 4,285 of NZ_JANRKL010000038.1, read as the reverse complement.
GATCAATGAAATTTTGTTCAACGCGACCACCGAAACCGGCACAACGAATGGAGAAGGCTGGGAAATAGCGGGCACTCCAGGGACAGACATCAGCTGTTTTTATTTCACTGACGGTGATTTTGTCGTTCAAATTCCCAATAATACCGTGATACCGGCTGACGGTTTTTATGTAGTTGGTGGAAATGCTGCGGATAACTCCTGGAGCGCGGCTAGAGATTTGTCCTTAGGTGCTGTTTCTGGGTTGGGAAGTTTAACCAACGGCGGCGAATATTTGGCGCTATTCAATGCAAGTAATACATTTGTGAATGGGGTGATTTGGGGAAGCCCTTCTGCTCCTAATTCACCTGGTGGAGCTACTGCGATTTCTAACGCTGCGCTGATCGTTGCTGGTTCAGGTTGCCCTGCTTTGCCATCAGCTTCAACGATTGCCTCCTCAATTGTTTCCGAAGCTAGTAATTTCACTTCAGTCGGTGCAGTTTCCACTACAGACGAGCAGTCAATCGAACGATCCACCGACGTTACCGGCACTTGGCAGGTCAATGCTGCCCCAGGCAACACCCCAAATTCCCTGGGCTTTAGCAATCAAGGGGCAAATACGATTCCCTATACTTTTTCGCCTGCTTGTGCAGAGTATACTGTTTTAGCTGGTGACTGCAACACTACCCTCCGCATTCGCCCTCGTATATCACCAGTAACTACAACATGTTTCACTGGCAATAACCAACCTACCTTAGCTGAAAAGACCTACACCGTAATATGCCCAACTGCCAGTGTAGTAGCGGCTAGCAATGAACCGGTTTGTGAAGGTGCCGACGCAGTATTCAATATCACCGGACCAGCCAACGGAAAAGTCACCTACACATTGGGGAATGGATCGGTTGCGGTTGATCTGGATGCTCAAGGAGTTGCAACGGTGACGACTTCCACCGCTAACGGAAACGTTACCCTTACCCTGGAAAAAGTAGAACTGAGCGGGTGTACTACTACTTTGAAAGGCAACACTGCTACAGTAACCACTAAAATCTGTTGCAACGCCGTACTGGCCACCACCGATAGTGAAATTTGTGTCGGAGAAAGCACTAATTTGACCATTACAGTAAGCAATGGTTCTGGAAATTATACCATCAGTATCGACGATGGTGACCTCAATACACTATTGCTTACCAACTCTAACTATAGTAATGGTACTCCTATTTCGGTGTCTCCCACTGTTAATACAACGTATACTCTTGTTTCCGTTATGGACAATGGCCTTAGTGCCGAAGTTTGCTCTAAAACTGGAAGCCCTACAATAACCGTATCGCCCCTTCCGAATGCTCCTGCTATTCCAAACTTTGGTGCGTGTGTGGGCGAAAGTACCCGGATTGTGCCACCTTTTACAGCGGGAAGCGCAATCACCGCGACTTATGACTTTGAAAATACTTCTGCCAGAAGAGCTGGTGTTGCAGGTGGAGCAGGGGCTGGCAATATTACTGTCAGTGATATGGCAGTCGGACCTGGGCTTAATCAGACCGGCAATATTTTTGGTGGTACTGCTCCTACCGAAACATCCGCTTTTGCTACGGATCAATGGACGACTAACACGAGCATGGATCCAAATGACTATCTTGAGTTTTGCATAGCTGCTAACGCTGGATATGTGCTTGATTTAAGCAGTTTTCGCTTCGATGCCCAACGTTCAGGTTCAGGAGTAATGAAATACATGCTGGCCTTATCGCTCAATGGAGGTAGTTTCAGCACCATTGGTAGTGAAGGTGACCTTCCTACGTCTTTTGCGGCATTTTCTCAATCCTTGGAGACAGCTGTAATTGGAGCAGAAACCGTTTGTATCCGTATCTACGGCTACAATAGCGGTGCCACTGGTGGTAACCTTCGTATTGATAATGTTGTGTTCTCTGGCACAGTAAGGCCAAATACGCAATACAACTTCTACGATGTAGACCCTACAAACAACCTTTCCCAGCCAATTGCTACAGGCTCCAGCTATGACCCAGCCCCGTCTGTGGGTACTTCAAAGGATATTTGGGTTACCTGTTTGAATGATCAGGGTTGTGAAAGCCTTCCAACTAAAGTGACAGTGACCCTTGCCGACTGCAAATACGAAATCTCTGACCCCTGCACCTGTGCCAAAGCTCCCGCCATCATTGAAAATGGAACGACCTCGAATGACGGCACTTTTAGCGAGAACATTACGGTAAATGCCCCAACTGGTCAAAGCTGGACAGTTAAGCCGTCAGGTAACCTCAACTTGTACTCTGATGATGCGGCTACCATGCTTATTCCGGACAACACCCCATTGGTGGAAACCCCTGCGGGCTCAGGGTTCTACATCATCAAGGGCTACCATAAAGATGGCGTAGGTTATTCCCTAACCGTTACAAATGGTAGAGGTACTGACCTGAGCATTAGCAACCTTTGCAATTATCCAGATCCCCAATTTGCGGGACTTCCCAAACTAGTGGTACCCAATGCGGCACCATTTACAGTAACGGGGCAAGAGTTGAATGGCGCATCTGGGAGTGGTACTTTTGTGCTGGGTACAACTCCCATAACCCTCAATATGCCACCACCACCCCACCAAATCACCATCGATCCAGCCGGTTTGGCTCCGGGATCCACCCATACCCTTAACTTCACGTTCACCGCAAACGATCCTGCCAAAAAGATTTTCTGCGCTAAAACCGTAAGCCAACAGTTTCAAATTGCTCAGTGTGGTTGCCAGGACCTCTTTGTCAGCCTCAACGATAACTGTAAATTTGAACTGACCGCCGATCTCATTTCAGACGGCAACTGTGCCAATGGTACTGTGCGCGTCATGGACAACGACCCCAGCAATGGCAACCTGATCGACTGTGCAGGCGTATGGACTTACGGTCTGTTTGACTCTTTTGGCAATGTCATTTGTTGGGGCAAAGTGACGGCGGAAGATAAAACAGCGCCGATTTTTGTTTGTGCAGATTGGTTCAAAGGCACCTTGGATTGCTACGATGTGGACTTTGTGTTGAACAACCGTCTGACTATAGGAAATGTTGATGCAACTAGCTCTCCACGGCCATCCAATAGCAGCCCTCAAACCTTCAACAATGCCGAAGGTGTAGCCGGGACTGGCGCTTGTAACCTGGTGCCGCCAAGTTTGGTAGCAGACAACATCAACAACCTGGGTTATACCTATTTCAAAGACAATTGTTACAACTGTGGTTGTCGCACAACTGTAAAGTGGAGCGACCGCGTTGTGTTCTACAATTGTGAGCAAATGAAGGAAAATGGCGGGATTTATGCCCGAATTTACCGGACCTGGGTGGCTACTGATTGTAAGGGAATGAGTAGGGATACCGTTCAGGAAATTCCCTTTGCTCGCCCAGCAATTGAGGACTTCGCGTTCAATGGCGATGGTGATGGTGGAAAATATGATCAGGTGGTGGAATACGGCTCTTGTGTGCCAGACAAAGAACTCATCCAAAAATCAGATTACCTGCCTTTGGTGTGTAGTTATTTCAACCGCAAGACTACACCCAGGTTATCACGCTGTTTTTACCTCGATGAAGTAGAATGCAATTACTCTGTGTCGTTCAAGGACACCGAATTTCCAATTTGTGGAGGCAAAGGTGTGAAGATTGATCGGGAGGTGTATGTATTTGATTGGTGTGCAGGCCGGATTGTGGATACGTTCCACGTTTTGATCAAATTTGGAGACTTCTCTGCGCCTTCCCTGGAATATGCCCCTCAGGCGCCCTTTAATATCTCAACAGGCCCAATGGATTGCACAGCCGCTTTCCCCATTTCGGCTACTGGTATTAAGTCAACCTTTGGTGTTGACATCAAAGACAACTGTGCCTTGGGTAACGTAAGCGTAAGTGTTTACACCAAAGACCGTTATGTAAAAGGTATTCTGGTGTATGAAGGCGATGCCAATCCATTCTGTGGAGGTACTTTCCCTGAAGATGGCGTTCATCCTTATGGTATATTGGCAGAAGACCAGTCCTTCCAAAAAGACGACATCTGCTGGGATAAAGTGGAGTATGCAGTAATGAACGGGATGATGATCGGCCTTCCAGTGGGCAAACACCTGATGGTGATTGACGCTTTCGATGGTTGCTACAATGCTTCAACCGCTTACTTTGTATTCGAAGTGAAGGACAAGATTGCCCCTGTAATGAAGTGTGATGATGACTTGCACATCACTTTGAGCAATGCCAATGGTTACACCAACGGATATGCCCAAGTTAGCGCTGCAGACATCGACGAAGGATCATGGGACAACTGTAAGATGGCTTGGATTGCGGTA
>NZ_JANRKL010000037.1:0-48707 GCF_033763495.1 Haliscomenobacter sp. | reverse complement strand
CACAAAGGTACATAGTTATTCTGTATTTCGGATTGGGGATTTCAGATTTCAATGAGTTTCAAGCCTGAAACTTAGCGAAATCCGAAATAGTTATACTCCTACCGCATCAATACTACATCCCCCTTATAGGTTTTTGTTTGCCCGCCCAACTGTTCTATTTCAATCCAATAAACATACACCCCGGGGATTGGCACATCGCCCTTGATTCGACCGTCCCAGCCGCTTAAGTTATCCATGGGAAAGTTTTCCTTTTCAAAAATCATCTCGCCCCAGCGGGTATAAATGCGCATCATGCGGATATTGGTGGCGCTAAATGGGCCGCCATAAATGGTGAAAAAGTCGTTTTTACCGTCGCCATTGGGGGAAAATACATTGGGGATAAACACGCCGCAATCGTCGGCATTGACCGCATCATCCAGGCGGAAGGTGTCCCGACAGGTGTTTTCGTAACTGGCGATCAAGGTGATGTCGTAAGTTCCGGCGCTGAATACGGTACCCGGGTTTTCCAGTTCCGATCGTTCACCATTTCCCAAATCCCATTCCCAGCGGTTGGCACCGCGGGAGAGGTTTTGCAGGATGACTGTAAAGGGAGCACAACCTGTGGAGTCGCCATTGATGGTAAAATTGGCTTCCGGTTTAGTCCGAATCAGGATGGGTTTGGTGACCGTGTTTTCACAACCATTCGGGAAATCCTTGATGGTCAGGCTGACATTGGCCATGTTGCCACCTGATTGGTAAATGTGTTGCGGAGAATAAGATACTGAATCGATCTGCCCATCGCCAAAATCCCAGCGGAAAGCCGCTTTTTCATCAGATCGGTTGAGGAATTGGGTCGGTTGCCCCTCACAAGCATAACGTTCGGTAGCAAAATTGACATCGGGCAAGGACTGGATGGTTACTTTCCTGCTCAGGGAATCATAGCCACAACCCGTTCGGGCAATTAAAGTCACCGTGAGGGTCGTATCTGGATCCCGGTAAACATAGGTTGGGTTAGGATCTTGTGAAACACCCCCATCCCCAAATTTCCAAAATACCCTTCCTGGTAAAGGAGTGGAAGCATCTCTGAACTGAATGGGTTTATTGGGACAAATATCGTAATCGTCCAGGCTAAAAAAGGCCTGTACTCCTGGAGAAGTAACTGTGAGTTGGAAAGTATCCATCGAGACCCCACAGAGGTTGCTTACTTCCAGTTTGATCAAATATTGGAGCGTGGTAGTATCTGCCACGTACTTTTGCACAAACACATTGCGGCAAGTGCTGTCGCGGGTTCCATTGCCAAAATCCCAGAAACAAGCTTCGGGAGCGCCCGTTGAGCGGTTGGTGATTGTAGCAGTAACCGGAGAACACTGGTTGCTCAAGGAGTCGAGACCAATCAGTGCTTTGGGGAGTGGCAATACACTGATGGTATTTTCCTCCTTACTCGAACCGCATTGGTTCACGATGTGGAGCGAGACTACAAAACTGCGGATTCTGTTGCTGTCATTGGTGTACACATAATTGGAATCAGGCAGAAAAGTTCGTAAAGAGTCAGCTGTCGTATGGCCAAAATTCCAGGTATAAGTCAGCCCATCCCTTTGTGGCTCATTGGGCCGGAAGCTCACACTAAATGGGGAACAACCTTCGTCCCCACTAGGGGTAAAGGCAGCCGAAGGTGGTGGGGCAATGACTGTTAGCGTTTGGGTCAAGGTATCCGCGCAAGCACCAATGATGGCAATTTGAGTGATTTGCTGATCACCATCCGGGATAAACTGGAAGGGCGGAGGGTCAAGTGGAATATCCCCTAACAACCAGCGTGAGCGCTCTGCTTTGGTGCCACTCAGGTCTATTTGAATCAACTGATTGGAACACAAATTTCCCTGGGGTTGAAAACCTGCTTGTGGGCGGGTAACCCTTACAAAAGCCGTATCGGTATTGCGGCAACCAATGGGATTGACCACCGTATAAAACACAGCTACCGAATCGGTCGGAGCGCTCAATTGGCGGGCATCAAAATTCTCCCCTACAATACAACCCGGGCAAGCAGTTGAACTCCAAGTACCTCCCAATGGTAAACCCTGCAATGGCGTTGCCGAGTTGAAACAAACATCCCCACGTTGGGCTTCCAGCGTAACCCTTTGCACATCAATGATTACAGAATCCTGTTGTGCACAAGTTCCGCTGCCCTGGTTATAGATGATTTTAAAGGAGCCGGCTTCTTGCGGATTAAAGCTGAATTGTCCGGCATTGTTGCTGATGAAGCGGGTATCCTGCCAGGTACCTCCGGCAGCTGAAACCGCCAGATTGAAGGAACCAGAACTTTCACAAACCGAAGTGTCGCGGGCAGGGCTGGTAATTTGCAAGGGATCCGGTGTGCGTACAAAAAATGTATCCGTTACGACCTGAGTGCCACAAACATCGGTTAACGTAGCCTCTACGACATAAGGTGCACTGGTTGCCCCCAAATCCAATGGGAAAGTGGGTACCCTTACCCCGTTCACACTGTACACTGCATTGGGGATAATCGGATTGGGGGTATAACTGATCTGGTTGCACTCGTCTTGTTGTGGGGTCAGGCGCAGAACCACCTTGGCTTGTACTTCAAAAGTAGTGGTGTCGCGGCGCTCACAACTACCGTCCCCACGCACGTAGATGACGGGGAAAGTTCCGGTGTTGACCGGATTAAAGGCAAATCCAGACCCAACCCGAATGACCTGGTTTCCGCGGAACTCTCCTCCCGCAGGTAAGGCAGACAGGCTACGGGCAGTATCTCCCTGGCACACCTGATTCACAGGCAACAAGGGCTGGGTAATCCCTACTGGAAGTGCCCCCGTGACTACAAAGGTATCGCGGGATTCCTGGCGACCACAAGTATTCTCCAGGGTGGCCAGTACGGTATACACATCTCGGTTCGTGCTCACCGTAATAGGTACAGGGAAAGTTGTGATTGGGGCTCCATTTAGGGTATACTGGGCTTTGTTGATTTGAGGGATGGTGGTATAATCAAAATCGACGCACTCATCCGTTTGTGGTCGAATGTTGAGGCGAACGTTTGCTTCCACAGTTACCTGCACAGTATCGCGGCGTTCGCAGGCTCCATTGCCTCGCACATAAATCAGCGGAAAAACGCCAGCCTGACTGGGGTTGAAAACATCCCGATTGCCCTGCCGACTGATATTGCTCCCAAGCCAACGTCCACCAACAGGTCCAGCGTTGAGGGTTATTGCATTGGTTCGTTCGCATACCGTAGTGTCTTTGCTGGGGGCAGAAATGCTAACATTTTCGGGTTGGAGTACAAAAAAAGTATCCGAACGCATTTGGTTGCCACATTCATTGTTGAGGCGTACCTCCACAATATAGGGTGTGTTGGTTGCAGACAGAGTAATGGGGAAATTGGATACTGATATATCAATGCCATTGATTTTATAAGCAGCATTGGTATTGAAGGGCTCAGGGCGGCAGTTCAGCGAAATACAGCCATCTTCCTGTAATTTCAAGGGCAGAAGGGCTTCTGCAGCTTTGGCTTCGATGGTCAAAACTTTGCGGCTCGGACGGTCACAAGCGTTGTTGGCTGTAAAAGTAACTGTATAGGTTCCAGGGTCGATGATGTCCAGGCGAACAATTTCACTGCGGTTGTTGCCTCTGACCCAATGAGTGCGGCCACCACCTGAAATGCTCCAGTTGTACAGGGTGGCATTTGTTGTACCTATACCGTTTAGCCTCACGATGCTGCCTTGTGACAAACACAAGACATAGCGGTCGGCAGCTACTTCGACTACATTCGAGTCGGCTTTTGCCACGGCCTTGGGTTCCCCCAATACCCGAATCTGTTGTTGGATACTTTCCGTACCACAGGTATTTTTAGCGGTGAGTTTTACGGTTCGATTGCCCAAATCGGTGTAAGTATGTTTAGGGCTTTTTTCCACACTGGTAGTACCATCCCCAAAATCCCAGGTAAACTGCATTTCCATGTCATTGTTGGGGCAGGTTTGATTGTTGAATTGAACTTCATTGCCTGTACAAACGACATTATTGGAGTTGATCAAAATCTCGGGTCTAGGGGGCATTTTATAGGTCAAAAACTTACTCACGTTTTCGGGCACGCTGTTGGAATAAGTTGCCAACACCGTAATCTGCACGCAAAAGCCACCTACATCGCCCAAAGGACAGGCATAGGCACATTCATTGAGGTATTGGCTGGTGTTGTATTTGTGGCGTAAGATCAGGGAATCACCCTTGGCAATGGTGACAGGAGCAGTACCATCCCCCCAATTGAGGGTAATGTTGCGTAAGTCCAGACTGGGATTGGGTGTAATTTGTACCTGTACTACACTGTCAGCAACACAACGAACCTCTTTCCCGTTCAGTACGGTAATTTGTACAGTTTGAGCTTTAACAACAAAGGCAGTAGCCACCAAGATTAAAATACCTGAAACAAGTTTCAGCGACATGATTCATGGGTTTTAATTGCGTAAAAGTGCAAAGATTGAACAGGGTAAGCTAGCTACATAACTTTGGGGAACCTTAGAGTAACGCAAAGAAAGCACATTTTTTTATTGAATATAAGTCGCGTGTTTAATGTTTAATTGATTTTTCGGTCATTTTATGTTAATTTTTTGACAAAGGGAAAGCAAAAAATGATGCCTTCTAAAATCCTGTAAAAACTTATTTTTGCGCGACTTAAATAGAACTTGCATCAAAATGGGGTTTCGTTCCAGAATTATCAGACCTTTTGCCAATAAAATTGCCCGCGATATCCAGCGTTGGTCAACATATGCTGTACAGGAGCAAGAACAAATTTTTAATCGTTTGATCGAAGTGGGCAAAACCACTGCTTTTGGCAAAGCACATGGGTTTGCACAAATTCGAAGTTACCAGGATTACATCGAGCGAGTCCCCATCCGCGATTACGAAGGCATTAAACCTTATATTGAACGCATCAAAGCCGGGGAACAGGATGTGTTATGGCGGGGCAAACCAGCCTATTTTGCCAAAACCTCGGGTACTACCTCTGGTGTCAAATACATTCCCATTTCCAAAGACAGCATTCCCAATCATTTTGGTTCAGCGCGCAATGCTTTGTTTAATTACTTCGCCCAAACCGGGAATGGAACTTGGTTGGATGGTAAGTTGATCTTTTTATCGGGTAGCCCGGAGTTGGGCGAAACTGCGGGTATTCCTACAGGGCGTTTGTCCGGCATCTCCAATCACATGATTCCAGCCTGGCTGCGGACCAACCAGATGCCGAGTTACAAAACCAACTGCATTGAAGACTGGGAAACCAAACTGGACAACATTGTAACGGAAACCCTCGGCCAAAACATGAGCCTCATCAGCGGCATTCCCCCCTGGGTACAAATGTATTACGAGCGTTTGCTCGAACGTTCGGGCAAAAAAAGGGTACTGGATATTTTCCCAAATTTTTCGGTTTTTGTTTATGGCGGAGTCAATTACGAACCCTATCGCGCCAAGCTGGAAGAACTGGTAGGGGCCAGTATTCCAAGTGTGGAAACCTACCCGGCCTCGGAGGGGTTCATCGCTTTTCAGGATAGTCAAAGTGAACCAGGGCTTTTGCTCAACTCAGCATCGGGGATCTTTTTTGAATTTGTACCCGCAGAGGAAATTTTTAACGAAAATCCCACCCGGCTATGGCTCAAAGATGTGGAACCGGGGGTTAATTACGCCCTCATCATCAACAACAACGCGGGGCTTTGGGGCTATAATCTTGGCGATACCGTACAGTTTGTTTCCACCAACCCGCATCGTTTGGTGGTTAGTGGTCGCATCAAACACTTTATATCTGCTTTTGGTGAACATGTAATTGGTAAGGAGGTAGAAGAGGCCATGCTGCAAGTGTGCAAAGAACAAGGGGTCAAAGTGGTAGAATTTACGGTTGCGCCACAGGTGAATCCCCCTGCTGGCGGCCTTCCTTATCACGAGTGGCTGGTTGAGTTCGATGAGGTTCCAGAAAATTTATCCGCTTTTGCCGCCCGTTTGGACGAGCTGATGATCGTGCAAAATATTTATTACCAGGATTTGATCGAAGGGAATATCCTCAAACCTTTGGTGATTACCCCGCTGCGCAGGGATGCCTTTCGGGAGTACATGAAAAGCCAGGGCAAGTTGGGCGGGCAGAACAAAGTGCCGAGGTTGGCAAATGATCGGGTGATTGCGGATGGGATGATGGGGTTTCACTTAGGTTAAGAGAAGGAACCGACATAAAAAAATGGAGGCAGGTTTTGACAAACTCTGCCTCCATTTTGCAAAAAAATAAAGGTAATTACACTTTAAATTTTTCAGGATATTTTCCTAATTCGTTAGAATTTTTTAATTGTAGGTACCTAATTATAAGAGGGTATAGTTCTACCAGGGCCGGACAATACTGGGACAATAGTTTATTAATTATCTAGCCAGGATTTCGGGGCAGTATCTTTCAGGAATTCCAGGCTGAATTTGTAAACCATAACGGATGTGGAAAAGACACCTGTTTGTTGAAAACAATAGAGGGATTTAGAGCTTGTATCTTAAAGTGTTGACATGTACAGTCAACTTTGGTAATTGTTGTACATTGTACTCAGCTTCTAAATCAAAAGTACAAGTTGTGATTTGATGACAAACCCCAAAATATTTCAAACTACGTGAAAATTGAATGAAAGGAGTGTTTCAACAAAGCAAGCAGTTTATAACAATTAGAAAAACAACGCTATCTTGCCTTATACGCCAAAGGCAAACGTAGCTCTACCCTGAATCCCGATTGAGAAGGGTCCATATCGGCTAAATTAAACCAGTTTAAAGAGGCGGCTTCTTTACCCGAGTTGGGGAGTAAGGCTATACGCCTTTTAGTAATCTCAATTGCTTTCGATTGGTGAGTATTGCCTGATTCTTTTTTGATAAACCCGTCCCCATCGTCTTCGACCACAACTTCCAACATGCCATTATTCTGACTAAAGTTTACCCTTATTTTACCTTGCCCATTTTTTCTTTTTAATCCGTGTACAATTGCATTTTCTACAAACGGTTGAACAATCATAGTGGGAATAAACACGCCGTCGGGATCTAAATCTTCGGCAATGTTGATCTCGAAATTTATTTTATTGTCAAAACGAAGAGACTCTGTAAGTAGGTAGGATTCCAATAAGTCTTTTTCTTCTTGTAAACTCAAATTGGCTTTGACTGAATCAGTGAGTATTTTACGCATCAGCTTGGCAAAATTACTGATCAAACGATCTGCTTTGTCTACATCTTGCTGGATGATATAGCTTTGAATTGCGGAAAGAGAATTGAAAATGAAATGCGGATTCATTTGTAAGCGCAGCACCTTGAGTTCGGTTTCGGCCTGCTCTTTCAGCCGTTTGATACGTCTTCGATGAATGCCATAGGAAAGGAATAAAATTGAGGCAATCAGTATAAAATAAAATAGGTTTGTTTCATACCACTTGGGTTGAATGTAAAAAGGAAAGCGAAATGCCTGCTCTTTTTTCATCCACAATCCATCTGAGTTCGCAGCAATTACTTCTAAGGTGTAATGCCCTTTAGAAAGGTTGGCCAAAGAGAGTAAAGGTGTTGTGCCTAAAGAAATCCAGGGGGCTTGGTCGTTTCTTCTTTTTAGAAATGACCTTTTGCTTAGACGATATTTAAATTCATTTTCATCTGGACTAAGGTAATCAATGGTAATAAATCGGAAAGAAAGGTTTCTTTGATTAGGTTTAAATTTCCAGGAACTTAAGCGATTGACATTCAAATGGGAAAAACTTTCTCGGCCATTGATGCTTATGCCATCTAAGAGTAACCTAGGCTGGATGGTGTCAGTATTTAAGCGCTCAGGATCAATCATGGTGATCCCATTGGTCCCTCCAAAATACAATTTGCCGGAGAGGTCTCGAAGGGACACTTCCATATTGAATTGACCACTCATGATGCCATCACTCACAGTAAACCTGCTGATCTTTTCGCCAGGCTTTTGAGGGGCAAATCTTAGCAATTGCTCGTTGCTGGATAGCCACAAACAACCCTTCTGGTCCTGTAAAACTCCGTTGAAGGTAACATTCAATAGCTTGTTTGCCTTAGGATTATGGTCAAAAATCCAACCTTCTTTGGTTTTAATTAAATGCATCAGTCCAAGAGTAGAGGATATCCAATACCCATTTTTAGTAATATCTTCAATTAAACCGTTGATTCTACCAACATTGGCCAAATTGGATTGCAATATCAAGTTCTGGCCTTTTATTTTAAAGATAGATAAATCTTTAATTTCTTGATTAATAAAGCAATTTCCTTGTTTATCCGTAAAAACGCCATTAATTGAACTGGGATCAATTGTTTGATTTTTGGAGCTGCTTAATTGCAATTTTGAAGCAATATTGCGGTTGAAATCAATTAAAAACAAACTAGTATTTGTAATAGCCAAAGCAAAACCGTTGGGAAGTTTTGCAATTTGTTGGATTTTTCCTTCAACAGAAATCGATTTTTTAAACGTTAAAGCTTGCAGTGTATTACCATTTACCCCCCAAACTGCGCCAAAAGCATCTGTGACTAAACGGCTGGCATTTTGCATAGTAAGTGCTTTATTTACTACAAGGCGATCGCCTTCAAAACAATAAATAGCATTGGCATCTCCCATACTAGCCCAAATTTTATTGTTATGATCAACAACTATACTATTGGCATTATACTGCCCTTGAAATAAGTTAATTTTATCCGGGATCAGATGCTGAAAAAAGTATTTATGCAAATTGGTGTGGTAAATTCCCGAGTTCCAATCAACCAACCATAAATTATTCATCCGATCAATAAAGGATTTATCCAAACTCAGAATGGGTAGGTATTTTTGATCAATTTTTAGGTATTTTTCAAGAGGGGTAAATAATTTTTCCTTATCAAACAGGTAGAACCTGGCATCTATAGCCCCAATCCAAAGTTTATTTTTTTTAAATATATTGACATCAAAAAATCCTTTTTTCCCAGCCGGAGGTGGGTATAAACTTTTTATTGTGTCCTTGACTAAATCATATTTGATCAGCCCGCTCATGGAGGCAAGCCACAAAATGGAGTCTGCTTCATTGGTTAAATTGGCAATCATATGCTGAGCAAGTCTTCTTGATGTTCTATCCTTATTTTGTTGCAGGTGTTTCAAATAAAAACCCTTTCCAAAATAAGAACCCGCAATCATTTTAGGTTGACCTTGTGCATCTTGAATGACCTTTACTCGCTGAAATTTTGAATCCAAACTAGTTTTAAAAATAGCTTTCCTGGGATTGTTTTGAGATAAGACATACCAATTAGGAGAGTCATAAACCCATAACTCCTTTTCGCCATTTATATAAAACAATTTAGGCAGAGTTAAATAACTACGGTCGTGAGGGCTGTAAATTCTATAGGAAGATATTGTATCCGTTTTAAGATCAATTCGATGTAGGCCACTTTGAGTGGAAAACCAATAATCCCCTTTGACATCTTTAAATAAACTACTGGTAATAATAGGGTTATGACTGAACAATTTATTATTGGGTTTGTACAACTTGGCTTTACGACCATCAAATCGATTATAGCCATCAGTACTGCTGATCCAGATGTATCCACTGGCGTCTTGATGGAAAAAGGAAGCTTGATAGTCAACCAGATTCTGACTTTGGCCCAAATGTTTAAAGACAAAGTTCCCTAGGCTGTCTTGTGCATTTATAGCCAGGAAGACAGCGCAAGTTAGAAGTGTACTTAGATATAGCTTAATCGGGATTAAAAAATAGGAGCTGGACATAGGTAGTATTTTCCAGCTCCTAAATTAAGAAAAAATAGATAAATTCATCTAAATGGTAAATTGGAAGATCAAACTTATATCAGTCTATTGGTGGGGCTTCATGCCAGGGGGGGCAATCAATTTTTGGAGGGCACTCAGATAGTGTGATAAAATTAGCTCCAGTGTCTTGATAATTGCCAAGCTCTTCGTTTGTAGCTACAACCGCAATCGTAAAGCTTGACGCGTCTGTATTCGGGTTTACTGGCATTGCGGGGAAGAGCCCTTGGATTAACTTCTCCGGATTAAAATTAGTTTCATGTGAACTGCTGGTCATATAAAGGAATACGCCAGTTCGTTTAGGCTCTGATTCTGATTCTAATTCAACTAATTCACCATCTCTCTCGACTACCCCTAAAGCTCTAAGTAGCTCTTTTCTAGGGATAAATACACTGTGAGGCATCAAAATATTTCTTTGCCTAAATGCTGTATAGATTAAGTTGACTTGTTCCTTAAAACTTGCCAATTCACCCTGATTTGAAAAATCAAGAAGCCTAATTGAAGGCGCAAAATTCTCGTCTGCCATAATTATTTTTTTTGTTGTACATAAAATTAAATAACTTTGATAATAAACTGCATCAAAAACCAACGAAATGCTCTGCAGAGCTAATATAGTTCACTAAAACCTCAATAAAATGTCTCACTCAGATTCCAACTTCAGTTTTAATGTCCCTAATTCTCGATCTTTTGAACGTGGGAAGTTCGGACGTATGTTCCCCAGTTTACCTCAAGCTCGTTTTAAGCCTGAATTAATAAATGCCATCGCGCAGAAAATGCGCCGCTTTGACGATGAAAACCCTACGGATGATTTAAATTCTATACCAGCAGGTTATACTTATTTAGGGCAATTCATCAGCCATGACCTAACCTACGACCCAACTTCTATCTCAGAAAGGCAAATAGATCCTGAATTTTTATGGAATTTTAGAACCCCTGCGCTTGACCTGGATTCATTATACGGGTCCCATCCAAAAGTTAACCCTGTCTATTATGCGTCCGATAAAGGCAATTTTTTATTGGGGAAGGACGGAAAGGATCTATTCAGAAAACCGATCGAAGACGATGGGGACCCAATTATGGCGGTTATCCCAGACCCCAGAAATGACGAAAATAAAATAATTGCTCAAATTCATCTGTTGTTTCAAAAACTGCATAATTATTTTCTAAAGAAAACAAAAAAATTTGATGAAGCCCAAAAATTAACCAAATGGCATTACCAATGGATCGTTCTGCATGATTATTTACCGCGTATTCTTGATCAGGAAACCTATCAAGAGATATTCGAATTTAGTGCACCCTCCAATGTCAAAAGAAAATTTTATGAGTGGAGGAACGAACCGTTTGTTCCAGTGGAATTTGCCGCAGCAGCATTTAGGTTTGGCCACTCAACAGTAAGAAACACATATAAAGTTGTTAGCAGAAAAAATATTCAACTGCAATCAAGAGGGGTTAGGAGGTCGAAGCCAGTACAAAGTACACTCCCTTTAGCATCGTTGATGAATCGGAATACAAGCGATGTTGAAGTTAACATTAACATCGACCTCTCTTTGTTTTTTGGGCCCCGTGCACAACGCAATCACCTCATTGAGCCAAGAATATCAGCAGGCTTGTATAATATTCCCGGGCTTGGCAATTTAGATAATGAATTTGAGTATAGAAATAGCTTGCCATTTCGCACAATAAAACGCGGTGAGATGGTGGGACTGCCTAGTGGAGAAGACGTGGCAAAAGCTTTGAATCAAAGAGTTATTCCTGTTGATCTTCAACGAGGTGACCCTAAATTTAATGTACCATCTTATGAAGCAGGTTATACACCAACTCCACTTTGGTATTACATTTTACATGAAGCAAAGGAGTATTCTGACATTTACAAAAAAAGTTCCAATACCTTAGGCCCAGTGGGTAGTACAATCGTTGGAGAGGTAATAATTGGTTTGTTACAAGGTGATAAAAACAGCTACATCAACCAGGATCCCAATTGGGTTTCGCCCTATTGGGGAAAGGATTTTGATATGGAAAAATTAGTTGAAGGTCCTCCAGATTATGACAACTGGTAAGACCTGAAATCACAATTTCCTTAAACGCATCAATAACTCTTCGCGATATTGCTCAGAAACGGGTATTTCTGCACTATCTGTCATAACCACACTTTTATCTCCCCTCAGGTACCTTCTTACCTCTTTCAAATTAATCAGGTGAGAGCGATGGGTTTTCATAAACTCAATGTAGGGTTCTAATTGCGGGATATAAGTGCCGATATTACGGCTAGAAATGATTTTTCTACTTTCTCCCTTTAGGAAGAATTGGGTATTGATCCCTTCTGCCTCTAGCCGAATCAGTTTGTCAATATCGATGAAGAGGATACCCTCTGAGTCTGGAATACCTAGCCGACTTGGGCGTACATTTTGTTTTAATTGCTGAAAAGCTTCAATCACTAGCTCAATCTGTTTTTTATACTCCCGATTATTCCGCTCTTTCCGAACTTTTTGAATCACTTCAACAAACTCTTCTTGATCAACCGGTTTTTGCAAAAAATCCAAGGCGCCCAATCTGATCGCTCTAGCTGCATATTTTTCAAAACCAGTTACAAAGACAACCATAAATTCAGGCTCAGCAAATTTTTGCAGTAAATCAAAACCCGTTTCACTCCCTATCTCCACATCCAAAAACACCAAATCCGGTTTTTGGTTAAGAATCAATTGATAAGCATCTTCTATATTATCAGCTCGCCCACACAATTCAATATCAGCAGCATATTTTTGCAAATAGCGCTCTAGAACTGGACCAATAACATCCAATTCATCATCAACGATCACGGCTTTCATGCTTTCCCTCTTTTTGTAATTATGACAGTATAGCCCTCTTCCTACATGGTTCAGTAAAAATACACAATTTGGGTATTTTCGAATCATAAATTTTGTTTCCCCCTCTTCTTCCGTACCCTGATCAAGCTACACCCTAGGAACCACAAAAACAAAGTGGGGAGCGAATGTACATTCTCTCCCCACTTTGTTTTACTTGGTAAAAAACAATTACTCCAGCACTATCATCTTGCGGGTAGCCGTGAAGCCATCTGCTTCCAATGTATAATAAAGCACCCCACTGCCCTTAAATGTCTCTGCATTGATGTTGATCCGATTGCTTCCTTTGGCGAACAAACTGCTGTTTGACCACAACAATCGCCCCGCCACATCCCGAATACTTAAGGTAGCATGAGTGGACTTGGGCAGGCTAAACTCAATTGTCGTTTCTTCCTTGAATGGATTGGGGGTGTTCTGTTGCAGCAGGGGTTCTGCTGAGTTCACTTTGGCATTGCCCCAATCCAACTGTACACCAATGACTTCATCACCATGCGTATAGGCTTCGGCAGGAGTACGCTTACCGTTGAGTTGGAAGGAATTTGGAAGGCTACCTCCTGCTTTTGCTTTGAAATGAAGCAGCAATAAGGTAGGATCCGAAGCAAGCTGCTTGCCATTTTCAAACCAGCTCAGGGTTATGTCTCCTTCCCGAGCAAAAACGCCAAGGTTTTCCGCCTTGATGCTGCGGTATTCTAGGTTTTCCAATGCCAGTAGCTTTGGATCAAAATTTAGGGTGAATTGATACCCTTGCACCGAGGCTAAATCTGTGGAACTCAAAGCCAAGGTCAAACTTTCGCCCGCAATGAAGTTTTGTTGGGTTTTGTTGAGTTGTTCAGCCTTGATGTGCAGGGTCTGGCCACTGCGCAAGGAAACAGCGGTTGCGCTGCTCTTCGTAGCACTTCCATTCACATCCCCCATCTTTATTCCTACAAAATCACTGCTTGTTTTGTCCTTCAGGTCGTTGACGTTGATGAACTGCGGGAACTCCTCTTGCCAGGGGCTGCTTGGGTTTGGGAACTTGTAAGATGTCGGAATAAAGCGCCAGCTTGGTGAAGCTGCAAATTTTTCTTCCAAACCAAGTATCAATTTGCGCACCAAAATTACATCGATGGTGGTGATGGTTCGGGAGTTGTTCACATCAGCGGCAATGATTTGGAAGGGATCCTTGAACAACTGGCTTCCCAGTATATGTTTTTGAATTTGCACCAAATCCAGCGTAGACACCCCATTTAAATAAGCCTTTTCGTACTGTGGCGTAATGGTATAATCGGCCCCCAATTGCAATTTGGAAAAGTTGAATTTACCCGTGGCATCCGAATTCTGACTTTGATTGGCATTTCCACTCACTTGTACATTGATGCCTGAAAGTGGTTCAGCATCCGGAGTAGTGATCAAGCCACTGATTTCGCCCGTATAACTCGCGCCAACCGGACATACCTTGCGATTGTCTTGTACCAGGAGATAGGTCACGCAAAAATCGTGGTTCCCGGCTTCGTCCCAGGCATGGATTTCTACATTAATGGTAACACCCGCATCGGCACAGGTCAAATTTAGTCCGGTTTGTTTAGCGTTAGGTGTCTCCCCTACCCGGTTGATGGAGTATTTGGTCACCAGTTTAAGGCCGTTTTGGGTTTCAGGGCCTTGCCCATTGCAATCGTAAATTTTGGATGCAACAAAATCCGTAGCCCAAACCGAAATCATCCCGCCACCGTTTCCATCGGGCATCAGATCGGTACTCAAGCCATTGGTGCAAATTGGCGCTGGTCCTTTCATGTCCTGGATTTCAAATGGAATTCGGGTTGGCAAGCTCAGGTTACCACACTCGTCCCGAACAACAACAATCAAGTCGTGTTTGCCCTCGGGCAGATCGCGGATGGTCACCTGATAAGCGTTGCCAGCACTCTCGCGAATATTCCAGCGCGGTGTGACGTAAGGAATCATCAGGCCAGGATCGAGCGTTTGGAAAGGAGCTACCATCAATTGCGCCCGTTCCAATTCTACTTTATCTGTACAATTGTCTTTCGCAGTGAAATTGATGATCGCGTCCGCTTGGCAATCCGTTTGGCGGGTCGGGATTTTGTCCAACTTGGGAATGTTCACCAAAGGCCTTTCTTCATCATAAACCTTGATGATTTGGGTGTACATATAAGAGTGGAAAAATTCGCCAATGGGCCGGCCCAGCTCACTTCCTACGTAAGCATTAGGGCAAAAGGCTGGGGTAAAAGATGTATCAATATTTTTTTCGGCCGGAATTAAATTTTGGGACAACCAAAATTCTTCTGTTTGATCCCGATCTTTATCTCTTACCAAAACGTAAATAGGTTCTTTGCCATAATTGTTAAAGATCGCTCGATCTACCAAATATACATTACCAACACTCATCGGGTCGCCACAACGGTCATCATAAGCACACCAGTTCAGTACGGTAAACGTGCGGAAGATTTTGTAACATTCACTATCTGAAGCATCGTAACGCTTATCAATCACATTGACGGTAAGCAAGTCACAAGCTAACTCATCTCTGATCAAACTATCGACCAGTGGCTGGGCACAGGTTTTTTGATCCGCATCTTTTGGAAAACAAATATTGTATTCGTGCAAAGGCAGAACTTTGATGATTTGTGTGCAGGTGGTCGACATTGGCCCTTTGGAAGACTGTTTGGTAATGGTCCAAATCCGCTCAATAGTGCCAACTCCACATTTCAGTTTTTTAATAACCTTGTAAGTAGTATCAATATTCTCGCAGTCATTTCCGCTCAATACAACCACATCTCCGAAGCAACCGTTAGCCGCAGCTCGATTATCTATTGATTTAATACATTCATCTGTGCAAAAAATTGTTGCGTCATAAGGGGCTGAACAGCGTGGAGAAATTTTATCTTCCAGCAAAATTTCAGTCCAAGCAAAATTCCGATTGCCGCTATTGTCTTCTCCCCACAGTTCAATGGTCACTTTTGCCGCCAAATCACAACAGAAAAAATCAACACAAGCCATCAAGGGAGTAAGCAGTTTTCCATCATCAGAAAGCACAAAGGTTTCCCCAAAGCTAGCCAGTTCGCCATCCCCATCTTGGTCAAATCCATCGGCTTTCGTCCAGTCACCATCAGCAGGGAGTGGATCAAGAACTCCGTTGTTGTTGCTGTCGTAACCTTTGCCGATAAAGGATTCAATACAAGCCTGTGGGACATTCCGCCGCACTTTCATCCATTTCAGGTTACAATTGTCGGAGGAGCCTTCATTTACATCACCTATACAAACCCTCGCATATCCCCGGATGCTATTGAGGCCATTGCTTAGCGCAACATGCAGTTCATCGTTGATTACCATAATCGGCGAAATCCGGTCCGCTACCGTAATCCTTATGGAATCTTTCACTCTATTGTAACAAGCATCAAAGGCATCAATGATCACCCAATGGCGGCCAGGATTGAGGCCACCAAGAACACCGTTGGTAATTGGATAAGGGGTTTCAAACCAGGGTTCATCCGGGCCTTTGGTTGCGATGAGAAATCCTTTGGTGTATAAATCTTCACTCTTGACTTTAACACTCAGGTTGGACAAAAAACAATTGTCGAACACATCAACACCAATCGCTTCTTTTAGCCCTTTAACAGTCAAAGGGATGGATGCCTCACAATTGATCGGCCCGGTAGACAATTCAACAGGGTGATGCGGCTTGCTGATTTTTGGCGCTTCAAAATCTCCAATTTTGATCAAAACATTAAAGGTATCCACTATACCACCACCACACCAATCAAAAATGTAAATCTGGCGGTCAATCTTTAAACCCCGCCCATCACAAACGGGAAACTCCTGATCCTTGATCTGCATAGAGTAACTACAGGGTTGTCTATCCAGAAATAGGGTGTCGGTTACCGTTCCGGACAAACCCCGTGTTTTTGTTGCGAATGGGGTAACATCAATGCGCCGAATCAAGGCTTTATCGGGCGAGCAAGAAGCATAGGTTACAACTCTGTCGTAACCCAGCGTATCCCGTCCATTAAAATAAAAATCAGAAACAGGCGGACGACAAACATTGATGATTTGAACCGTATCGATGAACTTTCCCTGACAATTGGTAGCAACCCAGGTACGGAAAATCCGCGCGTAGAGCCCATTTTTGGCCAAAGAATCACAGCCATACACGATGAGCCGGTCACTCCATTTGATGGTAAGCGGGCACTCAGGATCACAGTTGGCAAATTTTACGATACCCAGGTTGGGCACATTGTCTTCTACCTCAGAGTAATTTAAAAGCGTGCCTGGAATCAGTTGGCGCGGGCTACTGGTTCTGGTGGTATAACCAATGGTTTTGGGGTTGTTCAGAATGGTTTCTATCTTACTACAAATGACCGGAGTTGCATCAAACTGCGTGATGTCTATCCGGGGCATGTTTTTGTCTTCAACGGCAATGATCCCCCAACAGCCTTCGGGATTACAGATGGGGTGGCTCAAAAAATACTTGAGGCGTTGCCCAGCGTGTTCACCAGTTAATCGGTTTTTGGTTACTGGTTTACCACTTTTGTCGGTAATCAATAACTCCATGCCTTCAGGTTTACAATCATGGGGATTGAATTCTGCAAGCAATTCGGGCGTTACCTCAAACATACAATTCGCACCCAGAGTCACCTTGACTTCATCAAGACAAGCAATACCTTCGAAGGTATTTTTTTGTGCAATTTCAATCTTTGGCACGGATTTTGGTGCAACAGTACTAACACCCGGTTGTTTTTTCACCCAAGTGTGCTGCAACAAGAAGGGAAGGAGAAGTAGGAAGCTAATTCCATACAATGATACTTGAGCTGCATTTAACAGCTTCGGGAACCACTTTTTCATGAGATCAATGATTTGCCAAAAAAACAGTTAAAGATAGTCACAATTTGACAAAAACAAGCGCAAGTCAGTGTAAATACCAAAATTAGAGTAGTCAAATCCCCGCTATTTTGCAAATTATTTTCTCCGCTCAGGCCAGTTGAAAAAATAGGCGCTAGCCAGTGGCAAAACAAACAAAGCCACCGTTAAGATGGATGTGTACAGGTCGGCGGTCTCTCCTTCGGTAAGGATAGCCATAGTTGATTCAGGGAAATAATGATTAACTGCTGACAAGGTCAATTTTAAGCCCAGAATACCAATCACCACAAAGGCGATGGTCTCCAAAAAAGGGAAACGTTCCATCAAGCCCACAAAGCCCTGCGCTACAAAACGCATCGCCAAAATACCGATAAAAACGCCTATTACAATCAATTGAATACGATCGGTAAAAGCTACCGCTGCAAATACATTGTCAATTGAAAACGCCAGATCCATCAATTCCACCAAAGCTACTGTGGCCCAAAATTGTCCGAGTGACCCCAAAGTAGCACGGTACAACCAATTGGCTTTTTTATCGACATAGTCGTCCGAGGGGTCGTCTGGAGTAGATTTCCCTTTGAAATAACTGTAAGTCAGGTACAAAAGATACATACCTCCTACTGGCTTTAACCACCAAATTTGAACCAGCCATGCTGCAAAAATCAAGCACAGACCTCTGAATACATAAGCACCAATGATGCCATAGCGCAGTGCCCGGCTACGTTGATGAGCCGGTAGATCCATGACCATTGTGGCTAACACCGCGGCATTATCTACCGAAAGCAAGCTCTCAATGATGATGAGGTTTAACACCACGAGAAGGCCAGCTTGGATGTCTGAACCAAAGATGTATTGTAAAAATTCGGTCATGCAGTATGGTTTTAAGGGGCGAAAAAAATAAGTGATTCATTTTGTCAAAGGATTAGATAAGTGAACGATTCATTTTAAGTGGCTTATCTAATCCTTTGACTCAGAAAAAATGAATACTTATTTTTGCCCCACTACTAAAAGTGCAAAGATAGCCCCCTGGCCTAAAAAACAAACAGCTTAGGAACGAGAAAGAAATAAAAACGCAGATATTAAATTCGCGATTCACTATCTTTCAGCCGCAAACTACATTAAGTATGACGCAAAAAATTACTTCCCGATTTTTGGGAGACTTTTGAATAGGAAGCCATCTTAAAATGGAGCATTCAACTTGCTATTCAAAGAAGTTAATTTTTCTACGTTACCAAGCATCACCATGCAAAACGCCATCGACCTATATCATTCCGTTGTAATTGAAATCGCCACACCTTACTTCATTGGCACCGGGTTCTATTTGCGTGATGCTGGCATCATTGTCACCAATGAACACATTGTACGCGACAACCGGGAAGTTGTAATCAATGGCACCCATTTCCCCAAACAATTGGCCAAGGTTTTGTTCATTGATGAACGGCACGATCTGGCCTTTGTTGCGGCTCCAGCTACCGAAACGCCGAGCATCAAACTGGGCGTGGATAGTCCTGTTCGCCAAGGTGATACTGTAGTTGCCGTGGGCCATCCTTTTGGGTTCAAATATTCGGCAAGCCAGGGCATTGTATCCAATACACGGCATGAAATTGAACAGATTTTGTACATCCAGCACGATGCCGCGCTTAACCCGGGCAACAGCGGTGGTCCTTTGATCAACGAAAAAGGGGAAGTAGTGGGGGTCAATACCTTTAAGGTTAAAGATGGCAACAGCATAGGGATCAGCTTACCGGTGCAACACCTGGCGGAGGCCTTGGCTGAGTTTCAAAAAGGGAATGGCCAATTGGGTGTACGTTGTCATTCCTGTAGCAATGGCGTATTCAAGTCGACCATTGAAGGGCAGTATTGCCCCCATTGTGGGGCCAAGTTGAGTTTGCCGGATGGTGTTGAAGAATTTGAGCCGATGGGCGTGGCTGCCACTTTGGAAGAAATGATCGAACTAGCTGGACACCAGGCACCTCTTTCCCGTTCTGGCCCCAATTGTTGGACCATCACCCAGGGCAGTGCCAAAATCAACATCCACTACCACGAAGGCAACGGCATCATTACGGGCGATGCCTACCTCTGTTCCTTGCCCAAAACCAACATCAAGCCGCTCTACGAATTTTTATTGCGCCAAAATTATATCCTGGAAGGACTTGCGTTGAGTATCAAAGACCAGGCCATCATCCTTTCGCTGATCATCCATGATCGGTATTTGAATGTTGAAACGGGTCTCAAGATGTTTCAAAATCTGTTTGAACAAGCGGATCACTATGACAATGTTTTAGTTGAGGAGTATGGTGCTGTATGGCGAGCAGAGTGAAATGATTTCGGATTTCGGATGTGGGATTTCGGCGGCTCCGAGATCCGAAATCCCACATCCGAAATCAAATATCACTTCCCACCAAATTCCTTCGCCAATCCATTGATCTCCTCATCGCTCAATTTCCCGGTAGCTACCACCACCCGGTACTTAAAGGTCACTGATTGTCCTGGTGCCAATTTGAGGTTGAGTGCATCTTTGCCGTTTGAAAAAATCTTGGCACCCAGCGGGTTGGCCGCAAACAGACCATAACCCCGTGCATGCCAGTAAGTCGGATATTTCAGGTTTCGGGGATGATCGATGATACATACGGCAATGTTTTCGTTGCCAATGCGGCCACTGAGGTTCACCCATTTGCCCCGGGTGCTCCACACCTTTTCGCCTTCGATGCCCTCACTGCTGCGGTAATTTCCAGTGATGTTGGTGTTGTCCATTTTTTCCACTCGGGTTACAATCCCGTTGGCATCTACAAAATTATCGGCTCCGTTGGAAGGATGCTCCAATTCACGGGCCAGGCGGATGGCAAAAAAACCGTCTTTTACATCTTTAAAATGAACGGTATCGCCCTGAGCAGTGAGGGTAGTACTGCGGTCGATGATGCGCAGGTTTTGGCGGGCGTAAAAGTCGAAATCCGTTTTTTCAACCAATACGTGTTTGCCCTTGCCATCCGACAAGTACCAATCGGCACTCACCGCAAGAGCGCCTTTACCCTTGCCACTTTTGGTTTTGAGTATCGCTTTGTGTTTGATGGTGCCGTATTTGGAGCGGTCTTTGATGGCTGTGGAATTGTTCCAAAAATCATTGCCATTGACCGATTCATAATTGAGCCAGATGCCAACGTGGTGGGGGTGATCCACCCGTTCACCAGCGCGGGGCATCATAGGATAACCGCGGGTTACCATCGTACCTTGGGGGGTGTATACGGGGAAAAGCACTGGCTTTTTGAGCAAAGAATCACTGGGATAGATGTAGGAAGTAAAGGGTTTTCCATCTACCAAAATGTCAACTTTGCGTTCGCCTGGCTTAGAGACGACGTTTACTTTTTGAGCAGAGATTTGAGTCATGGTCGTTAGGCAGCAGAGGGTAACAAGCCATTGGGCAAGACTATTTTTCATTGTTTTGTTTTTGAAAAGACGAGCGGAATGCATAAAACCTGTACGGCAAGGTAAAGATTTTAGGCGTTTGCACGGTTCGTTTTTTTCAACGATATTTGTGTAAAATGTATTGAAATGAAAGGACAAGCTCAATCCATTTCGCCTTTTGATTCCGATCCCAATAAGCAATACAGCCTTGAGGAGTATTTTGAATTTGAACTTAAGGCTGAGCATCGACATGAATATTGGAATGGATTCATCCGAGCCATGTCTTATACTTCTCCTGAACATGGAGAAATCCAGACCAATCTTTCCGACACCCTTGCTACTTGTTTGAATGCCAAAGGTTGCAAGCGGTATTCAGCGGATCGGATGGTTTATGTTCCTAGTTGTAATAAAGTGTTCTATCCTGACCTGGTGATCGTTTGTGGCGAACAAGAGTTTTTCCAATACAAAAAGAAAATGAAGGCCACAATCAATCCAACCGCCATCATAGAGATATTATCGAATAGTACTGAACAACAAGACCGCATCGACAAATGGATGTGTTACCGTAGTATTCCTTATTTGCAACAGTATGTGATGGTGCAACAAGATGTACGGAGCATCCACAGTTATCGGCGCAAAAGTGAACGAGAATGGGAATACGCTTATGCGGATAAAGCCGAGGATGCAGTTGAGATTTTGGAGTGTGTGGTGAAGTTGGAGGCGGTGTATGCAGGGGTTAATTTACCTTAGAGCGCCTACTCCCCCATCACCACATCTTCCCCCCACAAATATTTATTGAACCACTCCCAGTTGTGCCACATGGCCGCCAGTCTTTCCTTAGGCTTAGTGATACCGTGGCCAAAACCTTTGTACACCACTAATCTTGCCGGAACCCGATTGTCTTGTAAGCCTTGTAATAACTCATACGCATTCGCGATAGGCACCCTCCGATCAAACTCCCCGTGCTGAATCAAAGTTGGTGTTTTGGCATTCCTGATGTTCGTCATCGGCGAGGTTTTTTGGTAAATCTCGGGATCGCTCCAGGGCGTAGCTTGCAGGTATTGGCGTGTAAAGGGGTGGATATCGGTGTTGACGTAGTAGGTCATCCAGTTGGAAATACCCGCTCCAACTGAAATCGCTTTGAAGCGGTCGGTATTGGTGGTCAAGAATGCCGAGATGTAACCACCCTGGCTCCAGCCCATACAACCCATGCGGTTTTCGTCCACTATCCCTTTACCAACGAGGTGATCTACCCCAGACATCACATCCCACATATCGCCTACCCCCAGGTTGCGCACATTGAGGGAGCGGAATTTTTCGCCATACCCAGCTGAGCCCCGATAATTCACCCGCAATACCAGGGCTCCCTTTTCCAGCCATTGAATCACTGGATAAACACTACCGGGTACTGGCTGGGGCAAGTCGATGCCCGTAGGGCCACCGTGAATCATCACCAGAAGTGGATATTTTTTAGCAGGGTCGTAGTTTTGAGGTTTGTGAAGTACGCCTTCAATTTCGGCTCCGTCTTTGCTTTTCCAACGAATCACTTCACTCACCGCAGTTTTCCAGCCTGCAATTTGTTTGCTCATCTGGGTGATTTGCACCGGTTTGAGGATCGCAGCAGGCGTTTTGAAAATTTCACTGAGGGTGGTAGCACTGGAGCTGCTGTAAGCCAGAGTTTTGCCATCTTTGGAAAAACTGTAGCCGCCTAAAACTATCTCATTCCCACTGATCAAGGCTTTGTATTGACCGCTGATAGGATCAAGCCGGAAGAGCCACCTTTTGGCCCCCTGAAAGGCAGTAAAAAAGACACCCTCCGTATTCCAGCTCAATCCACTGATGTCTTCATCAAAGTACTGGGCCAGCTGATTGGGTTTTCCTCCCTGCAAATCGGAAACCAGCACCTGGTCGTTTTTGTAATAATAAGCAGTGGTGTCATTCAGACTACTGGTGTACAAAATCTTTTTGGAATCTGGCGACCAGGCCGCAAAGTTGTCCACGGATGGGTTTTTCACACTGAATACCACTTTTTTACTCGCCACCTCTATCACCTCAATATCAGAATACAAGGAAAAATTGATCAATGGATTGGGTTGCCTCGTGTAAGCGATCATCTTTCCATCGGGCGACCAATCAAAATTGCTGATGGTAAAGGGGCCTTCGGTGAGGCGCACTGCTTTGGGGTAATTGATGCAATCACTTTTTTTACTCGAATCTTTTTTCTCTTCGTAGCAAGGCATTTCACTCGGCGCGGGGAGCAGATCGGGTTTAAAGTCCAATAACCAAAGGTGCGAAAGGCGGTATTCTGCGTCATCCGCAGCCCAGCCACCGAAGCGTTCTTTGCGTTTTTTTTCCTCCTTACTCTCCGGATTTTGTTTAAACAGGGCAAATTGTTTGCCATCCGGCGACCACTCAAAGCCACCTATCCCATCCTCTTCAAAACTCACTTGTTGCGCTTCACCCCCATTGGGGCGAATCACAAAGATTTGGTTTTTGTCGTTACGGCTGCTGCTGAAGGCAATCCATTTCCCATCGGGCGACCACTTCGGCGAGGTGCTGCTGCTTTTATTACTGCGGGTCAGTTGAAAAGGTTCCTCCCCATTTCGCGCCAGCCAGATTTCAGTGTCATAACCGTTTTCCTTCCAATCAGTGCTGGTCACGGTATAAAGAATGTGTTGGCCATCAGGCGAAAGAAGCGGCGTGCCCACATTGCGCAGCGCGATTACTTGCTCAAAGCTGGTGCTGGCTCCTTTTTGGGCCACAACTTTATTGGATAAAACACTACAAAGCGCCAATAGGAAGATGGGTAAAATAGGCATTTTCATTGTCAGTCGGATTTATGATTAAAGTTGAGGAGTTGAGGGGTTGAGAAGTTAAGGCTACCGCAGCCACTTGGACGCTACCGCCCTCAACTTCTAAACTCCTCAACCAAAAATTATAAACTTTTCATCCAGTTCCCCAGTCGATCAAACCACTTATCCGTTGTCGTTGGGTTGTTCATACCGTAGCCGTGCCCACCCTTGGGATACAGGTGCATTTCCACCGGGATTTTGAACTTGTTGCAAGCCTGATAAAAAGCGATACTGTTGTCCACTTTTACCGTGCCATCATCTGCTGAATGCACCAAAAAACTTGGTGGCGTGAGTGCAGTTACCTGTAGTTCATTGGAAAATTTGAACTGTTGGGCTGTGGTATGTTTTACCCCCAGCAAATTATTCCGAGAGCCCCCGTGTGCCAACTCGTAACTGAGACTAATGACTGGATAAATCAAAATGGCAAAATCAGGCCGCACACTGGTGGTGTCTTTTTCGGTAGGGTCAGCATTTTCATAAAAATGGGTAGCTGCAGTGGAGGCTAGGTGTCCGCCTGCCGAAAAGCCCATGATCCCTACTTTGCGCGGATTAACCTTCCACTTAGCCGCATTGTTGCGCACCAGTCGAATGGCTTGTTGAGCGTCCTGGAGCGGCGCAATACTTTTGTCAATACAGGAAGTATCCAGCGGCATACGGTATTTTAGCACAAAAGCAGCCACTCCGATGGCATTAAAAGCTTTGGCCACATCGAACCCTTCATGATCAATGGCGGTGCCCGAGTAGCCGCCTCCAGGGCAAATTACGACGCCTTGCCCATTTGGTTTTTGAGGAACATATACTGTTAAGGTGGGCTCAACGGTACCGAAAACAAACCGGGTACCATTGGGCCGTTTGTCAACTCTTTCCTTTGCCGCTGTGGGTTTGGAATTGGGAATGGAGCCTGGATAAAGTGGAATTTCAGAGGGTGTTTGTGCATTGGACATAACACAGATTAAGTTGAGCAAAATTCCAATTTGAAAGATCTTTAGCATGATGCAGGTGGTTTAAATGCATGGTTTTGTCTGAAATTAAAGGTAAAATACAATCTTCGGCAGGAAAGCTCATGGCAAAACACAAATTAATTATGTCTTAGTTTAAAAATCTTTTACCTTTGCAAACGAACATTCATTCGTATTGCTCAGTCTTTGACCAAATAGAACCAAAACATGTCTACCAAGCTCCACAATTACTTACTGGGAGCCTGGGTACCCCATGATGGAGAGGGTATCCCTCAATTTGACGCCATCGATGGTACACTCATTGGTACTTGCGGGAGTGAAGGGTTGGATTACAGTGCCATCCTCCACTACGCCTGCAAAGTGGGTGGACCAGCCTTGCGCAAAATGAGCTTTCAGGAGCGCGGGCGGATGCTCAAGGCCCTGGCCTTGTTCCTCAATGAGCAAAAGGAAAAGTACTACACTTTAAGCTACCGCAGCGGTGCCACCCGGGCGGATAGCTGGATCGACATCGATGGGGGCATTGGTACCCTCTTTGCCTACGCTAGCCTGCGGCGCAAGTTGCCCGATACCCGCTGGTACCTGGATGGCGAAGCCGCCAAATTGTCAAAAGAAGGCAGTTTTATCGGCCATCACCTCATGGTCCCCAAGCACGGGGTAGCCATCCACATCAATGCTTTTAATTTTCCCATTTGGGGCATGCTGGAAAAATTGTCTGCCAATTTGTTGGCAGGCATGCCCGCAGTAGTCAAACCCTCCGAAGTCACTTCGTATCTGAGTGAAATCGTGGTGCGCGACATCATTGCCTCGGGCATTTTGCCAGCAGGGGCACTACAATTGGTTTGTGGCAGCGGGATAGGTATTCTTGATGACTTGTGTGAGCAGGATGTGGTCACCTTCACCGGTTCGGCAGCTACTGGCCAACAATTGCGGGCTTTGCCCAGCATCATTCAGGCTAGCGTACCTTTCAACATGGAGGCAGATAGCCTCAACGCTATCGTGTTGGGCCCGGATGTAGAACCGAGTAGCCCGGATTTTGAGCTCTTCCTCAAAGAAATTCGCCGCGAAATGACGGCTAAAACCGGGCAAAAGTGCACGGCTATCCGCCGTATTTTTGTACCTGAAAATCGAATTGACGCCGTACAAAATGGCTTGTCCAAAATGCTGGCACAAACTACACTTGGCGACCCTCGTACCGAAGGAGTGCGTATGGGTGCCTTGGTCAGCAAAGTCCAACAACAGGAAGTTTCCCAACAAGTGGAAAAATTACTCCAGCATTCCAGTCTGGCCTTTGGCAACCTGGAACAATTTGAAGTACTTGGTGCCGACAAAGCCAAAGGTGCATTTTTCGCCCCTATCCTCCTGCGCAATGATCAACCCTCGAAATACACCAACACCCACAACATTGAAGCTTTTGGCCCAGTCAGCACCTTGATGCCATACCACGATCTGGAAGAGGCCATTGAATTGGTCAATCTGGGCAAAGGCTCACTTGTCAGCACCATTGCCACGGCCGATCCTCGTTTTGCGCAGGAGTACGTCATGGAAGCAGCCCCCTATCACGGGCGCATCCTGATCCTCAATGAGGCCAGTGCGAAGGAAAGCACTGGTCATGGTTCACCCATGCCCTTGTTGTCGCACGGTGGTCCGGGCCGGGCTGGTGGGGGTGAAGAACTGGGCGGTTTGCGGGGCATTAAACACTACCTGCAACGCACCGCCATTCAGGGGCATCCGAGTATGTTGAGCCAAATCACCGAAGTGTACCAGGTAGGGGGCGCTCAACCCGAGGCCGAAATTCATCCTTTCCGCAAATACTTCGAAGACTTGCAAATTGGCGAAACCCTGAGTACCCATAAACACACGGTTACCGAAAGCGACATCATCAATTTTGCCAACCTGACCGGGGATCATTTTTATGCCCACGTGGACGAAACTGCGCTGGAGGGAACTCCTTTTGAGCGCCGGGTTGCCCACGGGTATTGGATCCTTTCCAAAGCGGCAGGGATGTTTGTAGAACCGCGCAAAGGACCGGTTTTGCTCAATTATGGCCTGGAAGAATGCCGCTTCACCAAACCCGTTTATCCCGGCATGACCATCGGGGTGCGCCTTACTGTAAAAGAAAAAATCGCCCAAGAGCAACGCGATGAGAACGATGTGCCCAAAGGAATCGTTAAATGGTTGGTAGAAGTATTTGACCAAACGAATGAGACGGTGGCCATTGCCACTATTCTCACGATGGTCAGGAAAAAAACAAGCATTGCGTAGCGTATGTCAACAACGATTCAATCCGGCCAGGTGGGCTATCATGTCGAAAATGGAATTGGGGTCATCAGTTTTCATCACCCCACCCACAACTCCATGCCTAGTCCCCTGCTGCAAATACTGAGCGAAACCATTGAACAAGCCAGTCAGGACCCTGCAGCAAAAGTCATCATCCTGAAAAGTGCGGGTGACCGTACGTTTTGTGCAGGAGCCAGCTTTGATGAATTGGCGGCCATTGAAGATTTTGCCACAGGGAAACGATTTTTCACGGGTTTTGCTAAAGTCATCAATGCCTTGCGCAAAAGTCCCAAACTGGTGATCGGGCGCATCCAGGGCAAAGCGGTCGGCGGTGGCGTTGGCCTTGCCGCGGCTTGTGACTACTGCCTGGCTACCCAGGATGCGGCAGTCAAACTAAGCGAACTGGCCGTAGGCATCGGCCCATTTGTGGTTGGGCCTGCAGTAGAACGCAAAATCGGCACCTCGGCTTTTTCCCAAATGGCCATCAACGCCACGGAATGGTACTCCGCCCATTGGGCCATGGAACGTGGCTTGTTCGCCAATGTTTATCCCAGCATTGCAGAACTGGACCAAGGCATCCATGCTCTGGCGCAGAATCTGGCCCAATCCAGCCCCGAAGCCATGCGCGAGTTGAAAGCGATTTTTTGGGAAGGAACCAGCCATTGGGATCAATTTTTGGAAGAACGGGCTGCCATTAGTGGCAGATTGGTATTGACAGAATATGCTAAACGAGCAATAAAAAAATAGGAGTTGTGGATTTGAGAAGTTGAGGAGTTTAGATCGGTCGCTGCGCGGAGCCAAAGTGTCTATCTAAACTCCTCAACTTCTCAACTCCTCAACTACACCCTTAAACCATGACCATTATTAAAACCAAATTATCCATTCCGTCCAAAACCCTGCTTGAAGCCTTTCGTCTGATGGCTACCGCCAAAAGTATGTCAGACTTGTACGAAGAAAACTTCAAGCTGGTGTCCAAATACGTCCACGCCACCTCCCGTGGGCACGAAGCCGTGCAATTGGCCTTGGGCATGCAAATGTTGCCTCAGGATTATTTGTTTCCTTATTATCGGGACGATGCCATGTTGTTGAGCATCGGGATGCGGCCTTATGATTTGATGCTACAATTGTTGGCTAAACGCGACGATCCTTTTTCTGGCGGGCGTACTTATTACTCCCACCCCAGTCTGAGGGATGCCGACAAGCCCAAAATTCCGCATCAATCCTCCGCCACGGGTATGCAAGCCATTCCGGCCACAGGGGTAGCCTTGGGTTTTTGGTACAAGGAATCCCGCGCTTTGACCAAAGAATATCTGGTTGATAAACCCATCGTCGTCTGTTCGCTCGGCGATGCCTCCATGACTGAAGGCGAGGTGTCGGAAGCCATGCAAATGGCGGTGTTGAAAAAACTGCCGATCCTTTATCTGGTGCAAGACAATGGCTGGGACATTTCTGCTAGTGCCGCCGAGGTGCGCGCCCAAAGCGCGGCTGAATACGCAGCCGGATTCAAAGGCCTGGAAACCCGTAGCATTGGAGGCAACGACTTTTTTGAATGTTACGAAACCCTGAGGGAAGTCATCGATACGATCCGCAAAGAACGGCGGCCTTTTTTGGTGCACGCAGAAGTGCCCCTCCTGAGTCACCATACCTCCGGTGTGCGCAAGGAATGGTACCGCGACGATATGGATTACCATCTCACTCGTGATCCTTTCCCTTTGTTTTGGAAGCACCTGCTGGAAGAGGGCGTGGCGAGTGAAGATGAATTAGAAAGCATCCATCAACGAGCTCAGGCACAAGTCCGGGCAGATTTTGCAGCGGCCCAGGAAGCAGAAGATCCCGCACCTGGTGAATTGTATTTGCACGATTTTGCCCCCACTCCAGTCACTTCGGAAAAAGGCCAACGCCAACCCGCCCAGGGCGAAGAAAGCCTGATGGTGGACTGTGCCCTACACGCAGTAGAGGAACTGCTGCAAAAATACCCCGCATGCCTCCTGTACGGGCAAGACGTAGGCATGCGCCTGGGTGGCGTGTTCCGCGAAGCGGCCACCTTGGCCCAAAAATTTGGCAAAGAACGCGTATTCAACACGCCCATTCAGGAAGCCTTCATTGTGGGGAGCACGGTTGGCATGTCGGCTTTGGGACTCAAACCTATCGTGGAAGTCCAATTCGCCGATTACATCTGGCCAGGGCTCAACCAATTGTTCACCGAAGTCAGTCGCTCCTGTTACCTCTCCAATGGCAAATGGCCAGTGAGTTGTGTGATTCGCATTCCGGTGGGTGCTTATGGCAGCGGCGGGCCCTACCATAGCTCCAGCGTCGAATCGGTGCTGAGCAACATCCGAGGCATTAAGATTGCCTACCCCAGCAATGGTGCCGACATGAAGGGCTTGATGAAAGCGGCTTACCATGACCCAAATCCGGTCATCGTACTGGAACACAAGGGCTTGTACTGGTCTAAAGTAAAAGGCACCGAAGCGGCTAAAGTCATTGAGCCGGATGCAGAATACATGGTGCCACTGGGTAAAGCCCGATTGGCCCTGGAAGCCAGCGCTTCAAACAATACGCTTTTTGTAGTCACTTACGGCATGGGTGTGCACTGGGCTTTGAACGCGGCCAAAAGTTACCCAGGCCGCATCGAAATCCTCGATTTGCGGAGCATTGCTCCACTGGATGAGGAGGCGATTTATACTGGGGCTAAAAAACACGGCCGGGTGCTGGTGATTACCGAAGAACCCGTAAATTGTAGCTTTGCCCAAAGCATCGCTGCACGGATTCAGCAGAACTGCTTTAAGTTTTTGGATGCGCCAGTGGTGACGATCGGGGCAGCGAATGTTCCGGCGATTCCGTTGAGTGAAGTGCTGGAACGGGAGATGTTGTTGAGTGCGGAGAAAGTGGCTGGGGAGATGGGTAAAGTGTTGGGGTATTGAGCCACAATTAGCCCTGAAGGGGCGACATCTCTGAAGAATGGGCAGCGCCCTTTCGACACACAAGAATGATCAAACTTCTCTATAGCCCTGAAGGGGCGACATCATCCGACCAAGAGATGCCGCCCCTTCAGGGCTAGTTAATGAACGATGTGGTGGTTATTAGAACGGGCTGTGCCCATTCTTCAGAGATGCCGCCCCTTCAGGGCTAGTCCGACGAATGGACGATTCCCTTATAGACATGAACCAATTACAAATCCAATGAATAATACCTTCATCCACCTATTTTTATCTCTCATAGTCTTACCCCTGCTCCTCCCCGCGCAAAGCCCAAAATCCACCTACGCCCCACAAAAAATCAGCAAATCCATCCTCCAAATCGCCAAAGACATGGCCAAGGAGAATGAAGTACACAATGCTGCGATAAGTGTCGCGGGTGAAAAAACCCTGCAATATCGCCGATTTGAGGGATTGGTTAAAAAAGCGACTTTAAATGAATTGCTTGAGTTGGTCGAGCACCCCAATCCTGCCGTTCGAGTTTATGCGTTTTGGGCTTTGGCCAAAAGGGAATTCGAAAAGTTGGAAGCTGTATTGATGGCGCATGCTGCTGATGAGCAGTTGATTTACTATATTGAGGGATGCCTTGGTGGAGACCTCAAAGTGATTGATTTTATGATTCGGGTAGTTACGCCTGAAATGATTGATTGGGAATGCAAAAAATTAAATGCTGCTGCGTTAGATAGATTGCAGGAAAGGCGAGGTCTGTTAAAAAAATCAAGAGAGTGATTGGGTAAAAAGTCCACAATAAACCATAAACACTGATGAGTACAAATAGAAAAGAGAGGCAACAATTGCTGAATTGCCCCAAATGCAGAAGAATTAGGTTGATGTCCTTATTAATGGCATTTTGTAGTCTGTTCAGCACTTGTACGGACCGTGCTGTCTCTCAATCTAAAGTCCCCAACGCCCAGCCAAGTACAACTCAAGAACTAACGGATAGCCTCATCTTAAAGTTAATCTTTGGCAATGTAGCCCAAAAAAAAGAGGTAGGTTATATCAAAAATTATGATAGCTTTTACGCTAACGCAAGCTTGGATTCTACAACATTTTCTGCCAAAAATTGGGCCAATTTAGGTCGTGAGGGCTTCACTCATTATTTTGTGGAATCCATTTATGACATTGAAGAAGCAGGAGTTGAAAAAAAATTAGTCATCCTGAGTGG
Source organism: Haliscomenobacter sp. (assembly GCF_033763495.1). Classification (GTDB taxonomy): domain Bacteria; phylum Bacteroidota; class Bacteroidia; order Chitinophagales; family Saprospiraceae; genus Haliscomenobacter. Next base: position 17,599 of record NZ_JANRKL010000037.1, on the reverse strand, counting down.
CGAAGGAATAAGTTGCCATGTTTGCGCAGGAGTGAGCGGTGCAGCGGTTTTTTCCGAGGAAGCTAACGAGTGGAAATTGGAAGTCTGGGAAAATGACATTGCCGTGTTGGGCACTACGGGTTATCCAGTAGATCAGATAGAGATTAACCCGATCGGTAAGGGACGTTATGCTATTGTGCTAAAAAGAGGTAGCATATGGCAAGGTGTCGAATTCCGTTTTTTCACGCTGGTGCTTTACGAAAAAGGAATTTTTAAGGAAGTATTAGATAAACCCATCACTTTTTCTTCAAATAACTGGGCCAACGCCGAACCCGATGGAATGTTCACCAAAGCATACTCCTATACAGCACCCGTATATTTCGATTGGCGTAAAGCAGGAGAATATCCCAACATGGTAATGCATTTTCAAGGCACTACACTTAGCAAGAGTGGCACTGAATCAATACTTTTGAACCAGAAGGTACGATTTGAATATAAAGAAGGTAAATACATGACTCAGCAAAAAATTCCGTCTGAATAATCTAGAACACCCTAAAAACTGAAGCAAATTCCCTACTTTCACCACTACACCCATACAATAACCCTAAAACCTCCTCCTCCATGCGCCAGCTTATTGAAAAAGTCCTCCCTGAAAATGACCTAGCCCTCAAGGCCCTCGCCATTGGCGTAACCGTCTTATTAGCAGGGCTATTGTCCCTCTGGGGCATTTATCAAATTGGGGAATACGGCCTGGCCTTATTCATGTTGACCCCCTTATTTATAGGTGCAGCGCCGTGCATTTTATACGGCATAAAAAAAGAAATAAGTAGTGCAGAAGCCAGGAACCTAGCCTTACTGAGCCTTTTGGTTTTTACCCTTGCCTTAATCATTTTCGCCATTGAAGGTTTACTGTGTGTTGCCATGGCTGCTCCAATCGGCTTGTTTTTCACCTGGATTGGCAGCCTGATCGGCTACGCCATCACCAAAAACACACCGGGCAATGCACCAACAGCGATGTTGGCCCTGCTCTGTGCCATTCCCGGTTTAGCTTTTGTAGAAAAAGAACAAGACATCAAACTGACTACCGTGGTCAGCTCCATTGAAATAGACGCCGATCCTCAAACCGTCTGGAAAAACGTAGTTGAATTTCCACAACTGGAAGAACCCAGCGAATTCATTTTTAAAACCGGGATTGCCTACCCCATTAATGCCAAAATAGAAGGTACGGGAGTCGGTGCAATCCGGCACTGCAATTTCACCACCGGAAGTTTTGTAGAACCCATCACCGTTTGGGATGAGCCCCGGCTTTTAAAATTCGATGTACTCGACCAACCTGAGCCGATGAAAGAGTTGAGCTTTTGGGACATCGATGCCCCCCACCTGCACGATTTTTTTGTATCCAAACAAGGGCAGTTTAAATTGACGGCCTTGCCCAATGGCAAAACCCTGCTGGAAGGAACAACCTGGTACCACCACCGCATCAAACCCGCATTTTATTGGCAGTTGTGGAGCGACCAGATTGTCCATGCGATCCACCAGCGGGTTTTAACCCACATCAAAAAAAATTCAGAGCAGCAATAAAAACCAGGAACTGATGCGTGAAGTACTTGACGAAGTCGAAGCTGACAAACCATTGGGCGGAAAGGTATTTTCAATCTTGTCTTTTTCCTTTGCCATGCTGACCATTGTGCTAGGCACCATTTTAATGCTCCTGATTTTATACCGCGAAAATGCAATGCTTTTGTGGCGTCCACCAATGATGTTGATCAGGGGATTTCAACTGACCTGCCTTGCTGGTCTTGTTTTTGCCATCACCAGCATCGTCAAAAAAGAAAAACTGCCCTACCTGAAAGCAATAGGTGCCGTGTTGAATATTTTGATTTTCGGGTTGATCCTGGGGCTGATAGTATATGCGGCGATTCTTGATATGAGTCGGCAGCAGTAAGTCGCCCCCTCACAAAGTCATATAAAATCCGGTTAGCTATCTTTTTGACAGGGTAGGCCTTATCCCTTATTTGAAAAGTCCCCCGGATTCCCTATTGACTTCAAAAATTGGAAACTTGCAAAGAACGTACATCAATGGAAAAACTACTCGGCATTGGAGTCCTACTCATTCTAATGGGCTGCGCCAATTCAAAATCCAGCGTGAAACAGGCCGCCTCAGAAAAATCCTACAGCATTGCCTACAACATCCATCTCCCCGACAAAAATAAAGACGACTGGGAGATCATGCGGATGAACATGGATGGTTCGGACAAAAAAAACATCTCCAATCACCCAGATGTGGCCTGGACCTACCACGCCTACCAAAACCGGCTTTTTTTCATCAGCGACCGGGATACATCCTACCGCTGTTTCTTCCTGTATGAATGCGACCCGCAGGGAAATAAGGTTAAAAAAATCAGCGACTTGCGTCTGGAAGATAGCTGGATGAGTACGCGCAACAAAGGCAAAGAAATGATTGTAACGGGTAGAATCGGCAAGGCGATTCGTTATCAGTTTTTTATCCTCAACACCAGCACCGGAGCATACCGCCAGATCACCACAGATACCGCAGCCATGTATAGCGATCCCTGTTTTTCACCAGATGGCAAAAAAATCGTCTTCAGCTACAAAAAGAACCGCCGGGACAAATCGACCCACGAAGAATTGTACCTGATGAACGTGGATGGTGGTCCTATGACGCAACTCACCTATTATCCCGAAGACAACCCATCGGCCAAAGATTATGGCTATCGGGCAGGTTCGGCGCGCTGGCATCCTACGGAGAACTTCATCACCTACGTTTCCAAGCAGGATGGCCGGAACAGTATTTTTGCCGTCACCCCAGATGGCAAAAAACAATGGAAGCTGCTGGACAATCCCGATTCTGATGGCTGGCACGACTGGAGCCCAGATGGCCAATGGTTGGTGTTCAACAACTCTGACAATGCCGAAACCCAGTACCACATTACCTTGATGAATTGGAAAACCAAAGCACAGAAACAGCTCACGGATACCACTTATAAATCACAGCTAGGCCCTGTTTTTGTGGGCAAATAATCCGGTTCCAGGGTTGAAACGAACCCTGGAACCTTCTTTTTATTCATACGACACAATGGTTGTAATGTAACTCCCCGGATATCCCAATCTTTCCAATTCCGCCTTCAAGCGCTCCGCCTCGGCTCTACTCTTAAACGTCTTTTTAGACTCCACAATCCATACCTGCTCACAGGGCTGATAACGGGCCGCCAGGCTATTGTGAAAATGGTAATTGCGAGGGTCGGTATCTTTGAGTACGGCCACTTGCACCCGGTATTCCAATCCCGGTTTGGTATTAAACACGGGCAAGGCTTTCGGCTTGGGCTTGGCATCATAAGCACTGGGTAAGTTGTCGCAGTAGACTGGTTTCGCTTTGACTGGACTTTGTGCAAAAGCTTTTAGGCCAAAAAACAAAATACAAAGGCTTGGGACTAGGATTTTTCCAAACATGGTTCACACTTTAGATTATGATTGAACAGTTGCGTTTTTCTTGCATGTAAAATAAAAGAACTCGTACCGATTTTGACGCAAAAACGCCGAAAAGTATCTACATTTCCAACTTGAACTATTTTTAATACCAACTACTTTGTTTTAAAATTTTGTAGTCATGCTCAAAAAATTGCCCTACCTATGCCTACTATTGGTGCTGAGCTGGAGTTGTTCACCCAAGGTAGCCCTTAAAAACCAATCGGATGAAGCCACCCGTGCTTTGGCCGACCAATTGGCCCACAAGTACATCATCATCGATGGACATGTAGATTTGCCTTTCCGGCTCAAGGTGACCAATTTCCAGCTGACCCGCCAATACATCGGGATTCCGGTAGAAACCAAGGAAGGAGACTTCGATTATGTGCGCGCCAAAAAAGGTGGCCTGAGTTGCCCCTTCATGTCGATTTATGTCCCTTCGTCTTACCAGCTCAATGGCAAAGCCAAGTTGTTGGCCGATTCCCTGATCGATATGGTGAGTGGCATTGCCCGCGAGATTCCCGACAAGTTTAAGATTGCCCTCTCTCCTGCTGAAGTGGAGGCTAATTTTAAACAAGGCTTAATTTCCATGCCTATGGGTATGGAAAACGGCGCTCCGGTGATGGACGACATAGCCAATGTCGCCTACTTTCACCGCCGGGGTATTCGCTACATCACCCTCACGCACGGCAAGGACAACCAGATTTGTGATTCTTCTTACGACACCACGAGTACCTGGAATGGACTGAGCCCTTTTGGTGAAAAAGTGGTTCAGGAAATGAACCGGGTTGGCATCATGGTTGACGTGTCGCACATTTCAGATAGTGCGTTTTTTGACGTGGTCAAACTCACCAAGGTCCCGGTCATCGCCTCTCACTCTTCTTGCCGCAAGTTCACACCAGGCTGGCAGCGCAACATGAGTGATGATCAACTAAAGGCTTTGGCCAAAAATGGTGGCGTCATCCAGATCAATTTTGGCTCCACCTTTTTGGACTCCAAAATCCCGGAATACAACAACAAAAAACGCGATGAACTCAACGAGATCCTCAAAAAAGCGGGCCTTAAAGATTCTGACGCTGCGGCTAAACCCCTCATCGAGGAATTTGGCAAAAAGAACCCAAAATTGTACGCCGATGTAAAAACGGTAGCCGATCACATTGATCATGTGGTGAAACTAATTGGTATTGACCATGTTGGTATTGGTTCTGACTTTGATGGAGTGGGCGATTCCCTCCCCACCGGGCTCAAAGACGTATCCCAATACCCCAACCTCATTTTTGAATTATTGAAACGTGGATACAGCGAAGAAGACATCGCCAAAATTTGCTCCAAAAACGTACTGCGTGTATGGAAGGCGGTAGAGAAAGCAGCGAGTAAAAGTTGATTAAACACGTTTGAAACAAAAAAGACCCGGCCTAAACCGAGTCCCAAAGATTGCTTGACCTTTATTACAATTTCCATGCTGTAAAAATGCAAAGTGCCTTGATGAAAATCAAGGCACTTTGTGCTTGAAATGACCACCCCAAATTTGGGTTATTGAACTAATATGCCGTCGACATGTACTCTATCACCACATCCCGCACATCGTTTTTGATTTGTTTGCCTTTCGTGGTGGTCAGCATTTTGGGTTCATCCGCTTTGTATTTGCCCATAAAACCCAGGTTCGCCTCACTGCCTGCTGCCACAAAGGAAGAGATGACCAGTTTGTAGATTTGTTTATCGTCAATGGGTTTGCCGTTGATCTGCCAGGCACCGTTCACCTCACTGATGTGGCTGACTTGCAGGTACCCGCCTTCGGTTTTGTTCTTTTTCAGGCCATTGTCCAGCAAGTTTTTCAATTCTGATCCTGGAATTTCCTGTCGGGCAAAACCCCCTCCAAATGGGAAAGAGCGTACCACGTCATATACTGTCATGGTACCAGCCAGGTTATCATCCATCCGCATAGAGCCCGAGTTGATCAAATAAGCATCAGCACCCGGCATGGCGTATTCCATGGCTTGGGTAGTTATGGCACCAAAATTGGTTTGGCGACTGCGAATATCGGTTTCTTTACATTCCAGGGGCTCGCGCAGGGTAGCAATTTTTTGCTCCGGTTGGTAACCATTGTTGCGCAGGGTCTGGTCCACCTTGGAAACCCATTTGTTTACTACAGCCTCAGTTGCAGGATCAGAAGGAATGGAGGCATTGACATATTTAAGTGAGGACTGAATCCGCACCAATTTCGAGTGGGGATCAAATCTGCAACGGTGAATGTATACCGTTTTAGCGTTGGCATCCGCTTTGGTGATGATGGTATTGTCTACGTAGTGATCCTGATGGTCGTGGTCGTGACCACCAATGAAGAGGGGTACACCCGGCACTGCTGCCGCCAGAGCCCGATCGTCCGCAGCGGCAAGATGAGTCAGTGCTACCACTACATCACTCTGGGTTTTGGCTTGGGCAACAACCCGGCGAAAATTTTCTTCCACTGGCAAATAATGCACATAGGGTCGTTTGGTAAAGGGCAATAAAACCCCGGTGAAGGCCAACTTCATGGAGTCTCCCGCACTGTTTTTGAACGTATGATTGATAAAATCGGGAACGAGTTCGGTTTTTCCCTTGACGGTTTGTTTGAAGGGTGCAATGGCACCGCCTGTGTAGACCCGCCGCACATTCGCGCTCACAAAACGGAATCCGCATTGGTTGAAGCGTTTTTGTACCAGGGCAGAGTCCCTTTCGTCGAACTCGTGATTGCCAAATGTGGCGTAGTCCAGCCCCATGGCATTCAGGGTTTCAATCATTTGCAATCCAGCTATTTTTTCGCCAGTTTCCAGTTTGAGGTTGGCAGTAAGGCTGGGAGAAAGGAAGTCGCCAGCAATAACCGTAACTACGTTGGGGTTTTCTTTAAGCAATTCCTTCCGAATGCTGGCAACCCTTGCCAAACCACCCGCATTGCCACCTTCCAGTGGGGCGATCTCATAAACGTCATTGAGTTGAAGGATGATGAAATCGATGGGCTGTGGTATGCGCTGTTGTGGAACTTTTACCGCACAACTTCCTAACAGGAACAAGAGGAGCAAGAGCCCTAGAGGTTGGAACTTTTTCATAAAAAGATTTTAGGCTAAAAAAGAGAAGAAAAAAATAGGCAGGAGTCCTATTTAATCCACGAAAAACATGGATAAAAATAATAAACTAAACCCCAGTAAAGGATTTTTTCACAAATAAAAAAGACCGAGGATCAATAAGTTCCCCGGCCCTAAGTAAAACTAAACCCCAGTTAATGTTCTTCTTCGAAATTCTCGAAATCAATAACAATTTTTTTGTTGTTGATTTCGCCTAAATTGAAATTAGGATCGAATTAAGGCAGAAGAATCACGAAGCAAATATAGGCTTAATCTTTCTAAGATGCAAACAAAAAACAAAGTAAGTTAATTTTTTTGCACAAAAAAGGTCTACCTTGTCTAAAACTTGCATAAAAAGGCAAAAAACCTTGCACTTTTTTGAACTACATGCAACTTTTCGCAATTAGTGCGGTGCAAAACTAAATAGTTTTCGGAAACAACTAAATTTTTTTTAGAAAAAAATTAACATAGGTCATTTTCCTGCAAATAAGTGGTCAAATCCCGAAGTGTGCCCAATATTTTTGTCGGTTGGTGTGGAGTTAACAAATCGATGGGATGGGTTCCGTTGGCTACAGCCAAGCAGTGTTCAAGCTGGGCATTCTGGCCCGCCTGGATATCGGAAGGAGTGTCCCCTACTGAAATTACATTTTTCGCAGATTCAATTTTCAGCAAATTCATGGCAAGAAAGATCATATCGGGGGCAGGCCTTCCACTGGCAACCTGATCACTCGAGATGGAGCAATCAATAATGGCATTGCCCTTCACATTGAGATAGTCCTCATTTAGTCCTTGTAGCCAGCCCAAACGCTGCAAAATAATATCGGTTACTTTGCGATAAAACCCAGTGGTCAAAGCTATTTTAATGCCCTGTTCGCGTAAAAATGCAAACACCTCCAGAGCTCCTTCGGTTGGTTCAATAGGCTGAGTAGTGTAATGGTTTTCAAGAATTTGGGTGAAAGTCAAGAAAGAATGATCAACTTTCATTAACCACTGCTCGTCGCGTTGGCCCAGTTGCCGCTCCCAATAGGTTTCAAAAACAAAACGTTTGCCCCAGCCTTGTACGGCCAAAATTTCGGCCTCACTCATTTCCAGGCCAGTTTGCAGGGCAGCTTGCCGAAAGCAGTGTTCCACTTCGTGTTCGTCGCGAACGGTAGTGCCCGCCATGTCAAAAGCAACCAGTTTGATTTTATCTTTCATCATGACCAAGTTTGTTGAATGATGGCACCTGCCAAACCGATTCCTGAAGTCATTCCCTTGCCCCCAATTCCAGTGACGATTTGAATGTGTTCATCAATGTGGTGATGAAACAAATCCGCCCCTTTGACCTGAGCGTAGTACCCGTTCCAATATTGTTGAATGTTCCAGTTTGGCAAATTCAGAATGCGTTGAGCTTCTTCCAGAATGAGTTCGTTAATTTCCTGATTGGTGTCAAAACCCAGTTGATCAGCCTGGGCTGCCGGAGCATATTCATGGGAATCCCCAATGATGATGGAACCATCAATGGCTTGTTTAAAAAGGATATGGATGCCGTAGTCCAGCAATGCTTTGGCATAGACGCTATCGTCTTTAGTGGCCCAGGAAGGGCATTGCTGAAAACTTTCATATCGCCGGATCGATAAACCAGTCAGGATATTGCCCGGTAAAATAACTTCTGGCATAGGGCTGGTTTGCATCATTTGTAGCTTGGATACCACCAGATTGCTGCTGCGGAAAAGTTCAGGATATAGGAATCGAAATTCGCGGCCGGAACAAATGATGATCTTTTCTGCCTGCAAATATAGTCCTGTGCTGGTTTCTGCGGTTGCCAATCCGTTCTTCGATGTACATCCCACAACCGGAGTGTTGGGTAAATAAGTAAAGGTATCGGGGTATTTTTTTTTCAGGTACTCCAACAAACGGTGGATCATGGTGCGAGGCTCAATGCTGAGCTCCAGCGGAAAATAAAGGGCTGCCAGGCAATAGTCTTCCCGCAATGGGGCCAAACGTTGCAAACACTCCGCTTTACTGAGCCATTGACAAGGATAATTGTTCTGTAGGTTGATCTGGTAAAGTTCTTCAATCAACTGTAATTCCCCTGGGTTGGAAGCAATATAATAGGATCCGTTGTTGCGCAGGCCCAGATCAAATTCCGCCTGGACGCTTTGATACAGCGCTAAACTGTCTAGTCCATATTGTTGCCATTTGCCAGCTGGCAATCCAGAAATAACTGCCTGTCCAAAATTACGCACTGTTGCTTCTTGTGGGGCATTGTCTTTTTCGGTTAAGGTCACCGAGTAGCCTCTGCGCAGGGCTTGCAAGGCATGTCCAGTTCCCAGTATACCTGCGCCAACAACCAGTAAATCAGTTGATTTGACCATGAATTTGATTAGAATTAACTTTTTTGCCTAATAGTAAAAGTCTCCAAAGGTAGCCCGGTTCTTGAAAATCCGGCCTATTTCTATTTTAAATCTAAGCAAAGTATGGGTTAATTTTTACACCAATCCGACATTATCAGGCAACTTTTAAGAGAAAAAAGGCGTTACTTTTGATGCAAATTTGACTTTATGGCAATTTTTTCGTCCAAAAGAAGTTAATTTAGTTTTAGTTGAAGAACCGACTATGAAACCATTGTTAGAAAAAATTGATCCAGTATTCGGAAGTTCCTTTGCAATCCGGGAATTCACAGATCTGGATCCAGTTTATAAGCCCTTTTGGCATTTTCACCCCGAGTACGAAATTGTCTACATTTCCAAAGGAAAGGGCAAGCGCCATATTGGCAATCACATTTCCTATTACGAAGACGGAGACCTGATTTTTCTCGGGCCTAATTTGCCACACCTCGGCTTTACGGAAGGGCATTTTAAGGACCAGGTTGAAATCGTAGTACAAATGAAGGAGGACTTTTTGGGAAAAGATTTTCTCAAGGCTCCCGAAATGCGTGAGGTGCTCCACTTGTTTGAACGTTCGCGCAAAGGCATTATTTTTCACGGCAAAACGCGCGAATGGGCAGGCGCCCAACTGCGGGCCATGGCACATATGGAGCCTTTCGACCGCTTGGTGGAGCTGCTTAAAGTACTGCGTGAATTGGGAAAAACCGAAGAATTCAGCTCCCTAAATGCCGATGGTTTTGCTTTTGATGTGCAGGCTCAGCATTTGGAGCGCATTCAGGAAGTATACGAATATGTGGAAGCTAATTTTCAACAAGAAGTGACTCTGGACGAAGTTTCCCGTCGAGTAAATATGACTGTACCTGCATTTTGTCGCTACTTCAAACGATTGACGGGTAAAACTTTCACCCATTTTGTCAACGAAGTAAGGGTGGCTCATGCTTGTCGGTTGTTGGCCAACGAGCATTTGAGTATTGCTGCGGTCAGTTACGATAGCGGTTTTAATAACCTCTCGCATTTCAATAAACAGTTCCGTTTGGTGGTAGGAACCAGCCCCCGGGCATTCCGCCAAAACCTGCGGCAAATAGTTGAATAGTTGAGGGAGGTCGAGGCTGCCGCGAGCGATTCGGTCACTGAGCGTAGCCGAAGTGCAAGAGTCACTTGCGGCAGCCTCAACCTTCTCAACTCCGTATAATCCCTGATTTTAAAAACATCCAAAAGAACTATTATGTCCCGAAATCTCAGTACACTATTTTTGCTCCTTTTGGTTTTACTTTGCGGCTGCCAAGGGCCCAAGGTGAAAAAAGAATTGATTGGTAGTTGGCGTTACGACCTGGATTCGATGAAAAGAGAGAACCTGCGCAACCAGTCCGATCCCACCCAACGCAATTACATGGAAAGTATGATGCTGGCACTGCGCATGGCCAAAATTGAACTGCTCGATGATGGTTCAGCTGTATTCAGCCTGGATGACACCCTGCAAAAAGGCAACTGGCACGTGCAGAACAATGGTAAAGAATTGGTGATGCGGCTGAAAGATGGCCCACAAGTTTCACGTATTCAACGAATTGCACAAGATACTATTTTCCTTGATCCGGTATCTGCACCCGGGCCACAGTTCACCCGCATTCTGGTGCCTGCCAATTGAGTTCAGCCTTGCTCCAATTTTTACAAATATGCAAATTTTGGAGCAAGCTCAATTTTTCCTAAATCTTAATCTTTTCATAATCAAATATTCACATACAGTTAATATTGAGAACTGACCTTTGTTTTGTCAAATAATCCAATGGACGACCGTTTGTACAAAATGAAAAAGGAACTCGATCTTGTAATACTGTCTGATACTCACCTTGGAACTTATGGTTGCCACGCCAAAGAGTTACTGAATTATTTGAAACACATCAAAACAAATGCCCTTGTACTGAATGGTGATTTCATTGACATGTGGCAATTTCGCAAAAACTATTTCCCTCAGGAACACCTTCAAATCATCCAGCGCATCTTGCGCATGGCGGCCAAAGGCACCCAGGTTTATTACATCACTGGCAATCACGACGATGCCCTGCGGCGTTACTCCAATTTTTCTTCGGGAAACATTCACCTGCGCGATACCCTCGAATTACAAATCAAAGGCAAATCTTACTGGATCTTCCACGGCGATATTTTTGACATATTCATCAAATATTCTCCTTTCATCGCCAAGTTGGGTGGCAAAGGTTACGATTACCTGATTTTATTCAACCGCTGGGTCAACAAAATTCGGGTCTTTTTTGGACTGCCCCGTCTGTCTTTTTCTCAAAAAATCAAATACAGCGTCAAAGAAGCGATCAAATTTGTTGACGATTTTGAAGAAAAAGCCATTGAACTGGCTGCTGAAAAAGGATACGACTTTGTCGTCTGTGGCCACATTCACCGCCCCCAAATCAAGACCCTGGAGCGTCGGGGAAAACAAGTTACTTACCTCAATTCCGGAGACTGGGTTGAAAGCCTGACCGCACTTGAATACAAATGGGGCGAATGGTCCATTTATGAATACAATGAGGCCGATTTTCTGGTCAGTAACACCAATTCCTCCCTTCATCCGGTTGGCTTGGATGAGGAAGAAGATGAACAAGCCATTACCGGTGAAGCACTGAGTACTGCGGCCATGTTTGAACAAATTGTCCGTCAAACACCAACCCGGCGGCGCGCTGGGTAAGCACTACTCCTTTACACAACTTACTTTAACCATTCAATAGCTGTTTCGGGTACAGGGCCATTAAAGTGCTGTACCTTTTTTAGTAGTAGGGCAAATATAAGTGTTCGTTTTTTTGAGCCAAAAGATTAGATTAGGCATTTAAAATGAACCTTCCTCTTACCTAATCCTTTGGCAAAAGGAATCCTTATTTTTTAATCGTCCCTAAGCTTTTACCATTTAAAAAATTAATTAGCCTACCTTTGCAGCAAAATTCTGAAGCACAAGTTTGTGTTTGGTTTACGGATTTTTTAGAACTTTGCGATCCAATTGCCCCGAAACTTGTTTCGTGTAGGTAGCATCTTGAGGAATATGAAGAACATTCGAAATTTTTGTGTAATTGCCCATATCGACCACGGTAAAAGTACCTTGTCCGACCGCCTGTTGGAATTTACCAAAACCATTGATAAACGCAACATGGTGGCTCAGACCCTGGACAACATGGACCTGGAACGCGAACGTGGCATCACGATCAAAAGTCACGCCATCCAGATGTCGTATGTCCACAGCGATGGGGAGCGTTACACCTTTAATATGATCGATACCCCCGGGCACGTCGATTTTTCCTACGAAGTATCTCGCTCCATTGCTGCATGTGAGGGTGCACTACTGCTCGTGGATGCCACTCAAGGTATTCAAGCACAGACCATCTCGAACTTGTACCTGGCCATCGAGCACGACCTGGAGATCATTCCTGTGCTGAACAAAATCGACATGGAAAGTGCCATGATCGAAGAAGTTGCGGATCAGGTCATCGATTTGATTGGTTGCAAAAGAGAAGATATATTGCTGGCTTCTGGTAAAACGGGAATTGGCATTCAGGAAATTATGGATGCAGTAGTAGCCCGGGTTCCTGCCCCCAAGGGCGATCCTGAAGCACCCTTGCAAGCCTTGATTTTTGACTCAGTTTTTAACTCTTTCCGTGGGGTAATTGCCTATTTCCGTATTCTGAATGGGCGGATGCGCAAAGGAGAAAAAGTTCGCTTTTTCCATACCAGCAAAGAATACGAAGTAGACGAGGTAGGCATCCTGCAAATGAACCTGATTCCCCAAACTCACCTGGAGGCCGGGAACGTAGGTTACATCATTACTGGGATCAAAGAATCACGCGAGATTAAAGTTGGGGATACCATTACCAATGCCATCAATCCTTGCACGGAAGCCATTCACGGTTTTGAGGATGTAAAACCGATGGTATTCGCGGGGATTTTTCCAATCGACAATGATGATTTTGAAGACCTGCGCGACAGTTTGGAAAAATTGCAGTTGAACGATGCCTCTTTGGTCTTCGAACCTGAAACTTCAGTGGCACTGGGTTTCGGTTTCCGTTGCGGCTTCCTCGGTATGTTGCACCTGGAAATCATCCAGGAGCGCCTATCGCGGGAATTCAACATGGAAGTAATCACCACCGTACCAAACGTGTCTTATTTTGCTACCAATACCAAGGGGGAAAAATTCGCGGTACGCACGCCAACCGATCTGCCAGATCCCAACTATTTGCAAGAGGTACAAGAACCTTATATCCGCGCTCAAATCATCACCAAACCGGAATACATTGGGACCATCATGACCCTGTGTATGGAAAAACGGGGAATTTTGACTCGCCAAAGTTACCTCACCACCTACCGGGTAGAGTTGACTTTTGAGTTGCCACTGGCGGAAATTGTATTTGACTTTTACGACCGCCTCAAGTCTATCTCGCGGGGTTATGCTTCTTTTGATTATTATATGCTCGATTACCGTGCCTCTGATCTGGTCAAACTGGACATCAAGTTGAACGGTGAAAATGTGGATGCACTTTCGGCACTGGTACACCGCACCAAAGCAGAATCCTTTGGCCGTAAAATCTGCTCGCGTTTGAAAGAATTGCTGCCTCGTCAGCAGTTTTTGATCGCCATTCAGGCGGCGGTTGGTGCCAAAATCATCGCCCGTGAAACCATCTCTGCTTTGCGCAAAGACGTTACAGCCAAGTGTTATGGTGGGGATATTTCGCGTAAACGCAAACTGCTCGAAAAGCAGAAAGAGGGTAAGAAAAAGATGCGCCAGATCGGTAGCGTAGAGGTACCGCAAAAGGCGTTTTTGGATGTATTGAAATTGACTGATTAATACTTAGGTGCCTCTTTGGTGTCTAAAGTTTCTCAGGTGGTGAAATTATGCCTCGCTTCGCAAGGCTTTATTTTTTCACCACCTGAGAAACCTCCTTAGGCACTTAAGACCTCAGGTTCTTCGCAGCGCCCGGTACCTGCCCTTTCCAAACCGTGTCCCATTAAACTCCACGGTTCCCTTCAATTTTTCCTGTTCCTCCACAGGCAATTGGCTAAAGTCCGCACATTCCTGAGAACAACAAGCATGGTATTTCGCAGCACAATCTTCACACTGAATGAAGAGTACATGGCATACGTCATTTGCGCAGTTGCGGTGAGTATCACAAGGTTGGCCGCATTGGTGGCAATGGGCTACTACGTCTTCGGAAATTCGTTCGCCCAGGCGTTCATCAAAAACAAAATTTTTGCCAATGAACTTGTTGGGCAAGCCTTGCTCTTCACATTGGTGGGCGTATTCAATAATACCCCCATCGATCATAAAGACATTACTGAAGCCTTTGTGCAGATAGTAGGCGCTGGCCTTTTCGCAGCGGATTCCACCGGTGCAGTACATCACAATATTTTTATCCTTATCTTCTTTCAGTAAGTCTTCAACCAGAGGCAGTGCTTCCCGGAAGGTTTCCACATCCGGGCGAATCGCCCCTTCAAAATACCCGACTTCACTCTCGTAATGGTTGCGCATATCAACTACAATCGTTTCTGGCTTATCCAGGAGTGCATTAACTTCTGGCGCACGCAGGTGTTTACCCCTTTTGGTCACATCAAAGGTGGCATCATCCAGACCATCCGCCACAATTTTTTCCCGCACTTTGATGGCCAGTTTGAAAAAGGATTTACCGTCCTTTTCCACGGCTATATTCAAACGAATACCATTCAGCCAAGGGATGCTGTAGAGGGCGGTTTTAAAGGGCTCAAAATTTTGGGTAGGCACAGAAATCTGGCCATTGATCCCTTCATTGGCCACATAAATCCTGCCCAACACACCACATTCGCTCAACAAGAGGTACAACTCATCCCGAAAAGTATGAGGGTCTTTGAGTTGATGGTATTGGTAGAAAGACAAGGTCGTTCTTGGCTCATTGCTTTCCTCCAAACGTTTTTTTAGCTCCCGGTTGTTGACGCGATTGAATAATCTCTTCATAATAATCAAAAAATAAACTCAACTATTAATGGCCAGGCCCTTCGTGTCCAGCCGCTGGTTTGGGGTTATCTGGGTCGATTTGGGGGTTTTCTTTGAACAATTTTTTATTGATTGCTGCTGCATCAGGCAGGTTGGGATTGTACATGTAACGCATGCCGCAAACGGGACAACTGCCGTAGTTTTCACTTCCACTACCGGGGCAGTGCATCGGGCACTGGTACTTGGCCGTAAATTCGACGCCATCGGCGGTTGGTTCTGAGGCAGCTGCTTTGGCCTCGGTTTTAGTAGTCTCGTCAGTTTGATCTGCGGTTTTATCCGAGCCGCCACAAGCCCAGGTACTGAGTACCAAAACCAACATGCTGATGCAAATGCGCATGGAAATTTTATTCATGATACAGTGATTTATAACTTTTGAGCCGCAAAATTAAAGATAAAAGCTGAATGGTGAATAGAGAATCTCTACAATTTCACCATTCAGCTGGTTTTAAGCCAATTAAGCTTAATTGCTGTTCGGCCTATCGTACTGACAGCAACCATGTAGCGCTTTGTATACTTTGTCCTTGGCGCGGGTTTCATCCGTGTCATGGCCTACGGAGGCTACTTTTTCCTTGATTTGTTTCAAAGCACCTGGGGTATTTTCATAAGTCACGGTAAGCTTTTTCTCATCCATGTCCCAGTTCGCTTTGCTTACACCGGGCAGTTCTTTGGCCGCGGTTTCAATGCGTTTTTTGCACATGCCGCAGTTGCCATACACTTTAAAGGTGGATTCTTTTACCTCGGCATTTGGGCCACCTTGGGCTTTTTCGACGGTTTGAGCCAAGGCTTGGCTAGCCCCCAATAGCATTCCTAAACAGAGCAGGAGAAAAGTCAGTTGTTTCATTGGATTAAAATTTAAATTTGGTTATTGAACGTTTTCTTTGACAAATCCACAATTCAGCATTTCATCGCCGAAATAGGGATTGAGGATTTTTTCTTCGCTGCTGAGCCAATCTGCTCCCCGGTTGTTGAAGGCCATGGGGCAATGTTGAACGAATAAGGCCTCTTTTCCAGATCCAAAAACTTTAAAGGTGTGGATCAGGAGTTGGGACACAAAATCAAATTGCATCCGTTGGGCTTCCACATCGGTGCTGGCTTTGATGCGGGCCACGTGTTGGCGTAGGTCATTGTATTGGGTTTTCCAAAAAGCCAGGGCTTCAGCAGGCAAGTTAGGGTTTTGCATTTTTTCCAATTGTTTGGCTAAGTCCAGGGCATGTTTAGAACTGGCTTTAGCGTTGGTTTTGACCAAATCATCTTTAACCCGTAAGTAGGTTTTAGACAAGGCGTCCAAGTCCTTACGGAAGGCAGGCGAAACCATAGCTCTAAAATCTGGCATTTCCATGGCCTTGGCCTCCGTTTTAGCCACCAGTTTGTTCATCATGCTTTGCTGGTTGTTGAGTTGGGCTGCAGCATCTATCACAAATGCACCATTGGTTACCACCTCATCACCAGCTTGCAGGCCCTTGAGCACGAGGTAGGCATTGGCGGTAGATTCGCCCAATTCTATTTCGCGGTATTCGAAACTGGGTACTGCTGCATCTGCCTTTTTGAGGTATACCACCGAGCGTTTGCCCGTCCAGAGAACGGCGGTTTTGGGCACTTCCAACGCCGTTTTTCCAGCAATGTTGGCATTTACTTCACCTTGAATGAACATTTCCGGCTTCAGCAAGCCGCCTGGGTTCTGGATTTCTGCCCTCAATGAGGCCGTACGTGATTGGGCATCAATCAGGGGATCAATAAAGGTAATCCGCCCGCTGAAGGTACGA
Organism: Haliscomenobacter sp.; assembly: GCF_033763495.1. Classification (GTDB taxonomy): domain Bacteria; phylum Bacteroidota; class Bacteroidia; order Chitinophagales; family Saprospiraceae; genus Haliscomenobacter. Next base: position 885 of record NZ_JANRKL010000037.1, on the reverse strand, counting down.
TTGGGCACCGAGGGGGTGCTGAACTGTACCGTATTGCCCACCCGAATATGGGCTAAATCAGTCTCATAGGCTTCAAACAAAGCCCATAACTGGCTGAGGTTACTCAACTCAAACAGCGCCGAACCTTCTTCCACATAATCCCCTACGGCTACTTTTCGGGTCATCACCACCCCGCTGCGATCGGCATAAAGAGTGATTTCGCGCTGGATTTTGCCTTCCTCTTCTACTTTTTGGATGAATTCATCCGACACTTTCCAGTAGCGCAACTTGCTGCGCGCCGCTTCGGCCAATTCCGAACTTTTGCCCTTGAAACGAATGGCTTCCAATAATTCCTGTTGCGCAGCCACCAGAGGTGGGGAATACATACGGGCCACCGCTTGCCCCTTGCGCACTTGTTCTCCCGTAAAAGTGATGAACAGTCGCTCAATTCGGCCAGGGATGTGGGCAACCTGCGTGGAAATGGCTCGTTCATCGGGTTGAATTTTGCCACTGAGGCTCAATTTTTTTCCAGCGCTTTGCCCCTGCCCTACCACCGTAGTTTGGATATCAGCCAGGCGAATGGCGTCTTCACTCATTTCCATCACCAAGGGGTCGCTGCCCGTGCTGGCATTCATTGGCGTAAGATCCATTTCACAAATGGGGCAAATACCCGGCTCCTGTTGGCGGATTTGGGGATGCATGGAGCAGGTGTAAGTGGTAGCAGTAACACTTGAATCCGTTCCTGCCACACCACTTTCGTGTTGGTGATTGCGCCCAAATAAGAGATAGCCCAATACCAGACCGACCAGGAGGGTTGCGGCAGGCAAAAAGGTACGGGGTGAAAGTTGATATTTTGGTTTCATGTTTTTTTGGTTGAGGAGGTTGAGGAGTTGAGAAGTTGAGGCT